>NZ_ML133648.1:0-542406 GCF_003985135.1 Rhizobium fabae
CCCGCCTGGATGGAGCGGGAAGCAATTCTGCGGCCGCTGCTCGAGACGATCTATCGTCAACCGGATGCAGCCCTTGTCGCCCTGAACGCCCTGGCATCGAATTTGAAGATCGAACCCCGAAGGCTCGCCGACGATCTTGCTATTGCGCCCGATCGGCTCGGCCGCCTGCGTGGCTCCGACCTAATCATCGGCGGTCGCGCCGCACGTGACGAGCGCAGCATCGCGACCGCGGCATTGACGGAACTGTTGCCGCTTGCCCGCGCCCACGCGACGGAGTTCCGCAGAAACGCCGAGCGGTTCGAAAGCCGCGAGCAACAACGCCGCGCGTATATGTCATTGTCGATCCCAGCGCTCTCAAAGAAGGCGGTGGCACGTCTCATCGAGATCGAGGCGGTGCGCAGGCAAGGAGGGGACGATGCCTACAGGAGCGCCTTCGCACTCGCCGCCGAGGATCGTGCCGTCGTCCAGGAGATCAAGGCGGTCAGCGAGGCGCTCACCGCTCGCTTCGGCTGGAGCGCCTTCACATCGAAAGCCGATGCGGTTGCCGAACGCAACATGGTCGAGCGTATGCCGGAAGACCTCACAAGCATCAGAGACGAGAAGTTGACCCGGCTGTTCGAGGCCGTGAAGCGCTTTGCCGAGGAACAGCATCTCGTCGAGCGGTGGGATCGTTCGAAGATCGTCGCGGCGGCCAGTGCTGATCCGCAGAAGCAGTATGTCCCCATGCTTGCCGCTGTCACCGAGTTCAAAACCCCGATCGACGACGAGGCGAGATCGCGTGCTCGGGCCGGCTCTCTCTATCGCCAACAGCGAGCGGCACTGGCCGCCGTGGCATCAACGATCTGGCGCGATCCCGCTGGCGTTGTCGGCAAGATCGAGGAACTGCTTCAGAAAGGTTTTGCCGCCGACCGCATTGCCGCCGCAGTGACCAACGACCCCTCAGCCTACGGTGCATTGCGGGGGTCCGATCGCCTCATGGATCGGATGCTGGCTGCCGGCCGGGAGCGGAAAGAGGCGGTGCAGGCCGTACCCGAAGCAGCCGCTCGCCTACGGTCGCTCGGCGGAGCCTATGCCAGCACCCTTGATGCCGAACGCCAGGCTATTGCCGAGGAGCGACAGCGCATGGCGGTTGCCATCCCCGGCCTGTCGAAGGCGGCCGAAGAAGTGCTGACACGCCTGACTGCCGAGGCGAAGAATAACGGCCACAAGCTGAGTGCATCGGCGGCCTCTATTGACCCCAACATTCGCGGGGAGTTTGCCACTGTCAGTCGGACGCTCGACGAGCGCTTCGGTCGCAACGCCATCGTTCGCGGCGAAAAGGATCTCATCCACCGTGTGCCACAAACACAGCGTCGCGCCTTCGAGGCGATGCAGGAAAGGCTGAAGGTCCTGCAGCAGACGGTTCGCTCGGAAAGCAGCGAGCGGATCATCTCGGAACGGCGCCAGCGCACGGTTAACCGCAGACGCGGCATTGATCTCTGAAGCACGATGAAGGGCGAAAAGTAGTGGTCATCGCCCAGTGCGAGACACATTCCGACGGGATCGTCCGCGACCCGCACCGCGTTCTATATTGCAAAGCAAGCCCCACGGCTACGCGTCCCGTCCTCGGAATGCCGTCGGACCGAATACGCATGCGACGTCACGTTGAAAGTCTATGACCCTGGCCTTTGCTTTCAGATTTCCACAATCTCCTCTGTCCCCAGAAGCTCGAAAACCCGGGTCCAAAACTTGAAATCGCCTGACCGACCGTCTGAGCGCGCGCCTATAGCACACCAGGCGGCCGCTGTTTTCGCATGCTGTCCGTAAACCGAACGGACAGCAGCACTTATGTCCCCAACATCTGCATCACTCCAAAAATCCGGTGTGGCTGCGGCGCAGCCGGCTGAGAACCCTTCGAACGTTTCGCGCATCAGAAAGCCCCGTTACCGTCCGGAAACAGGCCATCAATTCATGCCGGACGTCGATCCCACCGAGTGGGCCACGATCACGTGCCGTCCCTGGCAAATTGCGCTTCAGCGCGAAGTGCTTCTCACACGCAACATTATGTTGTAACAAAATAGAAAAGCAAGCTATAAAAATACCCGCAGTGAGAGCGCTTTTGCGATTCTTTCAGCGGCTGTCTACACATAAGGCTTGAGGCGTTACCCAGAATGAGGCGATTCAGTGATAATTTTGTCGTATCAAAAATAGCGAGAACGGGCTCAACGGCTGGCGGATCGAGCCGATGAGCGCACTTCTGGCGATAGTATCTCGGGATGCCGACTATTATTTGATGCTGTCATACATCTTGAGGGGGGCCGGATACCGGACGGTGCTGGTCGATATTCCAAACGAGGCCGTGATGACCGCTGCGGAGCGCGGCGCTGCAGCCATCATCGTCGACTGCCAGCCGGGTTCGCAAGTCCTGACTGATATCGCCTCTGGGCTTGCGGAAAAGGGGCTTGCAGAGAACCTCACACTCATCGCGCTCGTAGCCGAAAAGGCCGCCTATCTCAACATACTGAAAGCCGATGTCGATGAGAGCTTTGCAAGGCCGTTACCACCGGAACGGCTACTGTCTTACCTTCACGATAAAATAGGCAATTCTTCCGACGAGATGCCTAGCCACCTCGTTCCAATATTTGACGATATGAAGCTGGACGTTGGCGGCCGGCGTGTGCTGGTACGGGGTATGCCGGTCAATCTCAGCCCGATAGAGTTTCGTCTGCTGAGCGCTCTTATGGGTGACGCGGGGCGCGTTCTCAGCCGCACGGAACTGATCGCCGTCGCTTGGCCGAAATCAGCCTTCGTCGAGCCGCGGACGGTCGATGTTCATATCGGCCGCCTCCGGCGGGCGTTGAAGCGGGCGCTTGGCCGCGATGTGATCCGCACCGTGCCAAAGGAAGGATACGCAATCGATATCACCTGAAACATATGACTTCGCTACGTTCACATGTTCACCGAAACTTCCCGAAAATTTGCTGTCTCCTTCGTTGCATAAACACAGAGTACGCGCATAGCGTGAATAGTATGGAATCAACTGGGAGGACAATATGCAAGAGGCAGTATCGGGCGCCGGATCGGCGAAAACATCCCACAGAAACACCGCGGGCCTGATCAGCCACGCAAGTCCGCACTTTGCAGCCGCCCATCTCGACGGCCTGATGGCCCTCTATGTCCACCCGTCCGACGGTCGAGCGGTGGAACTGCCGGTTTGGGAGCGCCGATCAGAGCGTGTCGTCGACTTCGTCCGTTGCTCGTATCTCGGGCTCGACAATCACCCCTCAATTATCGAAGGCGCAATTGAAACGGTCCGGCGTTACGGAACGCTGCACTGGTCCTGCGCCCGTACGCGGCTGAATTTCGCAGTCCTCGGAGACCTCGAGGATGCTCTCTCCGATCTTTTCGGTGCGAGGGTGATCACTTACACAACGGTGCTTGCTGCCAATTTGAGCGCGCTTCCGCTGATTGCGTCCGGCGTTCTCACGGCCGGCAAAAAACCGGTCATGGTGTTCGACCGTCTCGCGCATGCAACGCTCGCCTTCAACAAGCCCGTCGTTGCAGAGGAATGCGAGGTTCGAACTATAGGTCACAACGATCTTCAGGCGCTCGAAGAAATTTGCCGCCAGAACGATACGGTCGCCTATGTTTGCGACGGTGTGTATTCCATGGGTGGCTGCGCCCCGATCAAGGAGTTGCGCGAGCTGCAGGACCGATACGGCCTCTTCCTCTATATCGACGATGCTCACGGCATATCGATCTTCGGAGAAAGAGGCGAGGGTTTTGCCCGTTCGCAAATGCCTGACGGTCTCGGTGACCGGACGATCATCGCAGCCTCTCTTGGAAAGGGCTTCGGAGCCTCGGGCGGCATGCTAATGCTCGCTACGGCGTTCCAGGAAGAGATCTTCCGGCGTTTTGCTCTCGCGCATGCCTTCTCGGCCTCGATCAATGTTGCGGCGATCGGTGCAGCTCTCGCCTCTCAGTCGGTCCATCGCACACCGGAATTGGGCGTGCGGCAAAGGGCGCTCGCAGAATACATCTCTCTTTTCGACGAACTGGTGCCGACCGCACAGTCGGGGTCCCGTCTCCCGATCAGGACCGTTGTCGTCGGTGACGAGCTTGCGGCAATCGGCGCTGCCAGACTGGTGCTCGATTCCGGTTACTACACGTCGGCCATTTTCTTTCCAACGGTGGCCAAGGGAAGGGCGGGGCTGCGGATATGCCCGACGGCCGGCCACATGGCTGCCGAAGTACGCGCCGTCGCTGTCGCCATCAACCGTGCTCTCAAGGGGTAAGGAACCATTTCCACCCCTCCGGGCGGTAACGCCGCCCGGAGATGGATGGATCATCGGATCCAGGCGTTCCAACGCTCGAGCATCATCGCGGCGTTGTCGTTGATCCATTTGGCGTCCGGGATGACGATGTAATTCCGGATATCATCATCACTCGGCAGTGCCGCGCGTGCAGCCGGCGACATCAAGTCAATCGCCTTGCGGCTCGGCGGCGTGCAAAGGAGTTCGTCGCACACCCCGGCCTGCGCCTCCGGATGGTCAAGCCAGTAGCCGACCAACTTCAAAGCGTTTGCGCGGTTCGGTGCATCCTTGATGATTGTCAGGCGATCGCCGACGAGGAACGAGGCCTGCTTGGACCAGCCGATCTGGCGTCCTTCCGCCTTCAGTGTATTTGCGCGTGTCAGCCAGATCTGCCCGATGCTGTAGTCGCCGTTGCGAAAGCCCTGAACGCTCTGGTCGCCGGTCTTCCACCAGAGCGATATAGCCGGGCGGATCTCGTCGAGCTTATTGAGGGCGCGTTCAACGTCGAGCGGAAAGAGCTTATCGCGGGGAACACCATCGGCCAGCAGTGCGGCAGCCATGACCCGCCATGGATCGTCGAAGTTTGGAAACGAGCGACCACCGGGAAATTTTGTCTGGTCCCACATATCGGCCCAACTCGACGGATTTCCGTCCTTGAAGGCAGTCGGGTCGTAGGCCATCAGCGTTGCGGTGGAAAACAGCCTGGCCCCGCCGCTGATGCAGGCATCCCCGACCAGGTCCGGACGGCCCTGGAAGGATTTGCAGAACTCGGTCAGGTCTTCAGATGTCAGCCGATGCGCCTCAGCACTCGCCTGGATCTCGCCGTCCGGGTAAAGGTCCCAGGTTACATTGCCGGTCTTCACCATAGCCGCAGCTTTCGCCCGCATCTCGGCATTCGTTGCTGCGACCGAAACAACCTTGATGCCGGTCTTTTCGGTGAACGGTTCGAACCAGAATTTTCGAAGCGCCGCATCATAGGCGCCGCCTGTGGTCGCAACGATGACCTGTTCCCCGGCTTGCGCCGCCGCCGCACCTCCAAACACGAGGCAAGCCGCAAGCAGCAAAGGCTTGATCTTGGTTCGCTCTATCATCGCGTATTCCTTCGTCCGATTATGGGCCACGTTAATCCTCCCCGCGGCCGGTAAGGAGATGAATGGTCCCCATGAGAAGCAGCGATACTGCAACGAGCAGTGTCGAAACCGCTGCTATGACCGGGGTGAGATTGAAATCGATGTCCTCGAACATCTTGCGGCTGATTGTTTTGCCGCCGGTATCGGAAATGAAGAAGGCGACGGTCGCCTCATCGAATGACGCCAGAAACGCAAAGACCGAAGCCGCAGCCACCGCCGGCGCGATATTAGGAAGCACAATGCTGAAAAAGGCGCGGCTCCGGCTTGCCCCACAATTCAGTGCGGCAAGCTCGAGCGACGTATCGAAGCGCTCGAGTGCCGCCGACACGGTGATGATCACGTAGGGTACCGCAAGCACGGTGTGCGCGGTGAGGAAGCCTGAGAAATTACCGGTCAAGCTGAGCGGGGAAAAAACCAGATAGAGGGCAACGCCAAAGACAACATGGGGAACGATCATCGGCCCTAGCGACAATGCCTGCAGAAGGGTCTTTCCCGGCAGATTGCCGCGCACGAGCCCGATGGCCGCCAATGTCCCGATGACCGTCGAGGCAATCGTCGTCGCCAGTGCAATCTTCAGACTGAAGATCGTTGCCGCGCACCAGTCCGGATCGGAGAGAAAGTCGACATACCAGCGAAGCGTCAGACCCTTCGGCGGAAGCTCGATATAGCTGCTGTCGTTCAGCGAAATCGGGATAACGAGCAGGGTCGGCAGAACCAGGAAGAACAGGATTGCTCCGATCAAGAGGCCGCCAAGGAGCCGCAAGGCCGCTTTGCCGTAAGGTCGGTGGGTGCCGTTGACGCGATAGGCTGCGAATGGGGCAATGGCTACGGGTTCAGTTGACACTGTTCATTCCTTTGCTGAGGGAAAGCGCCTTGCGGAACACAAGGACAAAGACCAGCGTCGTGGTCAGAAGGATGGTCGCGAGCGCTGCTGCAAATGGCCAGTCAAGCAGGACGGTGGTTTGCTGACCGATCAGCGTTGCCATCATCAATGCTCCAGGCCCGCCGACGAGTGCCGGCGTGATATAAAAGCCGATCGCCAGGATGAAGCACATGACGCAGCCGGCAAAGATTCCGGGCAAGCTGAGCGGCAAGGTCACGCTCATGAACGCGCCGATCGGGCCGGCACCGAGATTGCGGGCGGCTTGGGCGTACTCGGCAGGAATAGTGCGAAGAGCGTTGTAGATCGGCAGGATCATGAAGGGCATCAGGACATGCGTCATAGCAAGGATCACGGCGCCTTCGGTGTAAATAAGCTTCAAAGGGCTGCTAATGAGGCCGCTCTCGATCAGAAGACCATTCACGATGCCGTTTCGCTGGAGGAGCACGATCCAGGCGTAGGATCGCACCAGCACTGAGGTCCATAGCGGTACGAACACCGCTGCCGATACGATTATCGCCGTCTTGCCTTTGGTGCGGGCCATGAGAAAGGCAACCGGATATCCAAGCAGCAGGCTCGCCACTGTTACGATTGCACCCGTCTGCAGCGTGCGAAGCAGAACTTCCAAATAGAGTGGCTCGCTGACGATCCGCTCGTAGTGCTCCAGCGTGAATCCGGACGCCATGAAACTCAGAGAGACAAGCCGCCCGATCGGATAGATGAAGCCTCCGGCCAGCAAGAGCATCAACGGCGAAATCAAGAGGAGCGTCAGCGCGTGCGAATACCGGCGTGCCGAGCGTGAGAAAAACCAGCTTGCTGGACGGGTTGGTGCAAGGGGTAGATTGTCGACGGCCATGGTCATCTCATGCCTCCGCGACCGCAAAGAGCCGTAGGCCGTCCCGTTCGGCGATGACATCCACCGGTGTCCCCATTGCAAAGGGCATCCTCTTTCCATCGGCAGGGATCTGCACCTGAATGATCTCTCCGCTTCCGAAATCGGTGCGAACGAGATGGAGGTCGAAGGAGCCGGCAAAGACCGACGTTTCGATCCGGCCGGGAAGGGCGTTCTTTCCCCCGGTGCCTCGCAATGCAAGGCCGAGGCGCTCTGGCCGCAACGCGAGCCGAACGTGATCGCCTGCTTTTGCCAAACTCTCGAAACCATTTACAGCGCCCGGCGTATCGATGACCACGTCGTCACCCAGTCTGATCGTCCGGCTGTCGGCGGTCTCCCCCAGGAATTCTCCGGTCAGGAAGTTCATCTTGCCGATGAAATCGGCGACAAAGGCACTCTGCGGATTGCAGTAAAGGTCCGCCGGGGTTCCAAGCTGCGCGAGTTGTCCCTTTGCCATAACCGCGATCCGGTCGGACATCGTCAACGCCTCCTCCTGATCGTGCGTCACGTAAATGACCGTCGCGCCGAGGCGCCGCTGCAACTGCTTGATCTCGATCTGCATGGATTCGCGCAGCTTCTTGTCGAGCGCTCCGAGTGGCTCGTCCATCAAGAGAACAGGCGGTTCGAACACGATTGCTCGCGCGACTGCCACTCGCTGCTGCTGGCCGCCGGACAGTTCGTGAGGGTAGCGCTTGGCGTAGTCTGGAAGTTGAACGAGGTCGAGCGCCCGGCCAACGCGTTCGGCCCTGAGGTCTTTGCGGATGCCGCGCATCTTCAGCGGGAAGGCTATGTTTTCGGCGACGGTCAGATGCGGGAACAGGGCATAACGCTGGAAGACCATCCCGATATTACGGCGATCGGGCGATATGGCCGTGACATCGCGCCCACCAATGACGAGACGTCCGGCAGATGGGCTTTCGAAACCGGCGATCATTGTCAGAAGCGTCGTCTTGCCTGATCCCGACGGCCCGAGGATCGACAGGAATTCGCCTGCCGAAATGTCCAAGGTCACTGCGCCAACGGCAGTCTGGCTGCCGTAGACCTTGCCTATGCGATCGATAAAAACAGGCGCACCAATCAAAATGATATCTCCTCATTTGCGTGCTTTGGCACGCATTGAAACCTCCCGGCTCCGCTCGTGCGGCGCCGGGTGCTGTGGGTGTCATGCCGGCAAGACCGGCAGCTTGTTTCGGGCGTGGCCTTCCGGGGCCAGGGCGTTGCGAATAGTTGCGATACCGTTATGCTGTCACATTACGGCATCGTTTTTCGTCTATTCCATTTTTGTTGCAACAAAAATGTGAAGATGTCAACGCTTGGGGGTCAAAATTGAACGAAACTACAACCGGAGAGGAATCGCCGGCGTCGGATCTGCAGTCTGGACGTCTCAGCGATTTCGCCTATTCATCGATCAAGGAGCAACTCACACGTGGTGCCTACAAGCCCGGTCATAAGTTGCCCATCCGCTCGGTTGCCGAGATGTTGAATGTTGGCGCCACGCCTGCGCGCGAGGCGATCAACCGCCTGGTCTTCGAGGGCGCGCTCGTCATGGTGGGTCCTAAAACTGTCATCGTCCCGCATCTCGATCTTGCGGCGCTTTATGAAGTCACGCAGATGCGGCTTGCTCTCGAAGGGTTGGCGACCGAAAAAGGCGCGCTTCGCGCAACCAATGACGTCGTTGACAAGCTCCTGGCGCTGCAGGAGAAAATCACGTTCTCGCTCGACGAAAAGCGCTACTCCGACGCTCTTCACGACAATAAGGAATTCCACTTCACGATCTATCGGCTGTGCGAGATGCCGCACCTCCTTTCGACCATTGAAGCCCTGTGGTTAAGGGTGGGGGCCTCGTTCCACGACCTCTATCCCGAGTTCGCGGAAGCAAAATACGGTGTCCACAACCACATGGCCGCGATAGAGGGCTTGGTGGACAAAGACCCTTCTGCAGTCCGTGCCGCAATGGAAAACGACATTCGAGACGGCTACCGGCGCCTGAAGAAGGCCGCGCAGGAGCGTCTCAGGCGGTAATAGCAAAGGCAGCCAGATTATTTTGTTGCAACTTCTTCGGGTTCATGATTTTTGTTATAACAAAATTATGAAGGGTTGCGCCGCGACCCGCGTTGGCCGGAGAAGATCAGAATGTTTCACCCAGATGTCTTTCGCAGCGGCCGGGGATTTCCCCGGTCGAGATCCGAACATTTCTTCAAACGGGGTCGTCGCGTATTTCCGACCGGGATCACGCGGGTCACGGTCGATCACGAGCCCAGCCCGCTATACATTTCACGCGGGGAAGGCGCCTATCTCATCGACGTCGACGGCAATCGCCTTCTCGACCTCAACAATAATTTCACGACGCTGATACACGGCCATGGCTTTCTTCCAGTTGCCGATGCGGTTGCGGATCTGCTTCATCGCGGAACGTGTTTCTCCAACCCGACTGAGCACGAGATCACTCTGGGCGAGCTGTTGATCGAGCGCATTCCAGCGCTCGAGCATATTCGCTTCGTCAACAGCGGGACCGAGGCTGTGATGTTTGCGATCAAGGCTGCTCGCGCCTTTACGTGCCGGCCAGGCATCGCCCGGATCGAAGGTGCCTATCACGGCGCTTACGATTGGGCGGAAACGGGGCAGGCGGTGTCGCCGGCCATGTGGAACGACCCACCGCAGTCGCTGGCCGTACCCGCCTATCGCGGTATGCCACCTTCGGTAGGTGAGGAGGTAACCGTGATCCGCTTCAACGATATCGCGGATCTGGAGCGCCGGATCGCTGCGGCTGCCCCGTCGCTGGCCTGTATCCTGATTGATCCGATGCCAAGCCGCGCCGGGCTGATTGCTCCGGAGCCGAGCTTTTTTGCTGCTGTCGAGGCGATTGCGAAGCAATACGGAATTCTCATCGTAGCCGATGAGGTCCTCAATCTGCGGCAGTCATATTTGGGGGCTTCAGCCCGCTATGGTCTCCACCCCGACCTGATCGCGGCCGGCAAAATCATCGGTGGAGGGTTTCCTGTCGGGGCGATCGGCGGCCGCAAAGAGGTAATGCGCGTGTTCGCAAGCGACAGCGGTAAGCCGCTGCTGCCGCAAGGCGGCACGTTTTCGGCAAATCCCGTGTCGATGGTCGCCGGCCGGGTCGCCATGGAAGCGATGACGGATGGTGCTTTCGCTTCACTCGAGAGTCTTGGCGATCGCATCCGCGCCGGGCTTCGAAGGGAAATCGAGCGCCACGGTGCAGCCTTCAGCGTGACGGGGGCTGCATCCTTGTTTCGCATCCACCCGAAAGGAAAGCAGCCAACGGACTTCCGCGAAGCGTATCTCGCGCCGGGAGAGGCCGAGTTGATGGGCCGCCTCTCCAGGCATTTCCTCAACTGCGGCATCCTGCTTCCCAATGGTGCTGCGGCGTGCCTTTCGACGGCAATGACGACTGCTGACGGTGACGCGGTCATCTCAGCCTTTGCAGACTTCCTTTCAATCCTTGAAGCAACCCCAACCGAAGCAGGCATGTGACCATGGCAACTGATCATCTAACCGTCGCCGAGCGGATCGCCCTTTCCCTGAAGAGGCACGACGTCACCCATATCTTTGCTCAGAGCCTGCCTTCGGCGGTTATCCTCGCGGCCGAAGCAATCGGCATCCGTCAGGTCGCCTATCGCCAGGAAAACATGGGAGGGACCATGGCCGACGGCTACGCACGCCTGTCCGGCAAGATCGGCGTGGTAGCAGCACAGAACGGACCTGCCGCAACGCTTCTCGTTCCGCCGCTGGCCGAAGCGCTGAAGGCAAGCGTTCCGGTCGTTGCTCTCGTCCAGGATGTCGAACGAGATCAGGCTGACCGCAATGCATTCCAGGAGCTCGATCATCTTACCGTGTTCCAATCCTGCACGAAGTGGGTTCGCAAGGTGATCGTTGGGGAGCGCATCGACGATTATGTCGATGCCGCCTTCACGGCGGCCGCCTCGGGCCGGCCAGGACCGGCAGCTCTCCTGCTCCCTGCCGACCTCTTGCGGGAGCAGGTAGCCCCTTCGGCTTTTCGGCGCGAGGCTGTCCTCGGCCACTGGCCGCTCGATCGGCTGCGTCCGCGCGATCGCGAGATCGAGCGCGCGGCCTCGATGATTGCCGCTGCCCACGCGCCTATCGTCATTGCCGGAGGGGGCGTCCATGCAAGCCATGCCGCCGGCGAGCTTTCGGCGCTGCAGGACGAAGCCTCGCTTCCCGTGCTGACGACCAATATGGGAAAAGGCGCGGTCGACGAATTCCACCCGCTGTCGGCTGGCGTTCTCGGCGCTCTCGTCGGGCCGAGATCGCTTGGACGGCACACACTCGCGCTCGTCGAAGAAGCCGATCTCGTCATTCTGGTCGGGACACGAACCAACCAGAATGGCACCGATAGTTGGCGCCAAATTCCCTTTTCCGCATCCGTCATCCACATCGATGTCGACCCCACCGAGATCGGGCGTACTTATGAGGCGCTCAGGTTGACAGGCGACGCGGCCGAAACCATCAGCGCGCTTCGAAGCGCGCTTGCCGGACGCGATCTCTCGTACCGCGCATCGCAGCGCGACGAGTTGACGGCTCGGATCGCTGGTTTCTGGCGCGCGTTTGACACGGAGCGGCAATCCGTCGCTGGCTCGGAGAACAGTCCGATACGTCCCGAGCGCGTCATGTCCGAACTGCAGCAAGTGCTGACAGCAGAAACGACCGTTGTTTCCGATGCGAGCTACTCCTCGATGTGGATAGCCGGCCAGTTGCGGGCCCTTTCTCCCGGTATGCGCTTCCTGTCGCCGCGGGGCCTTGCCGGACTTGGGTGGGGCCTGCCACTTGCCCTCGGCGCGAAAGCGGCAAAGCCGGATAAGCCGGTCGTCACCATCGTAGGGGATGGCGGCTTCGCCCACAGCTGGGCGGAGTTGGAGACTATGGTGCGATGCAAGCTTCCCATACTCATCATCGTTTTGAACAACGGTATCCTCGGCTTCCAGCGTGATGCTGAAACTGTCAAGTTCGGCAGCTTCACGACCGCCTGCAGCTTCGCGGATGTCGATCATCGGCAGATTGCCGAAGCTTGCGGCTGCTCGGCAGTCCGTATCTCCGATCCTGCCGATCTTCCTCGATACCTCGAGCGCGGTCTGCATGAAGAAGGCCCCTTATTGATCGAGGTGATAACGGAGGCCGATGCCCATCCACCCATTTCGCTATTTGCTGCAATGGATCAGGCAGCATGAGCCCGGGCATACCGCGTGTTGCGGTCATCAGTGGTGGCACGACCGGGATCGGTCTTGCCACTGCGTTTCGTCTGCTCAGGGCCGGTCATCGGGTTGCCGTCTTCAGCCATGGCGAAGCAAGCGTGATGGCCGCAGGCGCCGCGCTTGCCGAGACTTTTGGACCGGAACGGTCGCTTGCAAGAAAGGTTGATCTCCGCGAACCGGCGGCAATTAACTCCTTTTTCGACGTAGTCGTCCATGTCTTGGGCACGCCTGGGATCCTCGTCTGCAACGCGGGAATATCGCCAAAAGGTCCCGATGGCCCTCTTCACGTCGCCGACCTTACCCTTGAAGAGTGGAACGACGTGCTCGCCGTCAACCTGACGGGGACGATGCTGTGTTGTCGGGCAGTTCTGCCTGCGATGAAGGAAAAAGGTTATGGGCGCGTCATATTCGTCGGATCTCTTGCAGGCCGGACAAGACCACGGATCGCCGGCGCGAGCTATGCGACGTCCAAAGCCGCACTTTCAGGACTATCCCGCGTACTGGCTTCTCAATATGGCCCCTATGGCATAACATCGAATGTCGTGGCGCCAGGTCGCATCCTGACGCCTCTGACCGGCTCCCCGCAAAGCAAGGCCAACATCGACGCGCTCGCCCGTATTCCGGCCGGTCGCCTCGGTGCTTCGGACGACGTCGCCGCAGTGATCGCGTTCCTGGCATCGGAGGATGCCGGGTTCGTCAATGGCGCCATCATAGATGTCAACGGTGGCGAGTTCGCGCCGAGTTGAGCTTGCGTTCGTAAGGCAAGGAAAAGGCAATCGACATGGCTGCTGTCATTCTGGTTTGCTCGCAGAACGCCGAGCTTTATCTGCTCCTCGCGCATATCCTGCGTAGTGAGGGGTTCGAGGCGCATCTTGCTGTAAATGACGACGATGTCGTGGACGCCTGCGCATCAGGAGAGCTTTCCGCCGTCATCCTCGATTGTGCAGCCTGGCTGAGTGACGTTGCGCCGCTATGTCAGCTCTTGAAGGATTCCGGCCTTCCGGTGGGTGCACTTATCGGCGAGAACACGCGGACCCAGCACCTGCAATTGATCAAGGCGGGGCTCGACGAAGGCATCGCGCGTCCTTTGTCGCCTTCAAAGCTTCTCGCTTTTCTGCAAGGCATAAGCTCGCGATCGGAGGTTTCCCCTCTGCCAAACTGTGCTGCGGCCGCCGAGATTGTCTTCGCGACGCATGCCGTTGTGGTTTCAGGCAAGAGAATTGCGCTTTCGCCAATGGAGATGAGAATCCTTAAATTCCTATTGGAAAGGCAGGGGCAGATCAGTACCCGCGCGCAACTCATCGAGGCCGTTTGGCCGGATCCGTGCGCTGTGGAAAGCCGGACGGTCGACGTGCATATCGGCCGGCTACGAAAAGCGTTTGCAGGACTCAGCAATCTGAGGATTCGCACCGTTTACGGGGCGGGGTACGCTCTTGAATGCCACGATCTTTGATGCCCGCATGTTCTACTCTGAATTCCATCGGTTGCCCCACGTTGCATCGGCGAACGATCCTACCGATGGCTCCGGGTTGTGAGGCCGGATTGAGGCAAGAACGATGCGCCAAGTCGGCATCAGAATTTCCAATGACCTATGGCCCCTTCAAGCCAACCAGTTCTCGACCTGCAAAGCGCGAATACGCGTGAACTCGTCCATGTTCGCCGTCACCAGGACTGCTCCGACGGCAAAGGCGTGGGCGGCGATGAACAGATCATTCGGACGGATTGGCTTGCCAGCGGCCTCCAGTTCAGCTCGGATGCCGCCGTACTCTGCGTCTGCGGGCACATCCAGCGCAAGGACCGCTACGCTGCCAAGGATAGCTTCGATTTGTGCGAGAAGTTTGGGCGATCTCTTCTTGGCGCACCGGTAGCGCAATTCCGACGCCGTGATAATGCTGACGCAGATTGCATCGGGTCCAACCTCGGCGATGCGTTCAGCGACGACGCCCCTCGGGTTTCGGGCAAGCTCAGACACGATATTGGTGTCCAGCATATAAAGCCTGCTCACAGGTCGATTGCCTTCACAGGAAGCAGGGTATCGTCGACCTCGGGAAATTGATCCTCAGGACCAAGCGGCTCCAAACCTGCCAGTACTTCCAGGAGGTTCTTGCGGTGCACAGGCTCTATAATGAGCCGATTGCCGTCGCGGTGGATCATCACCCGGTCGCCGGGTAGCTCAAAGTCAGCCGGGATTCGTACAGCCTGACTCTTGTTGTTCCTGAAAAGCTTGGCCTCCCGTGGGGAGATAGGCTCTTGATGTCGGAAATTGGGCATATTGGGCTCTCATGTATATACACGTGCATATACTAGGCGCCGGCGAAGGTTTCAAGCGTGGTCTATGCCTTCCGCTGCCTTTGAAAAGGCTCGAGCGCGTTTCGCGGTTGGAATGCACCTATAGGTAATGTTATATCATCTCAAAATGCGGCGTAATAGATATTATGGAACATGCCGGAGCCGCTCGTTGTGTCGATCGACCTCTCGCTATCCGACTGAGCTGACCATGCCGGACTACATCAATCTCGCCGCGGCGCGCGACATGATCGCCGCCCGCGGGATCCCATGCTGCGGATGGCCGAGAACCCTTCCTTCCGACTTTACGCGCCTGAGAACCAGATTGCGTCCGCACGATCAGCAAATCCCTTTCGAACTGCGCGACGGCATTGAGCACCTGCATAGCCACCGTGCAGGCCGAGCCAGGCGATAGATGCACGCCCAACCGAGTGGCAAGTTCTGCCAACTGAAGCTTTACGACGATCTTTCCGAGAGCGAACAGGAGCAGAAATTTTCAGGCCACGCCCTGCATGCCGGCCTTGCCTCCTCGGCCAAAGTCGACGAGAGCGCTACGTGCCATCGCTTCCAGATCAATCTCACTAAGGCCTCGGGGCTTTGAGAAGCCCTCCCCTGCCCCGAGCATGAAATCGCCAGGTAAAATTCGCGAGAGGAGTTTAGCAGTTTCAGTCACGGAGGCCCATTTGGTGCGGGCACGTGAAAATGAACAATCGAAAGCGACCGCTGGAGCATCCCATTTGAAATTGGCCTGTTTACCGATTCAATTGCGAGGAGGCGGGCGCCGATCTCTGCGAATGAACCCCGACTGAATGGTGCCTTCAGCTTCCGTTGCAAAGGGCGGTTCTAAAAGAAAGACGTTCAACCGCGGTCCTATCCGCCTGAGGAGACACACAGTCATGATCCGCACGTCTTTCATTGCAACCGCACTCGTCGCTCTCGTTGGCCTCACCGCCGCAGCCCCCGCCATGGCCAACGAAGTGCGTATCGAACAATATGGCTGGTCGAACTCTGCCGGTGGTGCGCAGGAAGGACACGGAAACCGGATCAGAACCTACCAGAACGGTGGCTACAACCGGATTGTCGGCCGTCAATATGGCCGCCATAATCTTTCGGCTGTGGGTCAGGAAGGCAATGACAACTACGGCGCCACCTATCAGAACGGCGACCGCAACGTAGCCGGCATCGGCCAGTTTGGCTCCAACCACACGACCATCCTTACCCAGGACGGCAATGGCAACATCGCAGCTGGCGTTCAGGTCGGCCATGGTTGCAGCGCCAATGTCAATCAGGGTGGCAACGGCAATGTCGCGGCCTTCGTCCAGGCCTGCCCGTAAGCGGCTGCTCGGTGACGCGAAAGCGGTCAAGATCGCAACAGCAGACCATCAAGGGAGACGACCCATGCCAAATAGCATCAAACATCCACGCCGCCTGATGGCCATTCTTGCGCTGGTTCTGCTTCCCGTCGGTGCCGTTGCGGCCATGACGACTGCCAACCAATCTGACGGGGCGCAGCTTTGTGAAATCAAAGCAACGCCTGGAGCAGGTATGGTCAGACTGGATGCACTCATCCACGCCGACAAGCATGTCGGCGGGACTTACACCTTCCATGTCGAGAAATCAGGAGGCGCTGGAAGCTCCGCGATCAACCAGAGTGGCGATTTTGATGCCACAGCGGGACATGCGGCAATTCTCAGCTCCGTCTCGCTCGACTCCAAGGGAGCCGAATACCGGGCGACACTGGATGTCGTGATCGGGGGCAAGAGTTTCAGCTGCACGAAGCAGATCGGTGGCAACTGAACGGCCTCCACACTTTGCAAATCCCTCTAAAAGGGCGCCGGCTTTCGGCGCCCTTTTGCTTTCGATCAGGCTGAAACGACTGAACAACAACTGAACGGGCAATTCCGACTGGGTTCAGCTGAAAGATGCGAAGGTTGATCATCGGCCAAGGCAGCCGGCAAATGGAGATCAGGATGACCCGCAACGTGTTTAAGATGCTTACCGTCACTCTTCTTGCCGGGAGCCTAGGGCTGGTAGCCTTGTCTGCTCCAGCCTATGCCGGCGGCCGGATCTCGGTCAATCTCGCCCCGGGCAATGCCGAGGATGCGGATCTTTTTTCAACCGGACTGCGCGTCTATTCGCTCTACCGCGGCCTGAAAGACGCCGACATTCGGCAGCTGGGCCGGGGCAATGCGGCTGGCATCGCTCAGGCTGGCCGTGGCAATCTCGGCTTCATCCGGCAGAGGGGCAATGGTCATTCCGCAACCTTGCGGCAGAATGGCAACTACAATGCTTATGGCATTTTCCAGTATGGGCGAAATACTGAAACCGACGTGGTGCAAGATGGGGATAACGGCAGTGGCGCTACCTTCAGCTATGGCTGGTAAGGCAGTTCACAACAGTCCCGAAGGCGATGTCACGTTGCTCCATCTACGCCTGGACAAGGCGCTTGCCCGCAATTTAGGTAGAAGCCCTCCCCGCAGGCAATCTTGGCCTTCCGAAAGACGGTTCGACAGGATCTTTACCCTGCGCACCGGCTATGACTGCTCTTGAACATGGAGTAATCGCGGACGGTTTCCCCAAAGGCATTGCCTCAGCAATATCTGACATGGGTGGTTGCCCCCGGTAGGATGGAAATACGGGCTCACGATTGGAACCGGGCCCAACATCAAATGGAGGCAACCATGGACCAATATATCGGGCTCGATGTTTCGTTGAAAGATACTGCGGTGTCGATCCGAGAGAATAGGAAACGGATCTGGCGAGGGAAATGCCCTTCTGATCCGAAAGTTCTATCGCAGATCATCCGCAAGCACGCTCCGCACGCGAAGCTCGTTGTCTTCGAGACAGGTCCACTGTCGACGTGGTTCTATCATGCGCTGACGGCCGAAGGGATTCCTGCGATTTGCATTGAAGCTCGGCACGCGCAAAAGGTTCTGAGCGAGACGCTTAACAAGACTGACGCCAATGATGCGGATGGTCTAGAGCAGTTGGCCGAAGCAGGATTTTACAAGGTCGTGCGAGTAAAGACTTTCGACAACATGCTGACGCGCACACTGGTGGCGGCGCGTAGCCAGCTCGTAAGCATTTCCAAGCAGCTCAGCAACCAAATACGCGGTCTCCTGAAAACGTTTGGTCTTATCGTGCCCAAAGGGGAAGGTCGGGTATTTGATGCCAATGTGAGAGAACTGCTGAATGGAAATAGCGGCCTGGCAGTTGTGATATTGCCCCTGCTCGAGGCGTGGCGCGACATACGTAAGCGCGCAGCCAATCTTGATCACCAGTTGCTCGCAGCTTCCAGACAGAGCCGGGCTACGAAGCTCCTGATGACGATTCCAGGCGTTGGCGCCGTCACGGCCGTCTCTTACATTGCTGCGATCGAAGATCCTGAAAACTTCCCCACATCGCGCTCCGTTGGCGCTTGGCTCGGGCTGACGACGCGGCGCTACCAGTCAGGCGAAATCGATTATGATGGCCATATCTCGCGACGCGGTGACGGTCGGCTGCGGGGATTACTCTACGAGGCGGCAACCGTCCTCTTAACAAGAACCGGTGCCAGGACCGAATGCAGTCTCAAAACGTGGGGGCTGAAGCTGCGTGAGCGACTGGGCTTCAAACGTGCCGCGGTTGCTGTCGCGCCAAAACTTGCTGTCATCATGCATAGCATGCTCAAAACCGGGGAAGCGTTCAACCCATTGGCCGGCGCTACCGCATAGGCGAAAAAGCCGGCCTACCTGCCTCAGCGCCTCAACCCGATTGAGATGCTGGGCGTCCCTGCTGTGGACGTGGGTTGGGTCATTCCGTCGATTCCGTCGCAGCTCGTCGAGACTGCGTCTTGAACAAAGGAAGATCCGCCCTGCGAAAACCCATCATGCGGCGACTATGTGTCGACCGCGGAGACAACCGTGCTCCCCGGCGCCGGACGAATTGGCAGGAACAAAGATGCAGACCCCATCCAAAACAGAAAGATGTCGCGATCCACGAGCCACAAGCCGCTTGACCCCGAGCACGCGATTAGACAACGGAGTCGAACCGGTGACCTCCCCATCTGCCGCCGCTTCGGCCATTTTTCGATCGTCAAAACAATTCACGACGAACAGGCCGTTGAATAGCTTGCGGAACCTATAAGTCGTTTTCCCCGGCGTGAATGCAGATCAGATTTGGGGGAGATTCTAGCTGCTCGACTTAGTCTGCCTGAGGATCTGGAAGGACATAGACACTACAGCAACATCGAGGCACCACGGTCGAGATAGGTATCGAGGAATTGTTCAAGACGGGGATTTCGCGGCTTCTTAAAGACCTCCTGGGGCGATCCGCTGAAGAGCACCTTGCCATGGTCGAGAAAGATGATCTGCTGGCCGACGGTCGCGGCAAAACCTATCTCATGCGAGACAACAACCATGGTCATGCCCTCGGCGGCCAGATCGCGCATGACGTTCAAGACTTCGCCGGTCAACTCTGGATCAAGCGACGAGGTCGGCTCGTCAAACAGCATGATCTTGGGCTTCAGCGCCAGAGCACGGGCGATCGCCACGCGCTGCTGCTGTCCGCCTGATAGCTGCGAGGGATAGTGCCCGGCCCGGCCCTCGAGGCCAACCTTGACGAGCTGGGCCATTGCCCGCTCCTCTGCATCCTTGCGGCTCATCTTGTGAACCGTCTTCAATGCTTCGCTGACATTGCCGAGGGCCGTCATGTGCGGCCAGAGATTGAACTGCTGGAACACCATGCCGATTTGGGCACGGATCGCCCGGTTGGTGGCGGCCGAGACGCGCTCGCGCCGTCCCTGAGAATCCTCGGTGAAGCCAAGCACCTCGCCGTTGATGGAGATCGTCCCGCGCGTTGCCTCCTCAAGGAAAGCCATACAGCGCAATAGGGTGCTCTTGCCGGAACCGGAAGGGCCAATGAGGCAGGAAACCCGTCCGGGCTCGATGGCGAGATCGATACCATGAAGGACCGTGGTCTCTCCGAAAGTCTTGATGAGATTCCTGACTGCTATTGCGGGGACGCTCATGCGTTGAAAAACCTGAATCTGGAAAGTTTCGTTTCAGCAAGGTTGCCAAGCCAGCCGGTGACTTCGACGAGTACCCAATAGAAAAGCGCCAATGCGGAGAGTGCTTCGACGAAGGCATATTGCTGCGACCCGATAGCACTCAGCGTGGCCGTCAATTCCGGCACGGTGATAATGGACAAGACCGCCGTCTCCTTCATCAGGATGACCACCATATTCACGGATGGCGGCAGCACCAGCATCGTCATCTCCGGCAATAGAATGCGCCTGACGATCTGCCCCTGCGTCAGGCCGACACATTCGCCGGCCTCGATATGGCCCTTCGGCACAGCCTGGAAGCCGGAGCGGAAGATCTCGCTGAAATAGGCCGCGCCATAGATCGAAATGCCGATCAATCCGGCGGGCAAGGGATCGAGATCAAGGCCGACAAAAGGGCCGCCGTAATAGACCAGGAATATCTGGATGAGAAACGGCGTGCCGCGCAGCACGGCAACGACGGCACCCAGCACCATGTCGATCAGCACACCGCCATATTGCCTGGCGACTGCCATCAGGAAGCCGATGACGGCCGCAGCGATGGTGCCGAGGATCCATATCATGATCGTCACGCCGGCACCGCTGACGATGGCGGGCCACTGCCCGATGAGGACATTGATGTCGAATGTCACCGCGGCGCCCCCGGGAGTCTATTTTCGATCAGGCCGCCGGAAAGCGCCACCAACCAGTTGATCACGAGATAGATGAGGCCGGCGGATGCGAAGAGCTGCAGCGGCAGGAAGGTACTGCCGGCAAGGTCCTGGGCCATGCGCGTCAGTTCGACGATGCCAACGACTGAGACCAATGACGACGCCTTGAGAATGAGGATCGCCTCGTTGACGAGAGCCGGAAACGTGAGGCGCAGGGCGATCGGAACCTTGACGCGTCGGAAGATCTGGCGCGGTGTCAGACCAACCATTTCCGCCGACTCCACGAGGCCTAGAGGCACGCTAGCAAAGCCGCCGCGGAGGTTCTCGGCCTGATAGGCCGCCGTGCAGAGCGACAGGCCGATGATCGCGGCCACGATGCTAGGCACATTGATGCCGATGACCGGAAGCAGATTGTAGATCAGCAGCAGTTGCACCAGCAGCGGCACGCCGCGAAAGAAGCTGATGAAAATCTGGGCAGGCCGCACGAAAAGCCCTCGCCCCGACAGCAGCATTCCCGAAAGAAGGATCGCAATCGCAAAGCCGATGAGGATCGACACAACACTGATGGTCACCGTGTAGATCGATGCCTTCAGAAGCAACTCGAAGAGTTTAACGGACATTGTTCAGATTTCACTCGCTTGGCGGTGAGGAAGATCCGGTCGCATTTCTCGGCCATGCCCCGGCATCCCCGCGGGCATGGCCGATTTCCGATGGCTGATCAGAATGCCGGGTCCTTAACGGAATCCGGTGTGTCGAAGCTCGCGCCGAACCACTTCTTCTGCAGTGTCGCCATTCGGCCGTCAGCTTTGATCTTCAGCATGGCGGCGTCAATTGCGTCCATCAGTGGCGCATGATCTGCATCCTTCAGGCCGATAAAGCCGAAATAGGATTTTTTGCCGAAGGGCGGCTGCACGACTTCGAACGTGCCCTCGCGCTGCTTCGCGACGAAAGCAATATTCGGCAGTGAGTTGGCAACACCGGCGATGCGGCCGGCGGCGAGATCCGCATAGGACTCGGTGAAGGCCGGATATTCGCGGATATCGACCTTTGTCGGCAGGGTTTCGGAAAACTCCTTGAGCTGATCCAGCTGGGCAGTCGCCTTGCCGACGCCAATCTTCTTGCCAGCGATATCCTCCGGCTTGTTGATCGTCTGGTCGCCGGCCTTTTTCAGGATCGCGATGGTCGCCTCGGCAAGCGGCGGTGTGAAACGATAGCGCTCCATGCGCTTCTTGGTAATCGTCGCTGGGCCTGCGACGACGTCGAACTTGCCGGCTTCGAGCGCCGGGAAGACGCCATCCCAGGGGAGCGTGACCCATTCGATTTTCACGCCGAGTTCCTTGCCGATCTCGTTAAAAAGATCGACGTTCAAGCCGACATGTTCGCCAGCGTCGATAAAATCGAACGGTGCGAAGGCCGTCTCGGTACCGACCTTCATGGTGCCAGCGGCCTTCACGGCGGCGAGCGTATCAGCCGCATGGGCGGAAATCGTCGCGCCGAACAGAAATGCAGCGCCGACCAGCCCCTTTAGAAGTGAATTCTTCCTCATGTTTTTCTCTCCAGTTTTTACCCTTCCGGTGGAAGGTTCAAGTTCCCCTAGCGTTGTCCCGCCGAGCGGATTTCTCTGATCCGCTTTTGTCTATACAAATAGATACAGGCCGGCCTACACTGTCAAACGCAAAACTCGACGGACGCAAGATTTGTGCCGCGTAGTGCCGGTAGACCCGGCAGCGGCGGCTTTGGTGGAAATTGAATGTCATCGCTGGATCGAGGTGAGTTTTGGTCTCAATTCATCAGAGAATTTTCGAAGACATCGAAACCAGGATCATGGGCGGCGTCTGGCAACCTGGTCACCGCATCCCCTTCGAACACGAGCTGGTACAAGAGTATCAATGTTCCCGAATGACCGTGAACAAGGCTCTTTCGGCCCTGGCGGAACGCGGCATGATCACACGTCGCCGCAAGGTTGGCTCCGTCGTTGCCTCCCAACAGATCGACCGCACCGTGATGGATATCCAAGACATTTCCACCGAAGCCGAATTGGCGGGGCATGACCACAGCTACAGGATCCTGCTGCGAAAAATCGAGACACTGGATGGCGCCACCGCGGCACAGCTCGGTGAGCCGACGGGAGCGGAAATCCTCCGGCTTCACTGCCTGCATACCGTCGACGGCAAGCCAAATGCGCTGGAGCGGCGCATCATCATGCTCGCCATTGTACCGTCTGCCAGAACCGAAAGCTTTGCTTCGGTTCCGCCCGGCAAATGGTTGCTGGACATGGTGCCCTGGTCGAAGGCAAGGCATGTCATTCGCGCCGTTTCGGCCGATGCCGCCACGGCACGCCTGCTTGAGACCGAGCGTGGTAAGGCCTGCCTGACCCTCATCCGGCAGACATGGCAGAACAGCCGCACGGTCACCTATGTCGAGATCATCCATCCCGGCGACCGTTTCCAGTTTGCCGGCGACTTTCATCCGAGTAAAAAAAGCGCCGAGGATCAACTGCCGCGGAGAACCGCCTCTTGACCGAGAAACAGGCTATCCGGACAGTGCCGCTCAAGGGCTTGCAGGCGTTCGAAGCCGTCGGTCGCTGTGGCGGCGTAAGCGCCGCGGCCCTCGAGCTGAAGGTTTCCCCCGGCGCAATAAGTCAGCAGATCCGCAAGATCGAGAGCTTTCTCGGCGTCACCTTGCTGGAGCGCAACGGCCGCACTGTGGAGCTCACCCAATGGGGGCGGCTCTATCACCAGGAGATATCGAAGGGTTTCGAGCAATTCGCGCTTGCGGAACAGATTTTGGAACGCGCACGCAATGAGAATGCTCTGGTTCTCAGCGCCCTGTCTTCCGTCGTCAACAAATGGATAGGGCGCCGGATCTTTGACTGGCAGGCCCTTCATCCGAAGGCTCATGTCAGGATTGTCGGCCGCGACAAGGAACCGCGCATGGGCTTCGACGACGTCGATTTCCGCATAAGCTATGGATCGGATGTGCTGCAGCATGAACACTATACCGAACTGTTCCGCGATTGGGTTGTGCCGGCCTGCTCGCCGGCGCTGATCAAGGGCAAGGCGCCCTCCGTCGCGCGGCTTCTCGAATATCCACTCCTGCATGTTGAATGGGAGCGGCATTTCACACCCTATCCAAGCTGGCGCGAGTTTGCTGCTAAGACGGGCACCAGGTTCGAGGAGAGCACTGCCGGTCTTTCCTTCACTCTGTCGAGCAGTGCGATTGACGCAGCCGTCAACAAGCGCGGCGTCGTCCTCGCGCAGATGTCGATGATATCAGATGAGCTCGAGGCACAGACGCTCGTCATTCCCGTCGACATACGCATAGCACTGGCCGAAAGCTATTATCTCGCCTGGGACCGTGCGGCGTTGCAGAAGCCGCATGGGCGTGAATTCCGCGATTGGCTCATGGCTGTTTCCCGTCAGCAGGCCCTGGCGTCCGCGCCCAGGCCAACACTTTAGAAAAACTAAAACGGAACACAGCTGCGCAATATTGATGAAAACTTGTGCCTGACGATAACTTGCGCAGGGCGGTTTCCCGTGGTGGCGTGACCGACATGGCAGGAGAGCTCGATGGCACGAACCGACAAGATGAAACTCGGAACTTTCGTCTATACGTTCGGTTTTCATCCCGCCTCCTGGCTGCATCCGGCAAGCGACGTCAACGGCGCCAACGACTTCGCTCATCTGCTCGATGTCGCCAAACGATCCGAGGCGGCCAAATTCGATTTCATGTTCATGGCGGATTCTCCCGCCGCCGCCGTCGGCGATCCGAGTGCGCTTGCCCGTATTCCCACAAAGATGAACCGTTTCGAACCCCTCTCGCTGCTCTCGGCACTGGCGGTCACCACCAGGGATCTCGGTCTCGTCGCGACGGTGTCGACGAGTTACTACGAGCCTTTCAATGTCGCGCGTCTGTTCGCCTCGATCGACCATCTGAGCAAGGGCCGCGTCTGCTGGAATGTCGTCACGTCAGATCACGACGAAACCGGCTACAACTTCAATCGCGAGGGGCTCGATCCGCATGTGTTGCGCTACGAGCGCGGCAACGAGTTCGTCGATGTCGTCTTCGGCCTCTGGGACAGCTTCGAGGAGGGCGCACTGCTTCTCGACCGTGAAAACGGTGTCTATTATGACAAGGACAAGCACCATACGCTCAACCACAAAGGCAAGCACTTCCAGGTTCGCGGCCCCCTCAACATCGCGCGAACGCCCCAGGGCCGCCCTGTCATCGCCCAGGCGGGCGGTTCAGAACCCGGCATGGACATGGCGGCACGCACCGCCGAGATCGTTTTCAGCCTCGCATCGAATATCGATCGGAACCGCGCCTTCTACGAAAACGTCAAAAGCCGGATGCCGGCCTATGGGCGCGATCCGAACGACCTGAAAATCATGCCGGGCATCGTCACCAACGTCGGTGAAACCGAGGCCGAGGCAAAGGCGAAGGTGGATTATCTGATCGACAAGATGCATCCCGATGTCGGCCGCCTGATGCTTTCCGAATTCCTGGAAGCGGACCTGCGCGACGTGGCTCTCGACAAGCCCTTCCCCATGGATCGTCTGCCGGCGGCGCCCAAGGGATCGCGCGCCCTGTTCGACGAGTTGGTCGATTTCGTCAGAAGCGGCCGTACCGTCGGCGAACTCATCCGGCACTATGCCGAGAAGCATACCGGAAATGGCATGACGGGCACGCCGGCCCAGATCGCCGACTACATGGAGGAATGGTTCGAGACACGCGCCGCCGATGGCTTCATCCTGATGTTCCCGACCCTGCCGTCCAGTCTCGACGACTTCGTGCGGCTCGTTCTGCCGGAGCTTCGCCGCCGCGGGCTATTCCGCGAGGAATACGAAGGCAAGACCTTGCGTGAAAACCTCGGTCTTTCCATGCCTGTAAACCGCTTTGCCAAAACGCCGGCGCCGGCCCGATGAGTGCCGAGGCTCTGATCAGCGAAGCGGACTTCAAGCTTTCGATGCGTCATCTTGCCGGTGCGGTGAGCGTGATTACGGTCGGCGACGGGCAAGACCGCACCGGCTTCACCGCAACGTCGGTCTCGTCGCTGTCGGCGGAACTGCCTTCCGTGATCGTCAGCGTCAATCGGGCGTCTTCCTCATGGCCGGCGCTGCAGCGATACGGCTGCTTCTGTGTCAATGTGCTCGCCGCCGACCAGCAGCAGGTAGCGCAATCCTTTGCCGGTTTTGACGGGCGAAAGGGCACGGAGCGCTACGGCGATGCGGGATGGTATCATCTCAAGACCGGCGCGGCCGCCCTTGAAAATGCCCTGACCGTCCTGGACTGCAAGCTCGAAACGGCATTCCACTACCGTTCCCATGCGATTTTGGTCGGACATGTCTACGCGATCGAAATCCGGCAAGGCATAGGACCGCTGCTTTACTGGCGCGGTGGCTATCACCAACTTCCGGCGGAGGTCGATCGCAGCGGCCTAGCGAAGGCGCTCGGACAATAGCCCAATCGAGGCGACATCCGCATTGGCAAAGGCGAGTCTGAGGTAGCGCTCCTGTCCCTCCCCGAAATAGGCGCCGGGCAAAGAAACAATGCCGGCTTCCCTAGCGAGCTTTTCGGCAACCTCTGACGACGATCGATCTGCGTGGGGATGGCGGACAAAGGCGAAATAGGCGCCGATCGCTCCGATCTCCCAATCCGGTAGCCCGGAAAAGACCTGCCTCAACGCGTGAGCCCTTCGGGCGATCTCCAGCCGGTTTCCGGCCCGCCAATCGGCGAGCGCCGGGAGAGCCGATGCAACGGCGATCTGAGCCGAACGCGGCGCGCAGATCTGCATGTTGTCCATCACCTTGGCGATGTCGGCGACGAGTTTGGGGCCTGCCGTGATCGCACCCAGCCTGTGGCCAGGAATGCAGAAGGATTTCGAGAAGCTGTAGAGAAGAACGAGCGTGTCCTCCCAGCCCGGCTGGGACAGCAGAGAGTGCGGCCGTCCGTAATCCTCGCCAAGGAAATCGCGATAGGTCTCATCGAGGATCAGCCAGGCGCCATATTTCCGGCAGAGAGCAAAAAGCTCATGAAGCAAGCTTGGCGAATACACCGCCCCTGTGGGGTTGTTGGGCGTAACGACGGCAAGCATCTTCGCGCCGGCCGCAAGTGCCGCCTCGGCCGAACGCGGATCGGGAAAGAACCCGTTGGCAGGATCGCAGTCGACCAATTGCCGCCCGATCCCCAGCATCGACAGCGTCGTGTCATGATTGAAATAGAAGGGATTGGTGAGCGCTACGGTATCGCCCGCGCCAGCAAGCGCAATCGCCGTACACATGAACGCCTGATTGCAGCCGGCGGTGATGTGGATATTGGCAGCCGAAAGATCGGTGTCGTAAAGCTCGGCAACATGGGCAGCGTAGGTCTTGCGCAATAAAGGCTCGCCCTCGATTGGCCCGTATCCCGTCATAGCCTGTTGTCCGGCCGCCTCGGCAAGAAGCCGCAGCATCACCGGATGCGCGGGATAGCCGGGCACGGCTTGCGACAGATCGATGAGCGGCCCTTTTTCTCCGCTGTATTCGCGGCTCCAGGCAACGACGGACGGAATGGGCGGGGCAGAAAGGCGGGAAACGAGCGAATTGGACTTTGCGGTGGTCATAACGATTTCTCTTTGATCCCGATTGCTACAACGATAGCAATGGCTTTCTCAACCTCTTTGTTGGGTGAGACGAAACTGAAGCGGAGACGCATGCGGGTGGTGTGCGCACAAAATGCGGCTCGAACAGCTGCGCCTGGACGAAGAGCTGGGCTATTGAAACCGTAACCGCCCGCGATCTGCCAGAGCAATCCGGCACCACCGACAATCGCGATGACCAATGCTGCCGCTATTCCGTATAAGAGCTCGCGAGCGACTGACATCAAAAGTTCTCTAAAAGCATATAGTTAGGTTAGGTGTGCGGCGTGACGCGCTAGCGCTCGAGATCAAGTTGCTTATAATGCCGTCCATGCCGGAGCTGTAACCCTCATCTCGGTTGGTCGACGGTATGTCGGTGGTACGGGCAACACGGGGCTGACCCACCGAATCGCCCAAGACCAGAGGCCTATCCGACGGCGGTGCATCGCCGGCCTAGGCGCCAGCGCCAGGTCCGAGATCAATCGCCGTTCCTGCCTGGCGCTCGGCCTGCCAGGCCGCCGCAGCTGAGGCCTGCTGAGCCAGAGCGACTTGCCAGGGCGGGAGGGCGGCGAGACGAGCGTACCAGAGAGCGATTTCAGGGTACGGGGCTATGGAAAGCCCAATCCGCGCCGCCGAGGGTATGATCGCGCCAACCGAGAAATCGGCGACGGTCAGAGCCTCGCCCGTCAGCCACGTCCGTCCGTTCAGCGACCGGTCGAGCACGGCGGCGAAGCGCGCGAAGTTCTGCTCCCCGCGAGCAATGAACGCGGCGTCCGGCGGTCCCAGACCCAGCACGGCCTTGGAGGTCTTTTCGAATGCGACCATGCCCCACGATTCCGCATCCCAGTGAGCCCGGAGGCGCGCTATGAGCAAACCGAATCCATTTCCCTGGCTTTTGTGACCGCCCTGCAGATCTTGCCGCCTCGCCAACTCGTCGTCCTGATCCTGCGCGATGTCCTCGGATTCCACGCTAACGAAGTAGGCGGCATGCTGGACACGACCGTCGAATCGGTCAAAAGCGCCCTCAAACGCGCGCGTGCAGGAATGCAGCGCCGACTGCCGGTGACCACTGCCATGGAGCCGCCGCCTGGTAGCGCCTCACCTGCAGAGGACGCGATCTTCGCGAAGTTCGTCAGTGCCTACGAATCTGCCGACATCGACGCGTTGGTGGCTCTATTGACCGGTGACGTCTTCCTGTCGATGCCACCGATGCCGCTGGAATACCAGGGACGAGACAGCGTGGCCCGCTTCTTCGCATTCATTTTCGGCTCGGTGCAAGGGTTCCATTTGGTGCGGACGCGAGCCAACGGCCAGCCGGCTTTCGGGGTCTACCGACAAACCTCCACCGGCATCCACGGAGTGGGCCTCTTCGTTCTCACTCTCTCCGGCAACCGAATCAGCGCCATGACCCGCTTCGAAGACACCGTCCTCCCGATATTCGGCCTACCGCAATCCCTCCCGAGTACACAGTAGACCGCCTTTGCCCGCACCAATGCGACAGGGTGGCACCTGCAGCCAGATGAACCAAGGAGGCCCCGAGGGCCATCCGCCTGCGACGTTCGGATCCTGGTATCGACCGAAGCCGTCGGTCACGCTAGTCATCTTCCGTGAAGCCAATCTGCACTTGGACTTCCGAAGTATCTTTGCGATAAGCCCCGGTTTGCCTGCACTACCACCAGCTCCGGTTCGAAAGCCCGCACAGGACCTTCTCAAGCTGCGCAATTTCGGTAGCGGAGACCTCGTGTGACCTATCCGGCAGTATGTCGCAATGGAGCCGCGCCCGAGCCCGGGCGAGGGCCGCAGCAGTCTGGGCGAAGGCATCGACGGGTATCCACGGGTCCTTGTCGGAACCGGTTAGGTAGACCGGCAGCCGGTCGAGATCGGCAAAGGGCCTGTCGCAAGCCGGCGTGCCGACGCGGCAACCGGTCAAGCTTGCCAGGGCGCCGTTCCACGGACCGTGCCGCATCGCATACTCGACCGCGAGGCAGGCGCCTTGGCTGAAGCCGCCGATGACGAGCGGTTTCGGGTGGTTGTTCGCCCCGGGAAGGTCGCCGATCAGTTGCCTGACATAAGCGATCGCCTGCTCGAGCTGTTGCCGGGTGGGATCCGTCAGCACGTCGGTCGCGCGCGCGTCATACCAGCTGTTGCCCCGGGCCCGCGGCAGCACGAAGGCGACGCCGGGCACCTTGAGCTTCGAGATCACCTGTTCCTGCATGTCCTCTGGCGACTGGGTACGCCCGTGGATGAAGACGCAGTGCACCAGGGCCTCCTCGGGGCTCGCGCCGAGGAGGAGCGGTGTGTCGTGGTTCGACATGGCGCCGGACTCAGAATGTCGCGGGTTCGAGACCTGCAATCAGTTCCTGCCGGCGATCTTCGAACCATGGTGGGAACACCAGCGTCGTGCCGATCTGGCCCGCCGGTTCGTCGAGCGCCCAACCGCCTTCGACCGACCAGGCGATCTCGAACAACGCCCCGCCGGGCGAGCGGACATAGCAGGACTTGAAATAGTTGCGATCCTTTTGATCCGAGACGTCGGTAAAGCCGAGGCCTTCGAGATGCGCCTTGAGCTCGAGCTGGTTTTCCTCGTTGCCGGTGTTGAGGGCGAGGTGATGGATCGTGCCGCCGGCCAGCGTCCAGGTGCCCTGCGGGCCGGTGGATTCGTGCAGCACCTCGACGATGCTGCTCGGCCCGCCGGCATTCGGCACGGAGAACATCAGGCCCTCGTCGCTGTCGGCTTCCTTCTTCATCGACATGCTGACGCCGAGGAAGTCGTCCATCGCGGTGCGGTCGAAGACGGCGATGGCCGCGCCATAGATGCCCTTGATGCCATGGGCGGCGTTCACGTGCTGCGCTTCATTGACGATCGCCGGACGGTTGTCGGCCGGGCTTTCGACCAGTTCATGCGGAATGCCGCATGGATGCTTGAAAGCGACGCGGGTAATGCCGAAGCGCGAAATCTTGGCGGCATCGACACCCTTGCCGTTCAGCCGGTCGATCCAATAGTCGGCCGAACCGACCGGGATGGCCTGCTGGATGATCTTCGACTGGTTGGTGCCGCGCTTGCCGAAGACGGCCGGCTTGCGGAAGGGGAAAGTGGTGATGATAGTCGAGGCGTCGCCGTTCCGCGAGCCGTAGTAAAGGTGATAGACGGGGATGGTACCGTCGAACAGCACCGTGCGCTTGACCGAATAGAGCCCGAGCACCTTGGTGTAGAAGTCGTAATCCTCCTGCACACCGTCGGTGCAGAGCGTCAGATGGTGATAGCCGCTAACAAGGGCCATGTCGTCCTCCTCCAAAGACGTTGCGAATTCCGGATGCGGTTCCTCCACCGTTGTCATCCGGAACCACGGCGCAGCCTGCGTGTCGCAAACATCCCGTGAATGTGCCGACTATAGCCGATCCACTCCGCTCCTGATTGACATTGTTCATGCAAGCTATAGCAATTTGCTATGAAGATCGTCGAAGCGCACCTCGTCCAGCTCGCCGCCGTCATCGAGACCGGCGGTGTCACCGAAGCGGCCGCCATGCTCGGCATGACGCAGTCGGCGGTGTCGCGCACTCTCTCGATCCTGGAAAAGCGCATCGGCGAGCCGCTCTTCGTTTCCGGCCGGCGGCCGATGCAGCCGACACCGCTCGGTGAGCAGCTCGGCCAGCAGGGCAAGGTCATCCTGGCATCGTGGCGCAAGGCGATGGAGATCATCCGCAGCTTCAAGTCCGGCTCGTCGGGGCGGGTGCGGATCGGCGGTGTGCCCTTCTTCATGGATGCGGTTGTGTCGCCGATGATCGCCTCGTTCCAGCGCGGCGAGCCGGGCATCATGGTGCACCAGTCCTATGGCAACTATCCCGACCTCGTCGCCGAACTGGATTCCGGTCAGATCGACCTCGCAGTGACCCCGACCGGATCGGTGGATCTGCGCGCTGACTTGCACTTCGAGCCGATCCTGACGGCGCGCAATGTCCTGACCTGCGGCGCCGGCCATCCGTTGGTCCGCAAGCGCAACCTCACGACCGAGGACATCGTCAATTATCCCTGGATCGCGCCGTTGCCCGGGTCTCCGCTGGTGCTCGACCTGCACAATATTCTGCTGACGCTGGGGCTGGCGGAGGTGTCGCTACGCTATGCCGGCGGGTCGCTGTTGAGCGTCGTCAATTACCTCGCGGGCACCGATGCACTCGCCATTCTGCCGCATTCCGTCGTTCATGCCTTCCGCGGCGAGAATAAGATCAGCATCATTCCGCTTGATATTCCGCAGCCCGAGCGCGTGCTCGGCGTTATGACGCGCAAGAAGCCCTATTCAAACCCGGCCGGCCGCAAGTTTGTCGGCCATATCCGGCGGGAATTCGCTGAACTCCGGCGAGCGGTCGAGAAACACGAAAAGACAATCCAGTGGGTACAAGGACCGTTCATGGGCGAGCGCGAGCGTATCTTATCCGCCGACTGATACGGTGCTGAAAACGCACAGGAGAGGATGCGGTGCACGCATCCTCTCCTGTCGTCATTATGTCAGGTGCGGCTTCTCGCCAGCACGAAGTTATGCGCCACTTCCCAGAAATCGCCGGCGAATTCGTATCTTTTCGCGCGCCCCGGATCATTCACCCGGTTGAATTTCGCCAGCAGGCTTTTCTTGACCCCGAAAACTGCGTCCGAGTGGATATAGGGATCGTCGGGATCGAAGATATGCGTCGTCAGCGTCTCGAAACCGTCGGCGCTGATGATGTAGTGCAGATGAGCCGGGCGGTAGGGGTGGCGGCCGAGATGGCCGAGCAACTGCCCGACGGGGCCGTCATCCGGGATCGGGTAGTATTTCGGCTTCACGGCGCGGAACCAATAATGTCCATTCGGACCGGTCCGGAAGATGCCGCGCAGATTGAAGTCGGGCTGGATGCCCTTCTGCTGTACGTCATAGAAGCCTTCGTCATTGGCCTGCCAGACATCGATGACGGCATTGGCGATCGGCTTGCCCTCAGTGTCGAGGATACGGCCCTCAATGACCATGTCCTCGCCCTTGCTGTCGAGGCAGATATTGGCGCCCATCGGCAGTTCCGGAGCATCAGCAACGTGGAACGGGCCGAGCACCGTGCTTTCGGACGCGCCCGAGGGCTTTCGGTTGTTGATCGCATCAACCAGCATCGACACGCCGAGCACGTCCGACAGCAGGATAAATTCCTGCCGCCACTCGTTGCACATCTGGCCGGTTCGGGTGAGGAAGAGGATGGCCTGCATCCATTCCTCCTGTGTCGGCTCCAGTTCCTTCACCGCCTCATGCAGCTTGCGGGTGATGACGTCCATCACCTCCTTCAAGCGCTCGTCCTTGGCCCCGGCATTGCGGCCGGTCACGACCTCGACCGAGTTCCCCTCGGTGAAATAGCCCTTCTCATCCGCTCCCATCATCGCCTCACCGATCCAGAATTGTTGTCAAAACGCGGCGCAACTCGGCTGCTGGGTCAACGGCCAGCCGTTCGCAGCGCCATACGACGTGGTGGTCCGGCCGCACCAGGACGGCGCCGGCATCGCCCACCTCGCGGGCACGCGCCCAGTCGCCATAGTGATCCTGCCATGTTTGTCGTGGCCCGATGATATGGGTTGCGAGCGGCAGGCCGAGTTCCGCCGACAGGACTTCTGCTGCATCGACCCAGGCCCGGCCGCCGATACCGGTCAGGAGGGTGAACTTGCCGTGACCGCAGAGATCGAGCGTTGAGGCCTTCCGGTTACCCTCGCCGAACAGCCAGGCATGCGGCAGGCGCGCGCCGGGCCAGGTCGTCTGCTCGAAATGCAGTTCCTGATTGCGGGTGAATGGGGGCTCGGGCTGACCGTCGGCTGCGACCGCTGAGGATTTGTAGCGGTGGTTCATCTCTACGCCATGGGCGTCGAATTCATAGACCTTGAAGGCGATCGCCTCGCGCAGCGCCGCGCGCTGGTTCTCGGCGACCGTGCTGTCATCGCAGCGACGATCCATGTTTTCCTGCATCTTCACCGGGTCGATGGAATCGAGCAGGCCGAGCGCGCCGAAGATCGGGCCGAACTCCTCGATCGACTGGTTGGCGCGTGTGACGATCTGCTTTGCGATCGGCGCGCGCTCCTCGGTATAGGTTTCGAGCAGGCCGGCGCCGGCATGGCCCTTGATGACCATGGCGAGCTTCCAGGCGAGGTTGAAGGCGTCCTGGATCGAGGTGTTGGAACCAAGCCCGTTCGACGGCGGATGGCGGTGGATCGCATCGCCCATGCAGAAGACGCGGCCCATTTGGGTGCTCGTGGCGTAACAATTGTTGACCGTCCACGTGGAGACCGAGGTGATCTCGATGTCGATATCGGGATCGCCGATCAGGTCTCGGGCCACGCCCTCGGCAAAGGCGTTGTCGACTTCCGGCACACCCTGGCTGATGTCATAGCCCCAGTTGATCAGCCACTCGTTCCATGGCCGGATCATGCGCACCAGCCCCATGCCGATGCCGCCGACATTCGAGCCCGGCTGCAGCACCCAGTAGAGGACCGACGGGCGGTGGGCGACGTAGCGGGTGAGATCAGCCTTGAACAGGATGTTCATCGAACCGGCCACGCCCATTTTGCCCTCGAAAGGCAGGCCGAGATGCTGCGCCACCAGCGAATTGCCGCCGTCAGCGCCGACCAGGTACTTCGAGCGGATGGTGATGTCCTTGCCGGTCAGGCGGTCCCGGCAGGTGGTCGTCACGCCATCGGCATCCTGCACGTGGCTCACATATTCGGTGGACATCCGCGCCTGCGTCCCCCGCGCGCATGCCGTCTTGAACAGCAGCGGCTCCATGAAGGTTTGCGGCAGGTCGTTCATTTCAGCGGGCGAGGAGAGCAGATGCTCGGCCTTGGACTTCGGATGGGTGCCCCAGGTCTTGAGACGGCCGAGTTCCTCGCCGGCGAGCGCGGTGCAGAACACGTTCTCGCCCATGATGTCCTGCGGGCTGCAATGGAGGTAGGCCTCCGCCTCGACCTCCTGACCGAGATCGCGCAGCACTTCCATGGTGCGCTGGTTGGTGATGTGGGCGCGCGGCGTATTGGCCAGCCAGCGATAACGGTTGATCGCCATGTTCTCGACGCCGTAAGTCGCAAGCAGTGCCGCGGTCGCCGAGCCCGCCGGGCCGGTTCCAATGATCAGGACGTCGGTTTCAATGTCGGCCATCAGTCACTCCCTCTGATGTCTTTGGTTTTGGGCTGGCCCGCCAGGATACGGCGGACGGGAAAGAGCTGGAATCCGGTGTGGTCCGTGAACAGGCCCCAGAGGCCGCGCGGCGCAAACAGCATGATCAGGATGCCGATCAAGCCGAGAATCAGCAGATACCAGGAACCGTAGTCGGCCAGCAGGCTCCGCAGGATGTAGAACACGATCACACCGATGATCGGCCCCTCGATCGTGCCGATGCCGCCGATCACCACGATGAAGATCACATAGGCCGTCCAGTCCGGAACGGAGAAGGCGGCATCCGGCGAGATGCGCGCCTTCTGCACATAGATCAGCGCGCCGGTAAGGCCTGTCGCCAGTGCCGCGACCAGATAGACGAAGGACTTCGTCAAGAGTGGATCGACACCGACCGAGCGCGCGGCCTCGCGGTTGTCGCGCACCGCGGCGAGCCCCAGGCCCTGCTTCGAGCGAAGCAGCTTGTAGATCGAACCGATGGTGACCACGGCCAAAAGTAACGCGAGCCAGTAGCAAATGATATCGGTGGCCTGCGGCCCACGCACGCCGAGCAGGTCCGCGACGAAGCACACGCCGAGCATGTCGCGGGTTGCGCCTGACGGCAGCGACGTGCCGGTTCCGCCACCCAGCGCTTTCCACTGCGCGAGCGACAGCCGCACGATCTCGGCGATGACCCAGGTGCCGATGGCGAAATAGGCGCCTTGCAGGCGGAAGACGAAGAAGGCCGTGGGCACCGACAGCGCCAAGGCCGCAAGCCCGCCGAGCATGATGGCCGCCATCGGATCCATTCCGAGCAGGCTGACGCCGGCAAACATCGCATAGGCACCAAAGCCGACAAAGGCCTGCTGGCCGACGGAGACCAGGCCGGCATAGCCGGCGAGTAGGTTCCAGCACTGCGTCAGCACCAGCATGGTCATGATGAAGAACAGGTCCTGGACGACCGAGCGCGAGACGAAGAGCGGCGCGGCGATGGCCAGCACCACCAAGATGAGGATCACCAGCATGGATGCGGAGGAGCGTCCCGTGCGAGTCGAGATGGTCCAAGAGGGGGAAAGGTGATCGCTCATATCAATCCACCGCCCGTGGGAAAAGGCCGCGCGGCCTGACTACCAGCACCAGCAAGAAGGCAATATGGCCCGCGAGGATCTGCCATTCCGGATTGATCGCGGCGCCCACGGTCTGCGCCACACCTATGATGATGCCACCGGCCAGCGTCCCCAAGAAGGAGCCGAGCCCGCCGATGATCACGGCCTCGAAGGCGTAGATCAACCGTGCTGGTCCCATGGTCGGATCGAAATTGGCGCGTGTGCCGAGATAGAGTGCTGCGATCGTCACCACCATCATGGCAAGCCCGGTGGCCGTGGCGAATATGCGCTCGGCGCGAATGCCCATCAGGCCCGCCGTGGCGCTGTCGTCCGAGGTGGCGCGGAAGGCACGGCCGAGCGGGGTGCGGTAGAAGACGAGGTTGAGCGCGACGATGACGCCCACCGCCGACAAGAAGGTGAGCAGCGGCATGGCGCCGATGCTGACGGGACCGATCTTCAGCGATGCCGTTTCCAAGGCGCCCACCGAAATCCTGCGGCTGTCGGCCGAAAAGCCCTCGAGCAGGCCGTTCTGGATCACGACCGAAAGGCCGAAGGTCACGAGCAGGGGCGGAAGTATATCGTTGCCAAGCGTCCGGTTGAGCACAAGGAATTGCAGTGCCCAGCCGAGTGCGAACATCACGGGCAGCGCGACCGCGGCGGCGGCGAATGGATTGAGACCGAGCGCCGAGACCAGCAGCAGGACCAGAAAGGCGGCCAGCACGATCAGATCGCCATGGGCGAGATTGACCAGCCGCATGATGCCGAAGACGAGGCTGAGACCCGCCGCGAAGAGTGCGTAAAGGCCGCCGAGCAATATCCCCTGAATGATCGTGTCGAGCCAGCTCATCGCGCATGCGCTCCGAAATAGGCGGCGTGGATATCCTCGCGGCTCAGCGTTGTCGGTGCGCCTGTCAGCGTCACCCTTCCCTCCATCATGCAGTAGACCCGGTCGGCCACTTTCAGCGCCTGGCCGATGTCCTGTTCGATGATGACGATCGATGCGCCCGTCGCGCGAATTTTCGGAAAGGCCGCGTAGATGTCCCTGACGACCACGGGGGCGAGGCCGAGGCTCACTTCGTCGCAGAGCAGCACACGCGGATTGGAGATCAGCGCGCGGCCGATCGCGACCATCTGCTGTTGTCCGCCCGACAGCGCCGTGCCGGGACGGTGGCGGTGCTCCTTCAGCACCGGAAAAAGATCGTAGATGGTGTCGAGCGACCACGCACCGTTGCCAACCCGGCCGTATTTGCCGATCAACAGGTTCTCCTCGACGGAGAGGGAAGGAAAGAGCCGACGGCCTTCCGGCACCATGGTGATGCCGAGTTGCAGGACATCCGGAGCGGCCAGCGCGCCGATCTCCCCGCCGTCGAACCGAATATGTCCGGGCACATTGCGGATCAGGCCGGAGATCGATCGCAGCAGGGTCGATTTGCCCGCGCCATTGGCGCCGATCACGGCGACCGTCTCGCTTTCATTCAAGGTGATATCGACGCCGAACAGCGCCTGGAAGTCGCCATAGAAGGCCGTCAGACCATGTGTCTCGAGCAGCGCCATCAGACATCGATCCCGAGATAAATTTCGCGCACGTCCTTTGAAGCCATGATCGTGTCGGGATCACCGTCCCCGATCACCCGACCGAAGTGCAGGACGATGAGCCGGCTGACGACCGAATTCAGGGCATGCAGCACATGCTCGACCCAGATGATGGAAACACCGCGCCCATGGATGTCGCGGATCGTTTCCACCAGTTCCTGGCATTCTCCTTCCGTTAACCCACCGGCAATTTCGTCAAGCAGCAGGATCTTCGGGTCCGTCGCAAGCGCGCGGGCCAGTTCGAGGCGCTTGCGCTGAAGGAGCCCCAGGCTTCCGGCCAGCTGGTTCGCCTTGGAATAAAGCCCGGTCTCGACAAGGATGTCGGCACAGCGGTCGCCGACCTCTCGTTCGACCTTGCGCGATCCGAAGGCGCCGGCAACCAGCAGGTTCTCGAATACTGTCAGCTTTTCGAAGGGCTGCGGGATCTGGAACGTCCTGCCGATCCCGGCGAGGCAGCGCGCCATCGGCGGCTGTCGCGTCATGTCGTTGCCGTCGAGCCGGATGGTGCCGGCATCGACGCGGATATTGCCGGTGATGAGGTTGAATAGCGTCGACTTGCCGGCGCCGTTTGGCCCGATCACGCCGAGCGCCTCGCCCTTTTCCAGCGCAAACGAAATCTGGTCGGCGACCTTCAGGGCGCCGAAGCTTTTCGATACCTGGTCGAGGGCGAGTATGGGCATGGCTCAGCCGATAGCTTCCATCTTGCCGCCCGTCGGAATGTTCGGCGCGGTCTGATTGTCGACGATGACAAGGTCGTAGCCGCCGCCGTCCTTGAGGCGCCACTGACCGCCGACCAGCGGCGTCTTGGCGATGTTCCTGGCGGCAAAGGGCGGCACATTGGCACCGTCCCAAGCCACCTTGCCGACGATCGTTTCGATGTTTGAGGCGGCGATGGCGGCGATAACCGCTTTGCTGTCGGTCGCGCCGGCACGCTTCATCACGTCGACGGCGACCTCGAACAGCGCATGGACGAAACCGATGGGCTGGGTCCAGGGCCGGCCGGTGACCTTGGTGAAGCCTTCAGCGAGCTCACCGGCACTCTGGCCGGTCAGCGACGACTTGAACGGATGGCTCGCCGACCACCAGACTTCGCAGGAAAGGTTATGCCCGTTCTTGCCGAGCGCCTCGACCGCCTGCGGGAACAGGATCGCCTTGCCGATGGAAGCGACCTTGGGCTTGAAACTCTGCTGCTGCGCCTGATTCCAGAATGTGGTGAAATCCGGAGGGATCATCACGCCGGTGATGATGTCGCTGCCGTCGGACTTGAAGGCGTTGATCTGGGCGGAAAAGTCGTCGGTCAGATTCTGGTATCGGCCCGGATCCTTGAGCGTATAGCCGAGCTTCTCCAGAACCGGCGGGAAGCCGACGACCTTGTCGCCCCAGGCATTACCATCGCCGTCATTTGGAAACAGGCCGCCGACCTTCTTGTTGGTCTCGAGCTGGCCCCACATATTGGTATAGACCGCAATGACGTCCTCAAGCCCCCAGAAAAAGTGGAAGGCGCTGTTGAACGGTTTCCACGATCCCGGATCGCCCGGATTTGCCTGCTGGCCGATGAACCAGGGCTGCCAGGGGGCTGCCGTCGAAATGCAGGGCACCTCTTCCGCCTCGCAGGTCGTGGCCACCGGATTGGTCGTTTCCGGCGTCGATGCCACGAGGACGAGATTGACCTCGTCGCTGACGATCAGTTCCTTGGCAACTTCGGCGGCGCGGTTCGGATTGGACTGACTGTCCTTCACCACGACTTCGTAATTCAAGCCGGCCGCCTTGGCGGCGGCCATGAAACCATCGATGATGAACTTGTCCGCCTCGGCGAAAGCGGCGAGTGGGCCGGTCTGCGGGCTGATATAACCGAGCTTGATTGGGGCGCCCTGGGCGACCGCCGGCATGGCGAGGTCGGATGTCGCCGCCAATGCACCCGTGGCGGCGGCGGACTTCAGCAAGTCACGTCTCGTAATCATATTCATTCCTCCTCCCAAAAGAATTCAATATGGCGGTCGTCTTCCGCTCCAGGCGTCCTGTAACAGTGCGCGGATCGCCGTCCGGTCGATCGTTCGCGGATTGGAATAGGGGTTCTTGGTCGCGATGTCGGCCGCCCGGTCGAGATCGGCCTCGCTGAGGCCGAAATCGCTCAGCGCCATCGGCGAGCCGATGGATTTGGCGAAGTCGTAAAGTGCCTGTCCGGGCGTCGCGTCACCGAAAATGTCGGAGATCGGCGTCATCAGGTCCGGTACGGCCGACGCATTGAATCCGATTGTATGCGGCAGCATCACCGAATGGGTTTCGGCATGCGGCGTGTCGAAACTGCCGCCCAAAGTGTGGCAGATCTTGTGATGCAGCGACATCGAAATCTGGCCGAGAACGGTCCCGCAGAGCCATGCGCCGTAAAGCGCCTTTTCACGTGCGGCGCCGTCGTGCGGACTGTCGATAAGGACGGGCAACGCGTCCTTGAGCGCGCGCATGCCATCGATGCTCATCATCGTCGTCATGGGATTGCGATCGGGCGCGTAGAGCCCTTCGGCGGCATGCGCAATCGCATTCAGGCCGCTGGTGATGCTCATGCCGACCGGCAGGCCGAGCGTGAGTTGCGGATCATAGATCACGACTTCGGGCGTGACCTTCGGGCTGCGCAGCGTGGTCTTGGCGCCGTTCTCCGTCTGGCCGAGGATCGGCGTGACTTCGGAGCCGGCATAGGTCGTGGCAACGACGATCTGCTGGATATCGGTGCGATAGGCCATGGCCTTTCCAAGCCCGGTCGTCGAGCCGCCGCCGAGCGAGACGACACAATCCGCGCCGAGCTCGGCCGCGCGTGCGACGGCGCGTTCGGTGACGTCGACCGGCGTATGCATGGTCGCCTCGGTGAAGGTGCCGACCGAGAGATTTCCGAGCCGCTTCGACATGGCTTGCGCATCGGATGCCTGGTGCGGCGTCGACAGCACAAGCGCGCGGCGGCATTCCAGGGCCTCCACCCATTTGCCAACATCGCCACTCGTCCCGTTGCCGAAGACGATGCGCGCTGCGCTGCCCTGATAGGTGAAGGATAGGGTCATGTCGTCCCTCGTCCCTTCTTCGCCCTGGCCATGGCGAAGGTGAAGTCGAGCGTCGACGCATCCCCCTTCCCGGTCGGTTTGAATTCCCCGATGAGTTCGTCCTTCACGCCGAACAAGGCGTCCTGGCCGAGATGCGGATCGCTGCCGTCATAGACATGCGTGCTGATCGTCTCAAAGCCATCGGCCTTGATCAGGAAATGGAGATGTGCCGGACGGCGCATGGCAAAGCCCAGTCCTCCCAGCATCTGCCCGACCGGGCCGTCGCCGGGCACGGCATAGCCGCCCGGACGCACGGTCTTGTAGCGGAAGCAACCCTGGTCGTCGGTAGTGAAGATGCCGCGAAGGTTGAATTCCGGCTGCTGGTCCGGCTGCTGGTTTTCGTAGAAGCCTTCGCTATTGGCCTGCCAGGTCTCGACCGTGGCGCCGGCGATCGGCTTGCCGTCGAGATCCTGCACATGGCCGCTGACGGCAAGCGTCGGGCCGACGCCGTCGAGCGATATGTTGGCATCGAGCGCCAGCCGTGGCGCATCGGCCCGATAGAAGGGGCCGCGCACCGTATTGGGCGTCGCGCCCTTCGGCCGGTTCGTGTTTATTTCCTCGACGAGTGCGGTGACGCCGAGCAGGTCGGAGAGCAGCACCCATTCCTGCCGGCGGCCGTCGCTGGCATGGCCGACATCGGTCAGGAATTCCATCGCCCGCCGCCAGTCGGCTTGCGACGGACGGGTCTCCCGAACGAGCTTGTGCAGATGCTCTATGAAAGGAACCATGAACGCTTGCAGCGGTCCCGCGGTGTGCTTGTCGAGCCGCTCGGCGACACGCTGCGCAGAGTTGCGCTCACTGAACGATATGTCTGTGATGACTCCTCCAATGACGAGAACCTAACAGGCCGAAATAGAGTGCTTGATAATTTTTTCGGCGATTTATATTCGTTATTGTTATGAAGATCGATGAAAGGCATCTTGCGCAGCTCGCAGCGGTCGTCCAGGCAGGCGGAGTGACTGAGGGGGCGACCATGCTCGGGCTCAGCCAACCGGCTGTGTCGCGCACGCTTGCGATGCTGGAAAAGCGTCTGGGCGAGCCGCTTTTCCTCAAGGGCAGACGGCCGCTGCAACCCACGCCGCTCGGCCGGGCGCTGGCCGATCACGGCCAGGCCATATTGACCTCTGCCCGCAAGGCATCGACCCTTGTGGAAGGCTTTCGCCATGGTCGCACCGGGCTGGTGCGCATCGGCGGCACGCCCTTCTTCATGGATGCTCTGATTGCTGGCATGGTCGCAGGCTTCCAGAATTCCTTTCCCGACGTCCGCGTCGAGCAGAGCTACGGCTATCTTTCCGAACTGCGCGCCGCCATCGTCGCGGACCGGATCGATCTCGCCATCTGCCCGATCGACATACTCGAAGAGGGCTCCGGCATGCATTTCCAGGAACTGTTGCCGGGCCGCAATGTCGTGGCCTGCCGCGTCACGCATCCGCTGCTGCTCAAGCGCAAGCTTGCGGGTCCTGAACTGCTCGACTTTCCCTGGATAGCGCCGCCGCCCGGCAGTCCATTGCTCGCCGATCTGCGCAGCCTGGTTCTCTCGCTCGGCGCCACCGAGACCAAGATCCGCTATGCGGGTGGTTCGCTGACGAGCGCGATCAACTACATGAAGGAAAGCGATGCATTGACGATCCTGCCGCATAGCGTCGTCTTCGCCTATCGCAACGATAGGGCAATCACCGCGCTGCCGGTCGAAATCCCCCACCCGGAGCGGGCGCTCGGCCTGCTCCGGCGCTCGGGCGATCCCGGGGCACCCGCCATCGAGGCGTTCTCGGCCCATCTTCGCAAGAGTTTCGAGAATCTGAGGCATCTGATCAAGCGCCACGAACAGTCCGTGATCTGGGGCATGTAGCGGGGAAGCCGGCGGGCATTCGCCGGCATTTTTCTCAGAAGGTCGCAGAATCGTCCGGCCACAACAGCACCGGCGCCGAGGCGGCGTCGACCACCGGACCCAGCGCGTGCCAGGCCCGGTTGGAATAAACCAGCGCCTCGGCCTGTCGCGTCGCATGCGCGCTGCCGGCGCAGCGAAGTCGCTGGTCTGCGCCAGATCGGGATGACATCCGTGATGGTGCTGGCAAGACCTGCCAGACACGCGCCGGCAAGCGCTTGCATCAACGGCCTGCGATTCAGCATAGAGGCTGGCCGTCGGTCACATCGAGCAGAAGGATCGCGAAAATCACGAGATAGATGGCGAGCACAATACGCTGCTGCCAGACGATGCGGCGCGATCCGGCAATACGCCTCTCAAGGCCAGGCGGCGTCCTGTCAGGCTTGCGAAGCTGCATACGGAACAACAGGTCGTCGACGGCGGCAAGACCGGCGGTCTCCGTCTCGTGGCTCGACGCGAGGCGAAACAGCAGCGCATCGAAGAGGAGATGGACAGCCAGCGCAAGGACTATCACGAAGAAAACCAGCATCAAGAGCCAGCCGAACGATGGAGCGAAGCCTCGATATCCTATGATGATCGGGCCGACAATCAGTGGGAGCAGCGCTGTCAGCCCGGAGAAGATTGAATTGCGACCGAGATTTCGCGCGGCGGCCGAGGCTGTCATCTTCCACTGCGTCATCGCAGGCCCTCCGTCACGGCATGGAGACTTTCCACGGGCAGATGAACGCGCCACCCCGCCCGTTCGATCAGTCGCAGCGCTTCGGCAGCATCGTCGCAACGTCGGCTGATGAGCAGCCAACGCACGATGACGCCGGCGCTCCGCTGGAAGCCGAGCGCACAGCAGACGAGGACCGGTCCCTGCTGGCGGACAGCCTCGAGGAGGTTCGCCGCGGCAAGCGTCTGGATCTTGTCGAGGGCTGTAAGATCAAGGGTGGGAAAGCTGCACCAGCGCGCGAGCGTCCCGCTCGGGCGCTGAAGTTCGCCGGTAATGTCGATCACCGTGGCAAAACGGTTGGCCTCGTGGCGACGCGGAAAACGACCGAGATGGACGCCGTCAGCGATTACCACGGATTCCGGCATTCTCCAGGTCCAGAGCCGAATGTTGATAAAAGCGCCGAGCCGGTAGGGTGCCAGTAGCCAGCGACTGGCAAGTGTCGCCCGGCCATCGACGCGTTTCTGAAATATCCGCGGGCCGGCGCCGAAATATCCGACTGCGACGATCGCCAGGGCAACAGCCGGCCAGAGCAATAGAAGCGCTGCTGGCGAGAGAGGAGTGCAGAGCGCCGCAAGGCCGAGAAATGCGACGGCACCGCACAGATAATCGATGCCGAGACGGCGCGACTTTGGATCGTCGCCCATTGCAAAGGCCGCCAGAGGCGAACCGGCATGGCGCGGAAAAAGCCAGACGGCAAACAGACCCAGCAGCATGCCGGTCGGTATGTCGATGACGTGGTGCTGCCACGTGGTCAGCACGGAGGCACCGATCAGGAAGCACCAGAGGTGCCAGAGAAGCCGCACCTTCCGCGGCAGCCGGCCGCGCAGATGATCCCAGATCACCACCAGGAGCGCGATATGGAGCGACGGCGCTTGATTGAACGGCTTATCGAAGCCACCGAGGACGGCGAACATGAAACCGGGCAAGCCGCTCGTTGCCGGCCGCACGAAGGTCGCTTCGAGCGGAAATGCGATAAAGCAGGCGACGGCTATTATCTGGATCGTCAGGTAACGCCTCGCGAGCATATCCACATCGCGCGGTGTCGTGTTGATGAACAGGCAGAGCGCATAGAACAGATTGATCGACCAATAGGGAATGATAGTCCATCCGAGGAACGGAATGGCGCTTTCCCATGCGAAGGCGACGTTCGGTACATGAGCGCGTTGCGATGCCAGCCAATTGGCGCCGCCATAGCTCAGATAGAAGAACGGCGCCAGGAAGGCGAGCCAGAGTGCCGCCCGCTTCGGGACCAGCGCGGACTGGGAAAAAGTTGAACGTACCTTCTCCACGCTTTGCCCTCAGACTCTCTCGGCCAGCGAGACAGTGAAAATGCCCCACTGGTCGATGCGCTGTTCGATCTTGCGAAAACCGGCTGCGGCGACCAGCTGGTCCATTTCCTCTTGCGTCCGCCGCCGCATCACCCACGCCTCGCCGCCGCGGTGGGAGGTCAGTGCGCGGGCGATCATCTCCAGTTGCGGATGCCATGGCTGGTTGGTGTAGACAAGCAGACCACCCGGCCGCATCGCGCGGGCGATCCCGTTGAGCGAGGCGGCGATCATCGCATTGTCGGAAAACAACTCGTAAAGGCCGGAGACGATCGCGAGATCCGGAGCCGGCGTGATTGCAGCCAGCCCCTCGCCGTCAAAGGCATCCTGTTGGCGGAAGCTCACGAAATCACTCAGTCCACGTGTGGCAATGCTCTTGCGGCCGGCGTCGACGTTGATGGAGGAATAGTCCTGCAAACGTGCACTGTCGGGACGCACGGCAGCCATTTCGATGGCATCAAGGACATAACGGCCGTGCCCGGCCGCTATGTCGAGCATATGGGTACTGCGGCCGGCTGCTTTCAGGCGCTGCAGCGCGCGGTCGATCAGCTCCTGCAAGTGCAGCTTGCGCTGCCTGATGCCGCGCCAGCCGATCGCCTCGAGGAACACCTTGTCGATCATACGCCCGCCGGGACCGAGCCCGCGCGGCTTGTTCTCGTAGACGTAATCGAGCGTCGAACCCGAATCAAAACCGGTCTTGACCCCGGTCTTTATGCCTTCGGACACCAAGGCGCCGATCTTGATGTTGAGGCGGCTGAGCACCCAGTAGATGCCCCGTGGGGATGCGGCATCAAGCGGGCTCGCGAGCCGGTCGGCTTCGTCCTTGGTGTAGCCCTGGATATGGGCGGTGCGAAGGTCGGCAGGTGCCCGGGGCTCGGCGAAACGCGCCTCGATAAAACGGCGGACCTCGGCGAGCGCAATCGCACGGTCCTTTTCGCCAAGCGTGTCATGGTAGAAGCCGGCAAGCACATGCCGTTCCTTGATGCGGCTGCCGAGGTTTTCGTAAAACCGGTGCTGCGGTGCGTGTCGCACCACCCAGTCTCTGCCGGAGATCAGCAGCTGGGTCGGAACGGTGATGGCGCGGGCGTCGCCGACGACGCGGGCTGCCGCCTCATAGAGCTGCACCAGGATGTTGGAGGCAATCGGCCTAGATATCAATGGGTCGGATTCGTAGGAGGCGATGCGCTCGGGGTCATGCGTCAAGAACTTTGCCTTGACATAGGAATTGACGAAGAACGTTCCCTTGAGCTTTTCCCAGAGCGCAATGCCTTCTTTGGCAAAAGGCACGTAGAGCTTGACGCTGAAGGCCGGTGAGGCAAGCACGAGCGCACGGATCGGCGGTGCATAGTCGTGCACCCAGGTGGTGGCGAGGACCGCGCCGACGCTCTGCGCAATGACGGCGATGTCTTCGACTGAGATACCGCTTGTCTCGCTGACATGGCGGACAAAGCAATCGAGATCATGCGCCGAGGCAGCAAAGGATGGCGAATAGCCGCGCTCTCCCGGTGAACGCCCGTGGCCGCGTGCATCCCAGGCGTAGAAGGAAAAATCATCGAGGCCGAGCTCGGTGGCGAGATGGGCGACGCGGCCGCTATGCTCGTGCCCGCGATGGAGAAGAATGATTGCGCCCTTCGGTGCGACGCCCGTCGAAGGCCACGTCCGATAAAACAGTCGGGTGCCGTCATGCGACTCGAATTCGGATTCACGCATTGGTCTGGCCGTCGAGGGCGGTTGCACACTATCGGCAGTCTGCAGCACGGTCTTCTCCAATTCTGACTGGTGGGTGGGTTGCAACCATTGGCGGAACAGTGATTTGTCTTCATTGCAAAAGTCTAGTCGCAAATGTAAGCCCTTTGCGAGAGCCGGTATGAAGTGTGGCCTTCCTCAAGAGTACGACGATCTGCACCGCCCGAGCCGGGATAGACTTTTCCGATGCCACGAAATTCCACTGAGGTAGCATGTCTGTCTATCAATTGAAGTCCCGATTTCAGAATATTCTTCGTCCTCTTGTGCGCGCCCTTGCGGCACGGGGCGTCACCGCCAATCAGGTGACTTCAGTTTCCGCTGTCGTCTCGATTGCATTGGGCCTTTTTCTGAGCGTCGCCCCGCTTCCGCATTGGTTCCTGCTGGTGCCCGTGTGGTTTCTGCTGCGCATGGGCCTCAATGCCATCGACGGCATGCTTGCCCGCGAACATGGGCAGAAGAGCATTTTAGGCGCGTATCTGAACGAGATCGGTGACGTCGTGTCGGATGTCGCCCTGTATCTGCCGTTTGCGCTCATCGATCCGAATGGCTTGCTGCCGGCAATGGCCGTCATATTCCTCTCGGCACTGACGGAATTTGCCGGCATTCTGGGTCAGGCGGTCGGCGCAAGCCGGCGCTACGACGGGCCATTGGGCAAGAGCGACCGTGCGGTGCTCTTCGGCGCGCTCGGTATCTTTGTCGCGGCGGGTGGTCCATTTGCAGCATGGACTTGGTGGCTTTGGGCAGTGGCGGCTCTACTTCTCGTGTGGACGATCATCAACCGTATCCGCGCCGGTATTCGCGAGGCGGCCGCCCGATAGCCAGTAGGATGCTCTTTGCTCATCAGTCCCGCAAAAGGACCGGTGACGGGGAATTTTCTGTTGTGGCAATTGAAAAATCTGTTTTACTGCCATTTCGCTGCTTGGCTTTGGGGGATATTGCCGATGGAGTGGACCCGCAGGAATATTTTGCTTGGCGGTTTGGCGTTACTTGGCGCTGGCGCTTTCCAGAAGCCGGTATACGCGCAGGCGTCTTCCTATTTTGCCGGCACCGCCGTCGACAACGGCGTGACGTTTCGAGCGACGAACTTCGCCAAGATCGACAAGCAGTGGCACCGCCAGGTCGTCAAATATTTCAGCAGTGAGCCGATCGGCACCGTCGTCGTCGATACCAGGCATCATTTCCTGTACCTGATCATGGAGAACAAGACAGCCATTCGCTACGGCGTCGGCGTCGGCCGCGATGGCTTCAAGTGGTTTGGCCGCGCCACGATCGACGCTAAATCGCTTTGGCCGCTCTGGACACCGCCGCCGGAGATGCGCAAGCGCCATCCCGAACTGCCAGAGTCCGTGGCGGGAGGTTCACCCAAGAATCCACTTGGCCCCCGAGCCATGTATCTGCATCGCGACGGTGTCGACACCGGCTATCGTTTCCATGGCACGCTGGAGCCCTGGAGCATTGGCAAGGATGCCTCCAGCGGCTGTATCCGCATGTTCAACGAGGACGCCATCGATCTTTATCAGCGTTGCCCGATCGGCACCGCCGTGCAGGTTCTGCCGCATATTGCCGACCAGGCGCCTCCAGTCACAGAAGTAAACGCGGTCGAATAAGGAATATGCCCTGATGCCTGCTTCGACCGGATACAAGAGCCGCCTCCTCGCTGCGGCCATGCTTTTGGCGCTCACCGCCTGCACCACCACCGATGTCGCTTCCGTAGAGGAACCTCCCGCCGCGCCGATGACTGGCCAGACCAACGATCCCGCGCCTGGTTTCGAGAGCGTCAAGACCGGCAGCGAAGAGGATTTTATCCTCAACGTCGGCAGGCGGATCTATTTCGCACAGGACTCCGCCAAGCTTGATTCCGTCGCCATGGCGACATTGGATAATCAGGCCGCCTGGCTCAACAGGAACCCGAGCTGGCTGATCAAGCTGCAGGGATTTGCCGACGATTCCGGGTCCGAGTCCAAGATGAAAACGCTGTCGCAGCAGCGCGCCGATGCGACGATGGCCTATCTCGCCTCGAAGGGCGTAGATGCAAGGCGCATGTGGGCCAGGGGTTACGGCAACGACCGTGAAGTTCGCGACTGCACGGAGCGCTCCTGCAAAGTGCAGAACCGGCGCGTCGTTGCCAATCTGCGCGCCCAGCGTGACGAGTCGTAATCGTAGCCTGCCCGCGCCTCTTGCCGCGCCGCGTCGAATTGATAGCCGACAGCAATTCGGAGCGGGCTACGGATGTTGGCATCCCAAACGATCTCTGATCTATTCTCCAACGCTCCGCCGGGCGTTCGGCCGCGGGCCAATGAGATGCGAAACGAGGCAGAGCTGTATCATGACCACCCACCGCTTCATTCCGACGGTCTATCACAATGTCATCGGCACTCTTGCGCCGGCACTGCACGTCGCCGACGGCGACACCGTCGTCACGCAGACGCTCGATGCCATCGGGTACGACAGGGACGGCATCAAGCGAGCATCCGGCCCAAACCCGATGAACGGCCCGATCTTCGTCGAGGGCGCGGAACCCGGAGATGCGCTCAAGGTTGAGATCGTCAGCATGATCCCGACCAGGGATACGGGATTTACCCGCAGTGTCGTCGCGGCCAATGTCGTCGATCCCGAGACGGTTCGTGACCTGCCGCCGGGCGATATGGCGATCTGGGCCATCGACCGCGAGGCAATGACAGTCCGGCTTTCCGAGCCGGTCGTCGGCCTTGAAGATTTCGTCCTTCCCCTCGCCCCGATGATCGGCTGTTTTGGCGTGGCGCCCAGTCTCGGCCAGGCGATATCGACTGCGACCAGCGGCGAATATGGCGGCAACATGGATTACCGGTTGTTCGGTCCGGGGACTACGGTCCGGTTCCCGGTCGCTGCCCCTGGCGCCCGTTTTTTCCTCGGCGACTGCCATGCCGTGCAAGGGGATGGCGAGATCGTCGGAACCGGCATCGAAACGACGTTCGAAGTCACGGTGCGGCTGACCGTGGAAAAGAAGGCCGGGCTGGTCTGGCCGCGCGGGGAAACCGCCGAAGACATCTTCACCATCGGCAATGCCCGCCCCCTCGATCAGGCGCTCCAGCATGCCACCAGTGAGATGTTGAGCTGGCTGGCGTCGGACTACGGCCTGGACAGGACGGCGGCCAGCCATCTGCTGGGTCAGGTCGTGCGTTACGACGTCGGCAACGTCTTCGACCCGGCTTATACGATGGCTTGCCGTGTTGCCAAGAAATGGCTGGTTCGCCGGTAGAGGCTCTATCATCGCGCAATGCGCTTACGCGAAACGTCACGGGACGCCCCCGCTGGGCTCAAGGACGAAATCGCTCAAGGGCGGCGGAAATATCGGTGCGGCCATGGCGCAATTCGCCGACGCCGGCTTCGGCTCCTATCATGCCTTTGTTGTGCACATCGTTGAGCCTGACGATCAGATCGGCATAACTTTCCGAAAGCCCTGCGCGCATAAGCGTTGCCTGCCAGTCGGCGCGCGGCAGTTCGCGTGCGACGACGCTTCGGGTCAACAACTGCCCCAAGGCTACCGCGATCTCCACCGCCGTGTATTCGCGCGGCCCCTCGCCATGGACGATCCGCGGCGAAGGGCCGTGACCCTCGTCGGCCAGCAAAAGTTCGGCGGCCATGCCGCCGATATCGGCAGCGGAGACGGTCGGGAAGGGTCGTATCAGCGGCAGGTGCATGCTCGGCATCACGCCGGTCTCACCGGCGATCTTCAGGTAGCGTGCCCAGTTTTCCATATGTTCGGCCGAACGCAGGAAGATCATACCCGCGCTGCACTGCTGGAACCGCCCCTCCATCGCGCGGAACATGCTGGTAATGCCGGTATCGATCGCAAGATGGGCGCCGTAATCCGAGATCGCCAGGACGCGTGGCGGCCGGGCAGCATCGATCGCTTCCGCCATCCGCTCGATCGATTGCAGCATGTGGCCGCCGGCATCCGCCGCGCGTGGGTCGATGGGGCAGATGAGCTGAACGGCCGTCGCGTCCCTCATGGCGTCGGCCATGGCATCGACATCGCCGATCTCCGCAATGGCGATCTCGCATCCGATCGCTGCAAGGGGTGCTGCCTTGGCGGGGTCGCGGAGCGCCGCCCTGACGGGAACGCCCTCGGCCCGAAGTTTTGTTACCGTTGCCTTGCCGACCTTGCCGGTGGCGCCGAAGATGACAAACATGATCATTCCTTCGTCTGTTCGCAGTCGGAGGAGAATGCGCTGGCGCCAGGAGTATTGCCTGCGCATTCGGCCGATCCGTTGCAGGATCGGCCAATATTCATCAATTGCGCGCGCGGGTAATGGCGCCGGGGCTAATGCCGAGCAGCCGTTTCATGCTGTTTGCCATGTGGCTTTGATGCGCAAAGCCGGCTTCGAGCGCGATCTGGCTGAGTGGCATGCTGGAGTTCCGGATCAGCGCCTCGGCGCGGGTCACCCGACGGTGCAGCACATATTGATGCGGTGGCATGCTGAAACTTTCGCGGAACTGCGTTTTCAGATGCGAAAGGCTGAGCCCGGCCAGAGCCGCCAGTTCGGCAAGCGAAAGCGGCGTGTCGAGATTATCCTCGATATAGTCGGCAAGCAGCCGTTTCTGGCGCGACGAGAGCGCCCTGCCGATATCCGTTGGCCGAGAGGTGCCGTTGCCGGCCTCGATCAGGCGAAATGCGAGGGCCGTCGCCAGCGTATCAGCATAGAGATTGTCGGACGGCACATCCGCTTCGATTTCGGCTTTCACTGCCCATGCGATTGCCTCGAGCCGCGGATCGCGGAGCTGAAATCTCGGCACGACCGCTTCCGAGGGATCGCGACCGAGGTCTATGGTGGCTTGGCGGAGGAGATCCTTGCTGATCGCCAGCCGCAGAATCATGCACTCGCGGTCATCCTCCCAGACGCCATCGAGCCCGGCCGGCACCACGTCGATATCGCCATGCTTCTGCAAGCGGCGATGTTCCCGCCCGTCGCAGCGGCATTGCGCCCGCACTGGCCGACCGACATGGATTCCCAGGCGATGATAGGGTGTGCCCGAAATATGCGTGCGGCCAGGCGGAATGCGCAACATTTCAGCCTCCAGACCGCGCCAGCCACGCCCCCTGCTCGACGCGAGGATTCTCGCGCTCCCCGTCTGCGGATGGTCGTTCATCGGTCCGTTCCGTTCGCTCTCGAATGGGACGAAGACTACCGCAAGCGGTGTCCTCGCGGCAAGAAGTGGCGCCATGCTCCGCCGCCTTTAAGGCGGCAGAGCATCATTCATTTCAGAGAGAGCCGAAACTGGTAGCTCCCGCTGTTTACTCGGCGGCCGCAAGCTTGTCCTGCGTCTTCGTGTCGAAGTCGCTGGCGTCGTGACGTTCATGCAACTGGCTCGCGGGATCGCCAGAGAGGCGATTGACAATTCGCCCGCGTTGCACGGCCGGCCTGCTGAGGATGGTGTCGGCCCAGCGCAGCACGTTCTTATAGTCCTCGACCTGCAGAAACTCGGCCGCGCCGTAGGTCCAGCCCTTCACCAGGCCGCCATACCAGGGCCAGACGGCAATGTCGGCGATCGTGTACTGGTTGCCTGCCAGATACTCGCTTTCGGCGAGGCGGCGATCGAGCACGTCGAGCTGGCGCTTCACTTCCATGGCGAAGCGGTCGATCGCATACTCGATCTTGACAGGCGCATAGGCGTAGAAATGGCCGAAGCCGCCGCCGAGATAGGGCGCGCTTCCCATCTGCCAGAACAGCCATGACAGGCATTCGGCGCGCTCGCTCGGCTCGGTCGGCAGGAAGGCGTCGAACTTTTCGGCGAGATAGGTGAGGATGGCGCCGGATTCGAAGACGCGGATCGGCTTTTGACCGCTGCGGTCCATCAGTGCCGGGATCTTGGAGTTGGGGTTGACGGCGACGAACCCGCTGCCAAACTGGTCGCCCTCGCCGATCCTGATCAGCCAGGCATCGTACTCCGCGCCGCTATGGCCAAGCGCCAGCAGTTCCTCGAGCATGATCGTGACCTTCTGGCCGTTCGGCGTGCCGAGCGAATAGAGCTGCAGCGGATGGCGGCCGATCGGAAGCTCCTTGTCATGCGTCGGCCCGGAGATCGGGCGGTTGATGTTGGCGAATTGACCGCCATTCGCCTTGTTCCAGGTCCAGACTTTCGGGGGTACATACTCGGGAGAACCGCTCATCTTTCAAACTCCTGGGATTGGTCAGACAGAGTGCGGCGCAGGTTGGGGTTGCCGCATTTTTCCTGACATAGCAGAGCCGATGAGGTTTTGTCACAAGTTACGAGCGGTTTCACGCAATCGTCACAGCCTTGGCAAACCTGAAGAAAACAACCGCTCCAGGCGCTCTCTTCGGGAAGGTGCCTGCCTGACGCGGCGAAGATATAAGCGCGGCTTGGACCGGCCGCACACCAGGTGCCGGCTCCTCCTTTGAGGGGAGCGCCATTGCGATATCGCAAGGTTTCTGCTTGATATCGGTCAAAGCAGGCGCAGTCGATATCGGTATGATCGACGAGGCCATTCCTACTCGAAGGTATTGACTGCATGTATCGGACGATCATCTGCGCCATCGGCATGGGTTCCCGCGAAACGGCAAACCGCCTCCTGCGACGGGCTGCGGCGCTGGTGGATGACGGCGGCAGCATCATCGTCATGCACGTCGTCGAGAATATTCCGCGCCGCCATCTGACCGACCTTCCCGAGGAGTTCGAAACGACCGCCCTCGTCGAGGCGGAGAAGAAACTCATGTCGCTCTGCAAGGAGCTCGCCGTGCCGGCGACCGTCGAGGTCCGCATCGGCATTGCCGCCTCGCTGCTGGTATCGGCTGCCAGGGAGAAGTCGGCCGATCTCATCCTGCTTTCATCTCACGTGACTGACATCACCGACTACGTCTTCTCCTCGATCGTCGAAAAGGTCGTGCGTCATGCCGGATGCTCGGTTCTCATCGACCGGCGTCCCAACCAGGCGCAGGAAGACACGCCGCCGCTCTAACCTTCCACGGCCTCCCCTCCCCGGCGGCCGCCCGGGAACCTATATCTCCAGCAAGATAACCGGCAGTATTTTCTGCCCTGACCGGAGATGTGCATGAGCCAGGATCCATACGAGCTTCTGGGCGTGAAACGGGACGCGACGCAAAAAGATATTCAAGGCGCGTTTCGCAAGCTTGCCAAGAAACTTCACCCCGACCTTAACCCCGGCGACAAAAAGGCCGAGGAAAAGTTCAAGGAAATTTCGACCGCCTACGAGATTTTGGGCGACGAGGAAAAGCGTGGCCGCTTTGACCGCGGCGAGATCGATATGACGGGCGCCGAGCGGGCGCAGCGCAACTATTACCGCGACTATGCCTCGGCGAGAGGTCCCGAAGATCCCTATCACAACAGCGCCGGTTTCGCTGATTTTGGCGATGCCGACGATCTCTTTGCGAACTTCTTTTCGCGCCGCGCCGGTGGCGGGCGGGCCCGCAGCCATGGACAGGACCGGCATTTCTCCATGGAGGTCGGCTTTCTCGAAGCCGTCAACGGCACCAGGACGGAGATCAAGCTTCCCGATGGCCCCGCGCTCGAAGTGCAGATTCCGCCGGGCACCCGCGACGGCCAGACCTTGCGGCTGCGCGGCAAGGGCGAGCAGGGCATCGGAGGCGGGCCGGCAGGCGATGCCCTCATTGACATCCATGTGCGTCCGCACCGCTTCTTCACGCGCGACGGCGACGACATTCGCCTGGAACTGCCGATTTCGCTCTCGGAGGCCGTGCTTGGGGGTAAGGTTCGCGCGCCCACGCCTTCCGGGCCTGTCAGCCTGACATTGCCTCCTCATTCCAACACCGGCAAGTTGCTGCGCCTCAAAGGCAAGGGCGTTGCCAAACGGGGTGGCGGGCACGGCGACGTTTACGTCTCCCTGAAGATCGTGCTGCCTGATACTCCCGACGAGCGGCTGACGGACATGGTGAAGGAATGGACGACGGCGAATCCATACGATCCGAGAAAGAACATGGAGGCCTGATCATGGATGATCTCGAATTCCGTCTTTACTTGAAAATCGATGTGGTCCAGCTCGATTTGTGGATCGAACAGGGCTGGCTGATCCCGGAGACCTCGAGCGGAGGACGGAGGTTTCGCGACGCCGACGTCGCCCGCGCCCGGCTCATCCTGGATCTCATGGGCAATATGGGCGTCAACGAAGCCGGCGTCGATGTCGTCATGGATCTGGTTGACCAGCTTCATGGCCTGCGGGGAACGATGGGCAAGTTGATGACAGCGATCAGCCGGCAGGAACGGGACGTTCAGCGCCGGCTGTTCGAGAGCCTCGAGGATATCGACCGGTTTTGAACGGCCGGGACATGCCGGCCGTATCCTCAGCTGGTGAACCAGTAGCGGACGATGTGGAAGAACAGCGGCGCTGCGAAAGTGATGGAGTCCAGGCGGTCGAGCACGCCGCCATGGCCTTCGATCACGTAGCCCCAGTCCTTGGCATTGAGATCGCGCTTGATGGCCGAGAGCACGAAGCCGCCGAAGAAGCCCGCGACGACGATGACCGTGCTGACGGCCGCCGCCTGCAGGGGTGAGAACGGCGTCAGGCGATAGAGCAGCGTTCCCACGAGGATGGCCGAGGCGCCGCCGCCGATCAGCCCTTCGAGCGTCTTCGATGGGCTGATGTTTGGCGAGAAGCGGTGCTTTCCCAGGAGCTTGCCCCAGACATACTGGAAGACGTCGCTAAGCTGCACGACGATGACGAGGTAGACGAGAAGAAGCGCGGACGGCGTGCCGGTCTGCAGCATGAGGAGTGCCGGCGCGTGGCTGATCGAATAGACCGTCAGCATCAATCCCCATTGCACCCTGGCGGTGCGCGCCAGGAATTCGTTGACATCCCCCGTCAAGGTCGCCACCGCCGGCAGGATCAGGAAGGCGTAGACCGGGATGAAGATTGAAAACAGGCCGTACCACTGCGTTCCGAGCAGCACATATTGTACCGGCAGCACTACGAAGAAGGACAGGAAGAGTGCCTGGTGATCGCCGCGCCGTGACGGCGTCAGCGTCCAGAATTCGCGAAGCGCCATGAACGACAGAAGTGCGAACAGAATGTCCACTGCGGTATCGCCAAGGAGGATCGCGCCGCCGAACACCGCGACCATGATCCACCAGGAGCGGATACGGGCATTGAGGTTGTGGACGGTGGCGACGGAGCCGGGCTCGGTCGCGCGCCGTTGCAGGATGAAACCTATGGCCGAGGCGACGGCAAGGAGGCCGAGGATCGCAGCAAGGACGAGCGGGAAAAAGCTGGTCATGCGGCAGGCCCCCCTGGCGCAAGCTCGATGACCGCGGCGCGCGCGCGGGCCAGGAATGCGTCCTTTCCCTCGCCCGGTTCGACGCGCAGCGGCGTGCCGAAGCGTGCCGTGCAGGTGATCGGAACGATCAGCATGCTTCCCTTGGGCAGGATGCGCTGAAGATTGTCGAGATGGACCGGCACGAGATCGACATCAGGAAAACGGCAGGCAAGGCGATAGATGCCGCTGCGGAACGGGGCGATCTCATCGGTGGCGCTTCTGGTTCCCTCAGGAAAGATCAGGATCGAACGTCCCTCCTCGAGCAGGCGCTCGAGCGGTTCCAGAGGGTTGCTGTCAGGCAGAGGCTTGCGGTCTATCAGGACGGCGCGCAGGCCTTTCTCCGCGATGAAGCGGCGAAAAGCGCTCGTTCCCCAATAGTCGCGCGCCGCGATCGGATGGGTTAGCCGCCGCACCGGCCATGGCAGGGCGGCCATGACGGCGACGGTATCGACATGGCTGTTGTGATTGGCGAAATAGATGCGGCGGCGAGTGTCGGGCGCGCAGCCTCGCCACTCGCTTCGGGCGCCGACCATGATACGGACGAACAGCACGAGAAGGCGACGGATGAGTGCGATCATGATCTCTCCAGGGAGCGGTTGAGCCTGATCGTGCGCGTGATGCAGGTGACGAGGCTTCCGGCCGCGATGATGACCGAGGCGAAGATCAGCGACCAGCGGCTGGCCGATATCGGCGTCTCCAGGCTCTGGGCGAGGAGGCCCGCCGTCAAGACCGCCATGCGGCGCTGCTTTGCCATGATGCCGCTGAAATCCTGGGGAAGGCCCACCGATCCTCCGAAGACCCTGATATAGGCGGTGAGCGCGGCAAGCAGTGCGGACAGCCAGCCGAGCCAGCCAAGGCCGCAGGCATAACCGGCCGCAACGAGAAACAGGCTGTCGGCGATGCGGTCGGGGAACTCGTTGTAGATCGGCCCGCACTTGGTTTTCTTGCCGCCTTCGATTGCGACCATTCCGTCAAGCAGATTGCAGACCAGCCGCAGCTGCACTGAAATCGCGGCGCAGACCATGGCGATCGGATGTGCTGTCAACAGGATGAGCGCTGCGCCGATGCCGGCAAATACGACCGAGAGCAGCGAAATGCCGTTCGGCGTCGCACCGTTGTGCGCCAGCCACGCGCTCATGCCAATCGCCAAGGACGACGACCGGCTCGCGATCGGCCGCCGCGAGGCGCCTTCTTCTTCACCCGTTTTCATTTTCCCCACCCGAAGATTCTGCGGCATCCGGTCGATATCGTGCCTTCAAGGCACGTTGCGGATATCCGGTTCATGGCTCTGGCGACGCAGAGCTATGAACGCCACCAAGATGCTTCAGCGCAATGGCTTCGGCAAGGTCTTCCCGGAGGCTATTTCTCCACCGGACGCTCGTGGCCAGGACGAAGTGATGCGCATCAGCGGATATTCGCGGCGCGGTCAATCTGTGAGCTATCCGTCGGCCCGGCGAGCGGTGATGATCCATGCGCGGGAGTCGAAAAATACGCCCTCGGGGGTCATGTGCACCTCGAGCAAATCGCGCAGCCGCTGCCGCGGTTTGTCAGGCGGTTCATTCGTGCGCGCGAGCGCATCCGTCACAAGATAGAGGTTGCTAAGCGCATCAAACGCCGTATCGACATCCGGTCCATAGAAGACCGGTTCCCGCACGTCGACGAAGGCGATCGAGGTAAAGCCTGCCACGTTCAGAAGGCCGGTCGCAATAGCGGGATCGCCAAGCGAAAACGGATTGGGACCGCCTGCAGAATCCGCAGTTGTGGGCGCCAGGGCTTGGCGGATGGCGTCGGACCACCCGTTACGCTCCCGGCTTTGCCACACCATCCACGCAAGGCGCGCGCCCGGACGCATCGCCCGGCCGATATTGGCAAAGGCCGCCGCCGGATCGGCGAAAAACATGACGCCGAACCGGCTGATGCAGAGGTCGAAACCGGCCGTCGGGAATGCGTGGAATTGCGCGTCGCCCTGTTCGAACGTCACGTTTCGCAACCCCTCCGAGGCGCTCCGTCGCCTTGCGACCTCGAGCATCTCCCCAGAGGTATCCACGCCGACCGCTTCTCCCTGCGCCGCGGCGCGGGCCGCCTCACGTGTTGTTTGCCCGGCGCCGCAGCCGATATCGAGCACCCGATCCTCCGTGCCGACATTCGCAGCAACCCGAAGGTGCCGATTATGTCGCGCCAATTCTGCGTCGTAAAAGTCGGCACGATCCAATGCCATATTCCCTCTCCCTTGGCCTGACATGTGCATTTTCGATTTCGTCGAAAACAGATTGCATAGTGGGATCAGTTATGCAAGATGGAACCAGTTTCAATTTGCAATCAGATAGCTCTGCCATGGAACCTGTGAAGTCGCCTCTCGTCACCGAAAAGATTGTCGAACTCCAGGGTGCAGAACTGCGAACCCAGGCATTCGGCAATCCAACCAGCCCGCCTGTGCTGCTGATCATGGGGGTGATGTCCTCGATGTTGTGGTGGCCGGAAAGGTTCTGCGAGGAACTCGCAGCTCAAGGGCGCTATGTCATCCGCTATGACCAGCGCGACACTGGCCTTTCAACGCATTATCCGCCGGGTAAGCCCGACTATTCGTTCAGCGATCTGTCCGATGATGCCATCGCCATTCTCGATGGCTATGGGATTGAAGCCGCGCATCTCGTGGGCATGTCGATGGGCGGTTTCGTGGCACAGGAGGCCGCGTTGCGCCATCCCCAGCGTGTGCAGACGCTCACCCTGATCAGCTCGTCGCCGGTTGGGGTCGACGGCCTGCCCTCCTCCACCCCAGCATATAAGGAACACTCTGCGGCTGCCGAAAGCATCGACTGGTCCGACCTTGAAGCCATTGCCGATTTCCTGCGTCGAGACGCGGCCATGCTTGCCGGCACCGGGCATCCTCACGATGCCCGGTCGGCCAAAACCTTGATCGCGCGCGACATGGAACGTGCGCCGTCCTTTGTCAGTGCGACGAACCATTTCATGCTGTTGGGTGAGGATGGCGGCGCCAAGCTGCATGCGTCGCGAATAGAGGCGCCGGTTCTTGCAATCCACGGCACATCAGATCCGCTGTTCCCCATCGAACACGGGGAGGCCTTCACCGGTGTCGTTGCGAAAGCAAAACTGCACCGGATTGCCGGCGGAGGACACGAAATCCACGATCGGGACATCGATGAGATGACCCGCGTCATCGCAGGCCATACCGCGTCTTGACGTTTGGAAGTCCGTTCAAGCCGCTCGGCAAAAGCGACGGGCCAGCCCATGCATGCCGGCGTTGGTGCCGGCATGCATGAAGAGTGTCAGGCGATTTTCTGGCGGGCCGGCAGCTTCCAGCTGGGACGGACGAAGTGGCAGGTATAGCCGTTCGGGATGCGCTCCAAATAGTCCTGGTGCTCTGGTTCTGCTTCCCAGAAATCGCCGGCCGGCACGACTTCGGTGACGACCTTGCCGGGCCACAGGCCCGATGCGTCGACATCGGCGATCGTATCCCTGGCGACGCGTTCCTGTTCGGGGCTGACGTAGAAAATCGCAGAGCGATAGCTCGTGCCGACATCGTTGCCCTGGCGGTTGCGCGTGCTCGGATCGTGGATCTGGAAGAAGAATTCGAGGATGTCCCGATAGCTGATCCTTGAGGGATCGAAGATGATTTCAATCGCCTCGGCATGGGTTCCATGGTTGCGGTAGGTGGCGTTCGGCACATCGCCGCCAGTATAGCCGACGCGGGTCGAAATCACGCCGTTGTATCGGCGGATGAGGTCCTGCATGCCCCAGAAGCAGCCGCCAGCGAGCACTGCACGTTCTTCGGTCATTGGGTGTCTCCTTGTTTGCCGAAAGATAGTGTCTCCCGCCGCCGATTTCCATATGGCGGAAATAAGCACAGCTGTGCAATTTCTCTGAAGCACCCTTCATCCTGTCATGCCGATGTTACGCGGCGGGGCTAGCAAAGCCTTGGACAACCCGCCGAGGCAGGGCCTCGACACCTGATGGAGATGGCTTATGAACAGGCGTGAATTTCTGATCACATCGTCGGCTGCGGCCGGTCTTCTGGCTCTTCCGCGTTTCGCATCGGCCGCCGCCGGCACGATCGACCTCTACAGCGGCTCGGATGCCAACATCATCGACCTCTGGAACAACATCATCCGTCCCGCCTTCGAAAAGGCTCATCCGGGCGTTGCTCTGAAGGTGACCGATGCCGGCGACAACAATGGCCTGCGCGCCATCGCCGACCGTGCGCTCGCGGCGCTGAAGACGAAGACCGATCCCCAGGCCGATCTCTTCGAGGTGTTCGATCCGCGCCTGCCGTCCGGCGGCATCGACGCCGGCCTCTGGGTCAAGTTCTCGGCCGAGAACGTCGAAGGCTACGACAATATCAACCCGCTCGCTTTCGACACGCCCTATTCCCTGCCCTATCGCGGTTCGCAGGTCCTGCTCGCCTACGACAAGACCAAGCTCGACCCGAAGGATGCGCCGAAGAGCTGGGATCAGCTCACCACCTGGATCAAGGCCAATCCGGGCCAGTTCATCTATAACAGACCCGACAAGGGCGGCTCGGGTGGCAATTTCGTTCGCCGCGCCATTCATGAGGTCAACGGCCGCGATCCGAAAAAATTCAAGATCGACAATTTCACCGCCGATTTTGCTACCGAAGCGCTGCCGCCGGCCTGGAAGATCCTTAACGATCTCGCCCCCTCGCTTTACGACAAGGGCGCTTATACATCGGGCAACACCCAGTCGATCCAGCTGCTCGCACAGGGCGTCGTCACCATGGTGCCAGTCTGGTCGGATCAGGTGCTGCAGGCCATCTCCCAGGGCGTGTTGCCTGAGACAACCGGCCTGGTCCAGCTCGGCGATCTCGCCCTTTGCGGCGGATTCTCCGGCTTCACCGTGTTTTCGAACGGCGTCAACAAGGATGCGGCGCTGAAGCTTGCGGCCTTCATGCTGACCAGAGAAATGCAGGAAGCTATCATCACTGAGATCGGCGGCTTCCCGGCCGTCTCCTGGGATCACATCTCCGACGACCTCCGCAAGAAATATGCCGACGTCATTCCATCGACCATCCCGACCTTCCCGGGCGGCAATTGGGAAACGGCGATCAACGACGGCTGGTACCGCAACGTCGCTCCCGGCATCAGCCGCACCTGATGTCTGCCGACGCTGCGCCGGCGGCACTGCGCCGTCACCGGTCCATGAAAGGGGGGAGCTCGATCGGGCTCCTCCTCGTCGCCCTGCCGGTTTTCCTGCTCGCATGGCTGATCATCTTTCCGATCTTTTCGGCGGTCGTCGGAACGATCTTCGTCCGGGGCCCCGACGGAGCGACGGAACTCTCCATTGCCTCCTACCGTTTCTTCTTCACCGACGGCTACAGCCTCAGCAATCTGTGGGTGACGCTCTGGACCACCGCTGTCTGCGGCATCCTGCTCCTCACAATCGGCCTTCCGATTGCGCTTTACCTTCGTTTCTCGCAGGGACGTCTTGCCGCCTATGTGCAGGGCCTGGCGATCTTTCCGATGTTCGTGCCGTCGATCATCCTCGCCTATGCGCTGATCAGGACCATCGGGCCGAACGGCACTGTCGACCTGCTGCTGAATTCGGTCGGCCTGCCCAAGCTGCGCACGCCCTATCTGACGCCGTGGGGACCGGTCATTGGCCTCGTTTGGGACAATCTTCCGCTCACGGTGCTGATGCTCACGGCCGGACTTTCCTCCGTTTCCAACAGCTCGATCGAGGCCGCCCGCGATGTCGGCGCGAGGCCGCTTCGGGTCTTCATCTCGATTATCCTGCCGCGCATGGGCAATTCGCTGCTGGTCACCGCGTCCTTCGCCGTGCTCGGCATCTTCTCCGCCTTCACCCTTCCCTACGTGCTCGGCCCGGCATCGCCGGAGATGATGGGACCGTTCATGCAGCGTACCTTCGCCGATATGAACGACCCGCTGAACGCCATGACGCAGGCCGTCATCACATTCGGCTTCTGCCTGGTCTTCGGCATCTTCTATATCAGGTCGATCGCCCGCAGCCGCGAGGCCCGGCCATGAGCGCGGGCAGATTGGGCATCGGCCTCCGCTTTGACTGGATCGGCATGCTCTTCGCATGCCTGCTAACACTGTTCATCGCGTTGCCGCTCATCGTCGTCGGCACATGGGCCTTCACCGAGGTCTGGCGTTATCCCTCGCTGATTCCGCAGCAGTTCGGTCTGCGTTTCTGGGGTCAGACCCTGGCGCGCGCGGATGTCTGGGACGCTCTCTTCCTCAGCCTGCGGCTGACGACGACGGTCACCGTCCTTTCTGCCGTCATCTGCCTTCCCGCGGCTTATGCCTTCGCGCGCATGCGCTTTCCGGGCAGGAACATCCTGTTCCTGTCGTTCCTCGCCTCGCATGCCTTTCCGAAATTCGGCCTGCTTGTCGCCATTGCCGGCATCTTCCTGCAGCTCGGCCTGATCAGCACCTTCTGGGGCGTCGTACTGATCCAGCTCGTGGGTACGCTGATGCTGATGATCTGGATTCCGGTCGCTGCCTTCCAGAACGTCGATCGGCGCATGGAAGAGGCGGCACGCGATGTCGGTGCCACGCCGCTCCGCGTCTTCTGGTCGATCACGCTGCCGCAGGCCGCCCCGACGATATCAGCAGCCCTGCTCCTCACCTTCGTCGGCACTTTCTACGAGACCGAGGGTGCCTGGCTGATCGGCGCCCCTGCGATCCGCACCATGCCGGTGCTGATGATCAGCTTCATCAACAATCAGATCGTCGTGCAGTACGGCGCCGTGCTCTCCGTGATGCTCTGGGTGCCGTCCTTCATCGCGCTGATGTTTGCGCGCCGCGTGGTCGGCACCGGGGCCTTTGCACGAGGCTTCGGCGCGTGAACCGCCGCTTGCCAGTTTAGGGAAGGATTTGAGAATGGCACATCTGGCGATCGAGGGCGTTTCGAAGCTGTTCGGAACTGCCTTTGCCGTTCGCGACTTCTCGCTTGAGGTGGGCGACGGCGAACTCGTCTGTCTGCTCGGCCCCTCCGGTTCCGGCAAGTCGACGCTTCTCAGAATGATCGGCGGCTTCGAGCGCCCGAGCGGCGGTACGATCCGCATCGACGCGAAAGACGTGACGAGTCTGCCGCCCGAGCGGCGGCCGACCGGCATGGTGTTTCAGAGCCACGCGCTCTGGACGCATATGGACGTCTTCAACAACATCGCTTTCGGCTTGAAGCTGCGCCGGCTGCCGAAAGCGGAAATCCGTGCGCGAGTCGAGAGCGCACTTGATCTGGTCGGCCTTGCCGATTACGGGCGCCGGATGACGACGCAGCTGTCGGGCGGACAGCAGCAGCGCGTCGCGCTTGCCCGCTCGCTGGTGCTCGAACCGAAGATCCTGTTGCTCGACGAGCCCTTCGCCAGCCTCGACCAGCACCTGCGCGAAAGGCTGCGGGAAGAGGTGCGTGATATCCAGCAGCGCCTCGGCATCACCACGTTGTTCGTCACCCATGGCCAGGACGAGGCCTTGGCACTCGCCGACCGCATCGTCGTCATGCGCGACGGACGCACCGAACAGATCGCGCCGCCAAGCATCATCTACCGGCAGCCCCAGACGGCTTTCGTCGCTGGTTTCATCGGCTCGATGAATGTCGTCCAGAGCCGTACCAGCAACGGCGTCTGCGAGCACGCGCTCTTCCCGCTTGCCGTTCCCGTCGAGGACGGGCCGGTCACGCTTGCCACCCGCCCCGAAGCGCTGACGATCCGCCCTTCCGACCGGGCGGACGCGGCAACGGTCCACCGCAGCGTCGATTTCGGCACCCACAAGATGGTCGATATCGATCTTGCCGACGGCACCCGCCTGAAGGCGATGGTGGCGCCAAGTGATCGGAGCCGCGCCGGAATGAAGGTCGAGCCGAGTTTTTCCAGCTTCTTCGTCTACCGCGACAACCAGCTCGTTCATCAGTCGGCGCCGGCAACCGGCGCTGCGGAGATCGAAGAACTCCTGCGGATTTAGGCGGTCGCGTTTACGAGGAAACCGTCCAGCAGCCACGAATGCAGCGCCTGGCTGGCGACGAGGATATCGCCACGCCCATCGACTTTGGCGCCGGAGAAACGGGTGACGATGCCGCCCGCCTCTTCGACCATCAGCGCCGAGGCGCCGAAATCATGGATTGCGAGCCCGTCTTCGAAGAATCCGTCCAGCCGGCCGCAAGCGACATAGGCGATCGACAGCGCAGCCGAGCCGAGGCGACGCACGCCTGCCGTGTTGGCCATCAGGCGCTTGATGGCATCGAAATAAGTCTCTTCCGCAATCGCCTTGACCTGGCCGGGGATCGGCAGACCGGCGCCGACCAGCACGTTCTCGATGTCGGCGACATCGGCGCAGCGGATGCGCTCACCATTGAGATAAGCGCCGCCGCCGATCTCGGCGCTGAAGAGTTCGTCCTGCATGGCGTCATAGACGACGCCGGCGACGACCCTGCCGCCTTCGGCAATCGCGATCGTCATGCCGAAATGCGGGATGCCCCAGGCGTAGTTGGTGGTGCCGTCGATCGGGTCGATATAGATGATCGGCGTCTCCGGCCTGCCCGTGCGGTTGCCGACCGCTTCCTCGCCCTGGATGGCATAATCGGGAAAGGCCCTGGTCACGTCCTCGACGATGATCCGCTCGACGGCGACATCGATCTCGGTCTGATAGTCGCGCGGCGCCTTGGCAAGCATTTCCTGAGACGTTCGCCGGCGCAGCGAGGTCCGGGCGGTGTCCCCCGCCTTCAAGACGGTTTCGGCAAGCACCACGAGGCGGGGCGACGCGTTCGGGGAAAGACGCGCGGAAATCGGGGAGGATGTCATCTTAAAAATCCGGATGCTGCAAATATGGCGGGAGTAATCGTGCGGAGCCACTCCCTTCGCAGAGGCCGATGATGGTTTTATGAAGCTGGCCGCACCCTTGCCCGACGGATATTATATCAGGCGCTCGGTTGATGCGTCAAAGAGATGGACCTGGGCCGGATCGACCGAAAGCCCGATTGTCTCTCCGGTTTTGACTCTGTCGCGCCGCGACTCGACGATCGTCAGTTCCGGCTGGGTCGCCGCGACGATGAAGGTCGACGAACCAGTCGATTCGACGAAGGCGATCGGTACGTCGAAGCTGCCATGGCCGGGGGCAACGACCTCGATATGCTCCGGCCGAATGCCCGCGACGAGCTTGCGCCCCGGCTCGACGGCGCGGGCTATCGCAAGCGTCTGCTTTACCGCGCCGAAATCCAGGATCAGGCTCTTTCCGTCATCCCCAACGATCGCGGGAATGAAATTCATCGCCGGCGAACCGATGAAGCCGGCAACGAAGCGGTTTGCCGGCCGGTCGTAGAGATCAAGTGGTGCCCCCTGCTGTTCGATGACGCCGTCGCGCATCACCACCACATGGTCGGCCATCGTCATCGCTTCGACCTGGTCGTGCGTGACGTAAACGAAGGTGGCGCCCAGCCGGTCGTGCAGGGCGCGGATTTCCTTGCGCATCGAGACACGCAACGCGGCATCAAGGTTGGAAAGCGGCTCGTCGAACAGGAAGGCCTGGGGGTTGCGGATAATGGCGCGGCCCATGGCAACGCGCTGTCGTTGGCCCCCCGAAAGCTGGCGCGGATAACGGTCGAGCAGCCGGGAAAGACCGGTGATGGCAGCGACTTCCTCGGCTTTCTGTTTTGCCTCAGCCTTGGGGACGCGGTGCATCTTCAGCGAATAGGTCAGGTTCTGTTCCACCGTCATATGCGGATAGAGGGCGTAACTCTGAAAAACCATGGCGATATCGCGTGCCCGCGGCGGCACGTCGTTCATCACCTTGCCGGCAATCTTCAGCGTGCCGCCGGTAATTTTTTCCAGCCCGGCAAGCGAACGGAGCAACGTGGACTTGCCGCATCCGGACGGACCGACCAGCGCCACGAAAGTGCCCTTCGGAATTGAAAGGTTGACGTTCTTAAGCGCGTGAAAGGCGCCGTAGTGCTTCTCGACGCCCGAGAGTTCGATTTGGATGTCGTGGCTCATACCGAAAACCTTGCTGGTCCCCAACCGGGACCGATGAGATGGTCAAGGGTGAAAAACGTCGTCACTTGACTGCTCCAGCGGCGATGCCGCGCGTTAGCGTGCGCTGGAAGATCAAGAAGAAGATCACGGTCGGTATTATACCCAGGAAAGCGGCCGAGGCCTGCAGCACCGGGTCCGACATGTTCTGACCGCGGGTGAGGCCCATGGCGACCGAGACCGTCTGGTTGTTGTTGGACACCAGCATGACGAGCGGGATCAAGAATTCGTTCCAAGTCCAGATGAAAAAGAAGGTTCCCAGGACCATGAGCGTCGGCCTCAGCACCGGGACGACTACGAACCACAGCGTTTTCCAGTGGGTCGAGCCATCCATCTCCGCCGCTTCGAGGATTTCCTTGGGAAAGGTACTCAGCACGGTCGAGAGCAGGTAAGTCCCGAAAGCGCTTTGCAGGACCGCGAAAATGATGATCACGGAAAGCTGCGTATCGTAGAGGCCGCTCGCTTTCGCCATGTAGTAAAGCGGGTAAATGATGGACTCCTGCGGCACCATAATGCCGAGAAGAAAGATCACCAAAATCACGCGCGAACCCGGCACCTTGCCGACCCCAATCGCATAGGCGTTGAACAGGCTTATCAGTACCCCCAACACCGACACAGCGAGACTGATCACCACGCTGTTGAGGAGCTTGCGGCTGAAATCAGACACCGTCCAGAATTTCTCGATCGCCGTGAGATCGATCGACCGAGGAATCGAAAGCGGTCCGCCGACTGCGTATTCGGCGCTCGCCTTGACGGCGTTGAGCAGAGCAAGGAAAAAGGGAAAGAGCGTAAAGGCGAGAAGTAGAATAAGGATGGCCAGCACCACCCACCGCATGGGATCGCGTCGCGCGCGATCGGCTGCCGCCGTCGCCTTTGCCTTGGTCTTACCATCGCTGAGAACTGAGTAAGCCATGATCTACTCCTTCGACTCCTGCTGGCTCTGGAAGCGTAGGAAAATCACAGCCAAAGCGATCGTCAGAGTCGTTTGCACGACCGCGATGGCTGCGGCATAGCCGACGCGTTGCGTTGTGAAGAAGTGGTAGTAAGTCAGATAAGATGGCACCAGGGTGGAATTGTCGGGGCCGCCGGCGGTGATGACAAAGATTGGCGCAAAGACCTTAAGCGCTGCGATCAGCGTGGTCAGCACAACGACGAAAATCTCCGGCGCCAGGAGTGGAATGGTGAGTGTCACCAGCCGGCTCCACCAGTTTGCCCCGTCGAGGTCGGCAGCCTCGTAGAGAGAAGGGTCGATGCGCGAAAGACCGGCCATGAAAACCACCAGACAATAGCCGACCTGTATCCAGACAATAACGAGCGAGACGGAAGCAAGCGCGTATGTCGCATCGCCGATCCAGTTCTGGGCGAGATTATCAAGGCCGATGGCCTTGAGCGTGATGTTGATGACACCGACGGGATTGAGAATCCAGCCCCAGAGCACGCCCGCGACCGTTACGGGCAGAATCTGCGGTAAGTAAAAACCGGCCCTGAAGAAGCTCGAGACCCATTCCCCGAATTGGTCCCTGACGTAGTCGAACAGCAGAGCGGCCAGCACCAGGCCGATGCACACAGGTATCACGGTCATCGAGACGATGAACAGCAGCGTGTGATACATCGATCCCCAGAATTGATCGTCCGTAAGCAGGCGATGATAGTTCTGCAGGCCGACCGGTCGCGGCGTGCCAACGCCTTTCCATGCCGTGAAACTCAGCCCGATATTAGCAAGCTGCGGTATGAGCACGATCAGAATGAAGCCGATCGCCCCCGGGATGAGGTAGAGGCTATAGCTTCGAGAACCGTCGCTCGATCGCTGGCTGGATATGGCCATATTATTCTTCCTTCAGCCTCCCAGAATGGGCTGCGCCAGAGGCGCAGCCCAGCGTTCAAGGTCGCGCTACTGATTTTCCTGCGCGTCGTCGTAAACCTGCTTGATCTGTTCGACGAACTGTTCCGCAGTCAGACTGCCCTGGAAGAGACCGGTATCCTTCTGATTGAGCACGTCGTAGTAGCCGGGGACCGGCCAGTCAGGATAGAAGCCGAGGCCGTTTTTGTCAGAGATCTGCTTGAAAACCGCTGCGGCGTTCTTGCCAATGGGGTTGGTGATGGCGGAAAGATCAGCGGCGATCGGCACGCCGCCGGCATTGCCGAGTTCAGCTTGGTACTTCGGCGACAAGGTCAGGCTGATCCACTCGGCGGCGAGATCGGGATTCTTGCTACCCTTGGGAACGACCCAGAGATTGCCTGTCGAGCCGACTGAAAATTTCGGCGTCGGAATGACGAACTGACCCCACTTGAAGTCCTTGATGGTGGAGGCAAAGGTCCCAAGATTCCACGTGCCCGAGACGTACATCGGTGCCTTGCCGGAGGTAAAGAGCAGAGCTGCGTCCGGGTCCTTCATGCCCGTGGAGTCCTTGTTGATGTAGCCCTTGCTGACCCAGTCGACCAATGTCTGCGCCGCATACAGGTAGGGCGCGCCGTCGAGGGGGGTCTTCAAACCCTGATAGTTCTGGACCCAGGCGTCATCGGCCTTGGTGTAGGCGAGAGAGGCAAGCAAGTGCTGGCCACTGGTGTCGATGGCACCGAGCGCGAGAGGCGTGAGACCCTTCTGCTTGAAGGCTTCCAAGTCAGCGACCCACTCTTCGAGCGTCGTCGGCGGCTTGAGGCCTGCCTTTTCGAACATGTCAATATTGTAGAAGCACGAAACATATTCCCCGAAGACCGAGACGCCCCAAACAGGGCCGGAGCCATAGATGCCCTTTTCGTCATAACGGCTTAGGACAAAATCGCCTTCGTTAAGGATCTTGTCCCAGCCTTCCTTCTTCACATAGGCATCCAGATTGGTCAGCAATCCCTGGCTTGCAACCAAGCCAGCGGTCGCATTGCCCTTGTTGTACTCGAGCACGTCGGGGGCCTGATCGGAATTGAGGATCATGCCGCCTGAGGCCTGCAACTGCTGAAAGGTCTTCTGCTCGAAGCTGACGTTAATGTCCGGATGTTTCGCCTTGAACTCCTCGAGCGCCTTCTTCCAGACAATGCCCTGAGCCGTGGTCGGCTCCTCGAACCACCAGATCTTGAAGGTCTTCTGTTCGGCATGGCCGATCGATGTCATCAGCATCGCCGTGCCGAGTGCTAGCGCAAGTGTTGCAATTCTTTTCATGCTTTCCTCCCAAAAAAGCGGCTGCGCCGCGAAAAGACCAAGTAGTCAGTCATGGCGCCCCGCCGGGCCTCCCAGCCCGGCGGGGCGCATCTTAGGCGGTTGATCAGGGATCAACAATGAAATCTCCGCCCCGGCATTTCTTTAGATAGTTGAGCCCGTGAACCTGGCCAGTCATTTCGAGTTCGTCGCGATAGACTGGGTCGTGCCAGCCTTCGATGTCGATCGAGCCCGACCAGCCGGCAAGGCGCAGTTCGGAAATGATGTCGGTCCAGTTGCTGTCGCCGAAGCCCGGCGTGCGCATGAAGACGAACTTCTCCTTGCCGAAGATGCCGTGTTCCTTGATGACCTCCCAGCGGATGGTCGCGTCCTTGCCGTGGACGTGGAAGAACTTGTGCGCCCATTTGCGGATCTGCGGCAAGGGGTCGATCAGATAGACCATCTGATGACACGGTTCCCATTCCAGTCCGATGTGGTCATCCGGCGTCTCGTTGAAGATCAGTTCCCAGGCATCGGGATTGTGCGCGATGTTCCAGTCGCCACTTGCCCAGTTGCCGTCCATGGCGCAATTTTCGAAGGCGATCTTGATGCCCTTGTCGGCGGCGCGCTTGGCGAGTTCGCTCCAGATCTGCTTGTAGCGCGGCAGGCTGTCGGTCAGCGGCTTGCCGCGGACGCGGCCGGTGAAGCCGGCGACGCAGGTGGCGCCGAAGTGGTGGGCATTGTCGATGCAGTCCTTCCAGCCCTGCAGGGTCTCCAGGTCGATTGCGTCTTCTTCCAGCGGGTTGCCGAACATGCCAAGCGTCGAAATGGTGATGTCGCGGTCGCCGATCGCATCGAGGCAACGCTTGCCGAGTTCGGCGAGGTTCTGGCCCTTCGTCGTCTGCCAGAAGAAGGGTTCGAAGCTCTCGAAGCCCAGGTCGGCAATCTGGCCGATGCGCGCGGCGGCATCGCCCTTGTTGCCGCTGACCATGGTGCCGATGCGAATGGATTTTGCAGGGTTGCTCACGTCACTTCATCCTATGCTGAAATTTCGATGCGCCGGCCGCTCTTGGCGCTTTCGATCGCGCCGAAGACCATGGCAAGGCTTCTGATATTGTCGGAATTGACGGTCTCTGGCTGTTTGCCGCTGCGGATCGCCGCGATGAAGTCGGCGATGACGCTGGCGTGGCCGTGGGTTTCCCCGTCACGTTCCGGACCGGGAACGTTTACGCAAGTAACGCCACGCAGAAGGCCGGGCTCTTCGCCGGCAATGGCCGCCTTGAAGCCTTCCTCGCCGTCCCAGGTGAGCATTCCTTTCGAGCCGACAAGCCGCCACTGGCTTTCCCAGCTGGTGCGCTCGCCCTCGGCGCACCATGAGCCGCGATAGGTGAAGACGACGTCGTCGGAAAATTCGAAGATGGCATTGGCCGAAGCGCCGTGCCTGTACCAGGAACCCTTCGGATTGCGCTCGACGCAATAGACGGCGAGCGGCTTCTTATCCGCAACGTAGCGTGCCGCATCGAAAGTGTGGATCGCCATATCGAGAAGCAGCACATTGTCCATCTCATCGCGGAAGCCCCCGAAATGCGGCGCGAGGAAGAAGTCGCAATGGATGCCGGTGAGTTCGCCGATCGCCCCACTCTCGACGAAACGGCGCAGGCGCCGGATGCCCGATATGAAGCGGCGGTTCTGGATGACAGCGTGAATGCGGCCGGTTTCTGCCGCGAGATCGATCAGCGCGGCGCCCTCGGCAAGTGAAGCAGCCATCGGCTTTTCGCTGAGTACGTGGCAGCCGGCCTTGAGAGCCGTCGAAACGACGTCGTAACGAGCGGACGGGATGACGATGTCGAAGACCAGGTCGGCCTTCGTCGCGGCGATGACCTCGGAGAGGTCCGAACCAATGACGGCACCCTCAAGGCCGAACTCGGCTGCGAGGTTTTCCGCGGTCTCCCGGTTCAGGTCAACGAGGCCGACGATGGCGATGGAATCTGCCAGGACGGGGTTGGACGCAATGGCGCGCAACCAACCTTTGGACATAGCTCCGCACCCGCACAAAATGGCTCTGAATTTCACGATTTCCTCCGAGGGAATGGCGCCAACTCTCCTGGTGACACGCACTCCGTAAACGTTTACGAATGTAGGCGGAAATATTTTGAGATGTCAATAGAGGTCGATGCGAAAGTGCGGATCGGAGGAAAATCGTCAGCAATGACAGGGATTCGCCAGCTTGCCGAACACCTGGATATTTCGATCGGCACGGTCTCCCGCGCGCTGAACGGCAAACCTGACGTGAACGAGGAAACCCGCCGGCGCGTGCTGGCTGCGGCCGAGGAACTTGGCTATGTCGCCAACCAGTCTGGGCGGAGCCTGCGGCAAGGAGAGACGAAGGTCATCGGGTTGATGATCGAATCCAGCAAAGAGACGGTTGAGAATGCCGACAACTTCTTCCTCGGCGTCACCAGCGGTCTGCAGAGCGTCTTTGCCCGCCACAAGCTCGACCTCGTGATGCTGCCCTGCCCGAGCGATGAGGACCCGCACGAATATCTGAAGCGAATGGTGGCGCGGCGCATCGTCGATGCGATGATCATCTCGGATACGCAACGCGTCGACCGGCGTATCGACTTTCTATCGCGGGCCAAGATCCCCTTCGTCGCGCTCGGCCGCAGCCTTTCGGCCGGGAATTTTCCATGGATCGATCTCGATTTCGAGGGCGTGGCCGATCACGCGGTCGAACGGCTGATTGCGCGCGGCCACCGTCGGATCGCGATCACCGCGCCGTCGAGCGAAGCCAATCTCGGTTATCTCTTTGTCGGAAGCTATCGCCGCGCGCTCGAGCGACACGATATTGCCTTCGACCCGGCTCTCGTCATCCGTGTCAAGTCGAGCGAGCAGGGCGGCTATCAGGCGGCCCATGAACTGCTGCAGCTCGAAGAGCGGCCGACGGCGGTGATCCTGATCTATGAGCTGATGGCGATCGGCCTTTACCGCCGCCTGATGGAATCGGGCATCCTGCCTGGCCGCGACCTTGCTGTGATTGGCTTCCGCGACGCTCCGCGCGCACGGTTCCTGCAGCCGTCGCTGAGCTGCTTCCGAATTTCGCTGTACGATCTCGGCGTCGATCTCGGCCGGATGCTTCTCGCCAACATGCCAGCGTATCGCGATTTCTATCCGGACAGCGGCCGCGACATCATCTGGCCCCTCGAACTGGTGCCGGGAGAAAGCGACGCGTTCGATGTCGGGGCCATAGTCTGAAGGCGGTTGGTTGGGTATAGTCCCTGCTTGATGGAGAGTGGGTGGTTTCGATGAAAATGTCTTTCATGACCGGCGCAGCCTTCAACCGGAATCCGAGCAACGCGAAGAAGGAAGCGAGCGCTCGGCCGCTGCTGATCACTGCTCGCGGCGAAGTAGCCTATGTCCTTGTCAGCTATGCTGAATTTCAAGCGAACTGGACAGCGCCGAAGACGCTGTTTGAGGCATTGCGCGATCCCTCCGGTGATGAAAGGGAATTCGAAGCCGCGCGGCTGGGCTTCAACAACAGGATCGTCGAATTCTGACGGCTACTTGTATCGTCTTTCCGCGCGGGGCTGCCCGCAGCGTGTTACCTACCGGTGGCGAAAAACCGGTTTTCCGGCCGCGGCAATCCGAGGTGTTCGCGCAGCGTCGTGCCCTCGTATTCGCTGCGAAAGAGGCCGCGGCGCTGAAGCTCGGGAACCAGCCGTTCGGTGACGTCGAAGAGACCCTGCGGCAGGTAGGGGAAGACGATGTTGAAGCCATCAGAACCCTCCTCATCCAGCCACCGCTCCATCTCGTCGGCGATGCTGGCCGGCGTACCGACGAAGGCAAGGCCGGCATAGCCGCCGTAGCGCTGGGCCAGCTGACGCACGGTCAGATTTTCTTCCGCAGCAAGCTTCAGCACCTGCACCCGACCAGTCTTGCTGGCATTGGTGTCGGGAATATCTGATGGTAGCGGCGCGTCGGGATCGAAGCCGGACGCATCATGGCCGAGCGCGATCGAAAGCGAGGCGATGGCACTGTCGTAATGGACCAGGCTGTCGAGCGTGGCGCGTTTGGCGCGCGCTTCCTCGATGCTGTCGCCGACGATGACGAAGCCTGCCGGCAGAATCTTCAGGTGATCGCGGTCACGGCCGATCGCTTCCATGCGACCCTTGATATCGGCATAAAGCGCCTTGCCGGCGGTAAGATCGCGCGGCGAACAGAAGACCATCTCGGCGGTTTCCGCGGCAAGCTGGCGGCCGGGGTCCGACTGGCCGGCCTGGACGATGACGGGCCATCCCTGCGGCGGCCGGGCGATATTGAGCGGTCCGCGCACGCTGAGTTCCTCGCCCTTGTGCCCGAGCACATGCATCTTCTCCGGATCGAAGAATAGGCCGCTTTCCCGGTCGCGAATGAAGGCATCGTCGGCGAAGCTGTCCCAGAGCCCGGTCACGACATCGTAGAATTCTCGCGCCCGGTGATAACGCTCGCCATGCTCCACATGTTCGTCCAGCCCGAAATTGAGAGCCGCATCCGGGTTCGATGTGGTGACGATGTTCCAGCCGGCGCGGCCGCCGCTGATATGGTCGAGCGAGGCGAAGCGGCGGGCGATGTGATAGGGCTCGTCGAAAGTGGTGGAAGCGGTGGCGACAAGGCCGATGCGCTCCGTCACCGCTGCCAGCGCCGACAGCAACGTGAAAGGCTCGAAGGAGGTCACGGTGTGGCTGCGCCTGAGTGCTTCGACCGGCATGTTGAGCACGGCGAGGTGATCGGCCATGAAGAAGGCGTCGAATTTCGCCCGTTCCAGCGCCTGCGCGAAGGACTTCAGATGCGCGAAATTGAAATTGGCGTCGGGGTAGGAACCGGGATAGCGCCACGCGCCGGTGTGCAGGCTGACGGGACGCATGAAAGCGCCGAGGCGCAACTGCCGTGAACGAGTCATGACTTTCCTCATGGATCGGGCAAGGCGGCGGCCTGCCCCGCATTGGCGTTCTGTCTGGAACCGCTGCGGCGACGCATCGGATAGCGGTTACGTAGGAACTCGCCGAATTCAAATCGAGGCCGGCTCCGCTAATTTCCGGTAGCGATTTCGGCGCTTTTCCGGCCACGTTTTCGCAAAACCGCCGGACCGAGACACTAATCGCGGCAGCCAGAAGCCGATAAGCAAACACATTTTATTTTCGACCACATCTATAGAATTTGTACTCTTATCTCGGCGTTCGATTTCTTTCACCGATAGCATCGTCAGAATTGGAGACATCGATGAACACCGTGCTGAGGCAAGCAGACCAGATCCGGCCCGTGGCCGCCCGTATCGGCAGTGACGAGGAAGCGATTGCAACCGCCCGCAGACTGGCGGCACAATTTGCCGCGCGCGCCGCCGAGCGCGATGCCGACCGGATCCTGCCGTTTGCCGAACTCGACCTTCTCGCACAGTCCGGACTGCTCGCGATCACGGTGCCGGCCCAATATGGTGGGCTCGACGTCTCCAATGCGGTGCTCGCCGAGATTACCGCGATTCTGTCGGAGGCGGACGGTTCGATCGGCCAGATCCCGCAGAACCATTTTTATATTCTTGAGGCGCTGAGAACCGACGGCAGCGAAGAGCAGCAGCGCTATTTCTTCGGGCGCGTGCTGGCCGGCGATCGTTTCGGCAATGCGCTGTCCGAGCGCGGCACCAAGACGGTCGGCCATTACAACACACGCATCACCCGCGACGGTCCGGGCTACCGGATCAACGGCCGCAAATTCTATTCCACGGGCGTGCTCTTCGCCGACTGGATCACCGTCTTCGCGCTCGATCCGGAGGATCGGCTGACCATGGCCTTCGTGCCGAAGGGCACCGAAGGCGTCGAGATCGTCGACGACTGGGACGGTTTCGGCCAGCGCACAACCGGCAGCGGCACTACGATCCTCGACAATGTCTATGTCAGCGCCGATTCCGTCGTCTCTCACCACAAGGGTTTCGAGCGGCCGACGACGATCGGTTCCGTCGGCCAGATCATTCATGCTGGCGTCGATCTCGGTATCGCGCGGGCGGCTTTCGCCGAAACGCTTGAGTTCGTCAGGACGAAATCGCGCCCCTGGATGGATAGCGGCCTCGACCGTGCCTCCGACGATCCGCTGACCATCGCCAAGATCGGCCAGACCGCCATCCGGCTCGAAGCCGCAACGGCTCTTGTCGAGCGCGCCGGCCACAAGGTCGATGCCGCGCAGGTCGAGACGACGGATGAAAAGGTGATCGCGGCGACGCTTGCGGTCGCCGCGGCGAAAGTGCTGACGACAGAAGTAGCGATCGAGGCTGCGAATACGCTGTTCGAGCTTGCCGGAACCTCGTCCGTGCAGGTCGGCCTCAATCTCGACCGCCACTGGCGCAATGCCCGCACCCATACGCTGCACGATCCCGTTCGCTGGAAATACCACGTGGTCGGCAACTACCATCTGAACGGCGTGACGCCGCCGAAAAACGGCGCGCTCTGACACTTCCATTCCTCCCAAACAAAAACCCCATTGCCGGCCCGGCAATGGGGTTTTTCATATTCGTGGGAGGTGCGGTCGTATCAGCTGTAGAGACTGACCTCCGGTATCTTGTCGTTCAGCACGAATTCGCCGACTTCCTTGGCCTTGTAGAAGACCGGGTCGTGCAGCGTGTGGGTGCGGACATTGCGCCAGAAACGGTCGAAGCGGTATTTGTCGGCCGTCGAGCGTGCGCCGGTCAGCTCGAAGACGCGCGAGGTGATATCGAGCGAAACATGCGTGGCGTGCACCTTGGCTGCATAGGCTTCCGCCGCCGCCTCGCCGCGCTCGCGCGCGGTTACATCGCGGCCGCGGGCAAGACCTGCCTGCACGGCAGTGGCCGCGTTGTCGGCAAGAGCCGTCGAGGCCTTCAGCGCCGCGGTGAATTCGCCGACGCGTTCGAGGATATAGGGATCGTCCGCTGCTCGCTCGACGCCGGAGGTGAGCCAGGGCCGGGTCGTCGTTCTGACGTAGTCAACGGCCGCCTGCAGCGCACCTTCGGCGGTGCCGAGGTAGAAGTTGACGAAGACCAACTGGATGAACGGCGTGTTGAAGGTCGAGAGCACGGGCGGTGCCGCATCGGGTGCGGCGGGCGCACCGACGAAGTCCTCCTCATAGACGGGGAAGTCGCGGAACTCGACGCTGCCGCTGTCGGAGAGGCGCTGGCCGATATTGTCCCAGTCGTCATTGGCGATATAGCCGGGACGATTGGTCGGCACGGCGAAACCGGCGATCTTGTCGTCGAGGGCCGCATTGGCGTTGATATATTCGGAGACCCGCGCCGCCGTGGAGAAGGATTTGCGCCCGTTCAGCACATAGCCGTTGCCGCGCCGGGTGAGCGTCAGCCCCGGATCGCGCGGATTGACGGCCGCACCCCAATAGAGGTTCCTGGCGACCGTCTCGCTGCCCAGCGCATGGGCGCGCGCCGCATCGAGCGCCCAGTAAATATACTGGCTGTTGACATAGTGATAGCCGAGCAACTGGCCGATCGAGCTCTCGCCGCGGGCAAGAATGCGCACCAGCTTCAGCCCATCGACCCAATCGAGGCCACCGCCGCCGATCTCGCGGGGATGCAGCGCATTGAGCAGCCCGGCATTCTTTAACTTGACGATCTCGCCAAGCGGCGGGCGGCCTTCGCGGTCGAGATCTGCGGCGCGCCTGGAAAGATCGGCAGAAATATCCTCAGCACGCGCAAAAAGGTCTTCTCGCGTCGGGTTGCGGCTGGCCGCAAAGACGACATTGGACTGGCTCATGGACGGGGCTCCAATTCTCCAAAAAGATGATCCGGCGGGAACCGAGGCTCCCGCCGGAAGGATCGAGGGTGACCTCCTCAAAAAAGCTTGTCCGGAATCCAGCTTGCGGTTGCCGCATCGCTTGTGCTGAAGGCCGGGATCTTTGCCGCCAGGTCCTCGATCGTCTTGACGCCGGCGGCGCGCAGGCTCTCCTGCGTCAGAAGCGTCGGCTTGATCGTGATCTGGTGGGGAACCGCCTGGCCGGCGATTTCGAGGGCTGCGGCGCGGATGGAGACGGCGCCGACGACGGCAGGATTGGTCGCGACGGTCGCAACCCATGGGCTGCCTACCTCGGTGATTTCCTGAATATCGGCTGTCGAGACGTCGGCCGAATAGATCTTAAGCTTGCTTGATATGCCGAGGCCATTGGCGGCAAGCTTCACGCCGCGGGCGAATTCGTCATAGGGGGCGAAGACGACCGAAATATCGGGATTGGCGGTGAGCGCGGCCTTCGCCTGGTCGGCGGTCGAGGTCGCCGTCGTGTCGCTGACGTTGCCGAAGCGGGCCTTTTCGACGACGCCCTTATTGTCCGACTTGAACTTGTCCCAGACCTCGTTGCGGCGGTCGAGCGGCGCGAAGCCCGCAACATAGACGTAGCCCGCTTTGAAGTCCTTGCCGTTGTCCTTCGCCACCTGCTCGAGAGCCAGCGAGGCAAGCTCGTGGTCGCTTTGCTCTACCTGCGGGATCTTCGGATTGTTGAGGTTGACGTCGAAGGCTACGACCTTGATGCCCTTGTCGAGGGCCTGCTGCACGACGTCGCCGAGCGATTCCGGCAGGCCGTGATCGATGACGATGCCGGAGACGCCGAGATTGATCGCCTGCAGGATCTGCTCACGCTGCTCGGCGGCGTCCTGCCGGCCGGGGAAGATGCGCAGGTCGATATCGAGCGCCTTGGCCTGGGCTTCTGCGCCCGCCTGGTAAGCCTGGAAGAAGTCGCCGGCCGAGATGTAGCTGATCAAAGCTACCTTGACGCCGCCCTTATCGAAGGGGGCTGGAGCGCCGGACAGGCCGTCGGCTTTGGCGCCTTGAATGAAAATGAGCGGAATGACGGCGGCAGACAGTGCAAGCCGTGCGAGGGATTTCATCGTCGCGTTCCTTCTAGCAAACGAAAGCGTCGTCTGACAGGTCCGACAGCCCTCGCGACGCGTCGGATTATTTAGATATAATCTCTATGTTTTTAGTAGAGTAAATGATCCGATTTTGCGGGCTGCGAGAGATTCTTTGTTTCGCCAGCACCGCCCGCCGGGGAAATGCGTGCCTGGAAATCGACCGTCCGGACAGGGCACACTCCGGCTACGAATGCAGTCCCGGACATGAACGATGCCCCTTCTTCACGTTAAAGATATTACCCGCAGTTTCGGGTCGACGCGGGCGCTTGCCGGCGCTGGTCTTTCGATCGAGCGTCGTGAGATCGTGGCGTTGATGGGCGCGAACGGCGCGGGAAAGTCGACGCTGGTGAAGATCCTGTCCGGCGTACTTCCAGCTGATGGTGGCACGATCACTCTCGATGGCCACCCCTTTGCGCCGCGCAGCCCGGCCGAAGCGGCAAAGGCCGGCGTCGTCACCGTGCACCAATCGACGGATTTGGTCGGTGCGGCCGGCCTGGACGTGGCCGATGCCTTGCTGCTCAACCGGTTCGCCGATCGCAGCATGCCCTTCTTCGTCTCGCGGGCCGGCATCCGACGCGCCGCGCAGGCGATGCTCGATGCCGCCGGCTTCAGCCTGCCGCTCGATCGTGATTTCGGCGAGCTCTCCAGCGCCGACCGGCAACTCGTGGCGATTGCCCGGGCGCTCGCTAACCGCGCCGATCTCCTCATCCTCGACGAGCCGACGGCGAGCCTTTCCGGAGAGGAAAGCCGGCGCCTCTTCGATATTCTGCTGAGGCTTCGCAATCGGGGTCTGGCGATCCTTTATATCTCGCACCGCACCGCCGATCTCGAAGCGATCGCTGACCGCGCGCTCGTCATGCGTGGCGGCCGCGTTGTCGGCACCTTCTCGCGACCGATCGATTTTTCGAGCGCCATCGAGACGATGATCGGCCGCAGACTGGATGCCGCCCGGCCGGATGCGCGACCGGCGACCGGACCTGCGATTTTCGAGATGCGCGATATCAGCCTGCTGCCTGCAAGCGCGACCTTCGATCTGTCGCTGCATGAGGGCGAGGTGGTCGCGGTAACAGGCGTGCTCGGCGCGGGCAAGAGCCGGCTGCTCCAGGCGATCTTCGGCGTGACGGCGCTTGCTGGCGGCCAGATGTTCCTCGACGGCCGGCCGTACCGGCCGAAAAACCCTGGTGAAGCGATCGCCGCAGGTGTCGCCATGGCCGCCGAAGACCGTCATTGTTCCTCGCTGATGCCGCCGGCATGGCCGGGCCATTCGCTATCGGCGACGATCAGCCTGCCGCATCTTGGCAAATGGTATCCCAGTGGTTTCCTTGTCGGCGGGCGTGAAAGACGCGAGGCCGAACAGGCAATCGCCCGTCTCGGCATCAAGGCGGCCGGTCCCCTCGCCTCGGTCTGGTCGCTCTCCGGCGGCAACCAGCAGAAGGCGGTGATCGCGCGCTGGGAGGCGGAGCCGAGCCGGCTGCTGCTACTCGACGAACCCTTCCAGGGCGTCGACGTCGGCGCCCGTCACGATATCATCCGGGCAATCCGCGCTCGCACCGACCGGGCGACGCTGATTGCGACCTCCGATCCGGAGGAGGCCTATGAAGTGGCCGACCGCATCCTCGTCATCGACCACCACGTGTTGAGGCCGGCGGCAGACGGCGTCGCTTTTCATTCTGCCATCCAGGGAATATCTGCATGACGACGGTCGATAACGACACCCTTCCACAGGCAAGCGCCCGGCCAAAGGCACTGCAGCAATCAGGCAGCAGCCGTCTCGCCGCCCTCGGAGCGTTCCTCCGGGCGGGCGCGGTGTTTATCCTGCTTGCGGCTCTCGTCGTCGGCTTCACCATCGCCGAGCCCGCCTTCATCAATATCGCCAATCTGATGAGCATACTGCAGGCGGTGTCCGTCGTCGCCATCCTCGGCGCTGGCGTCACCGTCACGCTCGCCGTCGGCGGTTTTGACCTGTCGATCGGCGCGGTCGCCGCGTCGGGCGTGATGGCGGCGAGTTACGCCATGATCGTCTGGCACCTCGATGCCTATGCGACGGTGCCGCTGGTGCTCGCCTTCGGCGCGCTCGTCGGCCTCGTCAACGCCTTCCTGATCGTGCGCCTGAAGGTGCCGGATCTCCTGGCGACGCTGGCGATGATGTTCCTGCTTTCCGGCCTGCAGTTGATCCCGACCGCCGGCCGATCGATCTCGGCGGGCCTTACCCTGCCCGACGGATCGAAGGCGACCGGCGCCTACGACCCGGCCTTCCTGCTGATCGGGCGCTACAGCATCTTCGGCACCCTGCCCGTTTCCGTGGTGCTGATGGTGGCAGTCGCCGTTCTCCTCTTCATCCTCACCGAGCGCACGCGCATCGGCCGGCTGCTGTTTGCGACCGGCGGCAACGAGGTCGCCACCCGGCTTGCCGGCGCTTCGACCGTCAGGCTGAAAACGCTCGCCTATGTCCTGTCGGGCACGCTGGCATCGCTCGGTGGCATCGTCATTGCCGCCCGCGTCGGGCGTGGCGACGTCTCCTCCGGCGGTTCGCTGCTGATGGATTCGGTTGCGGCCGCACTGATCGGCTTCGCCGTCCTCAATCTCAGGCGTCCCAACGTGCTTGGCACGATTGCCGGCGCCGTCTTCGTGGGCGTGCTCTTGAACGGGCTCACCATGCTGAACGCCCCTTATTACACCCAGGATTTCGTCAAGGGCGCCGTGCTCGTCGGAGCCTTGGCGCTGACCTACGGCCTCGGCCGCAGCAATCCCTAATTCCAAGGAAGAAAACATGACCCGCCAAATCAGGCTGAACGCCTTCGACATGAATTGCGTCGGACACCAGTCGCCGGGGCTCTGGCGCCATCCGCGCGACAAATCCTGGACCTACAAGGATCTCGACTACTGGGTGCACCTGGCAAAGACGCTGGAACGCGGCAAGTTCGACGGACTGTTCATTGCCGACGTGCTCGGCGTCTACGACGTGCTGAACGGCAATGTCGATGCCGCGCTTCGCCATTCGGCGCAAGTGCCGGTCAACGATCCGCTGCAGCTCATCCCGACCATGTCCTACGAAACCGAACATCTCGGCTTCGGCCTGACGGCATCGCTCTCCTTCGAGCATCCCTATACTTTCGCCCGCCGCATCTCGACGCTCGACCACCTGACCAAGGGCCGCGTTGGTTGGAATATCGTGACCTCCTATCTCAACAGCGGCGCGCTCAATATCGGCCAGCCGGCGCAGACGAAGCACGACGACCGCTATGATCTCGCCGAGGAATATCTCGAGGTCTGCTACAAGCTCTGGGAGGGAAGCTGGGAGGACGATGCCGTCGTCCGCGACCGGGAAACCGGCATCTTCACCCATCCCGATAAGGTCCACCCGATCCGCCATTCCGGCAAGCATTTCAACGTGCCCGGCATTCACTTGAGCGAACCTTCTCCACAGCGCACGCCGGTGCTTTACCAGGCCGGCGCTTCCAGCCGCGGCAAGGATTTCGCCGGCGCCCATGCCGAATGCATCTTCGTCGCGTCTCCGTCGAAAGCCGTGCTGAAGCGCTACGTCGCCAATGTCCGCGAGGCGGCCGAACGCGTCGGCCGCAACCCGCGCGAAATCCTCGCCTTTAACCTGCAGACCGTGGTGCTTGGTGAAACGGATGCGGAGGCGCAACGGAAGTTCAACGAATACCGCAAATATGCCTCCTTCGAGGGTGCGCTGACGCTGATCTCCGGCTGGACCGGCATCGATTTCGGCCAGTTCGGGCCGGATGAGGTGCTGCGGCACCGCCATACCAATGCGGTGCAATCGGCCGTCGAGACCTTCACGACCATCGATCCCACCAAGGAATGGACGGTGCGCGAGATGGCCGACTGGGTCGGCATCGGCGGTTTCGGCCCTGTCTTCGTCGGCTCGCCGCAGACGGTCGCCGATCTGATGCAGGAATGGGTCGAGGATACCGATGTCGACGGCTTCAATCTTGCCTATGCCGTTACACCTGAGAGTTTCGAGGATGCCGCCGATCTGCTCGTCCCGGAGCTGCAGAAACGCGGCGTCTACAAGACCGAATATGCCAAGGGCACGCTGCGCGAAAAGCTCGGGGGAGCCGGACCGCGGCTTACCGCGCCGCATCCGGGCGCCGGTTATCGCAATCTCTTCGCCGAGCCCAGGCGCCAAGCCGCCAACGGTTGAAAAAATAATGGCTGGGTGACAAAAAAGTGTCTCGCCCAGCCTGACCATTCGAATTTAATTTCTATGATTATCGGCATTTCGCCCTGAATATGGGCATTCGAATTTTCGGGCGATCAGGAGGGGTCATGACTATTCCAGAAATCTCGCGGCGCACGTTGATGAAGGGCACCGCCCTGCTGCTTGCCTCGACGGCGCTTGCCCGACAGGCGCTGGCGCAGGATGCGCCGAAAGGCGGCCGGTTGATCGTTGCGGCCGATTCCGAGCCAAAGAACCTCAATCCGGCCATCGTCGCTTCGAATGGGGTCTTCTTCGTTGCGAGCAAAGTAATCGAGCCGCTGGCCGAAGCCTCCTTCGACGGCAAGGACGGGCTCTCGCCGCGCCTTGCGACCTCCTGGGAGGGTTCGGCCGACGGCCTTTCCGTGACCTTCAAGCTGCGCGATGGCGTTACCTGGCACGACGGCAAGCCGTTCACTTCTGTCGATGTCGCCTTTTCCGCGCTCAACGTCTGGAAGCCGCTGCAGAATCTCGGCCGTCTGGTCTTCGCCAACCTCGAAGCCGTCGATACGCCTGACGATTACACCGCCATCTTCCGTTTCTCCAAGCCGACGCCGTTCCAGCTGATCCGCAATGCGCTGCCTGTCGTGACAAGCGTCGTTGCCAAGCATATTTTCGACGGCACCGATATCGCTACCAACCCGGCCAACAACACGCTGGTCGGCACCGGCCCGTTCAAGTTCGCCGAACATAAGCCCGGCGAATATTACCGGCTGACGCGCAACGAGAATTATTGGGACAAGGACCAGCCGAAACTCGACGAGATCGTCTTCCGGGTATTGCCCGATCGCGGATCGGCGGGTTCCGCGCTCGAAGCCGAGGAAATCCAGCTCGCCGCCTTCTCGGCCGTGCCGCTCGCCGATCTCGACCGCATCTCGAAGGTCGCTGGCATCAAGGTGATTTCGAAGGGCTATGAGGCCCTGACCTACCAACTCGTCGTCGAGATCAATCACCGACGCAAGGAACTGGCCGATCTGAGAGTCCGCCAGGCGATCGCGCATGCGATCGACAAGAAATTCGTGGTCGATACGATCTTCCTCGGCTACGCCGCCGCCTCGACAGGCCCGGTGCCGAAGAATGCGCCGGAGTTCTACACATCGGATGTCGCGACCTATGATTTCAATCCCGGCGCCGCCAACGACATCCTCGACAAAGCCGGATACACCAAGGGGCCTGATGGTAACCGCTTCACGCTGAAGCTCCGCCCCGCGCCCTATTTCAACGAGACTCGCCAGTTTGGCGACTACCTTCGTCAGGCGCTTGCCGCGATCGGCATCAATGCTGAGATCGTCAATGCCGATGCGGCCGCGCATCTGAAGGCGGTTTATACCGACCATGACTTCGACCTCGCGGTCGGCCCGCCGGTCTTCCGCGGCGATCCGGCGATCTCCACCACCATTCTCGTCCAGTCCGGCACCCCTGATGGTGTGCCCTTCTCCAACCAGGGTGGCTACGCCAATCCGGAGCTCGACAAGATCATCCAGCAGGCCTCGGAAACCATCGATACCGCGGCGCGCACCGAACTCTATCGCAAGTTCCAGCAGCTCGCGGTCGCCGACCTGCCGCTGATCAACGTTGCGGAATGGGGCTTTATTACTGTTGCGCGTGACACTGTGCTGAACGTCTCGAACAACCCGCGCTGGGCGGTTTCGAACTGGGGCGATACCGCGCTGCAATCATGATAGGATCGGCGGCAATTCTCTTCCAGAGGCCCTGTCCGGCGTGAAACGAGCCATCATCCTCCTGAGGCGCAGGGCGATCAGCAGCATTCCGGTGCTGCTGATCGTGGTGATTTTCACCTTTTTCCTGCTTGAGTCAGCCTCGGGTGATGCCGTCGACGCCTATCTCGGCTCGATCGGCGGTGGCGATGCGGCGCTGGTGCAGTCGCTGCGAGAGAGCTATGGCCTCGACCGCTCCATGTTTGCGCGCCTCTGGCTTTATCTCTCCTCGCTGGGGCGGCTCGATCTCGGCTGGTCGGTCGCCTTCAACAGGCCGGTCGGCGCGCTGATTGCCGAACGCCTGCCCAATACGCTGCTCCTGATGGGCAGCGCCACGGCACTCTCCTTCGGCCTCGGCTCGGCGCTTGGCATCCTTGCCGGCGCGCGGCCGGGTAGCCTGCGTGACCGGCTGCTCTCGATCGGCTCGCTGATCGTCTATGCCATTCCGAGCTTCTGGCTCGGCCTGGTTTTGAGCATCGTCTTTTCGGTGAAGTTGCGCTGGTTTCCAATTGCCGCTATCGAGACGATCGCTTCGGGAAAGACAGGATTTTCGCGCGCGCTCGACATTGCAGATCATCTCGTTCTGCCGGTCGGCGCTCTCGCGTTGATCTATCTCGCTCTGTTCCTGCGCGTGATGCGCAGCGGCATGGCCGAGGCCTGGAAGCTCGATTTCGTGCTGTTTGCCCGCGCCAAGGGCCTGTCGCGGAGCCGGATCGTGCTGCGCCATGTGGCGCGCAACGCGCTGCTGCCCCTCGTCACCATGCTCGGGCTGCAATCGGCGGCCATGCTCGGCGGCAGCGTGGTGATCGAAAGCGTTTTTGCGATCCCGGGTTTTGGGCGGCTGGCGCAGGAGGCGGTCAATGGCCGCGATGCGCCTCTGCTGATGGGCATCGTCGTCACCAGCGCCGTCCTCGTCATCTCGGTCAATTTCCTCGTCGATCTCGTCTATGCCGCGCTCGACCCTCGCATCGGCGCTTCGGAGGGCAGCGTATGAGCCGCCTGCAGCGCCTGCTGAGCCAGCCGGAAGGCGCGGTCGGGCTTGCGATCCTTTTCATCCTGGTTGTGGCCGGTCTGCTCGCTCCGGTCATCTCACCGGGCGATCCGCTGAGGATTGCCGGCCGTGCCCTGCTTGCGCCGTTCACCGACCCGGCTTCACCGCTCGGCACTGACCGGCTCGGCCGCGACGTTCTGGCGGGACTGCTCTATGGCGCCAGAACCTCGCTTGCCGTCGGCCTCGCAGCGGCGTTTTCCGCCATGATCCTCGGCGTCTGCGTCGGCATGGTGGCCGGTTTTGCCGGCGGGCTCGTCGATGAGGCGCTGATGCGTGTGGTCGATGCGTTCCAGATCGTACCGGCCTTCCTGCTCGCTCTTGCCTTTGTCAGCACCATCGGCGTCTCGACGCCTGTTATCGTTCTTGCCATTGCGCTCGGCACCTGGGCTGACCCGGCGCGGCTGACGCGAGCGCAGGTACTGGCGATCCGCGAGCAGGATTACGTCGCCTCCGCAAGGGTGATCGGTATGCATCCAGCCGAGATCGCCTTCCGGGAGATCCTGCCGAACGCATTGCCGCCGGTGCTGGCGCTTTCGGCCACCATCGTCGCCGGGGCGATCCTGACCGAGGCAGCGCTGTCCTTCCTCGGCCTCGGCAATCCCAACATCGCCACCTGGGGTTCGATGATCGCCGAGGGCCGCAGCGTGCTGCGTTCGGCATCCTATCTCTCCGTCATACCGGGCGCAGCACTCGCCGTGACCGTGCTCGGCGTCCATCTCTTCAGCGAAGGCCTCGGCAAGGCGCTTGGCGATGACGGTGCGAGGGCGGCATGAGCGACATTTTCTGCAGCCTGCGGCAGCTTTCGGTCACCTACGGGCACGGCGCAGCCGCACTCGACCGCATCGATCTCGATATTGCCGCCGGCGAAAGGCTGGCAATCGTCGGCGAAAGCGGCTCCGGCAAGAGCACGTTCGCCCGCGCCCTCGCCGACCTGCTGCCTGAGAGGGCGAAGGTCGGCGGCGAGATGCTCTGGCCCGCACTCGGCCATCCGCCCCGCCCCGGCCGCGATTTCGGCTTCATCTTTCAGGACCCAGGTTCCAGCCTCAACCCCGTGCTCACGATCGGCGAGCAGATCGCCGAAGGCGCCAGGCGCCATCTCGGTCTTAACTGGAAACAGGCCTATGCCAGGGCCGAGGAATTGCTTGGACGGGTGCGGATGCCGCAGCCTGACAAGGTGATGAGGGCCTTTCCGCATCAGCTTTCCGGCGGCCAGCGCCAGCGCGTGGCCATCGCGGCGGCGATCGCTGCGAAACCTCAGCTGCTGATCGCCGACGAGGCGACCAGCGCACTCGATGTCGTCGTCCAGGCCGAGATCGTCCGCCTGCTCGACGGGCTGGTGCGCGAGGATGGCATGACGTTGCTCTTCATCACCCACGATATCGCGCTCGCCTCCGGCTTCGTCGATCGCATCGCGGTCTTCCGCGATGCAAGGCTGGTCGAGGCCGGCCCCGTCCGTTCGGTGCTGTCGGCGCCGCAGAGCGACTATACCGCCGAACTCATTGCCAGCCATCGTGATCTCAGAACGCCGCCGTTGATTGCGAAGGCGGCGTCATGAGCGATGTGCTGCTTTCCATCGACAACCTGTCGAAAGGTTTTTCCTCCTCCGGCCGCCGGGTCGCCGCCCTCGAGAATGTGTCGCTGACGATCGCGGCCGGCGAGACGCTCGGCATTGTCGGTGCCTCCGGCAGCGGAAAGTCGACCCTGTCGCGCATCCTGCTGCGCCTTCTTGCTGCCGATGCCGGCGCAATCCGCTTCGAAGGAGAGGATTGGCTTGCCCTGAGCGGCGCAGCGCTTCGCCGCAAACGGGCACAGATGCAGATGGTGTTCCAGGATCCGCTCGCCGCTTTCAATCCGCTGGCGACCGTGGGTGCTGTGCTGGACGATCCGCTGCGCATCCACGAGGTTGTCCCAAGGCACCGCCGCACCGGCGAGATCGCGATGCTTCTCGAACGCGTCGGCCTGTCTGCCGATTATGCCGGTCGTCCTGTGCGGTCGCTTTCCGGTGGCCAGCGCCAGCGTGTGGCGATCGCCCGGGCGATTGCAACGCGGCCGTCGCTGCTGGTGCTCGACGAAGCGGTTTCTGCCCTCGACGTGACCGTGCGCGGCAGGATTCTGGAGCTTCTGGTCGAGCTGCAAAGGGAACAGGGCATTGCCTGTCTCTTCATTTCGCACGATCTTGCCGTCGTCCGCGCCGTCTCCCACCGCATCGCCGTTATCGACAATGGGCGGATCGTCGAGACCGGTCCGGCGACATCGGTCGTTGTCGCGCCGCAATCCGATGCCGCCCGCGCGCTTGTTGCCGCCGTCCCCCGTCTCGTGACCGATCCGTTCTGAAGGAGCAGTCGTTATGCCCGATCCCGGTTGGAATCCCCTGCACGGCGCCCTCTCCTATCCCGCGGAGCGCTATGCCGCCCTTGCCGACAAGGTCGGCAGGATATTGCTGAGCCGCAACGACATCGTATTCGTGCAGGCTGAGGCTGTGGTGGCGCTGGAAGCGGCAGCGGTCAGCCTTGCCCGCCCTGGCCTTTCGGCACTCAATATCGTCACCAGCCCCTATGGCAGCTGGTTCGGGCAATGGCTGCGGCGGGGTGGTGCGACGGTCCAGGATATCGTCGCCGAACCGGGCCTACCGATCGCGATCGAGGTGGTCGCCCATGCGTTGGGGACCAGTCGTCACATCGATGTACTCGCCGTGGTTCACGCGGAATCCGCGAGCGGCATTCTGAATCCCCTGCCCGAGATACTGGCGCTTGCGCGCGCTCGCCGCATCCTCACCGTCGTCGATGCGGTCGCCTCGGTCGGCGGCCATCGGCTCGATGTCGATGCTCTCGACATCGACATCGCGGTGATCGGCCCGCAGAAGGCGCTCGGCGGTCCGGCAGGGGTATCAGCGCTTTCCGTCAGCCGCCGCGCCTGGGAGCTGATCCTCAGGGATGGCGCACCGCGCGATTCCATCCTGTCGCTGGCCGATCTGAAAATGTGGCTCGATGGCGGCCGGCGCGCCCTGCCGGGAACGCCGGCGCCGCTGGAATTCTTCGCGCTGGAAACGGCACTCGACCGCATCGAGGCCGAAGGCTTGGAGAATATCATTGCCCGCCATGCGCTCGCGGCATCGGCGACACGAGCGGGGCTTGCCGCATTGGGCAGCGGGGCCTGGGTTCCGGCTGCAAAGGCTTCGAACCTGGCGACGGCTGTCCCGCTGCCGGAAGCGCTGGCGCCTGCCACGCTGATCGCAGCCGCTGGGCGGCTGGGGGTCGAGCTGACCGAAGGTGTCGGAACCGCGCCGGCCCGTCTTGTGCGGCTGAACCATACAGGTCCGCGCGCTGCATTCCAGACGGTGCTCTCGAATGTGGTGGCCTACGGGGCTGCTCTCAGGCAGGCCGGCCATCCCGCAGATATCGCTGCAGCGTCCGAGGCAATCTCCGCGGCCTACAGCCGATGAAGCCGTCTTCGGCCCTTGATAATCACGGCCCGTCAAGGCAGGAGAGTGGCATCATGGAGAGCTACTTGAGATGACGAGATTGCTGGATGCTCACGGCCTCGAGATTTTGCACGCGAGGCACCACACCCGCCTGAAATGGCACCGGCTGCGCAAGCGGTTTGCCGATCCGCTGTTTTCCGCCGAAGTGATGGCGGAGGGTTTTGCGGCTGGTGCATCGATGGAGCTCGATCTGCGGGTGCGTGCCGATGGCGGCTTCGTCGTGCTGCACGATAGGAAACTCGAAGGCGAAACGACGGGCCATGGACCGATCACCGACAAGAGCATCGGTGACCTCAGGGGCGTGCTGATGAAGGACGGCGCCCGGCCGCTGATCCTTAGCGAGGATCTCGCCGCCATGATGCAGTCGACGCATCCGGCCGCACTGCTGCAATTCGACATGAAGGACGACTTTGAAGCGATCGGCGCCAAGGGCATTGAGCATCTTGCCGCGCATTTCCGGGATATCGCCGCCTCGGTGATCGTCAGCGGCGGCAGCCTCGACCTTATCGTCGCCGTCAAGGAGAAGCTGCCGCACCTGCAGCGCGGCATCGATCCCACGGACAAGCTTTACGATATCTGGAAGGCGAGCGGCTGGAACGCGGTCGAGACTGAGTTGCGCGCCGACCTCAGCGGCCCGACTGAGCCGGACACGATCTATCTCCACTGGCCACTGATCCTGAATGCCGCCAAAGAGGGGCTGGATATGATTGGGCTCTGCCAGGACCACGGCAAACGCGTCGATGCCTGGACCTTCACCCTGAAGAATCCGGAGACCGGCTTCAGCGAGGAGGAATGGCTGAATTTCTCGGCGCTGATGGCGCTCAAGCCGGACCAAATCACCACCGACGAGGCGCCGGCGACCGAACGCGCCTGGCGCAGGCGGACGGCAGATTAATCCGCGGAGCGCGCCAACCCCTCTACCTCGAGGATAAAGGCGAATTCGCCGGCAAGCCCGGGCGAATGGGCAATGACCGGCCCACCATCCGCAAGCAAACTGTCAACCGGGGGCATTGCCACCATTGCTCCCGCCTCTTCGGCGATCAGCGCGCCGGCGAGCATATCCCACGCGTTGAGATGGCGCTCGTAATAAAGGTCGGCCGTACCTTCGGCGACACGAACGAGATCGATGGCGGCCGCACCCATGCGGCGATAATCCATGCCGCGCTCGTGGAGCCGTTTGGAGAGCGCGAGATGATCGTCGAAACTCGTCTTGCGGGAATGACCGAGAATGACGAGCGCATTGGCCGGATCGGTTGTTGCGCCCGCATGAACCGGAAGCCCATCCTTGAAGGCGCCGCCGCCGCGCACGGCGTGGAAGACCTTGTCCTCGGCAGCGTCGTAGACGACGCCGATCTCGACCTTGCCGGCGACGACGAAGGCGATGGAGACGCCCCAGTGCCGGAAGCCCCTGATATAATTGGTCGTGCCGTCGATCGGATCGACGACCCACGTACCGGCTCCACCCGATCGCCCGCCGCTTTCTTCGCCCATGAAAGTATCTTCGGGAAAACGTGAGAGCAGCCCGTTGCGGATTGCTTCCTCGGCCCTTTTATCGGCAACTGTGACAAAATCCTGAAGCCCCTTGTTTTCGATGGCAAGCGTGCCGGGAGCGGACTCGCGCCGGAACCGTGCTGCCTCCCGCCCGACGTCGAGGGCAATGGCGATCGCGACCTCCGCCCGGGCGCGGATGGCGGCGGCATCGAATGGGGAGTTCATCAGGCAGTCCTTCTTTTGATCAATGTCACGGGCGTGAATTCGACACGCGCCATCAGGTCCGGTTCGGCCATGCGGCTTATCAGCAGGTCGACAGTCTGTTCGGCCTGGAGGTCGCAGGGCTGGCGAATGGTTGTCAGCTCATAGGCGCTCCAGCTCGCCTGCGGGATATCGTCATGGCCGATGATGGGAAGCGGTGGCGCATCCTCGCGGCCGCGGCCTTGCATGATGCGGTCAACGACGCCGCAGGCCATGTAGTCATTGGCGCAAAACAGCCCGTCGATGCCGGAGGCGGCAAGCTCGCCCGCCGCATCGTAGCCGCTCCGGTAGTCGTTGATTTTGACATGCAGAAACTCTGCTTCGACGCCAAGCTGCTTGCAGCGGGCGACGAAGGCCTCGCGGCGCCGGCGGGCCGTGTAAGATATGGCGGTTGCGGCCATGACGGCTGGCTTTCGCGCGCCGGCGTCGATCAGGTGGCTGGCGGCGAGATGGCCGGCCATGCGGTCGTCGGAGATGATGCGGTCGACGAAGGGGATGTCGTTGCCCTTGTTGATCAGCACGATCGGCACGCCTTCGGCGGCGCACTGCTCGCAGATCTCGGTCGGCGGCGCATCCGAGGTGACGATCACGCCCGATACGGCGTAATGCAGCAACTGACCGATGAAGGACGAGGTATCCGCCTCCTGTGAGGTCGGCAGCAGGATCGGGCGGAAATTGCGGGCGAGCAGCACCTTCGCCAGATGCTCGATCTGCAGCGTGCGAAACGGATTGTCGAGGCCGGCGGCAACGAGGCCGACGAGATCGGAGCGTTTGTTAGTGAGGCTTCGGGCAAGATAGTTCACCCGATAGCCGAGTTCCTTGGCGGCCTGATAGACTTTTTCGCGGGTCTTCGGGGAGACGCTGGCATCCGGCGTGAAGGCGCGCGACACCGCGGCGCGCGAGACGCCGGCCACGCGCGCCACGTCGAAGGAGGTTACCTTGCGGGGTCCCTTATCCCTATCTGCCAACTGCTTTTTCCCTCACCGCGGGCCCCCGCATCAGATCGGGCAGATCCGTGCAGATGCCAAGAACCGGAAGCTTCATGATGTCATTGAGAATGGTTTGCCGCTCCTCGTGCCAGAGCACGATTTCGCGGCCTGCCTCAAAGACGGGGCGCATGAGCGCCTCCGTCACCAGATCCTGCGGGCGTTCCCCTGCCCTCTCCCAGCAGAGATGCAGGATATCGGCGCCGGCCTCGTCGCCGAGGGCGTGCGGATCGTGGCCGACGCGGATCAGCACCGAGAGCGGGAAATCGCAGCCCGCGTCACGGAGTTCGCGCACCTGCGCCGTGTCGAAGGAACCAAGGCAGGCGAAACGCTGGTTCATCTCGGCAAGGTGGCGCCAGCAGAGCAAGCCGGTTCCGGGCGCCTTGAGCTCGACATAGAGGCCGGTTCCCGTCTTGCGGCCGAGAGCGGCGACCTCCGAAAAACTCGGCACGTCGACGCCGTCGAGGGCGGCGAGCTCAGCGGCCGTCATTTCGGAAATGCGGCGGTCGATGCCGAAGACCCGCTCGAGATGGTCGTCGTGCGAAACGACGACCACGCCGTCTTTGGTCAGTTGCGTGTCGAGCTCCCACATTTCGGCGCCGAGTTCGGCGGCGCGCCGGAATGCGGCGATCGTGTTCTCGCGTTCATGGCCGCTGGCGCCGCGATGGCCGATGCAGAAGGGCAACCGGCCCTTGGTTGCCGGCCAGCCATAACACTCGAAAAATGCGGAGAAATCGCGGCTCATCACAGCCTCCTGCCGTTTTCATCGAAGACGAACACGCCGCGGCTGTCGATCGCCCAGAAAACATCGTCGCCGACGTGGATATCGTTGCGCACCGGCTGGATCGAGCGCAACAGCGGCCCGCCTGATAGAAGCACGTCGTAGAGGTTTTCGCGGCCTTGCGTTTCGGCGAAGGTGACCTTGCCGGGAACGGCGATATCGCCCGCCGGGGTGAAATGTTCCGGGCGGACGCCGAGCATCAGTTTGGTGCCCTCGGCGACGGCGACAGTGTCACGCAGCGGCACGCGGATCTCGCTTTCCGGGATGGTAAAAGCGCCCTTATCAAGGACGCCGCGCAGGAAGGTAATCGGTGGATTGCCGAGGAAGCCGGCGACGAAGGCGGTTTTCGGATCGTTGTACATCTCGGCCGGCGTGGCGATCTGGACGATTTCGCCTTCCTTCATGATGGCGATGCGGTCGCACATGCTCATCGCCTCCACCTGGTCATGGGTGACGAGGATGGCGGTGATGCCGGTTTCGCGCTGGATGCGGCGGATTTCCGAGCGCATTTCGAGGCGGAGCTTGGCGTCGAGATTGGCGAGCGGCTCGTCGAGAAGCAGCACGTCGGGTTTGCGGATCAATGCGCGCGCCAGCGCCACGCGCTGCTGCTGGCCGCCGGAAAGCTGCGCCGGCCGACGTTCCATGAGATTGCCGATCTGCACGAGGCCTGCGATGCGGTCAACCTCCTTGCGGATATCGGCGGTCGGCATGCCTTTCACCTTCAGCGGAAAGCCGATGTTTTCGGCAACCGTCATATGCGGATAGAGCGCGTAGGACTGGAAGACGACGCCGACGTTGCGAGCCTGGCTCGGCAGGTCGGTGACGTCGCGGTCGCCGAAGAGAATGCGCCCGCCTGTCGGCCTATGGATGCCACAGACCGCAAACAGTGTCGTCGACTTGCCGCAGCCGGAGGGGCCGAGAAGCGCCAGCATCTCGCCGTTACCGACTTCGAGCTGCATGTTCTCGATGACCTTGGTGGAGCCGAAGCTCTTCGAAAAATTGTCGAGAAGGATACGCATCAGCCTTTGTTCCCGCCGCCATAGATGTTCATGAGGTATTTGTTGAAGAGCGCGTAAGCGATCAGCACCGGAACGAGGTAGAAGAGGCCGACCGCCTTGAACATGTTGAAATCGTAATTGTTGTCGTCGGCGAGGAAGCCCGCGAGATAGACCGAAAGCACCTGCACCTCATTACCGGGCGCCAGCACCTGCGGCAGGATGAACTCGCCCCAGCCGGAGAGGAAGGAGAACAGGCCGAGCGCCATGATCCCGGGTTGGACCTGCGGCAGCACGAGGCTGCGCCAGACCCGGAAACGCGAGGCGCCATCGACGACACCGGCCATTTCGATTTCCCAGGGCACGGTGTCGTAGAAGCCCTTCATCAGCCAGATGCCGAGAGGCAGGTCGATCGCCGCCTTTACCAGGATGACGCCGATCAGCGAATTGTAGAGGCCGACCATCTGCAGCACGATGAAGATGGCGATGATCAGCGTCACCGACGGGAATGCATGCAGCACCATGACGCCGGCGAGGAAGAAGCCGCGCGCCGGCACGTTCAATCGCGAGAGAACGTAGCCCGCCATCGACGAGATGATGAGCACGAGACTGGTGGTGCAGGCCGAAAACAGCAGCGTGTTCACCGTCACCTGCCAGATGTTCGCCTTGCCCGCCGTCGTCTGCCACAGGAAGCGCCAGTGCTGGAGCGTCAGGCCGGAGGGCAGCAAGGCCTCCGGCTGCTTCACGGTCACGGTGTCGAGGAAGAGATAGACATACATCAGGAGCAGCGGGAGGCTAACGATGGTGAGCGCCGTCATAACGGGCCAGCTGCTGTAATTTGCCGAAGGCTGCGATCGTTCGGCCATGGTCAATCCTCGATCAGGGGCTTGGCGACAAGCGTGCCGTAGTTGAAGACGCGCAGATAGAGGAGCGACAGCGCCACGCCGATGACGACGAGCACGAGCGCCATGGCGGCACCCAGCCCGTATTCGAGATTGCCGGCGTAATTCCTGAGCGCTGTGTGATAGGCGGCGAGCGCCCAGACTTCGGTCGCGTTGCCCGGTCCGCCATTGGTGGCGAGCAGGATTTCATTGAAGGAGGCGAGCAGCGACAGCGTCTGATAGCAGGTGACGAAGAGGATCGGCCAACGCATCTGCGGCAGGATGATGTAGCGGATCTGCTGCCAGCGCGAGGCGCCGTCGACTTCGCTCGCATAGAACTGGCTCTTCGGAATGGCCTTCATCGCTGAGGAGAAGACCAGCATGCCCATCGAGGCGCCGATGAAGCCGTTGATCAGCACGACGAAGAACCAGGCATGATAGGCGGTGTCGAGCAGGTAGTTCTTCGGGGGATAGCCGAACTTGCCCATCAGGATCGAAATAAAGCCGGTATCCCAGGCAAGCCACTTCCACAGCATGACGTAGATGACGACGGGCGTAATGCGCGGCAGGAGCCAGATGCCGCGGAAGATCGAGGCTGGCGCCGGCGGCATGTAATGCGTCCAGATCGCAAGCAGCAGCGCATAGCCTACATTGAAGAGCGTCAACACCAGTGCGACATAGAGCGCGGTATTCAATAGCACGCGCGCCATGTCGGGCGAGGTGGCGATGCGCGAGAAATTGTCTGTTGTCCAGGTCCAGCCGGTATAGGTGGCCTTGGCGACTGTTTCCTTCTGTTCCGGCGTCAGCTTGAGGCCCAGCGTATCGAGAGCGGAAAAGAGCTGTTCCTTGCTGTCGAAGCGCGTGTTGACAACGGAGCGGTTGAACTGTTCGGAAATCTGCTTGACGTCGCGTGTCGAAGGCCGTTCGGCAAGATCCTTGATCATGCGCTCGGCATCGCGGCGCGTCGGAAAGACCTCGCCATTGTGTTTGGCGCGCAATTCCCCAGCGATGCCAGGCGCCAGCCCAAGGCCCTCGACGGCCTTGAGGCCGGTCTCGTCGATCGCATAGCGCGGTTCGGCCAATTCGGCGGCGATGTCGGGCATCACCGATTTCAGCGTGATCAGCGAATTAGGGGCGATCTGGTAGACCCCGCCTGATATGCCGGTCGCCGTCGTCATGCTGGTCATCGAGAAGACCGCCGTCAGAACGACCGGCAGCAGAAAGAAGAGAATGATCATGATCGCGGCAGGCGCGATCATCACCAGTCCGAGCGCTCTGGACGATTTCATGGAAGCCTCCTCGCGGACCGACCGGGCAGCGGGATTGCCGCCGCCCGGAAAAGTGCTTCGATCTTAACGGATGACGATCTTGTCGCCGAGCGTGCTCTTCAGCTCGCTCTCGGCATCGCCGATGGCGGCGTCGACGGTCTTGTCACCGGTCCAGGATGACTGGAGGTTCTTCCACATGATGTTCCAATAGGTGCCGAAATCGGAATTGTTCGGCATCGCACTGGCATGCGGCAGCAGGCGTTCGGTGGCTTCGCGGGTCCAGCGGTCGGCCGAGTAGAAATCGACTTCCGCTTCCGCCTCGGAAATGCCGAGATGGGCGGATTTGACCGCATGCAGCGCGTTGATGCGCGGCTCGGAGGCGATCGTGATCAGCTGGGCGGCGATATCGGTATCCTCCTTGTCGTGACTGGCGGTCAGGAGGTAGACGAGCGGGTGGGTCAGCGTGTTGGCCTTGCCGCCTTCGCCGGCCGGGATCAGCGTGAAGATCACGTTGCCGAAGAAGTCCTTGAGACCTTCCTGGTTGACGAGGCGGGCATAGTGCCAGGTGCCGCCGTCCCAGATGCCGGCCTTGCCGGTGGCGACTTCCTTCCACCACTGATCGCCCGGCATGCCGATATGGTTCTTCTTGGTGACACCTGCCTTAACGGCGTCGGCGAAGAACTGATAGGTGCGGGTCATGGCGGCCTTGTCGAAAACGAGCTTGCCGTTTTCTTCCATCGTGCCGCCGAAGCTGGTGTAGAACTGCCAATAGTCAGGGCCGTTGCTGGTGCGCGGATAGAAGCCGTAGCCCGGCTGGACGAGGCCCTTGTCCTGCATCTTCTTGGCGTCTTCGAGCAGGTTCTTCATGGTGTATTTGCCGTCCTGAACGCTCTGCGGCAGCGCGTCCAGATCGGCATCGCTGTAGCCGATCGCCTTCATATACGGCTTCCAGAAGAACATCGGGCGGGATTCGGCGTCCTGCGGAATGCCGTAGACGGTGCCGTTGTAGGAGGCGATCTTCAGCAGGTTCTCGTAGATGCCGTTGAGCGGCCAGGAGTCGAGATCGACGTAGTCCTCGATCGGAACGATGAGGCCGGCCTGCGACCACGGCGCAATGTCTTCATGGCCGCTGACGACGATATTCGGGGCGGTCTTGGCTTCGGCGGCAAGGGTCAGCGCCTGCTTGAAGTCGTCCCAGCCGGAATAGGCCTTCTTCTCGACGGTGATTTTCAGGTCTTCGCCCTTGAGGGCGGCTTGGCGCTGCAATTGCTGGGCGGCGATCTCGATGGCGTCGAGACGATAGACGTCGTTCGGGCCGGTGCCGCCGGCCCAGACGCTGATGTGAACGTCCTTGGCGAGTGCAAGAGCGGACGTCGAAGCCAGGATGGCGGCTGCGACGGTAAGGGATTTCAATGTCGGCAAAATGGTCATCTTCTTCGTCTCCCTGGAAGAGCGGTGTGAGGCCTCTTGGCGGGTCATCACCGGTATTGACGACCGTTCCGAAGACCCCGCGAAAACGTGGCGTATCTCGCTCTAGGGGGTGAACGTAACGACCGAGTGACAAAATTGAGCACGTGTGCAAAATTATTATGACGATGTTCTCGGCATGGTCAATTGCCGATGCAGCTGATGGCAATCTGAAGGCCTGAATGAGGTGCCCCTTGCCTCCGTTTTCCCAATCAGCTATTGGTAGTGCAGGAACAAACCAACAATGGAGGCGTGCAATGACAGATATTTCTTCGTCCAACGCCTCTTTGGCATAGGCTTCCGAAGCTCCCTACCCTCGATCATATCCGAGACCTTTCAAGCTTCACCATCCGAAGACGGCACGCGTTTCGCACGCAGCCTCTGCGCACGGCGACGTCCGCGCGACATGGCGCTGCGCTCTTCAGGTTTGAAAGAAGGGCGGTTCAGAATTCTGACCGCGATTGATCATGAACAATCAGCACCCCGGCGAGAGCCTGGCGACATCCATGAGCGAGCTTTGCTCGCGATTTAGCTTTCGAGAAATTCTCCTCGCAATCATCATTGCCCGGTGGAAACGACGTCGCATGGTGAACAGCTTCGACGCCTTTCCATCGTGGCTGCGGTGCGACCTCGCTTTGTCCGATGAATAGATCGGCGTCGTCGCTCATATTGGGGGAATATCCGGCCGGGGTGGCTTCAAGGCAAGACCATCCCGGCCGGCTCCGCCATGAAGGCAGATGATCTCCGGTCATGCCATTACGATCTCTGCATCGGCCACGGGATCCCTCTTTCAGATGGAATCCAAACCCACCATCGCTAAGCGACCGAGCCATGCTTTGATTGAAATATCTGGAACTTTAAGTTACTGAGTTAAACTTGGATTTCCGTATCCATCGCATCATCCATCCTCCGATCATCGTTTTTGCGCGTTCATCTCATGAGCCTTCAATCCGTCCGCGCCTTCCTCAGCACCCACGCACCCGATATCGAAATCATCGAAACCGCCGCGAGCTCCTCGACGGTGGCGCTTGCCGCCGAAGCGCATGGCGTCGAGCCCGCCCAGATCGCCAAGACGATTTGTCTGCGCGTCGGCGATCAGACGATGCTGGTCGTTGCATGCGGCACGGCGCGGCTCGACAACCGCAAGTTCAAGGATACGTTCGGCGGCAAGGGGCGCATGCTCGATGCGGAGGAAGTCGTGGCTGTCACGAGCCATCCGGTCGGCGGCGTCTGCCCGTTCGGCCTGCCCGCGCCGTTGCCCGTCTATTGCGATATCTCGCTCAAACGCTTCGATGAGGTCGTGCCGGCGGCCGGTTCGACGAATTCGGCCGTGCGTATCGCCACCGGACGGCTGGCCAAACTGACAGGCGCCAGCTGGGTCGACGTCTGTCAGTAAAGGGGCCGGAGAGCTTCACATGGCGGAAAGAGTACCTATATTGGATCTCGACATGCCGTGATTGCGCATGACAGGAGATCAGGAATGCCGAGTGCCGTTTCGCGTTTTGCCAAGATTGCGGCGATAGCCGTACTGACGAGCGCTACCGTTTTTGCCACCATCAGCGATGCCGATGCGCGCCGCGCCGGCAGCTTCGGTGGATTCGGAAGCCGCGGCACGCGTACTTTCAGCGCGCCTCCGGTCACCAGCACGGCACCTGCCCCGGTAGCCCCGATCGAACGCTCGATGACGCCGCGCCCGCAGACAACCGCACCCTATAACGCGCAGCAGCCCGGCTATGCCCAGCGTCCCGGCCTCTTCGGCGGCTTCGGCCGTTCGATGATCGGCGGCCTGATCGCCGGCGGCCTTCTCGGCATGCTGCTCGGTCATGGTTTTGGCGGCGGCTTCGGCTTCCTCGGCATGCTGCTGCAGATCGCCCTGATCGGCGGCGCCATCATGCTTGCCATGCGGTATTTCGCCAGCCGCCGCCAGCCTTCCTACGGCGTTGGCGGCCAGGGCCGCTCCTACGGGCAGTCCTACAACATGTCGCCCGCGAGCAATTCATCCTTCCAGATCCCGGCGATCGGTTCGGGTTTCGGCCGGCAGTCGAGCGTCAACCGCCCGAGCGACGAGATCGGGCTGGCGCAGGCCGACCTCGACCAGTTCGAGGAGCTGCTGACAAAGGTACAGACCGCTTATGGCGCGGAGGATTATGGTACTTTGCGCCGGCTGACGACGCCTGAGGCAATGTCCTATCTTGCCGAGGAACTCGGCGAAAACGCCACCAATGGCGTGCGCAACCGCGTCTCGGACGTCAAGCTGCTGCAGGGCGATATTGCCGAAGCCTGGCGCGAAGACGGCCAGGAATATGCGACGCTTGCCATGCGCTATTCATCGATCGACGCCATGGTCGAACGTGACAGCGGCCGCGTCGTCTCTGGAGACGACCGCCGTCCGAGCGAAAGCACCGAGGTCTGGACTTTCGTGCGCAGGCCCGGCGCCGACTGGAAGCTCGCCGCGATCCAGGGCACCGAGCAACGCGCCGCCTAGCACCTTCCCGTATCGGGTAAATCAACCGGCCCAGAACCGCCATGCGGTTCTGGGCCATCTGTTTCAGTTCATCGCGACCGGCTTGGAGCGCATGCGGGAAACGGTCTCGCGTTCCGCCCGCTTGCAGCGCATCGGCGGCAGGCCGCGGTCCATCAGGTCCATATCCTCGAGCACCATGTCGCCCATCTTCTTGAAGGCGCTGTCGAGCGCTCCGGCCCGGTGCGCCGAGCGGAGGAAGCCTTTCAGGCTGCGCACCGGATGGTTGGACGGCAGTGGCTCCTCAGGGTAGACGTCGCTCGCCGCAACGATATGGCCCGACGCGACGGCAGCCATCAACGCATCGAAATCGACGACATCGGCGCGGCTGAGCAGAATGAAGGCCGCCCCCCTGCGCATGCTGGCGAAGGCCTCAGTGCCGAGAAATCCCTTGTTTTCGCTGGTGACGGCTGCGACGACGAAGATGAAATCGCTCTTCGTCAGTACATCCTCCAGGCTTGCCGGCTCGACGCCGTTTTCCTCGAGGATCGAGCGCGGCAGCCAGGGATCGAACACCCTGATGTGCGCCCTGAAACCGGAAAGCACCCGGCGCAGCGCCCGGCCGAGATCGCCGAAGCCGACAATACCGATCTCGGAGCCGGCGATCAGGCGCGCACTCGCATTGCCCTCCCCGCCCCAGAATTCATTGCCCTGCCGGAAAGCGACATCCGCATCGACGATGCCGCGCGCCAACGCAAGCGCAAAGCCGAGGCCGATTTCGGCGACCGGCTCGGCAAACACCTGGCCTGTCGTCACGACATGGATACCGCGCTCAAAGAGCACCTCGTAAGGCATATTGTTGAGAAGATTGCTTTCGACGTTGAGGATCGAGCGCAAGGCCGGCATTCTGGCGAGCGTTTCCGCCGAAAGCGGCGGCTGGCCGATGATGTAGCGCGCGTGGCCGAGGATATCGTCGCCGAGGCCGGCGATATTGTCGGGATCGGCTTCGACGATCTCGTATTTCGCATGCAGTTCAGCGCGCGCCTTGTCGCTGAAGATCAGATCGAGCGTGCGCGGCTCGGGCGCGCTGATCGCCAGCGGCCGTTTGATATTCGTCATGGGCCTCTCCTCCATCGCGGCGGTCTGCGCCGTCTCGGCTCAGCGATTGATAGCTTTTGTGCGGGATGCTTTCCAGCTCAATGGTCCTTCGATGCGTCGATACCAATATGGCGACGCTGTCGAAAGTGGCATTTGCCTATCAGATAAGCAATTGAATTGCCTTGGTATTTCTGAGGGTTTTCGTTGACGGCGCAAACGCCTTGAACTAGCTTGTGCGCGCGACTTTGAACTATGCCTGGTGTTCGGCCGCCGCAGCATATCGAAAAACTCACGAGGGGATCGAACAATGAAATCAGCACTCAAGAGCGGCCTGCTTGCTTTGGCTGCCATAGCGCTCCCGGCCGCAGCCTCCGCCCATCCCGCCATCGGCGAAGCGGCGGGTTTCAGCCATGGTTTTGCCCATCCGATATCAGGTCTCGATCATATCCTCGCCATGGTGATGGTCGGCGTTTTCGCATTTCAGCTCGGCGGTCGCGCCACATGGCTCGTGCCGGCGACCTTCGTTCTGGTAATGGCGCTCGGTGGTGCCCTCGGCGTTGCCGGCATCAACGTTCCCTTCGTTGAAATCGGCATCGCGCTTTCCGTCGTCGTGCTCGGCGCCGTTGTTGCGTTCAATGTCAAGGCGCCGCTTGCGGCAGCGCTCGGCGTTGTCGGCCTCTTCGCCATCTTTCACGGCCATGCGCACGGCGCCGAAATGCCGGAGAATGCGACCGGCGCAGCCTATGCTGCCGGTTTCATGATCGCCACCGCATTGCTGCACGTCGCCGGCCTCGCTCTTGGCTATGTCGTCGGCCGTGCCGGTGAACGGCAAGGTGCCTTCGTGACGCGTGCGGCCGGCGGCATTGCCGCCTTATCAGGCATCGTCATCCTGGCCGGCTTGATCTGACCCTGGCGGCGTTCCAGCCGCCGTCAACAGCACCGAGACATCACAATCCAATCAGGACGCCCGGCATGTGCGACGCATTGCCGGGCGTTTCCGCATCATCGCTGCAAAGTCGCGCGGACTTGATCCAAATCAAATCCGGCCGTGCCGTGTCGGGCTATATCGTGACGCACGATCAACGAACGGACATCCAAATTGACGCAGGGTCGCCTTGCCGATTGTCGGCGGGGTGCGAAAGTCTGTACAGTAATTTCAGAAATTTCTGAAATCACTGACGCAACGGAAACAGCAATGAATCTCCCGCCTCTAGTCCAATCCTTCGTTCTCCATTTCGGCGAAATGGGCTCTCGCTGGGGGATCAACCGCACAGTCGGCCAGATCTATGCCCTGCTTTTCGTCTCTCCCGCGCCGCTCTGCGCCGAGGAGATCGCCGATTCCCTCAGCATCTCGCGCTCCAATGTTTCGATGAGCCTGCGCGAATTGCAGGCATGGAACCTCGTCCTTCTCAAGCACAAGCCGGACGATCGCCGCGATTTCTTCACGACGCCCGACGATGTCTGGCAGATTTTGAGGACACTGGCAGAGGAACGAAAGAAGCGCGAGGTCGATCCGACGCTTTCCGTCCTGCGCGAAATCCTGATGCAGCGGCCGGCGAGCGATGCCGAACGTTACGCGCAGGAGCGTATGAGCGACATGCATACGCTGATCGAACAGCTGACGCATTGGTATGAAGACGTAAAACAACTTGAAACGGAAAGGCTCGCGACGCTACTCTCGCTGGGTGCGAAAGTGACCAAGCTTCTGGAGGCCAAGGACCGGGTCGTCTCTCTCGGCCGGAGCCGCCGGCCGAATCCTGCGAACAAGAGTTAGCGCCATGGGCACTGCTTTCTTCGACGCGACAGACAAGCCCGAAGCACGGCCGCCGAATGGCGAGGTCACTTCGTCCCGCGGTGACGCGACAAAAGGCCGCCTGCGCAGGGCGGCATTGCTGCAGGCATTGGCTGCTACCATATGGATCCCGCAGGCCGGGTTGCTGGCCGTTTCGGTCGGCCGTATCGCCGATGGCGGCGGGCTGCATGACGTTCTCTGGCCGGCCCTGGGCATCCTCGTCCTCGGATTGGCAAGAAGCTGTCTCGACGCGGCTGGCGGTCGCCTGGCCTTTCATGCCGCGCGCGCCGAACTCAGCCGCAGGCGCGAGATTGCCATAGCCGCTCTTTCCCTATCGTCGCCGGTCGATCGCGGCCGGCCCGCCTCCGGCAAAGCCGCAAGCATCATTGGCGAGCAGGCGGAACTCATCGTGCCCTATCTCGCTCGTTTCCATCCCGCGCGGATGAAGGCGAGCCTCGTGCCGCTCGTCATCCTTGCCTTCATCCTTCCCGTCTCCTGGATTGCTGCGCTGGTTCTGCTGTTTGCCGCACCGCTGATCCCTGTTTTCATGGCGCTGATCGGCTGGCGCGCCCAAGCGGCGAGCGAAAAACAGCTCGTCGCGACCGGCGGCCTTAACAGCTTCCTGCTCGACCGCCTGCGTGGACTGGCGACGATCCGCGCGCTCAACGCAGTGGATGCGACCGCCCTCAGGCTGCGAGAGGAGGCGGAGTCGCTGCGCAAACGCACCATGGCGGTGCTGAAGATCGCGTTTCTCTCTTCTGCCGTGCTCGAACTCTTTGCCGCGCTCGGCGTGGCAATGATTGCCGTCTATGTCGGTTTCAGCCTGCTCGGCGAAATCCGCTTCGGCACTTGGGTTGGCCGGCTCGATTTGACCGAGGGACTGTTCATCCTGCTGCTGGCGCCGGCTTTCTTCGAGCCGCTGCGCGAGCTTTCGGCGGTCTGGCACGATCGGGCGGCCGGTGAAGCGGCGCTGAAAGCGCTGGACGCCCTTGCCGTCGGCAGCCTGCCCATCCGGGGATCGGCTGAACCGGCTGTTCCCGCCGGCACCGAGGCGCCGGATATCCGCCTTGAAAATCTCGCCTTTCGTTATGGCGCCGACGAGCCGTTGATCCTTGGTGGGTTCAATCTCGATGTCGCCGCCGGCGAACATCTGGCGCTCCTCGGCGCCAGCGGTTCCGGCAAGTCGACGCTTCTTTCGCTGATGTCGGGGTTGGCGCCCTGCACCGATGGCCGCATCGTCATCGGCGGCGTCGAACTAACGGATGAGACGGCGGCCAGCCTGCGTGGCGGCATGGCGTGGATCGGCCAGAACCCGCATATTTTCGCTGGCACCGTCGCGGGCAATATCGCGCTTGGAAGGCCCGGAATTCTGCGTGCCGAAGTCGCTGAAGCCCTTGATGCCGCCAGACTCCGAAAGGTTGCAGATGCCTATGGCAACCGGCCGCTCGGCGAAGGTGGAATCGGGCTTTCCGGCGGTGAGGCGCTCCGGCTGGCGATCGCGCGCGCGGCCTGCAATCCGCATCTGAAGGTGATCCTTGCCGACGAGCCGACCGCGCATCTCGACGCCGCCACCGCGGCTGAAGTGACCGAGAGCCTGCTTTCGCTCGCGCGGGGTCGAACCCTCGTCGTCGCGACCCACGATCCGCTGCTTGCCGCCCGCATGCATCGCACCATGCGTATCGACGCCGGTCTCATCCTGAGGGAGGCGGCCGAATGAGCGGATTTATAGCGGATATCAGGCCGATCCTGCACCTATTCCTCGCCGAGCGCCGGCGCGCGCTGCTGCTCGGCGCGGTGCTTTCGGCGGCGACGGTGACGGCGGGTATCGCGCTGCTCGGCCTCTCCGGCTGGTTCATCACCGCCACTTCGCTTGCCGGGCTTTCGGCCGCAGCCGCCGTCACCTTCGACGTCTTTGCGCCGGCAGCCGGCATTCGCCTGCTCGCCATCGTCAGGACAGCGGCACGCTATGGTGAAAGGCTTGCAACCCATGACGCAACGCTTGGCGTGCTTGCCGCCCTTCGCGAAAGGCTGTTTCGCGGCTTTGCCGAACGGGGTGCTGCCCGCACGCTACTGCGTCGTCCCGCAAGGCTCCTCTTCCGGCTGACGGCCGATATCGATGCGCTCGACTCCCTCTATCTCCGTATTCTCGTGCCGGCCGCGGTGGCGATCGGCGCGGCATTGGCCGCAAGCGTCGCGCTGGGGCTGATGTATCCCCAGTTCGGCCTGTGCTTTGGCCTCTTCCTCGCCATTGCCGGCCTCGGCCTGCCACTGATCGCAGCTCGGGCGGCGCGCAAACATGCCCGCAGACGCGCCCACGGCATTGAAGCGCTGCGGTCGCGGACGATCGATCTCGTCGCCGGCCAGACCGACCTGCTGATGGCCGGCCGCCTTGCCGCGCAAAGGAGCGCAATCGCCATGGCCGACAGCTACGCCGCCTGTGCCGACGACCGGTTGAACCGCGTCGAAACCGGGCTGACATTCGGCTTTGGCCTTGTTTCCACCCTCCTGTTGACGGGTTCGCTGCTTGCCGTCGCAGCCCTTGCGGAAACAATGGTGATTACCGCGCCTGTCGCAGCACTCGGGCTGCTCGTCGCCTTCGCGGCGGTCGAACCCTTCGCGGCGCTACGCCGCGGCGCCCTGGAACTCGGGCGAACGCTATTGGCGGCAAAGCGCACTGCGCCGCGGCTCGCCGCCGTGGCGGCACCCGAGCCGTTGGCGGCGCCGCGGCCGGGATATGCTTTTTCTCTGGCCGACGTGTCCGCCTTCCATGAAAATTCCACCGCGCCGGCGCTCGAAGGCATCGACCTCGAGCTCAAGAAGGGTGAACGCCTGGCCGTCGTCGGCAGCAGCGGCGCCGGTAAGTCGAGCCTGCTTGCCCTGCTTTCCGGCGAGTTGTCGGCAAGGACGGGAGGCGTTGCCGCAGTGCCGTCGACCCTGCTGACGCAGCGGACGGAACTCTTCGAGGACAATCTGAGCGGCAACCTGAGGCTGGCGAATCCTGATGCAGGCGAGGTCCGTCTCCGTGAAGCGCTCGCCGCCGCCGGTCTGCTTGCCGATATAGAGGCGATGCCGCGGGGGATCGACACAAGGCTCGGCGAAGGTGGTCTCGGCCTTTCCGGCGGCCAGTCGCGCCGGCTGGCGCTTGCCCGGCTCTTTCTGCGCGACACGCCGCTCTGGCTGCTCGACGAGCCGACCGAGGGCCTCGATGGCGCCACCGCCCGCGATGTGCTCAGCCGTCTATCGGCAATGGCGGCAGGCCGCTCGCTTGTCATCGCCACGCATATCCGCCGGGAGGCTGCGATCGCCGATCGCATCGCCATCATCGAAGGCGGCCGCATCACACAAGTTTCGCGCCGGGGAGAGGCGGCGTTCGAAAAGGCGCTCGACCGGCTTCGGCCGGACTGAGCCGTGCATTTGCATGCCCTCAGGAGCCAACCGGCGCTCGAGGAACGTTCTGTACCCCGTGGGACCGTGGGAGAAAGACAATGGAACTAGATATCGTAGCACTTTCGCGCTTCCAATTCGCATTGACGGCGCTTTACCACTTCCTGTTCGTGCCTCTGACGCTCGGCCTGTCCGTGCTCCTGGCGATCATGGAAACCGTTTATGTCATGACCGGCCGCCAGATCTGGCGGCAGATGACGAAATTCTGGGGCACGCTGTTCGGCATCAATTTCGTGCTCGGCGTTGCCACAGGCATCGTCATGGAATTCCAGTTCGGGATGAACTGGAGCTATTACAGCTACTATGTCGGTGACATCTTCGGCGCGCCGCTGGCGATCGAAGGCCTGATGGCCTTCTTCCTCGAGGCGACCTTCGTCGGGCTGTTCTTCTTCGGCTGGGACAAGATGTCGAAGGTCGGCCATCTCGTCGCCACCTGGGCGGTAGCGCTCGGCTCGAATTTTTCCGCGCTCTGGATCCTGATCGCCAATGGCTGGATGCAGAACCCTGTGGGATCGGCGCTCAATCCGCAGACGATGCGCATGGAGATCACGAGCTTTTTCGACGTGGTCTTCAATCCCGTCGCCCAAGCCAAATTCGTCCACACGGTGTCGGCGGGTTATGTCTGCGCCTCGGTTTTCGTGCTCGGCGTCTCGGCCTGGTATGTGCTGAAAGGCCGGCATATCGAGCTTGCCAAGCGCTCGATGACCGTGGCCGCCTCCTTCGGTCTTGCCTCGGCGCTCTCGGTCGTCGTGCTTGGCGACGAGAGCGGTTATCTCGCCACCGAAAACCAGAAGATGAAGCTTGCCGCCATCGAAGGCATGTGGAAGACGGAACCGGCGCCGGCGGCCTTCACCGCTTTCGGCTTTCCCGACCAGGAAGCGCGTGAAACGCATTTCGCCGTCCATATTCCCTGGGTCATGGGCCTGATCGGCACGCGGTCGCTGACGACTGAGATCCCTGGTATCGACAAGCTTGAGCAGCAGGCCGAAACCCGAATCCGCGACGGCATCAAGGCTTATGATGCGCTGATGCAGATCCGCGCCGCGCCGGCACAGGATCAGGTTGCGCAGGAAGTGCGCACTTCCTTCGAGGATCTCGGCCATGATCTCGGTTATGCTCTTCTTCTGAAGCGCTACGTCGACGACCCGCGCCAGGCGTCCGATGAGCAGATCGTCCAGGCCGCGCGCGATACGATCCCGCATGTGCCGACGCTCTTCTGGTCCTTCCGCATCATGGTCGGCCTCGGCATGTTCTTCATCCTGCTGATGACGACCTTCTTCTGGCTGTCGGCGCGACGCCAGCTCGACAAATTCCCGCTGCTCCTGAGGATCGCCGTCCTTGCTATTCCGCTGCCCTGGGTCGCCATCGAATTCGGCTGGGTCGTCGCCGAATTCGGCCGTCAGCCGTGGGTGATCGAAGGCGTGCTGCCGACGGCGGCAGCCGTCTCCAGTCTCGGCGCCAGCACCGTGCTTTTGACGATCATCGGTTTTGCCGCACTCTACACGGTGCTGATCGTCATCGAGATGAGCCTGATGATCAAGGCGATCAGGCAGGGACCGGAACCGGACGACGAGCCGGAAGCCCATCTCATTTCCGAAACCCTCGTCCCGGCCGCGGAGTGAACCGTCATGATCCTTCACGAACTCATCGACTATGAAACCCTACGCGTCATCTGGTGGCTGCTGCTCGGCGTTCTGCTGATCGCCTTTGCCACGACGGGTGGCTTCGACCTCGGCGTCGGTGCGCTTCTGCCTTTCGTCGCCAGGACCGATACGGAACGGCGGGTGACGATCAACACCATCGGCGCCACCTGGGAAGGCAACCAGGTCTGGCTGATCCTCGGCGGCGGCGCCATCTTCGCCGCCTGGCCGCCGCTTTATGCCGTCTCCTTCTCGGGCTTCTATCTGGCCATGTTTGCGATTCTTTTCGCTCTCATCCTGCGCCCGGTCGGCTTCAAATACCGGTCGAAGCGGGAGAGCGCCAATTGGCGCAACGGCTGGGACTGGGCACTCTTCATCGGCGGTTTCGTGCCGTCCCTGATCTTTGGCGTTGCCGTCGGCAACGTGCTGCAGGGCGTGCCTTTCCGATTTGCCGACGATATGCGGATATTTTACGAAGGCTCGTTCTTTGCCCTGCTCAACCCCTATGCGCTGCTCTGCGGCCTGCTTTCCCTCGCCATGCTGGTGATGCATGGTGCGGCTTGGCTGGTGTTGAAGTCGAGCGGCCCGGTTGCGGAACGGGCCAGAAGCTATGGCAGCATCGCCGCCCTTGCCGCGATCGTGCTCTTTGCCCTCGGCGGGCTCTTCCTGTGGATCGGCGTCGACGGCTACCGCATCACCAGCGACATCAGCCCGATCGGGCCTTCCAACCCGCTGTTGAAGACCGTGGCGATCGAAAAAGGCGCATGGCTTGCCAATTACGGCGCCCATTCGTGGATGATCGTCGCGCCCGTCCTCGGCTTTGCCGGCGCGGCCTTGGCCTTCATCGCCATGCGGGCAAGGCGCGAGGTGATGACGCTGCTCTTCAGCAAACTCGCAATCTTCGGGATTATCTCGACGGTCGGCCTCTCGATGTTCCCGTTCATCTTGCCCTCCTCGCTCGACCCGCGATCGAGCCTGACGGTCTGGGATGCGTCGTCGAGCCACCAGACGCTGTTCATCATGCTGGTTGTCTCAGCGATTTTCCTGCCGATGATCTTCGCCTACACGGCCTGGGTCTACAAGGTTCTGTGGGGAAAGGTCGACGAGAAATCCATCACCGACAAAAACAGCCACGCCTACTGAGGGAGACGAAACAATGTGGTATTTTGCATGGATCCTCGGCCTGCCGCTGGCAGCAGCCTTCGCTGTCCTCAACGCCATGTGGTATGAGCTGATGGATGACGCAGCCAGAAACAAGGCCTCCGAAACGCGCAAGTAGATATGAGAAGGGCGCGGTTCGAAACGCGCCCTCTCTCTTTTCCGTCAGCCTTCCAGCCACTTCACCTGATCGGGTGTCAGCTGGATGTCGAGCGCCGAGAGGCTGTCTTCCAGCTCGGCGACGGTGCGTGGCCCGATCAGCGGAATGACCGGGAAAGGCTGGGCGATCACATAGGCAAGTGCGATGTGGATCGGGTTGCGACCGAGCTTGTTGGCAAGCTCGATGGCGCGGTCGCGGCGTCCGAAATTGCGTTCGGAATACCAGACCCGAACGATCTCCTCATCGTCCCTCTTGTCGCGGCCGGCCCGATCGGTAAAGAAGCCGCGGCCCTGGCTCGACCAGGCAAAGTTCGGAATTTGCTTCTCATTCAGCCACTTCTTCCAGTCGTCATCGGAAGCGGCGACGCAGCCGGCCCAGATCGGGTCGAGCATCTCGGCAAGCGAGAAGTTGTTGGAGAGCGCCGCCGGCGCCGCCTTGCCTGATTTTTCGGCATAGGCGATCGCCTCGTCGAAACGCGCGCGCGTCCAGTTCGAGCCGCCGAAGATGCCGCGGATGCGGCCGCGTTTGACTTCGGCATCCATGGCATCGACGAACTCGCCAACAGGCACGTCGGTATTGTCGCGGTGCATGAAATAGACGTCGACATAGTCGGTCTTCAGCCGCGCGAGCGACTGGTCGAGCTGCTTTGCGATCATGTCGGGATAGCAGAGCGGCGAATGCGCGCCCTTGCCGATCAGCACGATCTCCTCGCGCGGCACCTTGCGGCTCGTGTGCCAGTCGCCGAAGATCGTCTCCGTCTTGCCGCCGCCATAGACATAGGCGGTGTCGAAGGCATTGCCCCCGGCCTCGTAGAAGGCATCAAGCGTCAGCGAGGCAGAGGCGAAATTCGGGAAGAACTCGAAGCCGAGTGTGACCACCGAGGCCGGCTTGGAAATACCGGGAATCTGACGCCGCGGAATGCTGCTGCCGCGCGTCACTGTGCCGCCGGCGATGTTCTTCGTGCGCTTGTCTGCTTTCTCGACACCGTATTCAAGGCCGATCGAGGCGCGCCACTGGTCGAGCACGCGCAGGTTTGCGATCGAATCCGCCCAGCTCATGCCGGGAGAGCTGAACTCGGTTCTGCCGGCGCGAATGGCGTCGCCCGCAGAGTCCGCCTCGAAGGAGTAGAGCCAGCGGTCTTCCCTGAGCTCGATCGTTTCCTGTTTGCCGCCCTTGAAGATCTCAATCTTGCCGACGCCGCCCTTGTGGCCGGAGGCGAACCAGAAGTCAGCGACCTCGATGCGGCCCTCGGAGCCGATGATGCGCAACACATTGTCCTGCTGCGCCATGATCGAGCAGGAGACTTCGGCGATGATCTCGTTCGGGAACTTGAGAACGGCGGATGCCCATTCATCGACGCCGCTCTGGCCAAGATGGGCGACGCCCGAAACCTTCTCCGGGTCGAGGAAGGCTTTGCCGTCCGCCGCACCGGCGATCAGTCTGGCCATCGAGACCGGATAACCGCCGACATCGAGAATTCCGCCGCCGGCTGTCTCATTGGCGAAAAGCCGGTGTTCCGGCTTGAAGCTGCCCATGTTGAAGCCGAAGCTGGAGCGGATGATCCGGACAGTGCCGATCACGCCGCTCTTGATGAGCTCGACCAGCTTCTCCGTCTGCGGATGCACGCGGTACATGAAGGCCTCGCCGGCAAAGACGCCGGCCTTCTTCGCTTCGTAATAGACGGCTTCGGCGTCATAGGCCGAAAGTGCGATCGGCTTTTCGATGAGGATATGCTTGCCGGCGCGTGCGGCCTTGATCGCCCACTCGGCATGGCCGGTGTGAGGAGTTGAGATATAGACCGCGTCGATTTCCTTGTCGGCGAGCAGCGCCTCGTAACCGTTGACGATGCGGGCGCCGGGGAAGTTTTCCTGAAGCCCCGGCTTCTCGGGATTGCGCGTGGCGATCGCCACAAGTTTGCCGGTGCGCGAATGGGCGACGCCGTCGGCAAAGGTACGAGCGATGGTGCCGGGGCCGATGATGCCCCAGCGGATCAGTTGATCGGAAGTCATGGAAAGTCCTCTTTCGTCTTTCTGCCTTGGGATTGGTTTAGCGAAGCCGTCTGCCGGCGCCGTCGAAAAGGAAGGTGTGGCTGGCGGGAAGACCGACGGTCAGGGTTTCGCGATTGCCGGCGCTGCGCGACTCCGGCCGTTCGATGATCAGCTGCTCGCTGCCGATGGCGGCGTAGATGTAGCTGGTATTGCCGAGATGTTCGGCGACGTCGATGCTGACGACGAGATCGGCGTCGCCCTCGCCCGCATCGACGAAATGTTCGGGACGAATGCCGAGCGTGACCTTTGCTCCGACTTCGACAGGATCGGCAATGGGCATCGCCAGGCGCGTATCGGCCTCGCTTTCCAGCGCAATCACCACCCTGCCCGGCTGGGTCTCGACTACCACGGCCTTGAGGAAATTCATCTTCGGCGAGCCGACGAAGCCGGCGACGAACTGGTTGGCGGGATCGTCGTAAAGATCGAGCGGCGCACCGATCTGCTCGATATTGCCGGCGCGCAGCACGACAATCCTGTCGGCGAGCGTCATCGCTTCCGTCTGGTCATGCGTGACGTAGATCATCGTCGTGCCGAGCTGCTTGTGCAGCCTGGAGATTTCGACGCGCATCTGTACGCGCAATTCGGCATCCAGGTTCGACAGCGGCTCGTCGAACAGGAAGACCTCGGGTTCGCGGACGATGGCGCGGCCGATCGCGACGCGCTGGCGCTGGCCGCCGGAAAGCTGCTTTGGCCGCCGCTTCATCAGCTCGGCGATCTGCAGGATCTCGGAGACATGGCGCACGCGCCGCTCTGTATCGGCCTTCGGATTGCCGTTCATGCGCAGGCCGAAGCTCAAATTCTCTTCGACGGTCAGGTGCGGATAAAGCGCATAGGACTGGAATACCATGGCGATGCCGCGGTCGGCGGGCTCGACGTCGTTAACGACCCTGCCGCCGATCCGAAGCTCGCCTGAGGTAATGTCCTCGAGGCCGGCGATCATTCGCAGCAAGGTGGATTTGCCGCAGCCGGATGGGCCGACGAAGACGACGAATTCGCCGTCCTTCACCTCCAGATTGGCGCCATGGATGATCTCAAAGCCGCCGAAGCGCTTGACGATATTGCTGAGTGAAAGCTCTGCCATGCGGCCTCCCGGATTATTTGATTGCGCCGGCCGCGATGCCGGCGATGAAGTGACGTTGCAAAGCCACGAAGACAACGAGGATCGGTGCCGTCAGCAGCACGGCCCCGGCCATGATGCCGCCCCATGACACCTTGGTGAGGCCGATCAGCGTTCCAAGTGCCACCGGCGCCGTCATCATTCCTGGTCTGGAGTTGATCAGCAGCGGCCAGAGGTAGTTGTTCCAAGAGGCGAGGAAGAGGATGATCGCGAGCGCCGCCATGGTCGGCCGCGCGAGCGGCAGGGCAATGCGCAGGAAGATCTGCCATTCCTTGACGCCCTCGACGCGGGCAGCATCGAAGAGTTCGCCCGGCATCATCGAGAAGGATTGCCGCATGAACAGCACGCCGAGCGAATTGAAGAGCGGCGGCACGATCAGCGCCACCCAGGTGTTCGCCAGCCGGAATTCGCGCGCCACCATGATGAATTGCGGGATGACGACCACGGAAAACGGCAAGGTGATCGTGCCGAGGATGATGGCGATGATGATCGAGCGGCCGACGAAACGGTAACGCGCCAGCGCCCAGCCCGCCATAGAGGTCAGAAATACGGACAGGAAGGTGTATATGATCGCGACGCCGATCGAGATCACCATCGCGCCGATGAAATCGGTATCGGCCTGCAGGTTCTTGAAATTTTCGACGAAGTTGGTCGACGGCCAGAGCACGATTTCGGGATTGAAGATGGCGTTGTCCGGCATGGTCGAGAAGACAAACATCATCCAGAGCGGAAACAGCCAGATGAGTGCAAGCGGCGCCAGCGCGGCGTGCAGCGCGATCTGCCGCAGCAGGAGGGATTGCGATTTGGATTTCATTTCGGATCTCTCCCGATCCAGAGATTGAGGAACGAGATCGTTACGGCAAGGGCCGCCATCGTATAGGCGATCGCCGAGGCATAGCCGAAATTGAGCGAAGTGAAGCCTTGACGGTAGAGAAAGAGGCCCATCGTTTCGGTGCCGCCGCCCGGACCACCGCGATTGGTGATGAGGAAGGGCTCGGTGAAGAGCTGCATGGTGCCGATGACCGAGAGGACCACACAGAAGAGGATGATCGGTTTCAGGAGCGGCAGGGTGATGTGGAAGAACTGCTGCACCTTGCTGACCCGGTCGAGCGTCGCCGCCTCGTAGACATCATCGGGAATCGCCTGCAGGCCGGCAAGGATGATGATGGCGTTATAGCCCGCCCAGCGCCAGGTGACCGCCAGGATGATGACCGCCATAGCGGCGTTGGCATTGTCGAACCATGACACCGGACTGAAGCCGGCGGCTGAAATCAGCTTGTTGATGACGCCGAAATCGAGGCTGAACATCAGCCGGAACACGGCGGCATAGGCAACCTCGCCGACGACGACGGGCGCAAAGAAGGCGAAGCGGAAGAGCGGGCGCGCTTTCAAGAGCGGCGAGTTGAGCAGGACCGCCATAACAGTCGCAAGTGCGATCATGACGGGCACCTGGATCACCAGGATGACCAGCGTGTTGTAAAGCGCGTTATAGAAAGCCGGATCGTAAAAGAGCCGACCCCAATTGGCCTGAAAACTATATTTCCACGGGTTGATGCGTGTGTTCTGAAAGGAAATCAGGAACGAATCGATAATCGGCCAGACCCAGAAGGCGGCGAAAACCAGCAGATAGGGAGCGAGGAACGCATAGGCGCTCCGGGTTCTGAACGGCATTCAGCCTCCTCCTTACGAAACGAACGAATGACCGGCCGCAAAGCCGGGGGAAGCCGGGCGCCTGAAGCGCCCGGCGTCATCATTCATTGCGCGATCGGAAGGCCGGTCGCAGAAGCGATCTGCTTGGCGGCATCGTCGAGAGCCGCCTTGGCATCGGGGTAGCCGCCGGCGAAGAACTTCGTCTGCGTCGCCCTGAAGATGGCTTCGGCATCGCTCTGGAAGGCGGTGCCGCGGCTCGGCACGATCTTCGGCAGCGTCGCCAGGATATCGGCCCAGACCTTCTGGCCGCCCCAATAGGGCTGTGCCTCATTGACGAAAGGATCTTTCTCGGCCGAAAGCAGCGACGGTACCAGGCCGAATTCCTTCAGCATCGTGACCTGACCCTCGTTGGTGCCGAGGGCGTAGTTGACGAATTTCCAGGCCGCTTCCTTGTTTGCGGACGTTGCCGAAATGGCGAGTGAAGAACCGCCGAGATTGGCGGCATGCGGCCCATCGGCTGTCAGGCTCGGCATTCTGTAGACGCCCCACTTGCCCTTGAGATCGGGTGATGTCGAGCGCACGGTGCCTTCATACCAGCCGCCATACATCTGGCTTGCGGCCTTGCCGGCGGTATTGGCCTGGATCTTTTCGTCCCAGTTGGCCGCCGTCAGCGTGCCGGCGTCCTTCATTTCCTTCACTTTTTGAAGCGAGGCGACGCAGGCCGGCTGGTTGATGGTGATATTCTGGCCGTCGGTCGAGAAATAGCCGCAGCCCTGCTCGTTGGCGATCATGCGGAACCATTCGCTGTCGCCGTTGAAATCCGCCTGCGCCATGATGACGCCGGGATTGGCAGCGGAAATCTTCTTGCCGGCGGCAATGAAATCGTCCCAGGTGCTGATCGTGCTCGGATCGACGCCGGCCTTTTCGTAGAGGTCGCGGCGGTAAAAGATGGCAACGGGGCCGGAATCCCACGGCATAGCGTAAGCGACATCGCCGACCTCAAGTTCGGTGCGCTTGAAGTCAGGGAATTTCGCCTGGATGTCGGGGGTGTAGCCGAGCTCCTTCAGGTTTGCGAAACAATCCGGGAAGCGGCTCCAGAAGATTTCAGCCTCGAAATTCTCGATGCTGACGATATCGGGCAAGCCGTCGCCGCCGGCAGCACACGCTGCGAGCGTTTTGTCGAAGACCTGGCCGTTTCCAAGGTCCTCGACGGTGATCTTGATATCGGGATATTGTTTGTTGAAGCCTGCAAGCGTGGACTTCAATGCCGATGCGGCGACATTCCAGCTCCAGATGGTGAGATTGGCCGACTGCGCGAATGCGGAGCCGGATGCGAGCAGTGCGACAGCAGTGGTCGCAGCAAGAAGTTTGAAGCGCATTGAAAATCCTCCCTTTTCAATTGCCGATCTTTCACGAACGGGCTTAAACTATCTGCAAGGGAGCGATTGTCTCCTAAAAAGGGAACATGGATTTGGCGGAAAGTAAGGTCGATACGCGTGCAATCTACCAGCCCGGCGCAAGCAGCATTGAGGGTTCGCCGACAGCGCTGCAGATGTTTCAAGCCCATCCGCCTATCATGGCCATGCCCCACTGGCACGCTCAGGTTGAGGTCAACTATGTGATGCGCGGCACCGTGCATTACCTCATGAACGACCACGAATTCCGGCTGAACGCTGGTGAGATGTGCCTCTTCTGGGGAGGCCAGCCGCATCAGATGGATGAATCCTCGGATGATTCGCTCTATGCCGGTGCGCACCTGCCGCTCGTCTATTTCTTCCGGCTGCGGCTGCCGATCAACATCTCAAGCCGGCTGATGACGGGCGAGACGCTGCTGACCTCGGCAACGGATGCCGCCGACAACGAGAATTTCACCCGCTGGGTCCGATATGTGAACTCGGGTGATCCCGCCAAGGCCCAGCATGCCGTCGACGAGTTGCTGCTGCGCATCGAGCGCATCGCGCTCGAACCCTATTCGATGACGACGTCGAAGACGGCCGTCAGTCTCGAAAGCGATCAGCCGCAGCCGCATTCGTCGCGGAGCGTCGCGCGCATGTGCGATTTCATCGCCGCCAACTTCCTGCAGGATATCGATTCGGTCGATATCGCTCGCGCCGCCGACCTGCATCCGAAATATGCGATGAACCTGTTCAAGCGATCGACCGGCATGACGCTCAGCAAATATGTGACACTGCTGCGGCTCTCGCGTGCTCAGGCGATGCTGATGAGCGAAGGCGCCAACGTGCTGCAGGTGGCGATGGACAGCGGCTTCGGCTCGATCAGCGCCTTCAACAAGTCCTTCCGCCACATCGCCGGCATGTCGCCGTCGGATTTTCGCCGCGATATCAGGCTGGTGACGACCATCCCCGCCGGCGCTTTCCGGAACTAGCGCGAAGGCCGTTCGCAGATCGGCATTCTGATTTCTCTCTGCTCTCCTGGCTTTTGACGGAGCATAGGAGATCAGCGCCCAAGCTGATGGCATGAGGCGCACATTTTCTGTGCAAGTGCATGCACTGTGCGACTTCCCAAGGAATGAGACTGACTGTCCGCTCAATAAAATCAATGCTTTGTCATTTGGCACGCCTTTTGCTGCGATAGTTGCAGAGTTGGTGGCTAGGGTTCCGACGTCGCGAGGCGTGACTGGTCCGAGAGCTGCCGCCGGTGGGGAGACATCCCGCTGGATGCACGGCGGGACAAAAGCCCGGGAGACCTCGTAAGCCAAGGGATTGGCGGCGCGATGGTCTTTGCCGATCCCTTTTTGAGAAAAGCAAAAGGGGAATTTCAAATGCAGACTTTTTCGAAGCTTCTTTCCATCACCGCCTTGACTGCCTCCCTGATGCTGGGCTTGGGCACCTGGGCCGATGCAGCGCAGAGGACCGATTTCAAGGTCGCCTGGTCGATCTACGTCGGCTGGATGCCCTGGGGCTATGCGGCCGATCACGGCATCGTCAAGAAATGGGCCGACAAATACGGCATCAAGATCGAGGTCACCCAATTCAACGACTACGTCGAGTCGATGAACCAGTATACGGCAGGCGCGTTCGATGCCGTGACCCTCACCAATATGGACGGCCTGTCGATCCCGGCTGCCGGCGGCGTCGATACGACGGCCGTCATCGTCGGCGACTTCTCGAACGGCAATGATGCCGTCATCCTGAAGGACAAGGCGAGCCTTGCCGACATCAAGGGCCAGAACGTCAACCTCGTCGAATTCTCCGTCTCGCACTACCTGCTGGCCCGCGCGCTCGAAGGCATCAAGATGACTGAGCGCGATGTGAAGGTTGTGAACACCTCCGATGCCGATATGGTCGCCGCCTATAAGACGGCTGACGTGACCGCCGTCGTCACCTGGAACCCGCTGGTCTCGACCATTCTCGAAGATCCCACGGCCAAGAAAGTCTTCGACAGCTCGCAGGTGCCGGGCGAGATCATCGACCTGATGGTCGCCAATACGGGCGTGCTGAAGGACAATCCGAATTTCGGCAAGGCACTTGCCGGCATCTGGTATGAGACCGCAGCACTCCTGACGGCCGACAGCGCCGACGGCAAGGCTGCGCGGGAGGCAATGGGCTCGGCATCGGGCACGGATCTCAAGGGCTTCGAAGCCCAGCTTGCCGCCACCAAGCTGTTCGCCAAGCCGGCCGATGCCGTCGCATTTACTGCGTCGGGCAGCCTGCCGAAGACGATGGATCTCGTCCGCAACTTCCTGTTCGAAAAGGGTCTGCTCGGCAATGGCGCGCCGTCCGCTGATGTGATCGGCATCGAAATGCCGGACGGCAAAATTCTCGGCGACAGCGGCAACGTCAAGCTGCGCTTCACCGAGAGCTATATGAAGGCTGCCGCCGACGCTTCGCTCTGAGCGATGTTTAAGCAGCGGCGCGGCTTGCCCGCGCCGCCATCCTTTATAAGCGGAGCTTCCCTATGCGCTGGATCAATACGAGGCCGAGCCGGGGCGCGCAGCTTGCCCTGACGCTGCTGCCCTTCGTGCTGCTGATCGTTGCCTACACTTTCGGCTCGGCGGCGCGGCTGGCGGAAAACGCCAACGATAAGCTACTGCCCGGTTTTGCCGGTTTTGCCGATGCGATTGATCGCCTGGTCTTCGTCGCCGATCCGCGCACCGGCGAATATCTGCTCTGGTCCGACACTGGGGCGAGCTTGGTGCGCCTGTTTGCCGGCCTCGGCATCTCCACGATCACCGCGCTTGTCATCGGCATGCTGATCGGCATGTTGCCTTATATGAGGGCGCTGCTCTCGCCTTTCGTCGCTGTTATTTCCATGGTGCCGCCGCTGGCGCTGCTGCCGATCCTCTTCATCGCCATGGGACTTGGCGAAGCCTCCAAGATCACGCTCATCGTCATCGGCGTCGCACCGACAATGATCCGCGACCTCGCGTTGAAGGCGCTGGAACTGCCACGCGAACAGATCGTCAAGGCTGAAACACTCGGCGGCTCGTCCTGGCAGATCGGCCTTCGCGTCGTGCTCCCGCAGGTGCTGCCCCGACTGATCACCTGCCTCAGACTTCAGCTCGGCCCCGCCTGGCTGTTCCTGATCGCCGCCGAAGCGATCTCGTCGGATTCCGGTCTCGGCTACCGCATCTTCCTCGTCCGCCGCTATCTCTCGATGGATATCATCTTTCCCTATGTCGTCTGGATCACGCTGCTCGCCGTGGTCATGAACTACATCCTCGATCGCATCCGCATCGCCGTCTTCCCCTGGTCTGAGCTGGAGAAGCAGGCATGAGCGAATTGGTGATCGAAAAGGTCTGGAAGGAATATGGCAACCAGATCGTGCTCGAACAGGTGTCGCTGACGGTCGCCTCGCGGGCCTTCGTCGCCCTTGTGGGCCCGTCCGGCTGTGGCAAGACGACCTTCCTGCGCATGCTGCTCGGCCAGGAGCGGCCGACGCGGGGCACGATCCTGCTTGACGGCGAACCCCTGCCGGCCGAGCCGGGACCGGATCGTGGCGTCGTCTTCCAGCGCTATTCCGTTTTCCCGCACCTGACCGTGCTCGGCAATGTGCTGCTCGGGCGGGAATTCTCCGCCTCCCGCTACAAGGCGAAGCTTTTCGGCGCCGCTCGTCGCAGCGCGGTCGACGAGGCTCGGCGGCTGATTGCCGAAGTCGGCCTTTCCGGCGCCGAGGACAAATATCCGGCGCAACTATCCGGCGGCATGCAGCAGCGCCTGGCGCTGGCGCAGGCCCTGATCATGAAGCCGAAGGTGCTGTTGCTCGACGAACCCTTCGGTGCGCTCGATCCCGGCATTCGCGCCGAAATCCATACCTTGATGAAGCGGCTCTGGCACGAAACGCAGATGACCGTCGTCATGGTGACGCACGACATGCGCGAGGCCTTCACGCTGGCGACGCGCGTCGTCGCCTTCGAGCGGCGGCGTGACCGCCCGGAAGAGAAGGAGCGCTACGGCGCGACCATTACCAAGGACATTTCGATCTGGCCGCCGAGGCTTGCCGGCGCGCCCTCCGTCTTCAGCCCCGACCGGGACGGCCCGGTCATTTCTCTGGGCCTTCGCCGGGACGACCCGGCTTCCAGTCCGTCAGGAGAAAAACCATGATGCATGTCAGGCGTTCGCCCGAAGAAATCGCCGCCAACCGGCAGCGTTACGAGGAACATCAGAAGAAGGGGTTGGAATTCGCCCCGAAGGCCCTGCCGGCGCCGAGCCCCCTGCCCGCGCCCGCCATCGATGCGGCCGCGATCATCCACCAGGAAACCATCCCCGGCGGCTGGTACTGGTCGACCGCGCTGAAGTGCGGCGAGGCGCTCCGTATCGATCAGGGCGAAGGCGGATCGACCGTGGCGCTTGTCGCCTGGAACGCTGCCGACACCAGCGAAAGGCTCAATCTTGTCGATACGGTCAAGGTGCAGTGGACGACTGCTCTCGGCAAGGGCCGCGTTATCTTCTCGGATATGGGTCGGGTGATGTTTTCGCTGATCGAGGATAGTTCCGGTGCCCATGACTGCCTGATGGGCGGCTCGACGGCGGCTTCGAACGCCGCAAAATATCCCGGCGCCAAGACCCGCAACACCCGCGACAATCTCGTGCTCGTTGCCGGCAAGCTCGGTCTTGCCAGGCGCGACATTCCTGCGATTCTCAATCTCTTCGCTCCTGTCCGCGTCGACGATGACGGTGGCTTCCACTGGCGCGGCAAGCTCTCCAACAGCGGCGATTATGCCGAGCTGCGCGCCGAGATGGACATGATCGTCGGCTTCTCGAATTGCCCGCATCCCCTCGATCCCGACCCGGTCTATGCGCCGAAGCCTGTCATCGTCACGCGCTTTCGCGCATCCGTGCCCGCAGTCGACGATCTCGCACGCACGGCGACCGCCGAAGCCCTTCGAGGCTTCGAGAACAACGCCGCGATGCTGGCCTGAGGAGAGACGATGATGAACGATTTCATCAAGACTTCAGCTTCGCGCAGCCTCGAAAATGCCGTTCAGGATCATTTCATTCCGGCCGAAGCGCCATGGTCTGGCATCGTCCGCAAGGGCCAGACGATCCGCATCGAAGACAGCTATGGCCAGCAGGCGATCGACACGCTGTTCTATCGCGCCGATGATTTTGCCGAGCGTTATTCCAACCAGGATACGATGCGGGCACAAGGTGGCGCCTATATCGGCACCGGCACGAAGATTATCTCGAACGAAGGCAACGTCATGCTTGTCATGACAGCCGACAGCTGTGGCCGGCACGATACCTCAGCCGGCGCCTGCTCCTGCGAGAGCAACACCGTGCGCTTCGGTCACGGCACGAAATACCTGCATGCCTGCCGCGACAATTTCGTCCTTGAGGTGACCAGGCACGGCATGAGCAAGCGCGACATCGTGCCGAACATCAACTTCTTCATGAACGTGCCGATCAAGCCGAATGGCGAGATGACCATCGTCGACGGCATTTCTGCGCCTGGGGACTATGTCGAGCTGGTGGCTTACATGGATGTGCTCTGCGTTATCTCCAATTGCCCGCAGATCAACAATCCCTGCAACGGTTTCGATCCGACGCCGATCCGGGTGCTGATCTGGGACGGCGAGGACTGATTGATGTTCACCAAGGTCCTCATCGCCAATCGCGGCGAAATCGCCGTCCGGGTTATCCGGACATTGAGGCGGATGGGCATCGCTTCGGTTGCCGTCTATTCCGATGCCGATCGGTTTTCCAAGCCGGCGCTGACTGCCGATGAGGCCGTGCGCCTCGGCCCGGCGCCTGCCGCTGAGAGCTATCTCAATGTCGATGCCGTCATCGCCGCCTGCAAGGTGACGGGGGCTGAGGCCGTGCATCCAGGCTACGGCTTCCTCTCGGAGAATATCGGCTTTGCCGAGCGGCTCGCCGCCGAAGGCATCGCTTTCATCGGCCCGCGACCGGAGCATCTGTCGGCCTTCGGCCTGAAGCACACGGCGCGCGAACTGGCGAAAGCGAGCGGCGTGCCGCTGCTGCCCGGCACCGATCTCTTGCAGAACGTCGAAGAAGCGCTGTCGGCCGCAGAGACCGTCGGCTATCCCGTCATGCTGAAAAGCACGGCCGGCGGCGGCGGCATCGGCATGCAGCTCTGCGCCGATGCGGCAGGTCTCGAAGCCGCCTTCGAAAGCGTGCAGCGAACCGCACGAGCCAGCTTCGGCGATGCGCGTGTCTATATCGAGCGTTTCGTTGCGGAAGCGCGCCATGTCGAGGTGCAGATCTTCGGTGACGGCAAGGGCAGAGTGATCGCGCTCGGCGAGCGCGACTGTTCATTGCAGCGGCGAAACCAGAAGGTGGTCGAGGAGACCCCTGCCCCCGGCCTTTCCTCGGAAATACGGGTGCGGCTGCACAAGGCGGCGGTCGATCTGGGACGCTCGGTTTCCTATGAATCGGCCGGCACCGTCGAATTCATCTATGATCCCCTGCGCGAGGAATTTTATTTCCTCGAGGTCAATACCCGCCTGCAGGTCGAGCATCCCGTCACGGAAGCCGTCTTCGGCATCGATCTCGTCGAATGGATGATCCGGCAGGCGGCGGGCGAGGACGTACTCTCGGGTGCGGGAGCCCTGAAGCCGAAGGGTGCTGCGATCGAGATGCGGATCTATGCCGAGATGCCGCATGCCGATTTCCGCCCGAGTGCCGGCCTGTTGACCGAGGTCGTTTTCCCCAATGATGCCCGCGTCGACGGCTGGATCGAGACGGGAACCGAGGTGACGCCCTTCTATGACCCGATGCTTGCCAAGTTGATCGTGGCGGCGGAAGACCGGCCGGCGGCGATCGAGAAGCTGAAGGCAGCGTTTGCGGCGACATCGATTTCAGGCATCGAGACCAATCTCGACTATCTCAGGACCATCGCCGCGTCCGAACTTCTTGCCGGCGCCAAGGTCGCGACAACGGCGCTGCGCGACTTCGCCTTCGTTCCCGATGTCGTCGAGGTACTCGCTCCGGGTGCGCAATCGAGCATTCAGGAACTGCCGGGCCGGCTCGGCCTCTGGCATGTCGGCGTGCCGCCGAGCGGACCGATGGATGAGCGCTCCTTCCGCCATGCCAACCGGTTGGTCGGCAATACCGATGTGACGGCCGCACTGGAACTGACCGTTTCCGGCCCGACACTGCGGTTTTATGCCGATCAGACGATCGCGCTTGCGGGCGCCCGGATGTCAATGACATGCGATGGCGTAAAACTGCCGCACGGCGAACTAGTCACGATCCAGGCCGGCCAGGTTCTGTCGATCGGCACGATCGAAGGACCGGGGCAGCGCGCTTATCTCGCCGTCGCCGGCGGTTTTGCAGCACCCGTCGTGCTTGGCTCGCGCGCGACATTCGGCCTCGGCCAGTTTGGCGGCAACGCCACCGGCACACTGAAGATGGGGCATGTGCTGCATTTTGCCCGGCAGGCGCCAGCCGAACCGGCTAACCCAGCTGTCGAGCCCGCCGCCTTGACGCGCGAATGGGATGTCGGCGTGGTCTACGGCCCGCATGGGGCGCCTGACTTCTTCGAGGACAGCGATATCGAGACGCTGTTTTCGACGGCCTACGAGGTGCATTTCAACAGCGCCCGCACCGGTGTTCGCCTCATCGGCCCGGCCCCGCAATGGGCGCGTAGGGATGGCGGCGAGGCCGGGCTGCACCCCTCCAACCTGCATGACAATGCCTATGCGATCGGGGCGATCGATTTCACCGGCGACATGCCCATTATCCTCGGTCCGGATGGTCCGAGCCTTGGCGGCTTCGTCTGTCCGGCTGTGATCGCGCGTGAGGAGCAGTGGAAGATGGGCCAGTTCAAGCCCGGCGACCGCATCCGTTTCCATGCCGTGGCGCGTCCGGAAGACCCGATTGCCGGTCCGGCGGTGCGGCGGGCCGCAGAAGAGACGGGTTCGCCGATCGTCGGCGTCGGCGAAGACGGTCCGGTTTCCGTCGTCTATCGCCGCCAGGGCGACGACAATCTGCTCGTCGAATATGGCCCGATGACGCTCGATATCGCGCTGCGGCTGCGGGTGCACCTGCTGATGCAGGCAGTCATCGAGGCCCGCCTGTCCGGCGTCATCGACCTCACCCCCGGCATCCGCTCGCTGCAGATCCACTATGACGGCACGCAGCTGACGCGCCGTCGCCTGCTCGGCCTGCTCTCCGAGATCGAGGCGACGCTTCCCCCTGCACAGGAGGTCAAGGTGCCAAGCCGCATCGTGCATCTGCCGCTCTCCTGGAATGATCCGGATGCGGAGCTTGCGATGCGCAAGTATCAGGAACTCGTGCGCCCGAACGCGCCTTGGTGCCCGTCGAATATCGAGTTCATCCGCCGCATCAACGGTCTTCCCGACGAACAGGCCGTCCGCGATATCGTCTTTAATGCGAGCTATCTCGTACTCGGTCTCGGCGACGTCTATCTCGGAGCGCCGGTTGCGACCCCGACCGATCCGCGCCATCGCCTCGTGACGACGAAATACAATCCCGCCCGCACCTGGACGCCTGAGAACGCCGTCGGCATCGGCGGCGCCTATATGTGCATTTACGGCATGGAGGGACCGGGCGGCTATCAGCTCTTCGGCCGCACCATCCAGGTCTGGAACACATGGCGGGAGACGCCGGCTTTTGCCAGAGGAAAACCCTGGCTTCTCAACTTCTTCGACCAGATCCGTTTCTTCCCGGTCAGCAATCAGGAGCTGACGGAGGCGCGTGCCGCCTTCCCGCATGGCGGCTATCCGGTCAGGATCGAGGAGACGGAATTCTCCTATGCCGCCTATGAGAAAGAATTGCAGGCGAACGCGGCATCGATCGGCCGCTTCAAGGCAACCCAGCAGGCCGCCTTCGATGCCGAGCGCCAGCGCTGGAAGGAAGAGGGGCTCGACAGCTTCGTCACCGATGAAGGTACGGGTGCAAGCCCGGATGGGGATATTCCCGACGGCTGCTTCGGGGTTGCCAGCGCCGTGCCCGGCAATATCTGGAAATTGCTGGTCGAGCCGGGCGCCCCGGTTGCGGCCGGCGATACACTTGCCATCATCGAATCGATGAAAATGGAAATCAACGTCACCGCCCATGCGGCAGGCCGCGTCCGCGACCTGCGCGCTGGGCCGGGAAGAAACGTCAAAGCCGGCGATATCATCGTCGTCCTGGAGGAATGCTGACATGCTGCCGACCATTCTCGATCTCTCAAGCCTTCGCGCCGCCTATCAATCTGGCCTGACGCCGCTCGACGCCATCGAAGAGGTGATTGTCCGTCGCGCCGCCTCTAGAGATGCGGCAATTTTCATTACGCCGGTGCCCGACGAAGAACTGCGCGCTGCCGCGAAAGACTTGATGGCACGCGCGCCTGAGGCAAACAGCCTGCCGCTCTGGGGCGTACCCTTCGCGGTGAAGGACAATATCGACGCCGCAGGCCTGCCGACGACCGCCGCCTGCCCCGCCTATGCGTATCGGCCGAAGGCGGACTCCACCGTTGTCGCGCGGCTGAGAGCAGCCGGCGCCATCGTCATCGGCAAGACCAATCTCGATCAGTTCGCGACCGGCCTCAACGGCACGCGCTCGCCCTATGGCGCGCCGCGCTCGGTCTTCGATGCGGCCTATATCTCGGGCGGCTCAAGTTCCGGATCGGCGGTCACGGTGGCCTCCGGCCTTGCCGTCTTCGCGCTCGGCACGGATACGGCGGGCTCCGGCCGCGTGCCGGCCGCCTTCAACAATCTGGTCGGCATCAAGCCGACGCCGGGTCTCCTGCCGAATACCGGCGCTGTCCCTGCCTGCAAGAGCGTCGACTGCATCACGATCTTTGCCGCGACCGTCGGCGACGGCGTCGCGATCCGCAAGGTCGCCGAAGGCTTCGATGCCGCCGATCCCTTCTCGCGCCGCGCCAAGCCGGCGAACTTGCCGGTATCGGGCCTGCGCATCGGCGTCCTGGCAGGCGCCGAGCGGGAATTCTTCGGCGACACGGAAGTGGAGGCGCTCTACGACCAGGCAATCGAGCGCGCAAAGGCGCTCGGGGCAACCATCGTTCCCTTCGACTACACCCCATTCCGCGAGGCTGCCGCTCTGCTCTACGACGGGCCGTGGGTCGCCGAGCGACTGGCCGCGGTCGAGGATTTCCTCGCCACCAACGCCGCCGATTTCGATCCGACCGTCAGAGGAATCATCGAAGGCGCCAAAGGCAAGACCGCGGTCGAGGCCTTCGACGGCCGCTACCGGCTGGAGGAGCTGCGCCGCAAGACCGAAGCCGAATGGGAAAAGGCGGATGTGCTTCTTCTGCCGACCGCACCAACCACCTACACCGTCGCCGATATGCTCGCCAATCCCGTCGTGCTCAACGGCCGCCTCGGCCGTTACACCAATTTCGTCAACCTGCTTGATTGCGCCGCGATTGCCGTTCCGGCCGGGTTCGGCAAAGGCGGCTTGCCGGGCGGCGTCACCGTCATCGCACCCGCCTTCACCGATGACGCGCTGGCGCCGCTTGCCGATGCGCTGCATCGCGCCGCAAGCTCCGGCATGGGCATCGACCGGCGGGCTGTTATCCCCGAGACGAGCCGTGTTGCGCCTGGCGATGACGGTTTCGTCGAAATCGCAGTCGTTGGCGCGCATCTGACCGGCATGCCGCTCAATCATGAGCTGACCGGCGCTGGTGCCCGCCTAGTCAAGACCTGCAACACATCAGGCGAATACCGTCTCTTCGTGCTGCCGGACACCGTGCCGCCAAAGCCCGGTCTTGTCCGTGAGCCGGGCTACAAGGGCCGCGGGCTGGAGGTCGAGGTCTGGGCGCTGCCCGCCGATGCTTTCGGCCGCTTCGTCCAGAAGATCCCGGCGCCGCTCGGCATCGGAAAAGTGGCGCTCGATGACGGCACGAGCGTTTCCGGTTTTCTCTGTGAGGTCCATGCGGTGAAAGATGCCGAGGAAATCACGGCGCTTGGCGGCTGGCGCAACTATATCAGCGCCAAGCGGGCAAGCTGAAGGGAGCTGTCGATGACAGCAAAGCTCATCCGGCGCCTGATCAATCTGCTGCGGGACGGTCTGACCGCCCGCGGCGAAGCGATCGGCAGGACCTGCGTCAACCCTGGCGGCTCTGAGAGCGTTCGGCAAGCTCGACGATGATGCCGTCGGGATCGCGAACGAAGGCGATCTTGTTCAGCATCTCGGAATGGACGGCGAGCCGCGGACGCTCCTTGATCTCGACGCCCGCCTGTTCAAGTCGGGCGAAGGTCTCGTCGACATTGTCGAAATGGAAGGTAAGGTGCCGGACGCCGGCCGTATCTTCAGGCACGTCGACCGCCCTCGATGCACCGCCGAGTGGGGCGAATACCTCCAGCATGCCGCCGCCTGCATCGAGGAACGCCACCTGCATGCCATTCGCCATCGTCTTGCGCAGCACGAGGCTGAGACCAAGCAGGCCGCAGTAAAAATCGATGGCGCGGTCCATGTCGCCGACCGTCATGCCGACATGCTCGAAGGATTTCAGCATAGGAGGGCCCTCCCCTGCTCAGACGCTGCGTTCCTCTTCGGGGAGCCAGGAGCGGTAGAGCGGATGATCGGCGGCGATCGGCATCGACGTCGGCCGGCCGGTGCGCTGCGAGAAATAGGCTGCGGTTACCAGCTCCAGCGAATTGCGGGCATCCTGCAAAGTCACCGGTGGTTCCTTGTCCTCAACGATCGCCTTGTGGAAGAGTTCGAACTGACGGGTGTAGCCATCCTCGCCGGGCACGTAGGTGGCGAGCGCCTCGTCGATCCGCGCCCGATGTTCCTCTGTCCCCGCGACGAACGTCCACGGATCGCGTCCCATCGTATAGGGTTCGATGATACTTTCGGCGACGAGATCGTTGAAGCAGAAGCGCAGTCGCGAGATCTCCTTGCGTGACCCGAGCGTCATCGACAGCGTCGCCAGCGAGCCGTTCTGCATCTTCACCGAAAGGGCGGCCGTATCTTCGACCTGGATCGGATTGACCAGCGTGGCGCCATAGGAAAACACCTCGGCGCAGGGGCCATGCACATAATTCAGCATGTCATGGGCGTGGATGGCATGGCCGAGAAGGCCGCCGCCGAGCTCGGTTGCCCACTTGCCGCGCCACGGAACGGCATAATAATCCGGGCCGCGCCACCAATGGGTCTCGATCGTCGTCAGGAACGGCTTGCCGGCGAGGCCGCGCTCGATCAGCAGCTTCAGCTTCTGCAGGCCGGAGCCGTAGCGATACTGGAAGATCGGCATCAGCTTCCTGCCGGGGAAGCGCGCAAGGATGCGTTCCATCTCGTCGACCTCGGCGATCGAGCCGAAGAGCGGCTTCTCGCAGATCACGTGCTTGCCGGATTCGATACCCTTGCGGCAGAGTTCGAAATGCGAGCTCGGCGGCGTTGAAATGTCGATAATGTCGAGGTCGTCGCGAGCAAACAGCGAATCGGCATCCTGCGTGTATTCGACGATCCCGAATTCCTCGCACAGCGCCTTGCCGCGCTCCTCGTCGAGCGAGCAGAGGACCGGAACCTCGAAGAGCTCCTTGTTCCAGCCGAAGCCGGTCAGATGCCGCGCAGCGATGCCTGCGCCGATGACCCCGACGCGCAATTTCCTGGTCATGATATCCTCCTCAGCGAGCGCCGATGCGCGCGGCTTTCGCCTGGGCTTCGAGCGAAAGGCGGCAGACTTCGAACACGTGCTCGTGCGTCATCGCCGTCTGGGTGCGATTGCCGACGTCGGCAGTGAAAGCATCGAAATAGTCGAGTTTTTCACCACTGCAGTCGATGTGGGTCATTTCCTTGCCGTTGACGAGGAAGAGGTGATCCTTGCCCGGCCGGCCGGCGATATCGATATATTTGCGCAGCTCGATATAGCCTTCGGTGCCAAGGATGGTGAGGCGTCCGTCGCCCCAGGTCGGTAGCGCCTCCGGTGTGAACCAGTCGACACGGACATAGCCCGCTGCCCTATCGGAGCGCAGCAGCACCTCGCCGAAATCCTGGAAGGCGGGCTTGTCGGGCATGCCGAAATTGCCGATCGAGCTGGCGATGACCTCGCCCGACGTCGAGCCGGTGTAGAACAGGAACTGGTCGACCTGGTGGGAAGCGATATCGACGATAATGCCGCCGAAGGCTTCCGGATCGAAGAACCAGTCCGGCCGGGTCGGCAACTGCAGCCGGTGCGGACCGACGCCGAGCGTCTGGATCACCTTGCCGATCGCGCCCTCGGCGACGAGTTTGCCGGCCTTGACGGCAGAGCGCACACAATGGCGCTCGGAAAAGCAGATGGAGAAGATCTTGCCGGTCTCGGCAACGGTCTTCTTGACTTCCTCAAGCTGGGCGAAGGTTGTCACGCCAGGCTTGTCGGTCATCACGTCCTTGCCCGCCTTCATCGCGCGGATGGCAAGACCGGCGCGGTCGCGCGGGATTGCGGCAATGCAGATAACGTCGATCGACGGATCGGCAAACAGCTTCTCCCGGTCGATCTGCGGCACATCGGGATAAGTCTTCTCGAAGGCCTCGCGCAACGCCGGCACCGAGGTCTGAGGGCAATAGCCGACAAACTCGCCGCCTGAGGCGAGCAATCCCTTCACGTGATCGAACGTATGCCCATGGTCGATTCCGACGACGGCAAATCTCAACATCGCTGCAATATCCTCCCTGGATTGTCTTGGCGCCGGCCGACGCCGGCATCATCCATGTCGGCCAAAACAGATAACGAAAGTTGGCTCCTGTCAAGGCAAGGTGAGAGGTGAAATCGCTAGTGTGTGTATCTAACCATCTGTAAAACAATGATTATTATGTATCTAAATAGTTATTTACGCCTTTCGCTCACTGGAATTCCGATCGCCGACCACCCATTCGATCCGATCCGGCGAAAGTCTTTTTCCCCGACCTACCTTGCTCCATCTCCGTGAATGTGATCGATTTCGACCGCTGCCGGGCTGGAGGGCGGCAACGACCTCAAAATTTATAAAGAGCGCTCCCCCGCTCGCCTGCGACGGAAGATCACCATGTCTCATTCTCTTCTCGATGCCGCTGCTTGGGCCGGTCTTTTTGTCGGCCGTGTCTGGAACCCCGAGATTGCCGGCCCGAGCATCGTTACGCTTCGGGAGGGAATGCTCATCGATATCACGTCGCGCGAAACGCCGACGCTGAGCGTCCTGCTGGAGAGGCAGGATGCCGCCGGATTCGCCCGAGCCGCAAATGGCAAGGCGATCGGTTCGCTGGAGGAGATCGCCGCCAACAGCACAGGAGCGCCGGATGCGGCGCATCCCCACCTGCTTGCACCCGCCGACCTGCAGGCGGTCAAGGCCTGCGGCGTCACCTTCGCGCAGTCGATGATCGAGCGCGTCATCGAGGAGAAGGCAGCCGGCAATCCCGATCGCGCCGCCTCGATCCGCGAGCGCGTCAGTGCGCTGATCGGCGGTAGCCTCACCAATCTCAAGGCCGGTTCGCCCGAGGCGGCCAAGGTCAAGCAGGCCCTGATCGACGAGGGCATGTGGTCGCAATATCTCGAAGTCGGCATCGGTCCTGATGCCGAGGTCTTCACCAAGGCGCCGGTGCTCTCCTCAGTCGGGTGGGGCGCGGATGTCGGCCTGCATCCGATCTCGACCTGGAACAACCCGGAGCCGGAAGTCGTGCTCGCGGTCAACAGCCGCGGCGAGATCAAGGGCGTGACGCTCGGCAACGACGTCAATCTGCGCGACGTCGAGGGCCGCTCGGCGCTCTTGCTCGGCAAGGCCAAGGACAACAATGCTTCCTGCTCGATCGGCCCCTTCATCCGCCTGTTCGATGCCGGTTACGGCCTGGATGACGTGCGCAAGGCCGAGCTCGACCTGAAGGTCACTGGGCAGGATGGTTTCGTGCTGCATGGCAAGAGTTCGATGTCGCAGATCAGCCGTGACCCGACCGATCTCGTCAAACAGACGCTCGGCCCCCACCACCAGTATCCTGACGGTTTCATGCTGTTTCTCGGCACGCTGTTTGCGCCGACGCAGGATCGCGACGCGCCGAAACAGGGCTTTACGCACAAGATCGGCGACGTAGTCGAGATTTCTTCGGCGGGGCTCGGTACGCTCGTCAACACGGTGCGCCTCTCCACCGAATGCCCGCCCTGGACCTTCGGCATTTCGGCGCTGATGAGCAACCTCGCGAAGCGCGGGCTGCTCTAAGCAATTCCGCAAAAGTGCGCAGCGGTTTTGCGTCCGGAATTGCGCAAATGTTATGAGCTATTGGTTTCGCCGCCTGCCCTGCAGCAGGTCGAGGACGGAGTTCGCCGCTTCGAGAACGTTCGTCCCCGGCCCGAATACGGCCGCAACGCCGTGTTCGTGCAGGAATTCATAGTCCTGCCGGGGGATGACGCCGCCGCAGACGACGATGATATCGCCGCCGCCCTGCTCCTTCAGTCTGTCGATCAACTGCGGCAACAGCGTCTTGTGGCCTGCCGCAAGCGATGAAACACCGATGACATTGACTGTTTCGCCGATCGCCATCCTGGCTGCTTCGTCGGGCGTCTGGAACAGCGGTCCGGCGAGCACGTCAAAGCCGATATCGCCGAAGGCCGATGCGATCACCTTGGCGCCCCGGTCGTGTCCGTCCTGGCCGAGTTTGGCGACCATGATCTTCGGCCGATGCCCCATCGTCTCCGTCACCTCCGCCATGCGGGTTTTCAACACGGCAAGCTCCGGCTCGTTGCGATAGGCCTCGCCATAGACGTCCTTGATGACCTCAGGCGTTGCGGCGTGATCGCCAAAGGCCTGCCGCATCGCATCCGATATCTCGCCGACGGTAGCGCGTGCGCGTGCCGCCTCGACGGCAGCGGCGAGCAGATTGCCCCGCCCGCTGCGGGCGACGTCCGAAAGAGCGTGAAGCATTTCGGCCGCTTTCGCGCCATCGCGGCGACGCTTCGTTTCTTCGATCCGCCTGATCTGGGCGCCGCGTACCGCCGCATTGTCGATCGCCAGGATGTCGATCTCTTCCTCGGTCTCCAGGCGATACTTGTTGACGCCAACAATGACTTCTTCGCCCTTGTCGATCGCCGCCTGGCGGCGGGTCGCGGCCTCTTCGATCAACCGCTTCGGCAGCCCCTCATTGACGGCTTTCGTCATGCCGCCGAGCGCCTCGACCTCTTCGATCAGCGCCCAGGCCGTGTCAGCCAGTTCCTTCGTCAGGCTTTCGACGTAGTAGGAGCCGGCAAGTGGATCGACCACCTTGGTGACGCCGGTTTCATGCTGCAGAATGAGCTGGGTGTTGCGGGCGACGCGGGCTGAAAATTCCGTCGGCAGCGCAATCGCCTCGTCGAAGGAATTGGTATGCAGCGACTGCGTGCCGCCGAGCACTGCCGACATCGCCTCGAAAGCGGTGCGGATGATGTTGTTATAAGGGTCCTGTTCCTGCAGCGAGACACCCGACGTCTGGCAATGGGTGCGCAGCATCAGCGAGGAAGCCTTCTTCGGCTGGAACTCCTCCATGATGCGGGTCCAAAGCAGCCGGGCGGCGCGCAGCTTGGCCGCCTCCATGAAGAAATTCATGCCAATCGCAAAGAAGAAGGAGAGCCTTCCGGCGAAGTCATCGACATGGAGGCCCTTGGCGATCGCCGCGCGGACATATTCGCGGCCGTCCGCAAGCGTGAAGGCGAGCTCCTGCACCAGCGTCGCGCCGGCCTCCTGCATGTGATAGCCGGAGATCGAGATCGAGTTGAATTTCGGCATCTCCCTTGCGGTATATTCGATGATGTCGGCGACGATCCGCATCGAGGGTTCGGGCGGATAGATATAGGTATTGCGGACCATGAACTCCTTGAGGATGTCGTTCTGGATGGTTCCGGACAGTTCGGCCTTCGGGACACCCTGTTCCTCGCCCGCCACGATGAAGGAAGCGAGGATCGGGATGACGGCGCCGTTCATCGTCATGGAGACGGAAATCTTCTCCAGCGGAATGCCGTCGAACAGGATCTTCATGTCCTCGACACTGTCGATTGCCACACCGGCCTTGCCTACATCACCCTCGACGCGGGGATGGTCGCTGTCATAGCCGCGGTGGGTCGCGAGATCGAAGGCTACGGAGACACCCTGCTGCCCGGCAGCAAGCGCCTTGCGGTAGAACGCATTCGACGCCTCGGCGGTGGAGAAGCCGGCGTATTGGCGGATCGTCCAGGGTCGGCCGGCATACATCGTTGCGCGCGGCCCACGGGTAAAGGGCGCAAAACCGGGAAGCGAACCAAGGTGCTCGGCGCCCTCGAGATCCTCGGCCGTATAGAGCGGCTTGACGGCAATGCCTTCCGGCGTGCGCCAGGTGAGCGTCTCGGGCGCGGCATGCAGTTCCTTCTGCGCAAGTTCCTCCCAATCCGACAGCGTCTTCTTCGTCATGCGTTTCCTCCGGCTTTTTTCATCCGTAGCCTACCATTTCACAAGCACCTCGTGCGATACAGACTTAGGATAAATAAAGCAGCAAATCATTGATTTCTATCGCCGGCCTTAGGACCTGCCTCATGAAGACAATGCAGATCTATGCCTTCGACATGAATTGCGTCGGGCATATCAATCACGGCCTCTGGACGCATCCGAGCGACCGTTCGATGCACTATACCGATCTCGCTTATTGGACGGAGTTTGCCGAGACCGCTGAGCGCGGCAAGCTCGACGGCATCTTCCTGGCCGATATTGTCGGCGTTTATGACGTCTACAAGGGCAGTCCGGCGCCGGTCATCGAGGCGGCTGCACAGATTCCTGTCAACGATCCGCTGATCCCGATTTCGGCGATGGCCTATGTAACGAAGCATCTGGGCTTCGGCGTCACCGTCAACACCACCTATGAGCCACCTTTCCTGCTGGCGCGGCGCATGTCGACGCTCGATCACCTGACCAAGGGACGGATCGGCTGGAACATTGTCACCGGTTATCTCGATAGTGCTGCTCGCAGCATGGGTTTCGACAGGTTGCCGGAACATGATGCGCGTTACGACGCAGCCGAGGAATATCTCGAGATCGTCTACAAGCTCTGGGAGGGCAGTTGGGACGACGACGCGGTCTCGCGCGACAGGGCGAGCGGCATCTATGCCGATCCGTCGAAGGTGCGCGCCGTTCGTCACGACGGCAAATATTACAGGATGGAGGGCATCCATCTTTCCGAACCCTCTCCGCAGCGCACCCCCCTGCTCTTCCAGGCCGGCGCCTCGGCGCGCGGGCAGGATTTTGCCGCTCGCCACGCCGAATGCGTCTTCATCGCCGCCCCGAACCCCAAGGCGGTTCGGCCAACCGTCGACGCGCTGCGGGCGAAAGCGGAGACATTCGGCCGCGGCGCCGGCGCTTTGAAGATCCTGAACCTAATCACCCCCGTCGTCGGGCGGACGGAGAGGCAGGCACAGGAGAAGCTGGAGGACTATCGACGCCATGCCAGCGTCGAAGCTTCACTTGCGCATTACTCCGCTTCCGTCGGTATCGATTTTTCAAAATATGGTCCGGACGACGTCATCGACCAGAGTTCGACGAACGCCAACCAATCGGCGCTCGCGGCAATTACCAAGCGTGCGGCAAAGCCGGTGACGAAGCGTGACATCATCGACCAGATGGTGCTCGGGAGCCGGATGAAGCCGATCGTGGGCTCGCCGGAGCAGATTGCCGATCATCTCAAGACTTGGATCGAGGAGGGCGACATCGACGGTTTCAATCTTGCGCGGACGGTGGCGCCGGAGAGCCTGCGCGATTTCGTCGACCTGGTGGTGCCTGTGCTGCAGGAGCGCGGCGTCTATAAGGCGGATTACAGCGAAGGGCCGCTGCGGCAAAAGCTCTTCGGCGGCGAGAGCGGCAGGTTGCCCGCCGCTCATCCCGCCGCCAGATTCCGGCGCTGACTATTTGTGGTCGAGCCCGGCGACCAGCTGGTCGCCGAGCCACTGGATGCCGCAGACCAGAACGATGAGAACGGCCACGACCGCGATCATCACATTGGTTTCGAAGCGCTGATAGCCGTAGCGAATGGCGAGATCGCCGAGGCCGCCGGCGCCGATCGCGCCCGCCATGGCAGAGGCGCCGATCAGAGTCACCAACGTCACCGTAAAACCGGCGACAATGCCAGGCAGCGCTTCGGGTACGAGCACCTCACGAATGATCGTCCAGCGATTGCCGCCCATGGCGCGCACGGCGTCGATCAGTCCGCGGTCGACTTCGCGCAGCGATACTTCGGCGATGCGCGCGTAGTAGGGCGTTGCGGCGATGGCGAGCGGCACGATGGCCGCCCATGTGCCGAGCGCGGTGCCGACGATCAGCCGCGTCAGCGGGATCAGCGCAACCAGCAGGATGATGAAGGGCACCGAGCGGAAACCGTTGATGACAGCGCCGAGGGCGCGATTGATCGAAAGGTTTTCGGCGATGCCGCCGCGCGCCGTTACAACGAGGGCAAGCCCGAGCGGCAGGCCGGCAACGAGCGAGATCACACCCGAGGCGACGGTCATCAAGACCGTCTCCCAAAGCGAGCGAAGAAGCAGTTCAAACATGATCGGTGTCATAACCAAGCACCTCCACCCGGGCGGACCGGGCTGTCAGAAATTGCTCGACCTTTCCGGCAAGCCCGGAGTCGCGCGTGGGAATGGCGATGAAGAACCGCGCCACCGGCTGGTTCTGAATGTGATCGATGCCTCCATGGACGAGGCGGAAGGAATGCGGCAGAGCCGCCGAGAGCTCGGCAAAGAGCGCACCTTGCGCTTCTGGTCCGGCAAGATCGACGCTGAGAATGGCTTCGGTTCCTGCGATTGTCGAAAGCCGACGGGCGATGTGGTCGGGAAGCTGTGGGCGGATGCCGCCGAGCAAGCTCCTGGTGATATCAGCCTGCGGGTCGGCGAAGACCGACCAGACCTGCCCTTCCTCGACGATCCGTCCGGCATCGATGACGGCGACGCGATCGGCAATGCCGCGCACAACTTCCATCTCGTGCGTGATCAGCAGAATGGTCAGGCCAAGTTTACTGTTGATGTCCTTGAGCAGCGCCAGAATCGACCGGGTCGTCTCGGGATCGAGCGCCGACGTTGCCTCGTCGGAGAGCAGCAGCGCCGGGCGCGCGGCGAGCGCGCGGGCAATGCCGACACGCTGTTTCTGGCCGCCGGAGAGCGACGCAGGATAGGCCTTGGCCTTATCGGCAAGGCCGACGAGATCGAGCAGTTCATGCGCCCGCTTCAAGCGCTCGTTCTTTGAAACGCCCTCGATCTTCAGCGGCAGAGCGACGTTTTCCTCGACGGTTTTGGCGGAAAGCAGATTGAAATGTTGGAAGATCATGCCAATGCGACGGCGCAGCGGCTGCAGCTCCTGTTCTGCAAGTCCCGTGATGTCGCGGCCTTCGATGAAGATCTCGCCGCTGTCGGCGCGCTCCAGGCCGTTCAGGCAGCGGATCAGAGTCGATTTGCCGGCGCCGCTGCGGCCGATGATGCCGAGGATCTCGCCCCTTTTCACAGTCAGTGAAATGCCGTCGAGCGCTGCGGTGACTCCGAACCGCCGCTTGACGTCGGTAAGTCTCACCACCTCTTCGGCCGCGACGGCTTGCTGCTGTCCCTCGATCGCCGTGGTGGAAACAAACGAATTCATGTGCTTTTCCTTACAAACACTGAAGGCGGTCCGGGCAAGGAACGCCCGGACCGCCTCTTGGCAGGCCTTAACCCCGGCCTTCTCTTGGATCAATAAGCGCTGAGGCCCGTTCCCTTGTAGACCTTTTCGAATTCGGCCTTCACGGTGTCGTTCTGATAGGAAGAGACAAGCGTCTTGACCCAGTCGGCATCCTTGTTCTCGTCCTTGACGGCGATGAAGTTGCGGTACGGATTGTCGGCGACCGGCTCCTGCGCAATGCGCTCGGCCGGCGAAAGACCGCTCTTCAGCGCCCAGTCGGTGTTGACGATCCCGGCATCCAGATCGTCGATCGAGCGGCCGACGATACCGGCGTCAAGTTCCTTGATCTCGATCTTCTTCGGGTTATCGGTGACATCGGCAACGGTCGCCAGAATGCCGGTGCCGTCTTTCAGCTTGATCAGGCCTTCCTTCTGGAGAACGCGCAGCGCTCGGCCTTCGTTCGAGGGGTCATTCGGCACACCGATGACCGCCCCTTCCGGGATCTCGGCAACGGACTTGTGCTTCTTGGTGTAGAGGCCGATCGGCCAGACCCCGGTATAACCGACGCGAACGATGTGATAGCCGTGCTGCTTGATCTGGTTGTCGAGATAGGGCTGGTGCTGGAAGGCGTTGGCATCGATTTCGCCGCGCTCCAGCGCTTCATTCGGCTGAGTGTAGTCGTTGAAGGTGATGGTCTCGATCTTGAGGCCCTTCTTGGCCGCCTCGCTGGTGACCACACGCCATACATCCTCCTCTTCGCCGGCCATGATGCCGACCTTGATCGACTTGTCCTCGGCAAAGGAAGGCGCGGGTGCTGCAAAATTAAAAAGCGCGGCAGCAGAAACGGCGACGGCAGCAAGAGCCGCGCGACGCGAAAGGTGGAAGCCGTGAAGATTTTTGTTCTTGGTCATTGTTATATCCCGTCTGACTGAATGAGGCCGAACGCCCCGAGCAGGCTGATCATGGCAAATGGGCGGACTGCGAGCGAAGTACGAAAGTCTGATGTGGGGGAAAGGTCGGGAAAACTCTTGCCTTGCCATCCATATAGGCAGGATAAATTTCTATCAAATTTATGGATTAATCGCAGCATGTGAGTATCTGCTAAAAACGAAAAACGGCGCCTCAGGGGCGCCGTCTCGAACCATTCCGGCAATCTTCACTCGGCAGCGATAAGTGCCTGATTGCGAAGGGGAAAGAAGGCCGAAATCTCGCTGACGACGTCTCCGATCCGCTTGGAAAGCGGTTCGGATGAGACGCGGTAATCGGTGAAGTCGCGGTCGGACGCGTAGATGGCGGTCGGCAGTGTGTGAGACATGAAAAAGCCGAAGAGCGGACGGAGCTGATGCTCGACCATCAGCGCATGCCGATCGCCGCCGCCTGTCGCGGTGATGACGATCGGTTTAGCGCGTAGTTCATGTGGGTCGATCAGGTCGATCAGATGCTTGAAGAGACCGGGATAGCTGCCCTTGTAGGTCGGCGCTCCGATGACCAGCACGTCGGCATTGACGATATCGTCGACGACCTTCTTTGCACGACTGTCGAGATCGTCACGGCGCAGCGTCTGGCCAAGCGAGGGGCCGACATCGGTCAGGTCGTAGAGGGTATTGTCGAAGCCGTATCTCTCAGCGGCGAGGCCAGCAACATTTTCGATAAGCGCGAAGGTCCTCGAGGGACGGTTAAAGCTACCCGCGAGGCCGACCAGTTTGAGAGCAGACATGCCATTTCCTTCCAATATCGTGCCGAAACCGATGTCATTCTCCAATGAATATTATCTATAAAAATAGTGGATTAAAGGAATGGTGATCCCTCTTCCTCATATGAGAAGAAAAATACGTTCGTGCCCGTCGCGATAGCGACGCGCGAAATCGCATAATGCGTCGAGCCCGGAATTCCCGAGGGATATCCGGGCTCATGCATTATCTGCAGGCGACCGACCTAAGCCGATTTCTGCTTGGGGATGCGCGGCAGGAAGACCGTCAGGAGACCGATCAGCGGCAGGTAGGAGCAGATGTGATAGACGAAGTCGATGCCGTGGGTGTCGGCGATCCGGCTGGCGGTACGCGCCGTAGCACGGCCACGTCGCCGCAAGAGCGCCAAGGCGGTGACAGGCGAGGTGCTGGCCGGGCTGCTCGCAACCTGCAGCAGCGACAGTCTGCGCGACATTCGGGATCGAGCCTCCGGTGGACGCCGGCACAGCGAGGTGGCCGGTCTGCGCAAGGAGCAGTTGACGATCGAGGCGCCGGTCCGCGGTGAGGACGGAAGTCCCTGCCCTCTCTTTCCACCCACCTCGGCCACACCAAGAATTCTGGCGCCGGCCAAGATGAAATCGCTTATCTGAGCGGCCGGCCGGTGGACGCGCTGAACGTCTGGTTGACGGGTGCAAAGATCGACAGCGGCAGCATATCCCGTGCGATCGATCGTTGGGGCGATGTGTCCCGTCGTGCGCTCGACCCAAAAGCGGTCAACGATATCGTCAAGCAGACGGTGGCAGCGGCTGGTTTAGAGGTGAGCGAATTTTCCGCGAACGGGTTGCGGTCGGGATATCTGACGGAAGCGGCAAACCGTGGCGTCCCGCTCTAAGAGGCAATGGAGCAATCTCGGCATCGATCAGTGCAGCAGGCGTCAGCTATTACAACAGCGCTACCCGACGGCCTGGGCGCGCCGCGCGATTGTTCTCGTAATCTTTTGTTTTCTCAATATCGCCATCCGCGGTGCCTTTGAAGTCGAATAATGTTTTCGGCTGGACATGCCACTGTACTGAGTCGCTTGGTTCTCCATCCGAAAGTAGGCACCGACGCAGGGACACGAGGCATTCGCCTCTAATATCAACTGCTTTTTGCGAGGATCTTCGTATGTGCGCCCGAATACGTCAAACGCTTGTTTCGCTTGGAAGTTTTGGGGTAAAGAGCGGCGATTTTCCTTCAAGACCAGGAGGTTCGTTAAGAATTCCTTTACCATAAATAGCTTGCCCGCCCACCAGAATCGGGGCTTATTGCAACAGCGGTGTAAATCGGTTTTGGCCGCCTCAAAGCGCTGTTGTGAAATATCGGGCTGAAAATGAAGCGACCGGCTGGAAATAAATTGGCGGCACAGGAGACATTGGTCGAACTTATCGAACGGCATTCGTCAGCGCTTGCAACGCAGCTTCAAGCACATCACCTGAGCACTTTCCCACCGGTTGCCGAAAAAGGGATTCGGCATTTCCAGCCATCAGAAGCTGCTAAGCTCGTGGGTGTCAAGGAAGTCTACCTTCGTCAGGTGTCAAACGACATCGAGGATCTCGAGGTGAGCACGACGGCGGGCGGTCGCCGCTCCTATTCGGTCGAAGACATCGACAAAATCCGCAGGCATCTCGATCGTGTCGGCCGCGCCGACAGGCGGTATCTTCCGCACCGGCGCGATGGTGAAGCGCTGCAAGTTATATCGGTTATGAACTTCAAGGGTGGCTCCGGCAAAACCACAACGGCAGCGCATCTGGCGCAGCATCTAGGATTGCGCGGGTACAGGGTTCTTGCCCTCGATCTGGATCCTCAGGCCAGCCTTTCGGCGCTCTTCGGCAACCAGCCCGAACTCGATGTAGGCTCCAACGAAACCATGTACGGCGCTATTCGCTATGATGACGAGCGCCGGCCCATCCAAGAGATCATTCGCTCGACATACATTCCCGATCTTCACCTAATCCCGGGCAATCTGGAACTCATGGAATTCGAGCACGATACCCCGCGAGCGTTGATGAAGCGCCAAGTGGGCGATGTGATGTTCTTCGACCGGGTTCGCCAGGTTTTGGACGAGGTCGAAAGCAACTACGATGTGGTCGTCATCGACTGCCCGCCGCAGCTTGGCTATCTCACGCTGTCCGCCCTCACCGCAGCGACGTCGGTGATCGTGACGGTTCATCCCCAGATGCTGGACGTTATGTCGATGAACCAGTTCCTGGCGATGGTTGCTGAACTTCTTCGGGAGGTCGCCACAGCAGGGGGAAATGTCGACTTTTCATGGATGCGATACCTGATTACGCGCTTTGAGCCTGCCGATGGGCCGCAGAACCAGATGGTGGGGTATTTGCGCTCGATCTTTGGTTCCCACGTCCTAAATTTCCCCATGCTCAAGACCACGGCCGTTTCTGATGCCGGACTGACCAACCAGACCCTTTACGAGGTCGAGAGGGGTCAGTTTACGCGCAGCACATACGACCGTGCGCTCGAGGCGATGAACAACGTCAACGAGGAAATCGAGACCCTGATCAAGAAATCCTGGGGGAGAGCCGTATGAGCCGAAAGAACCTTCTGAACCTCGTACAGGTCGACGCAGCGCGTCCGGCAAAGACGCAGGGTCGTCCGCTGCTTTCGCCGTCTCTGCAGTCCGACGAATCCTCGGCGGACAACAAGTTGGTCAAGCAGGTCGGGTCCACCATCCGCGAGGAAAAGGCCCGTCAGGCCCGTGCAGATGAGATCGAACGGCGACTTGCAGAGGGCCAGACAGTGATCGAGATCGACCCAAGCGAGGTCGAGCCTTCCTTTGTACAAGACCGCATGCCCGGCGATATCGACGGGCTGATTAGTTCGATTGAGGAACAAGGCCAGCAGGTGCCGATTCTTGTCCGCCCTCACCCAGACCAGGCCGGCCGCTATCAAGTGGCGTTTGGTCACCGTCGGCTTCGCGCCGTTCAGGCGCTTAAACGCCCGGTCAAGGCAATCGTTCGCGATTTGACGGATGAGCAACTCGTTGTGGCGCAGGGCCAGGAGAACAACGAGCGCGAGGATCTTACCTATATCGAGAAGGCCCTCTTCGCCGATAATCTGCAGCAGCGCTTTTCCAGGGACGTCATCATGTCAGCGCTGTCTGTCTATAAAAGCGATCTGTCCTACATGCTGTCCGTCGTAGTCAGGATCCCCAGGGATCTGATCAATGCAATCGGTTCCGCCCCGGGTGTAGGGCGCCGGAGTTGGGTTGAGCTCGCAGACCTGCTTGCCAAGGACGGATCGCTCGACTTGGCCAAGCTGTTTCTCGAATCGGCGGCGGTCAAGTCCCTTCCCTCGGAGGCACGCTTCAAGGCTGTTGTCGCGCACTTGAAACCGCGGGCAGTTCCGGTGGCTGTTGACGTGTGGACCGCCGCCGACGGAAAGCGCCTCGCGAAAGTGCTGAACACGGACGGAAAACTGGAAATCGCCATCGACCGGAAAGAAGCGCCTGAGTTTGCCGCGCTCGTCCTGGAGAAGCTTGAGGAACTGTATCGCGAGCACCGCTCTGCGAAATAGCACGCTGGATCAACGAACCACGGAGTGAAACCCGCAAAAGAAAAGAGCCCCCTGAACGTCGCCGTCCTGGAAGCCCTTATCTGTTCTGTAGCAAGACAGAGAATCGCATTTCCATGAATCTTCGTCAAGAGTCTTGGCGCCGTTTTTGGTGAGCGGATTTCTTTTGCCTTCTGAAAGGTGAAAGACGATGCATACGGGAAGTGTGACGACGCCGTTTGGGCGGCGGTCGATGACGCTTGCCCTCGTGAAGCGGCAGGTGGCCGCGAACGAGATCAAGCCTGGTAAGTCTGTCGAGAAGTGGAAAGTCTTCCGTGATGTTGCTGAAGCCCGGGAAACGCTTGGCCTTCAGGATCGCAGCGTCGCCATCCTGGATGCGCTTCTAACCTTCCTTCCGACCAATGAATTGCGACAGGATGGGCAGATGATCGTCTTTCCTTCGAATGCCCAGCTGACACTGCGCGCCCACGGCATTGCGGGAGCCACGCTTCGGCGCCATCTCGCAATCCTCGTCGACGCCGGTCTGATTGTGCGAAAAGACAGCGCCAACGGAAAGAGATTTGCACGGAAGGATCGTGATGGCGACATCGAAACGGCCTTCGGCTTCGACCTGTCTCCGCTTCTGGCACGGGCTGAGGAACTTGCTCTGATGGCGCAGGAGGTCGTGGCTGCCCGTGTTGCGTTCAGAAGAGCCAAGGAGACACTGACAATATGCCGAAGGGACGTTCGGAAACTGATTAGCGCGGCGATGGAGGAAGGCGCGGAGGGCGATTGGCAAACGATCGAGGACATCTATCTCAATTTGATAGCACGCATCCCTCGGACACCTTCGCAGGCAGACGTGCATAACCTGCTCGATGAAATGCAGCTCCTCTACTCCGAAGTACTCAGCCGCCTGAATAGTCACGAAGAAACCGAAAATATTAGCGCCAATGATGCTCGCAATGAGCGCCACATACAGAATTCAAAACCCGAATCCATCAATGAACTTGAACCTAGCTCTCGAAAAGAGCAGGGGGCAAAGTCTGGTGGAACCGATTTACCGCCGCGCCCGGCGACTACATCCTTCCCGTTGAGTGTTGTACTGAAGGCTTGCCCGCAGATCTGCGATTATGGACACGGCGTTGCGGTGGGAGGCTGGCGTGATCTGATGTCGGCTGCCGTTGTGGTCAGATCGATGCTGGGTGTGAGCCCATCGGCCTATCAAGATGCTTGCGATGTGATGGGACCGGAAAATGCGGCAATCGCGATCGCCTGTATTCTCGAGAGGGCGAACTTTATCACGTCGCCTGGTGGCTATCTGCGCGACTTGACGAGGCGCTGGGAACGAGGAGAGTTTTCACTCGGGCCGATGGTCATGGCGCAGTTGAAGGTGAACAGTGGGGGAGCAGTTAGGCGCGCCTAGCCCTGCCCCGAGATTAAGTCGCGTATTGTTTCGATCTCGTGGCGTCAGATCCTAGCCGTTTGATGCGTTTCCCGTTGTCCCGGGACCAGCCTCGCGAAATTCCCCTCGGGGTGATTGTACCTCAGGGGTTTAGTGCATCGGTGTCGAGCCGGGTCCTCGCGTCGATTTGGAAATGCGGAGTTGGCCGGTGTGTCAAATCGGCAGGGAGACGCGGTGTCGAGGTTGTTTGGTGCGCGTAACAATGCGTACTCAGATATCTGAGCTTTGGACATATTGGTGTCGGCGCGACGATCATCGCAACTCCGAGCGCTGCCGGTATCGGCGGTGTTTCTGATGGGGCACTGCGGAAGGGCGAAGTTCGAACTGAGCGCGCGGCCCCTTACTTGCTCTGCGATTGCAAGTTAGGCGCGCCTAACTTGCCTGTCTCGATGGTGAGCGCAACATGGATCCGACTTCCGTTTGTCCGTCGTCGTTTAAGATGGGTTGAACATTCACAGTTGATGCCAAGAAGGGGCGCGAAAATTGAGCAGGCTAACGTAGGACGGGTGCCTTGAAGCGTACAAGTGGTGGGCGCCAACGAGTTAGGCGCGCCTAACTTCAAGCGTGTCGACGCACGCCGTTTGCTGACCATGGTGGGCGCAGCGGTGCGAGAGAGTTAGTGAGGCGCCGCACCGGAACCTCCTGTTCGTGAAAGCAGGGCGGCGCGGATCTTTTCATCTTTGCTTGGCATTATAGCCGAGACATTGTCATCAACCGTAGCAGGCGAGCGTGATTCTTTGTCTCGCCTCAAGGTCATAAAACGCTCCCCGGCCGAAGTTGGGATACGCCCCTTCGGCCTGCTGCGCCAGCGGGGTCTGCCCGACGATCTGTTCGGCGACGTTGATCCGCGGCAAGCGGCCATCGACCATCTCGAAGCCCGGTCTTTAGTCGCGACCGGAGCCCTCCTGCCCTGGAGGGCGACGCAGGCGCTGGCGCTGGTGCTGAAACTCGCCGCCCATCAGCTCTGGGATCCTAGACAGTGCGAGGCCAACGCGGACCACTGCATGCCGGCCTATGTTGAGGACACTTTGAGGCACGGTGGGTTCCTAATATCGACTGACCGCAGTCGGCCGTGCAAAACGTCAAGGCTGGCCTAGCGTGGAATATCGGGAAAATCCTGGGCTGAGGTATTCCGTGCTGACCACACCCTTCAGGCCGGCTTCTGCCCCGGGATGCGTGGCAGGAAGATCGTCAGCAGGCCGAGCAGCGGCAGGTAGGAGCAGATGCGATAGACGAAGTCGATGCCGTGGGTATCGGCGAAATCTCCTAGCAGTGCCGCCCCTAGCCCCCCTGCTCCGAAAGCGAAGCCGAAGAAGACGCCGGCGATCAATCCGACGCGTCCCGGCACCAGTTCCTGGGCGAAGACGACGATCGCCGAGAAGGCTGAAGCGAAGACCAGCCCGATGACGATGCTGAGCACACCGGTCCAGAAGAGGTTCGCATAGGGAAGCAGGAGGGCGAAGGGAATGACGCCGAGGATCGAGAACCAGATGACGAAACGGGCGCCGAAGCGATCGCCGATCGGCCCGCCGAGGAAAGTGCCGACGGCAACCGAGCCAAGGAACAGGAAGAGCATCAACTGCGCCTGCTGCACGCTGAGTGCGAACTTGTCGATGACATAGAAGGTGAAATAGCTCGACACGCTCGCCATGTAGACATTCTTCGTTGCCGTCAAAAGCACGAGGATCAGCAGCGCCCAGACGACCCGGTTCTGCGACAACGGCAGGGTACGGCTGATCGCATGCCTGCCGGCGTTCTGGCGTCTGTGGCTCATGTACCAGTTGCCGACCCAGCTCAGCACGATCATGCCGACCATGGCGATGACGGCAAACCAGGAGACGCTGTGCTGGCCGAGCGGTAGCACGATGAAGGCGGCAAGCAGTGGGCCGATCGCCTGGCCTGCATTGCCGCCGACCTGGAAGAAAGACTGCGCGAAACCATGGCGGCCGCCGGAGGCAATACGCGCGACGCGCGAGGACTCGGGATGGAAGACGGCCGAGCCGAAGCCGATCAGGCTTGCGGCGAAAAGCAGCAGGGCGAAACTGCCGGCATTGCCGAGCAGGACGAGGCCGCAAAAGGTGCTCGCCATGCCGACCGGCAGCGAATAGGGCATCGGCCAGCGGTCGGTGACAATGCCGACCACCGGCTGCAGCAGCGAGGCCGTGACCTGGAAAGTCATGGTGAGGAGGCCGATCTGGACGAAATCGAGATCGTAATTCGCCTTGAATAGCGGGTAGAGCGACGCGAGCAGCGACTGCATGATGTCGTTCAGCATGTGGCAGAAGCTGACCGCTATCAGGATGGACATCGCTGCCTTTTCGAAACGGGGCGCGCTCTCAGCAACAGTTGCCATGAATACTCCTCCTGCACACAGGCATGGTCGGTGCCGTGCCGCGTCTTTTTCGATGGATTTTCGGGGCGATCGGGGCCGGGAAGTTTGTCGAGCGGCGGTCGCTAAAGTGCATTTAGCGCAAGGCTGGCGACAATCACAGCCCAGTTTCCCCGGGATCGGTACGGCATTTGTTCGATTTGCTGTTCTGCCGGCGGATTATGCAGGGTCCCTGTCGCCCGGATGGGGGCTTTCATACCACAGTCGGTCGCGATCATCGCATCTTGAATAAGCTATGTGAAAACAATCATGGAAAATCGACGCGGGGAATAATAGAGCTGCGCCGATGGAAAATGCGATTGAGGCTGAAAAAACACGATGAATGTCAAGACACCGAATGCGATAGATGGCTATGTCGGAGCGCGCATAAGAATGCGCCGGCAGTTGCTCGGAATGAGCCAGGAAAGGCTTGCCGAACAGATCGGCGTGACCTTTCAGCAGGTTCAGAAATATGAGAAGGGCGTCAACCGCATCGGCGCGAGCCGTCTGCAGCGCATCGCAGATGTGCTTCATACGTCAGTGGGCTTTTTCTTCGAACAGGGAGATTCCGAGCCGTTGACGTCGCGCGGGCTGGAACTCTCGATGAGTGGAGATCCGGTCGCGGAATTTCTACGGACGAAAGAGGGCTTGGTGCTCAATCGCGCCTTTCTGAAGATTGCCGACCGCAATATCCGTGAAACGATCATCGCGCTGGTGAAGGCGATGGCGCAGGCTGAAAGTCACGACGCACCGCTAGGATTTTCCGTGGCGGAGATCGCCCTTCTCGGAGAATAGCCGGGCAATCTCTGCGTGAAGCTCCGGATCGAGTCATTTGGTGAATTGCGACCGATCGACTCGACCGACAACGAATAACGGTCCTTGAAAAGATGCTACGTGCGATTGTTTTCTGCGCGGATCAGCTAAAAGCGCATATCTGCGCGCCTTTGAGGGTTACGGCCCGTCCAAGAAATTGCTCTGCGCAACTACGAGCCCATACGCGGTCGGGATCGGTCGCGACGTCGCCCTCTCCTCCATTGCATATGCCCCAGACGTCAATTGGGGGTCGATATTTTACGACACATTCTGATCGGCTAGAACGCCGGTGACGCCGGCTGACCTCTTGCGATTCGGTCAGCGAATGTATGGCTGCGCCCTTTGATGACTCAGCGGCAACCTGTGCAGGCCTTTGAAAAAGACTGGACAACCTCGTGATAGGGTCTTGATTGCCCTGCCTACAAGGGTTGGGGCGGAAATGATCGAGAAGATTACTGCAGTAAACTAGGACGAGGCGCTGGTAGGTGGGGGGTAGAAAACCCCTTTCCGGCCTGACGGACGATCGCAAAAGTTTACTGCGGTAAACGCGGTAAACATTGAGGTCGAATCGCTCCATAATGACGAAAAACAGCATCTCACCTATAGGGGGATCGGTGCGCTCGGTGCCGTCACGCGGCACGTGCGTGGCAAACGGTGGAGGATCGATCGTCAGGTCGGGCCGAACCGATAGCGCGCCTGTTGACGGATGAAGCGGGGGGGCGAACCATCGCCGGGCCATTCTACCCTCACTGCCAACGGTGGGCTAAAATCATTTCCCCTTGGGTGGGCCCGGTGCTTCAGGCTTGCCCGGAGATCGCAGCCTGTGGTCCGCAGGCTTCGATCGGCACTTGGCGCGATCTGATGGCGGCGGTCGTGTTGGTTCGCTCGATGCTCGGCGTTAGCCCATCGGCTTACGAACAGGCCTGCGAGATCACGGGACCTGAAAATGCCGCCACTGTCATGGCCTGCGTCCTTGAAAGGGCAGCGGTATATCAACTCCGCCGGCGGCTATCTGCGCGGGATCTGACACGCCGTGCCGATCGACCATCAGGCCGATGTTGATGGTCCCTTGGCTGCACGAATTCGCCAATCAGGGAAGGACGGGATGACGGACTCCACGGTACGAGTAGTTATGGTTAACGAACCGTGACGGAAATGAAAGTCGAGATAGCTTCTTGTTGGCTGCTTCTTGATTATGAATCAATAAGTTACAGGGGCAGCGCAGAACGACAGGCCGAGCTTTTGGCAGGTCTTCATCAGGCCGAGCATGCTGTCACGCGCCTGACGACCGTTGCGACTGACCGTGCCGCCGGAAATCTTTCGCTTGATGACAAATCCGCGGAGATCTCTTTCCGACGCATTGGTGTGGAGCGGGGTTTCAGGCCGCTCCAGAACCCGCAGCAGTTCTTCCTTGCGGCGGCTCAGCCGAAACAGCAGTTTGTCCAGATCGCCATAACCGGTGCGGATGGAAAAAATCCGATCGAACCGGGCCTGAATGCCCCGGGCTGCACGGGGATCAGGTCTTCGCTGATAGGCTTTCAGGGCCTTGTAAAAGCGCCAGATGAGATCCCGCAGGGTTTCGACATGCCGTACTTGGCCGGGTGTCGCCGGCATCAGTTTGTGCAGCAACCGTTCGGCGTGGACCCAGCACAGCGCATGGGTGCCGACGCGGAACTGTCCGGCATCGTCGGAGACAATCACCGCATTGCCGACCAGACCATGATGGCGGATGGCGCCCCTGATGCCGGCCTCGGCAAACGGGCGGACTATGTCCTTGTCGAAGATGTCGACACCATTGGCGGCCAGATATTCGAGAAACGGAACCTGATTGGCAAACCGCCGCGGTTCGCGTGTCATCAACCGCGCCAGAAGGGCGGGGTCGACCTGACGGTCTTCCAAAAACCGGATGACCTGGCGTTTGGTCGCGATCATCGCTAGCGATGACCCTGTAATCTCGACACCGACATCGTTCAGCAAGGTCGTCAGTCGCTGCCTTGTCACCTGTCCACGGCTATGAAGCATCAGGCAGAAGCGACGCAGACTGGCGCCGTAGCCGCCCTTTATCCCTGCTGGCAGCGGTGCAATGATCGTGCGTCCTTCCGGTGTCAGCCAGCATTCGCGGCGATAGCGCACCACTTCGGCCCGCACGACCAGATCCCGCACCACTCAATCCTTGTAGCCTTTAAACCGCGATCCAGGTGGGGCTCTGGCAGGCAGCACCTCTTCGCGCGTGGCGCTCCTGGTGTCGCCCTTCGGCCCGCGACGCCGCGCAGGCTTTCGGCTGCCGGCAACCGCCTTGTCACTCGTTGCCTGTTCCATGCCCGATGGCCTGAACGGTGGGCGTGGCGGCAGGTTTTTAAGTCGCGCAATCTCGTCGCGCAGAAGCTGGTTGTCGACCTTCAGCCGGGTGTTCTCGATCCTCAACTGATCGTTTTCTTCTCGAAGCTTTCGGTTGTCAGCCTCGAGCGCCTCAATCCGGATCTCTGCCCGATCAGCCCGCTCCACCAGACCAGTCACGAGCTCGCGCAACGCCTTCAGCGACAGCGTATCGGCATGCTCCGGCTGGGGGAGACGGCGCTTCGTCATAAAGGAAGTGAAATCGGAATCCCCCGTGCCTCCAGATCTGCTCCAGTTACCGGCGTTCTTTCAGGTAATCGAACGCGGCATCGTTAAGCTCATAATCCTGGTAGCCGCCGCGCAGTAGCGACAGGAAATTCAGGCGAGACTTGGATTTTGTGGTGCGAAAGACAGTAAAATTCGGGCCGCCGATGTGTGTGGCGTAATACGGACTATGGGAATGTCGGGCGCCGCGGCTCCATTATCCTTTCTTCCGCTGCATGGCGGCAAGAACCGATCTTTCCGATTTGAGCAGATAGGCTTCGAGGAAATCGATGGCCTCCGCAGCCTTTTCCGCCTCGATCAACTGCAGAAGGCTTGTGTTCAGCTCAATGTAGGGTTCGTGGAGATGACCCGTGTATTCCAGCAGGCCGAAGACAAGCCGAAGTTCGGCCAGAACGAGATCGAAACACAGTGAAAGCCGCGGACTGTCGCACAGGCTCACCATCGCGCGGTGAAACTCCATATTGACCGTCCCGACCTGCTGCCAGTCGTTGCTGGAGCGGGCGGCATCTGCCTGTTGCGTAAGAGCTGTCATCCTGGCCAGGGACGGATGCCCGCGGCTTGCCGCCTGGATGGCTCCCTTTTGAATGACCCATCGCACGCGGTAGATGTCCATGACAGCGGATTCATCGGGTGAAACGACGAAGACCCCGCGGTTGGGTATATGCGTCAGCAGCCCTTGGCTGGTCAGCAGCCGAAAGACTTCCCGCAGGGTATTGCGCGATATGCCGAACTGTCCGGCAACCTGATGTTCGGAGAGCTTTTCACCTGGCGTGAAGCGCCCCTGGATCAACATTTCCCGGATTCGTAAAGCCACTTTTTCGGAAAGCGGCTGATCAGTCTGCTCATCCAAATTCACCAAAGCCATGAAATTGCTCACTCCGACGACCTGTCCGGACGATCATAGACAAATTTATATTGTTGAACAATCTGGAATATGTTATTCAACAATCTCAACGCTATCAATCAACAGGCTATGATATGGTGACCGTCGATCTCAACAGCGATCTTGGTGAAAGCTTTGGTCCGTGGCCCATGGGCGACGATGTCGCGATGCTCGACATCGTGACGAGCGCGAATATTGCCTGCGGCTTCCATGCCGGTGACCCTGCCGGCATCCTGAAGGTACTGCGGGCGGCGGCGGCCCGGGGCGTGATGGTCGGGGCGCATGTCGGATATCGGGACCTCGTTGGATTCGGCAGGCGCAACATGGATCCGTCGAGCGAAGAGCTGGTCGGTGATACGATCTACCAGATCGGCGCGCTTCAGGGCCTGGCGAAAGCGGCAGGTACGAAGGTACGCTATGTCAAACCGCACGGGGCGCTCTACAACACCATTTCGAACGACGCCCGCCAGGCGGGCGATGTGATTGCAGGGATAAAGGCTATCGATCCCTCCCTCATTCTGATGGCGCTCGCCGGTGCTCCCATCGTCAAACGGGCCCGCGCGGCCGGGCTGACCGTCGTCTGCGAAGCCTTTGCCGATCGCGCCTACAATGCCGACGGCACCCTCGTCAGCCGCCGCGCGCCGGGCGCGGTCATCCACGATCCGGATCAGGTCGCCGAACGGATGCTGCGTTTGGTGGGCGAAGGCCGGATCGCGACGATCGACGGCGACGATATCGAACTCGAAGCGCAGACGATCTGCGTTCACGGTGACACTCCGACGGCAGTCGCGTTGGCGCAAAGATTGCGAGAGGTCTTTACCGGCCGCGGCATCCGATTGGCCGCTTTCGCCGACGTGACGGACGGTGCGGTCCGTGGGTGAGCTGCTGCGGTTCCTCCCTGCGGGCAGCGACAGTTTCCTGATCGAGCTTGCGGATCTCGAAACGGCGCAAGCACTGTTCGACAGGCTGCAGGAAAAAGGGCTTTCGGGCGTGAAGGAACTCATTCCGGCAGCGCGCACCGTCATGGTTCGGTTCGATCCTCTGGAAACCGACCGCGCGCAGCTGGCGGATCTGATCGCGGGAATGGACCTCTCCGTGCGCATGGCACGCGAAGGTTCCTTCTTCGAAATTCCCGTGGTTTATGACGGAGAGGATTTAGGAGATGTCGCCGGATTGCTCGGCTGGACGGTCGAGGAGCTCATACGCCGGCATAGCGAGGCGATCTTCACCGTCGCCTTCACCGGTTTCGCTCCGGGTTTTTCCTATATGACCTGCGACGATCCTGCCTTCGATGTCCCTCGCCGGAAAAGTCCGCGGGTGCGAATCCCGGCGGGCTCAGTCGCAATCGGCGGCCGCTTCGGCGGCATCTATCCGTCCGATAGTCCCGGCGGCTGGCAACTTCTCGGGACGACTCCGTGGCGCATGTGGGACACCCAACGGGAGCGGCCCGCTTTGCTGGCCCCCGGAGACCGCGTGCGCTTCCGTCGTCTTTCGGCGCAGCAGTCCGCCCCGGTCAGCATGGCATCGGCCAAGCCGACGGCACCGGCTCCGCCGGAGAGCGGCCTCACTATTACCCGATCGGACCGACCGGCATTGTACCAGGACCTCGGTCGGGCCGGCAGGGCAGACCAGGGCATTTCCGAATCCGGGGCCCTGGATCGCTTTGCCTTGTCGGAGGCCAACCTCTGTGTCGGAAACCCGCGCGATGCGACCGTGATCGAGATCACGTTCGGCGGCCTTTCGCTGCTGGCGGATCGTCCGGTGACTTTGGCGGTTACCGGCGCGCCCTGTCCGTTGACGATTCATCGCAGCGATCGCCGGGACGTTGTTGTCCCCTTGGGAAGACCATTCGCGCTGGATGCGGGGGACGAACTGAGAATCGGCCTGCCGCCGGAAGGCATGAGGAGTTACCTGGCTTTGCGCGGCGGATTTCAGGTGGCGGCCGTCATCGGTTCGACCTCGACCGACACGCTGGCAAAAGTCGGCCCCGAGCCTATTGCGCCGGGCGATATTCTTGTGCCCGCGGAGCGCCGATCGATGGCGGTCGACCCCTTCAGGCCCTTGCCGTGGCCGCTTCCGCGCAGCGGCGAGACCGTGACGCTCGACACCATCCTTGGCCCTCGCTCGGACTGGTTTACAGATAAGGGGCTGGAGACCCTCGTTTCGCAGAGTTGGCAGGTTACGGCGGAATCCAGCCGCGTCGGCATGCGCCTGTCGGGTTCCATTCCTCTCGAAAGGCGTGACGCGGCCGAACTTGCCTCGGAAGGCACGGCTCTCGGCGCCATACAGGTCCCGCATAGCGGCCAGCCGGTCTTATTCCTGGCGGACCACCCGCTGACCGGGGGATATCCTGTGATCGGTGTGATTGCGGCCCATCACCTGGATCTCGCCGGCCAGCTGCCGATCGGCGCAAACATCCGGTTCAATCCCATTGCTCCTTTCGATCCGCTGGTGAAGGAAACCATCCGATGAAAAAGCTGCTCATCGCCAATCGCGGTGAAATCGCCATTCGCGTCGCCCGGGCTGCGCGGGACTACGGCGTCACGTCGGTCGGGATCTATGCGGCGGCAGATGCCAACGCGCTTCATGCGGAACTGGTCGACGAAGCCTATGGGCTCGGTGCGGGCCGGCCCGCCGACACTTACCTCAACATCGTAAAGATCCTCGACATCGCCCGCCGTGCCGGGGCCGACGCCGTCCATCCCGGCTATGGTTTCCTGTCGGAGCGTGCGGAATTTGCGCAAGCCGTCATCGATGCGGGATTGACCTGGGTCGGCCCCTCCCCCGGCGTGATCACGGCGCTCGGCGACAAGGTGGAAGCCCGGCGGATCGCGGCGAAGGTGGGAGCACCTCTCGTCAAAGGTTCCGACGGTCCGCTGCAGACCGCTGCCGATGCCGTGGCATTCGCCAAGAAGGTGGGGCTTCCGATTGCCATCAAGGCCGCCTTCGGTGGCGGCGGGCGCGGTATGAAGGTTGCGCGGCGGCTCGAAGAGGTCGGCGAGCTTTTCGAATCCGCGGTCCGCGAGGCGACGGAAGCCTTCGGCCGCGGCGAATGTTATGCCGAACAGTTTCTCGATCGGCCGCGCCACATCGAAGCGCAGATCATCGCCGACAGTCACGGCAACACCGTCGTGCTCGGCACGCGCGATTGCTCTCTGCAGAGACGAAATCAGAAGTTGGTCGAAGAGGCTCCCGCTCCGTTCATCAGTGACGAGCAGCGGAGCCGCATTCACGACGCTGCCCGCGCGATCTGCGCCGCGGCAGGCTATACCGGGGCCGGAACGGTAGAATTCCTGCTGTCGCAGGCAGGCGCCATATCCTTCCTCGAAGTCAATACGCGGCTTCAGGTGGAACATCCCGTCACGGAGGAGACGACCGGCGTCGACATCGTTATCGAGCAGTTGCGCATTGCCGATGGATTGCCGCTTTCCCTCACCGACACGCCGCAACCACGCGGCCACTCGTTCGAATTTCGCATCAACGCCGAGGATCCAGGGCGGGGATTTCTGCCGACCCCGGGCCGGATCACCCGCTTTCGCGCGCCGGCAGGGCCTGGTGTGCGCCTCGACGCAGGCGTCGAAACCGGTTCGGAAATTCCCGGGCTGTACGACTCGATGATGGCGAAGCTCATCGTCACCGCGCCGACCCGAGAGGAAGCGCTCGTGCGCGCCCGCCGGGCGCTTGCGGAGTTTCAGATCGAGGGGGTCGCTTCCGTACTGCCTTTCCAACGTGCCGTCGTGAACGAGCGCGATTTTACCGGTGAGGACGGTTTCCGCGTCTTCACCAATTGGATCGAGACCGAATTTCGCGGCGTGGAGCCCTCCCCTCGAGTTGATCCGGTCGAAGGCGAGCTTCTGCGCAGCTTCATCGAGATCGACGGCAAGCGCCATGTGCTGGGGCTTCCGGCTGCGCTCTTTTCTGGCGCCGTCGCTGCTCCCGCAGCGAAGCCTCCTTCTCAAGCGGCAAGCGAAGGCGCGATGACCGCGCCCATGCCCGGGACGCTGCAGCGATGGCTCGTGGAAGACGGAGCGCAGGTTGCGGAAGGCGACGTCGTGGCATTGATTGAGGCGATGAAAATGGAAACTCGGGTTGTCGCACCGAAGTCCGGTCGCATTCGCCTGAAAGTCGAGGCGGGCAGCACCGTCGCACTCGGCATCGAACTCGCAACGATCGAATAGGGACAACAACGTCGCGATCTCGCAGATCTCCTGATGAACATCTGCGAGATGTCACGCCCGACCTTCATCCGGATCACTTGGTCCCCGATCCGCGGGTCGCTGCAATCCATTCGAGGGTTCGTCGCTCGGGATCGGAATTGCGCGTGATGTCGGTCACGACGGCAGCACTGTCAGCCCCATTTTCGAACACACCGGCAAGACGTTCCACGGTCAACCCGCCAATGGCGACAAGCGGCAGCGAACCGATGCGGCTTTTCCAGCTATGGAGGCGGTCAAGACCTTGCGGCGCCCAGGGCATGGCCTTGAGAATGGTAGGGTAGATCGGACCGAGTGCGATATAATCAGGGCGCGCCGCAAGCGCGATTGCCAATTCCGCCTCGTCATGCGTGGAAAGCCCTAATTTCAGTCCGGCCTTACGGATGGCGGCAAGATCGGCCACAGCCAGATCCTCCTGGCCGAGATGGACGAAGTCGCAGCCTTCCTCGATGGCAAGCTGCCAGTAGTCATTGACGATCAACTGGCATCCATGCGCCTCGCAGACTGCTTTTGCCCGCCGGATGTCCGCGCGTATGTCAGGCAGCGACCGTTCCTTGATGCGCAGTTGCACGAGTTTGACACCAAGCGGAACCAGTCTTTCGATCCAGGCGGCGCTGTCGACGATGAGATAGAAAGGATCGAGCCTCACGCGAAGACCGCCGTTCCGATCACGGGTGTGGAGGGAACCGCCATGTCACGCGGTTCCAGCATTCCGGCGCCGAATGCCTGCCTGCCGGCACCGATCGCCTTGGCAAAGGCTTCCGCCATGGCGGCAGGATCGCCCGCGCCGGCAACGGCTGTGTTGAGAAGGACCGCATCAAAGCCCATCTCCATCACGATCGTTGCATGCGAGGGCCGGCCGATCCCCGCATCGACGATCAGCGGCACATCGGGAAAGTGCGCGCGCATGGATCGAAGAGCGGAAAGGTTGAGCGGCCCCACCGCCGTTCCGATCGGTGCGCACCAGGGCATCAGGACCTTGCATCCCGCCTCCAGCAGGCGCTCGGCCACCACCAGATCGTCCGTCGTATAGGGAAAAACCTCGAAGCCTTCGCTGCAGAGGATCCGCGCGGCCTCCACGAGCGCAAAAACGTCAGGCTGCAGCGTGTCGTGATTGCCGATCACCTCGAGCTTGATCCAGTTGGTCTGAAACACCTCGCGCGCCATCTTGGCCGTCAGCACCGCCTCGGACACGCCATGGCAGCCGGCAGTGTTGGGGAGCACGCGCGCGCCGAGCGCGCGGATCATGTCGAAAAATACGCCGCCATTGCGCCCGCCGGCCGCTTCACGCCGCAGCGACACGGTGACGATTTCTGTCCCGGATCGCTTGACGGCGTCGGCAAGGACGGCCGGCGAAGGATAACGCGCAGTGCCGAGAAGAAGTCGCGACCCGATCTGGGTTTCGTAAAGATCAAGCATGTCAGCCTCCCTGCATCGGGGTCAGGATTTCGATCCTGTCATCGTCGTTCAGAGCGTGACCTTCACGGTCTTCGCGATGAACGAGTTCGCCGTTGACGGCGGTTGCCAGCCACTCGCCTTCATAGTCGAGTGCGGCCAACAGCTGCGAAAGGGTGGTGGCGGCGGTTGTCTGAGGTTCGCCATTGATGATCAGACGCATTGGGAGCTCCTTTGCTTCGTCCGTCCGGAAAAGACGAGATCTGCGGCTTGTGCCGCCATTGCGGGCGCCAGGAGAAAACCGTGGCGATAAAGGCCGTTGAGGACGACGGCATTGCCTTCCCACACGACCCGCGGAAGATTGTCGGGGAAAGCCGGACGAATGCCGACGCCGGTTTCGACGAGGGCAGCGTCGGCAAAGGCCGGATGCAGCGTGTACGCCGCGTTCAGCAATTCCATCAGCGAGCGTGCGGTAATGGGTCCGTCGAAATCGGTCTCGATCATGGTGGCGCCGACCATGAAGAGGCCGCCGCCGCGAGGCACGACATAGACCGGGATGCGGGGATGAAGCAGGCGAACGGGCCGTGAAAGCTCTATTTCATCGGTACTCAGATAGAGCATCTCGCCCCTCACGCCGCGCAGATCGCCAACCTGCCCGATGCGCGCGGCACCCGTGCAATCGACGATATCGGAGAAACCGTCTTCTTCGATATCGCCAGCTGCAAAAACAACGCCCAGCGCCGTGAGTTTTTCTTTCAATTCGCGCAGCGCATGCCTGGGATTCAGATGGGCTTCCTGCGCGAAAAACAGGCCATGCCGGAACCGCCCGGCAAGCACCGGCTCCAGCGCTGCGATGTCTTCCTCATCGACCCATCGATAACCGCTCGTCCGGCCGGCAAAGCGTTTCAGCTCCCCCTGGTCGCGCGCCGGCGCGACCACCAGCGTCCCATTGCGGGCGACGTGTCCTGGCAGGATGGCATCCCAACGATCGGCCGCCTGTGCTCCGAGCCGGAGCACAGCGTCGTCGGCGCTTTCCCGCTCACACCAGGGCGCCAGCATGCCACCCGCCAGCCAGGACGCGGCGCGATCGAAGTTTGCGTGCGGATCCAGGACTTTTACCTCGGCGCCACGGGCATGCAGTTCGTGCGCCACGACGAGGCCGGCGACGCCGGCCCCTTTGACAAGGACGCGCATCTCAAGCACCCGGGGCTTCGATGGAAGAGACCTCGACATAGAGGTCGCCGCCGTCGCGGTAACGGGCGGCCATGGCTTCGAGACCCTCCTTCTGCGCTTCCGACCGGATATCGTGCGATATGCGCATCGAGCAGAATTTCGGGCCGCACATCGAACAGAAATGGGCGACTTTGTGTGCCTCCTTCGGAAGCGTCTCGTCGTGGAAGGAGCGGGCTGTCTCCGGATCGAGGGAAAGATTGAATTGATCTTCCCAGCGGAATTCGAAACGGGCGCGCGACAGCGCATCGTCGCGAATGCGCGCGGCAGGATGGCCCTTGGCGAGATCGGCGGCATGGGCGGCGATCTTGTAGGTGATGACGCCGGTCTTGACGTCGTTGCGATCCGGCAGGCCGAGATGCTCCTTCGGGGTCACATAGCAGAGCATGGCCGTCCCGAACCAGCCGATCATCGCCGCGCCGATCCCCGAGGTGATGTGATCGTAGCCCGGCGCGATGTCGGTCGTCAGCGGTCCCAGCGTGTAGAAAGGCGCCTCGCCGCAGACGGCGAGCTGTTTGTCCATGTTCTCCTTGATCTTGTGCATCGGCACATGGCCGGGCCCTTCGATCATCATCTGGCAGTCTTTCGCCCAGGCGATCCTGGTCAGCTCGCCCAGCGTCTCGAGTTCGGCAAATTGCGCCGCATCGTTGGCGTCGGCGATCGAGCCGGGGCGCAGGCCGTCGCCGAGGGAGAAGGAGACGTCATAGGCCCGGCAGATATCGCAGATTTCCTCGAAATGCTCGTAGAGGAAACTCTCGCGGTGATGATGCAGGCACCACTTCGCCATGATCGAGCCGCCGCGCGAGACGATGCCTGTGACGCGGTTGACGGTCAACGGGATGTAGTGCAGCCGCACGCCGGCATGGATGGTGAAATAGTCGACACCCTGTTCGGCCTGTTCGATCAGAGTATCGCGATAGATTTCCCAGGTGAGGCTTTCGGCGATGCCCTCGACCTTTTCCAGCGCCTGGTAAAGCGGCACGGTGCCGATCGGCAGCGGCGAATTGCGGACGATCCATTCGCGGATATTGTGGATGTTGCGGCCGGTTGAAAGATCCATGACGGTATCGGCGCCCCAGCGGGCGGCCCAGACCATCTTCTCGACCTCCTCCGCCATCGACGAGGTGACGGCCGAGTTGCCGATATTGGCATTGATCTTCACCAGGAAATTCCGGCCGATGATCATCGGTTCCGATTCCGGATGATTGATGTTGGCGGGAATGATCGCACGGCCGGCGGCTATTTCCTGGCGGACAAATTCCGGCGTCACGTGATCGGGAATATGGGCGCCGAAGCTCTCGCCATCGCGAAGCATCGTGCCTGCCTGCGCTTTGCGGCCGAGGTTTTCGCGGATGGCAATGAATTCCATCTCCGGCGTGACGATACCGGCACGCGCATAGGCAAGCTGCGTGACCGCCTTGCCGTCCTTGGCCCGCAGCGGCTGACGTTTTGTTGGAAACTCCGGCGTCAGCCGGTCGCCGCTGGCAAAGCCGTTGTCCTCGGGGCGGACGCGACGGCCCTCATAGGGCTCGACGTCGCCGCGGGCGAGCACCCAGTCGCGGCGCAATGCGGCAAGACCCTGCTCGATACTTATATCGGCGCCTTCGATCGTGTAGGGGCCGGAGGAATCATAGACGGTCACCGGCGGTTCGCCTGAGGTCGGATGGAGGCTGATCTGCCGCATCGGCACGCGGATATCCGGGTGCAGTTCTCCTGGGACGAAAATCTTGCGGGATGCCGGCAAAGGGCCGGTCGTGACGGTCGGGTGAAGGTTCTTGGCGACAATTGTCATGGTGAGGCTCCAATTTGGTTTGGAGACCCAGTCCTCACGCCGGAATGATGAAAAGACGCCAGCCCGGATTCGAAAACGAATCCAATGCCTTTCGAGCGCTTGCACCGTCCCTACGCCAGTATGAACTGGATCAGGTTCAACGGGTCACTGCGCCACAACAGGCAAAGCCGTATTGTCCAGCAGTATCTCAGCCCCTTGCCGGGACCCCCCTGGTGAATGCTGCGGAGGCTACGTCCTCGGTCGAGCCCATGTCAAGCCTGGAACCGAGAGGGACGTGATGAAGGCAGATCGACATGCGCGATGGTTCGATGCGACCCGACAGGCCTGCCTGAAATGCTCGATTTTGTCTTTCCGTCAGCGGCGGCCGGGGCGGCTTACCGCCACTTGCGGGCATCTGCGCTATCCTGGCAGCCATAGGGCGGCAAGGCGCCACCGAACGTAGCGTGCAGTGTGACGCATCCCCATTTGTTGATCGGGGCGGGCATTCGGCTGTTCAACTCGATGCCGACTTCATCATACGGGCTTTCCGCATTGGTGACATAGCGGTACCAGCGAAAGCCGATGACCACGGCCAGGACGATGACAACGGTCAGCAACAACCGAATGGCTCGACGTAATATATTCTCCTCCAAAATCAATGATATCAGGCCCGGCGTCTTATCTCGCAGGGCAACGCCTTTCACGCAACGGCTATTGGACCGATCGTGCGCGGCCCGGCGGCGTCCTCAGGCTGGCGGAAACAATCGAGTTCGCGAAGCGGGGCCGGTTTGGAAAAGAAATAGCCCTGGAGGTCGGTGCAGCCGAGGGCGGTCAGGAAGTCGCGTTGATATTCGGTCTCGACCCCTTCGGCCGTCGTCGAGATGCCGAGGTTGCGGCTAAGCGCGACAATGGCGCCGATGATGGCTGCCCCGTTGGCCTTCGTGCCGAGCAACGAGACGAAGGATCGATCGATCTTGATCCTGTCGATATCGAAGCGCATCAGGTGGCTGAGACACGAATAGCCGGTTCCGAAATCGTCGAGTGAAATCTGAACGCCGCGGCCGCGGAGCGATGTCAACACCGTATAAACGTCGGAGTTATCCTCGATGAGCGAGGATTCGGTGAGCTCGAGTTCAAGCCGGGACGGCGCCAGCCCGGTCTCCTGAAGCACGGCGAATACTTCCTCGGCAAATTTTGGCCTCCTCAACTGGGAGGGAGATACGTTGACCGCAACGAAGCTGTTTTCAGGCCAGTTGCAGGCGGCTGTGCAGGCCTCTCGCAATACCCAGAAACCGAGCGCGTCGATCAGGCCGCCCTCCTCGGCGACGGCGATGAAGCTCGCAGGCGTCAACAGCCCGCGTTGGCTGTGACGCCAGCGCACCAGGGCTTCGGCACCCGATGCCTGATATCCCTCCTCAGCGCGGTGTATCGCCTGATAATGGACTTCGAGCGATCCGAAATCCGGCCTGCTTGCGCACGGATCGGGTTGCATGCCACCGCTGGATGAGGCCGCGCCCTTGGCCAGAACTTCCCGCAATTCGTTTTTGAGAATGTCGCGCGCGTTCCTGCCGCCGTCCATGGATGGCGAATAGGCGCGCCATTGACCTCTTCCGCCGACCTTTGCCTCGTAAAGCGCGACGTCGGCGTAGCGCATGAGGTCATCGGCGTTCCGCCCGGCGTCCGGCACGACAGTCACGCCTATCGAGCCGCCGACCTGCGCGACTGCTTCACCCTTCAGAAGCGGGAAGGGTTTACCGAGTTCGGCAACGATCGCTTCGCATATTGCCGGCAAAATTTGATCGTCGCTGATATCCCGGAGAAGCAAGGCAAATTCATCCCCTCCGAGCCGGGCAAGCGTGTCATCGGGGCGAAGCACCGACCGGATCCGCTCGGCGGCCATCCTGATCAGTTCATCGCCGGCGGCATGGCCGAACGTATCGTTCACGGCTTTGAATCGGTCGAGGTCGAGAAGCGCCACGGCGAAGCGTTCGACCGAATTCTGCGTATCGGCCAGGCACTCGTCGAAGCGCATCGCAAACAGCGCGCGATTGGGAAGGCCGGTCAGCACATCATGCAGGGCAAGCTGCCTTGCATGCAGCTCGCTTTTCCTCAAATCGCCGAGACTGCTGCGCAGACGCACGAGCAGGAACGAGAACAGGACCGCGATCACCAAGGCGGCAATCGAAAGCGCCGGCATCAGCCGGCCGATCACCCTGGAACCCGGAAGGTCGGGCCGCCATACGATGAAGCCGATCGGTTCGCCGTTTGCCGTCGCGTCGATCTGAAACGCAACCTCGTTTTCGTCAGCATCGGCCGTGCGCGCGAAGCGTGCGCCGTTGAGGCCCTGCTGCCGGCTCAATTCGTCCAGTGCCGCGCCGTCGATGAACCGCACGACGATGAGGAATTGCCGCGCCGGCTGCTGCTGTCCCTGAGGCGCTTCGTCGATGGCCACGACCCCAACGATCGTCGGGCGACCTTCCAGCCGCATCAGATTGGCCAGCGCACGGTTGGGCTGCGCTGCGCTCGCACGGCGGCTTTCTATTGACGACGACAGTCGTTCGTTGGAAGCCGCGCCAGGGCTCGCGGCAAGGCGGGCATCCTGAAGGAGAGGCAAAAGGAGAGGCTTCATCCAGCGAAAACGCTTCTCCGTTTGGGCGTCTGCCATCATCAGCAGTTGGGCCTTCTCGTCGACGACGAAAGCCTGGTCGTAGCCGAAGGCGGACATTGCGGTCTGGCTGATCGCGCTTCCCGTCGCCGCCGTCAAAACCATGTCGAGGCTGGAGGAAACTCCGGCCGAACGGGAGGCAGGATGGACTCGTGCGAGATAGCCATTGCCGAACTGGCCAATGACATGGGCTACCTGAGTGACCTGTTCCCGCAGGCGCGCATTGACCAGCTGGCGCTGACGATCGAGAGCCGCAGCGTCGCTCTCGGTTCCCGCCCACAGCGCCGACAGCACGACAAGCCCGATCGCGCCAAGCCCGCTGACGGCGATGAGAAAGAGAATTCTGCCCGAAGCGATCCAGGATTGCTGAAACGTATTGGAACTGGAAGGACGAACGATGTGCAAGCCTAGACCCCTGAACACCACTAGAAGCGGGCGTCGTCCACCGACAGTAACAAGGAAGCGTTCACGTAGAATTAAAAGCTAAGGCGCACTATTGGCAGAGATCGACGACGCCCCAAGGAGTTTCCGACGATGCTGCGCATGTCCATTCAATCCATATTGCGCGGAACGCTGATGGCGGGCGGCGTGGCGATCCTTTTGGCCGCGGCCTCGCCGCTCCCGGCGGCTGCGCAGGATCCGACACCCATGAGAATTGCCGTTGAAGGCGCATTTCCGCCCTTCAACTATCTCGATGCGAACAACAAGCTTCAGGGCTTCGACATCGACATCGCCAACGCCCTCTGCGAAGTTGGCAAGTTCGAGTGCCAGTTCGTCATCGAGAAGTGGGACGATATGATCCCGGATCTCATTGCCAGCAAATACGACGCGATCGTCTCATCCATGTCGATGAGCCTTGAGCGGCGTCAAAAGGTTGCCTTTACTGAAAAATACTACAACAGTCCGACGGTATTCATCGCTCGCAAGGATTCGCCGATCAGCGATATCAGCCCCGCTGCCTTGAGCGGCAAAAACCTCGGGGTGACGTCGTCGACGGCGCAGGAATCCTACGCCAAGCACTTTTATCCCGAAATGAAGAAGACGGTTTTCCGGTCATCGCCGGAATTGTACAAGGGGCTGTCGGACGGAAGAGTCGACATTATCCTCGAGGATAAGCTTGCCATCTACGACTGGATCGCCAACACGAAGGCGGGAACGTGCTGCGAGTTCAAGGGACCGGATCTGGTCGATGTGACCTATTTTGGCGAAGGCGCCGGAATTGCTGTGCGTCCGGATGACGGCGAACGTCTAGCGCGCCTGAACGCAGCCTTGAAGACGATCAAGGAAGACGGGACTTACGACATGATCAACGCGAAGTATTTCCCGTTCAGCATCCAATAGCTCAGACCATGTGTGATGGATGCAAGATGGCCGGCTTTGCCGGCCATCTCTGTTTCGGTCCTAGACGTCAGGCGGCTTTCGCGACGTCTCCATGCGGGTCGAGGACAAATTTCGTCGCCGCTCCATGGTCGAAGCTCTCGTAGCCCTCAGCGGCTTCGTCAAGCGGGATGACCTTGGCGTTGACGATATCGGCGATCGGCAGCCGGTCGTGCAGGATCGCCTGCATGAGCTGACGATTGTACTTCAGCACCGGCGTCTGGCCTGTGTGGAAGGACTGGGCCTTGGCCCAGCCGAGGCCGAAGCGGAGCGAAAGATTGCCGTGCTTGGCGGCGTTGTCGACGGCGCCCGGATCCTCGGTGACGTAGAGGCCGGGAATACCGATCGAACCGGCGGCGCGGGTGATTTCCATCATCTGGTTGAGCACGATCGCCGGCTGTTCCCCGCCCGAGTGACCGCGCGCCTCGAAGCCGACGGCGTCGATGGCGCTGTCGACTTCATTGGTGCCGACGACCTGCGCGATCATGTCGCCAAGGCGGTCGCTCTTGGACAGGTCGATCGCTTCGAAGCCAACCTTTGCCGCATGGGCCAGGCGGTCCTTGTTGAAATCGCCGATCATGACGACGGCAGCGCCGAGAATGCGAGCCGAAGCCGCAGCCGCAAGCCCGACAGGGCCGGCGCCGGCGACGTAGACGGTTGAGCCGACCCCGACGCCCGCCCGCACCGCGCCATGGAAGCCGGTCGGCAGAATGTCGGAGAGCATGGTGAGATCGCGGATCTTCGCCATGGCCCTGTCCCGATCCGGGATCTTCAGCAGGTTGAAGTCTGCGTAGGGAATGGTGACGTAGCGCGCCTGTCCACCGATCCAGCCGCCCATGTCGACATAGCCGTAAGCGCCGCCGGCACGAGCCGGGTTCACCGTCAGGCAGACGCCGGTATCCTGGGACTTGCAGCAGCGGCAACGGCCGCAGGCAACATTGAAGGGCACCGAGACGATATCGCCGACTTCGAGCATCTCGACATCGATGCCTTTCTCGATGATCTCGCCGGTGATTTCATGACCGAGGACCAGGCCCGGCATCGCGGTCGTGCGGCCGCGGACCATGTGCTGGTCGGAGCCGCAGATGTTGGTCGATATGACCTTGAGAATGACGCCGTGCTCGATGCGGCGGCCATCGGGCGCTTCCAGCTTCGGGTCGTCGATGTCGCGAACCTCGACCTTGCCCGGACGGAGATAAACGACGCCTCTATTCTTGCTCATGGATTCCTCCCACGTTTGAAATACCTCGACCCGCAACCAATGCAGCCGACGGCAAGCTTTTCTTCCGGCCTGCCTCCTCTGCAGCCCGGCATGTCCATATCGCCGCATCGGGCGATACTCGAATTCTGCAAATAGGCGGAGACGGATTGAATGGAAGGGAGGAGCGAACGCTGAAGGTTCAGCCTGTCCTGTTCGGCTCGTGATCGCCTGCCGCAATCTGTCGATCTGCTGCGCAAAGAGCTGGTTTCCGGGCTCCAGAACCTCCTTTCGGTCGATCTCGGTTCCTCTGCCGCCTTAAACACCCTCAGCAAACCACGCCTTGCGCAAAACAGCGCTCATGAAAACGACAGGGCGCAACTCAAAGACGACAGTCGGCAAAGACGTGGATAATCTTCCTGCAAGGCGATGACGCCTCAGGAACGCTGCCGCTGCCCGCGCTTAAAGTCCATGGCCGTGTGCCAGAACACGGCGCCGAGAATGATCACCCCGCCGAAATAGGTGGCGACAGGCGGTTGTTCGGAAAACAGCAGCCAGACCCAGAAGGGCGTGAGCACGATTTCCATCGTGCCGATCAATGCGGCTTCCGCCGGCGGCATCCGCTTCGCCCCCGCCAGGAAGAGCACCAGCGCGAGCGAGAAATTGGTCGCGCCGAAAGCGGCAAGGACGATCCAGTTGTGCAGGTCGAGCGAACCGACCGAGCCGAACGGAGCGAAGATGAGGAGGGTCAGGAAGGCGCTGACGACGGTTGGCGGCAGGCTCGGCACGCCGGGATTGATGCGCGGAATGATGATGACGAGCGCGAAAGACGCGGTCATGCCGAGTGCCAGCACGTCGCCCCACCCCGTGCCGCCGCCGATCGAGGAGGCGACGATGACGGCCACGCCGAGGAGCGAGATGCCTCCGGCAATCAGCGTCCGCCTGCCGACCCTCTCCCGAAGGATGAGCCAGCCGAACAAGGCCGCGATGAACGGCGTTGTCGCATAGATCATCGCCACGTTGGCGACGGTGGTCATGTAGAGCGCACCGATGAAGCATCCCTGACTGAAAGTCTGGCATGCGATCATCGCAAGACCTGTGGGATGAAAGACGGAACGCCATTGTTGCCGCGAGATGCCCCCTTCGAGGAAAAGGCAGGGGATCAGCAGGAACAAGCCGCCGAACAACGACCGCCAGGCGATCGCCGTCCATACGTCGGTGGTCAGGAGCCGCGAGTAGACGCCGCTGGCGCTCCAGGCAAGCGTCGCGGCAACGATGAGAAGCACACCCTTCTCGTGCTCGCTGCCTGCGAGTGGTCTGGCCGTATTTTCAATGGTCACGCAGATATTCTCAAAGAAGGAAGTCGAACGCGGATCATTTCTGCGCCGGGAATTGACATTAGACAAACGAATAGTAGTGATGGCTATCATCGATTTTTTCTATGGCTTTCCATGCACGAACCGATCGAGAGCGACCTCCTGAGAACCTTTCTGGTCGTCGCCGAGACGTCGAACTTCTCCGCGGCTGCCCAGCGCATCGGCCGGACGCAATCGGCCGTCAGCACCCAAGTCAAGAGGCTCGAGGCGGCGATCGGGGAAACGCTGTTCGAGCGCGGCGCCCGCGGCGTGCTACTCACACGCCAGGGCATACAGCTCGTGCCCTATGCCCGCAGGGTCATCGATCTCCTGAACGAGGCCGCCGCGACGATCCGAAGCAAGCCGCTTGATGGGCCGGTGCGTATCGGAATTCCCGAGGAATACAGCCAGACGGTGCTGCCGGCAGCCCTTGCGGCTTTCGCCGTGCGTCATCCGGCGGTCGAGGTCACCGTGTCCTGCGACTATACATCCCGCAACATTGCCGCCCTGGAGCGGGACGAACTCGATCTTGCCGTCGTGTTCGACTGGAGCGACCAGAGGCAGGGCGAGGTTCTGTGCATCGACCCGACCGTCTGGGTCACGTCGATGGTCCACCGGCTGCATGATATGGACCCCCTGCCCATTGCAACCTATCGCAACTCCACTTGGTCACGCGATTTTGCGCTCCGGTCGCTCGAGCAGATCGGCCGCAATTACCGGATCGCTTTCATCGCCGATACGGGTTCGGGGCTGAAGAACGCCGTGATCGCCGGCCTTGCCGTCACCACGCTTTCGCGCAGCAGCATTCCGTCCGGCTGTCGGGAACTGACCGCCGAAGACGGTTTTCCGCCGGTCGATTCCTCGAAGGTCGTGCTTCGCCGGAGCACCTATCGCTCCAGCGAGGCCATACGCGAGCTTGCCGAAATGGTGCGGGAGGCGTTCCAGCCTATGCCGGCGCTTTCGATGGTGTGATGCGGCGGCGCAAACGGCGCCTGGTTTCGGATGGACTCTCGGAAAAGCTCGCCCGGTAGCTTCTCGCAAAGGCCGAAGCCGAATTGAAGCCGGTCGCTGCCGCGATGTCGGCGAAGGAGGCTGTCGTCTCGATCACCTTGCGGCGCGCCGTGTTCAAGCGCAGGGCGAGATAATGCACATGCGGCGGCGCGCCGATGCTCTGCTGGAAGAGATCCTGCAGATGCCGGGCGCTGACGCCCACCCTGCGGGCGAGCCGTGCAAGGGTCAGGGGCTGCTCGATATGCTCCTCCATCAGCCGTACCGCCTGCGTCACGCGCGGATCGTGCATGCGCAGTCCCGCCGAGGCTGCGGAAAGCGGTTCGTCGGCGTGGAAGGAAGGCTGCTCGTAGCGGAACAGCCGGCTGACCTCGAGCGCCAGCGAATAACCCTGCCGCTGCCTGATTATCTCCAGCATCAGGTCCACGGTCGGGAGCGACCCCGATGTCGTCAGACGCTTGCCGTCGATGACGAAACGGTCCTTGACGGCCCGCACCTCGGGATAGGCAAGCGCGAAATCCTCGTAGTCCTCCCAGTGGACGGTGGCGGGCAGCCCATCGAGCAGGCTTGCCTCTGCAAGCAACCATGTCCCGGATTCGATGCCGGCGATCACCGTACGGTGGCGCGCGGCCTGGGAGAGCTGCATCTTGAGTGCGGGCGTGGCGCTTCCGCGCCAATTATAGCTGGCAAGCACGAACAGAGGCCGATCCTCGGTCGTCGCCCGGAAGATCCCCTCGACGGGAACGGCGATATTGCTGGTGGTCGGGACCGGCGCTCCATCAGGCGTCAGCAGCCGCCAGCGATAAAGTTCGCTGCCCGAAATACGGTTGGCGCCACGCAGCGGTTCGATGACCGACGCGATCAGGATCAGGTTCGTGTCCGGCAGGACGAGAAGATCGATATCGAGCCGTTCCGTCGATCGCTGCAGCAAGGTTACCTCCCAAGATTTCTGATAATGTATCGATAACTTCTGAAAATGCAAAGCATCGCTGCCCAACCTGTCGCGTAATGCTAGTTAAGACGGGGAGAACAAAAACATGCCTCTTGCGATGAACCGCGATGTTTTCATCACCTGTGCCGTCACCGGCGCCGGCGATACGATCTCAAAATCCAGCCACGTGCCGATCACTCCCAAGCAGATCGCCGATTCCGCGATCGATGCGGCAAAGGCCGGTGCGGCGGTCGTTCACTGCCATGTCCGCGATCCGGAAACAGGGAGTGCCAGCCGCCGCAACGATCTCTACAAGGAAGTCACCGACCGCATCCGCTCGGCGGATGTCGACGTGGTCCTCAATCTCACCGCCGGTATGGGCGGAGACCTGATCTTCGGGGATGTCGAAAGTCCCCTTCCCCTCAATCCCAGGGGCACTGACATGGCGGGCGCCACCGAGCGCGTCAGCCATGTCGCCGAATGCCTGCCTGAAATCTGTACGCTCGACTGCGGCACGATGAACTTCAACCTCGGCGACTATGTCATGACCAACACCCCGGCCATGCTGCGGGCGATGGCGAAGAAGATGACCGATCTCGGCGTGCGTCCCGAGATCGAGGCCTTCGACACCGGCCATCTCTGGTTCGCCAAGCAGCTCGCCGAGGAAGGCCTGATCGAAGACCCGGTGCTGATCCAGCTCTGCATGGGCATTCCGTGGGGCGCGCCCGACGATCTCAATACCTTCATGGCGATGGTCAACAACGTGCCGCAGAGTTGGACCTTCTCGGCCTTCTCGATCGGCCGCAACGCCATGGCCTATCCCGCCGCAGCGGTTCTGGCCGGCGGCAACGTCCGCGTCGGCCTGGAAGACAATCTTTTCGTCGGCAAGGGCCAGCTCGCCACCAATGCGCAGCTCGTCGAAAAGGCGGTGCAGGTGGTCGAAGGCATGGGCGCCCGGATCATCGGCCCGGAAGACGTTCGCAAGAAACTCAAACTGACGAAGCGCTGAGGGCGGCATGACAGGGATCAACAAGGCAGCCTGTATCGGCGGCGGCGTCATCGGCGGCGGATGGATCGCCCGTTTCCTGCTCGCCGGCATCGATGTTGACGTGTTCGATCCGCATCCGGAGGCGGGCCGCATCGTCGGCGAAGTGATTGCCAATGCCGAAAAAGCCTATGCCATGCTGACCGGCGCACCGCTGCCGCCGCGCGGCAGGCTGAGGTTCTGCAAAACGCTGGAGGAAGCCGTCGCCGGTGCCGACTGGATCCAGGAAAGCGTGCCGGAACGGCTCGATCTCAAGCGTGGTGTACTGACACAAATTGATGCCGCGGCCCGTCCTGATGCGCTGATCGGTTCTTCCACCTCGGGTCTGCTGCCGACCGATCTGCAACGGGACATGAAACATCCCGAGCGCCTCTTCGTCGCCCATCCCTATAATCCCGTCTACTTGCTGCCGCTCGTCGAAATCGTCGGCGGCGAAAAGACCTCGGCGGCGACCATTGAAGCGGCGATGGACAGGCTGGCGCCGATCGGCATGAAGGGCGTCCATATCGCCAAGGAGATCGAGGCCTTCGTCGGCGACCGGCTGCTCGAAGCGCTGTGGCGCGAGGCTCTGTGGCTGATCCATGACGACATCTGCACCGTCGAGACGCTCGATGACGTCATCCGCTACTCCTTCGGCCTGCGCTGGGCCCAGATGGGCCTGTTCCAGACCTATCGCATCGCCGGCGGCGAGGCCGGGATGCGCCACTTCCTCGCTCAGTTCGGCCCTTGCCTCGCCTGGCCCTGGACCAAGCTCACCGATGTGGTCGATCTCGACGACGCGCTGATCGAAAAGATCGGCCGGCAATCCGACGAGCAGGCAGCCGGCTTGTCGTTCCGTGAACTCGAACGCATCCGCGACGAAAACCTCGTCGGTATTCTGCAGGCCCTCAAGGGCGGCCATGGCGGCAAGGGCTGGGGTGCCGGCAAGCTGTTGAAGGATTTCGAGCAATCGCTCTGGGCACAAGGCGGCGGGACACCCAAGTCTTTCGATCCGTCGAAGCCGCTGAGGCTCGTCGAGACGAAGGTCAGCCCGGCCTGGGTCGACTATAACGGCCATATGACCGAGCACCGCTACCTGCAGGTCTTCGGCGATACGTCAGACGCATTGCTGCGCCTCATCGGCGTCGACCTTGCCTATGTCGAGGCGGGGCAAAGCTATTACACGGTGGAAACCCACATCCGCCATCTCGGCGAGGCGAAGCTCGGTCAGGCGATCCATTCGACCTGCCAGGTGCTTGGTGTCGACGAAAAGCGACTGCACGTCTTTCACACGCTTTGCGACACGGAGACGGGCGAGACTCTCGCCACCGCCGAGCACATGCTGCTGCATGTCGACAGCAAGGCCGGCAAGGCCACGCCGGCGCCGGCCGCCGTGTTCGACAAGGTCAAGGCGATCGCGGAAGCACATGCGACTTTGGCGGCGCCCGAAGGCGTCGGCCGTCACGTCGGTCAGAGGCGATAGGGGGATCGGCATGAATTTTGGTCTCAGCGAAGAACAGGAAATGATCGTCGAGACGGTTCGCGCCTTCGTCGAAACCGAAATCTATCCGCATGAGAACGAGGTCGAGCGCAGCGGCATCGTGCCGCCGGAGCTCGGGCGCGAAATCCAGCGCAAATGCATCGATCTCGGCTTTTACGCCTGCAATTTCCCAGAGGAGGTCGGCGGCGCCGGTCTCGACCATACCACCTTCACGCTGGTCGAGCGGGAACTCGGGCGCGGCTCGCTGGGGCTGACGGTGTTCTTCGGCCGGCCATCCGGCATTCTGATGGCCTGCGAGGGCGAGCAGCGCGAGCGCTACCTCCTGCCTGCGGTGCGCGGCGAGAAGATCGATGCGCTTGCGATTACAGAACCGGACGCCGGTTCCGATATGCGCGGCATGAAGTGTGCTGCCCGCCGCGACGGTGGCGACTTTGTCCTGAACGGCACGAAACATTTCATCTCCCATGCCGATGTCGCCGATTTCGTCATCGTCTTTGCCGCGACGGGTGAAGAGGAAACGCCGAAAGGCATCAAGAAGAAGATCACCGCCTTCCTGGTGGATCGCGGCACGCCGGGGTTTGAAATTCTCAAGGGGTATGATTCCGTTTCGCATCGCGGCTACCATAACTGCACCCTCAGTTTCACCGATTGCCGGATTCCCGAAGCCCAAGTGCTGGGCGAGGTGCATCGCGGCTTCGATATCGCCAATCAGTGGCTTTACGGCACGCGGTTGACGGTTGCCGCCACCTGTGTCGGCCGGGCGCGGCGTGTCTTCGACCTGGCCCTGCCCTATGCCGCCGAACGCAAGCAATTCGGCAAGCCGATCGGCGCCAATCAGGGTGTGTCTTTCAAGCTCGCCGACATGATCACCGAGATCGACGCAGCCGATTGGCTGACGCTTGCCGCCGCCTGGCAGGTCGATGCCGGCCGCCCCGCAGACCGGCAGATCGCTTCGGCCAAGCTCTACGCCTCCGAAATGCTGGCACGCGTCACCGACGAGGCGATCCAGATCTTTGGCGGCATGGGACTGATGGACGACCTTCCGCTCGCCCGCTTCTGGCGCGATGCGCGCGTCGAGCGCATCTGGGACGGTACCTCCGAAATCCAGCGGCACATCATCAGCCGCGACCTGCTCAGACCCCTGGGAGCGTGAGCCGATGACATCTCGCCCGCTCGACCGCCTGCTCAGACCGCAAACGATCGCCGTCTTCGGCGGCCGCGAAGCGCGCAGGGTGATCGAGCAGTGCGACCGCATGGGCTTTGCCGGCGAGATCTGGCCCGTCCATCCCAAATTGGACGAAGTGCTCGGGCGGCGCTGCTATCGCTCCCTCTCCGATCTGCCCGCAGCCCCGGATGCCGCCTTTGTCGGCGTCAACAGGGTGCTCACCGTCGACATCGTGCGCGGCCTTTCGCGGGCTGGCGCCGGGGGGGCGGTCTGTTATGCATCGGGCTTCAGCGAGGCGACGGCAGAACTTGCCGACGGCGCCGAGCTGCAGCAAGCTCTTCTTGAGGCCGCCGGCGACATGCCGATCCTCGGACCCAATTGCTACGGGCTGATCAACGGTCTCGACGGCGCTCTGTTATGGCCCGATCAGCACGGCATGCAGCGGGTCAAACGCGGTGTTGCGATCCTCACGCAGTCCTCCAATATCGCCATCAACCTGACCATGCAGACCCGCGGGCTGCCGATCGCCTATGTGGTCACTGCCGGCAACCAGGCGCAGACATCGCTTGCCGATGTCGCCTGCGCGCTGATCGACGACCCGCGTGTGACGGCCATCGGCCTTCATGTCGAAGGGTTCGGTGATCTCGCCGCCCTCGAACGTCTTGCCGCCATTGCCCGTCGCTCGAGGAAGCCCGTCGTCGTCCTGAAAGTCGGCAAGTCGGAGCAGGCAAAACACGCGGCCGTCTCGCATACCGCCTCGCTTGCCGGCAGCGATGCGGTTGCCGATGCCGTGCTCGCGCGCCTCGGTCTCGGTCGTGTCCAAAGCCTGCCGGCGCTGCTCGAAACGTTGAAACTCCTGCATATCGCCGGCCCGCTTACAAACCATTCGATCTCGTCCATGAGTTGCTCCGGCGGCGAGGCCTCGCTGATGGCGGATGCCGCAGTCGGCCGCAAAGTGGAATTCCCGGCCCTCCAGCCACGGCAATTGCCGCGGCTGCGCGAGGTCCTGGGCGAGATGGTGGCGCTTGCCAATCCGCTCGACTACCACACCTTCGTTTGGGGCGATCTCGCCCGTCAGACGGAGGCCTTCAGTGCTATGTTCGAGGGTGGCTGCGCTCTCAATCTCGTCGTTCTCGATTTTCCCCGCAGTGACCGGTGTGAGGCATCCGAATGGATGACGACGGCGGACGCGGTTATCGCAGCAGCCTCCGCCACGGGTACGCTGGCCGGGCTTCTCGCGACCCTTCCTGAGAACATGCCGGAGCCTGTCGCCGAGCGCCTGATGTCAAATGGTATCGTCGCCTTCTCGGGTATCGACGAAGCCATCACCGCGGCCGAAGTCGCCGCTGGGATTGGCGAGGCCTGGGATCGTCCGCCTCCCCTGCCCTTGCTCAACGTCGTCCCCGCGGACGGCGAGATCGAGACACTGACGGAAGCTGATGCGAAGATAGAGCTTGCCGCCTGCGGCCTCCCTATCCCCGGGGGGCTGCAGGCTTTTTCTCCTGGCGAAGCCGCCGAGCTGGCGGAACGGCTCGGTTTCCCCGTCGTGCTGAAGGGTCTCGGTATCGCGCATAAGACCGAGGCCGGGGCCGTCGTGCTCAACCTCAGAGATCCAGAGGCGGTGTCGAATGCGGCGGCGGCTATGGCCTCTGATGCCGGTTATTTCGTCGAGAGGATGGTCGATGCGCCGGTCGCCGAACTCATTGTCGGGGCTACCCGCGACCCCGTCTTCGGATTGTCGCTCATGCTTGGAGCGGGTGGGATCCTCGTCGAATTGCTGGAAGATTCCATCATCCTGCCGCTTCCGGCGACGAAAGCAGATATTCACACGGCGATTGCGCGCCTCAAAATCGCAAAATTGATCTATGGCTATCGCGGGCGGCCGCGAGGCGATCTCGAGGCTATGATCGACACTATCGCAACAGCGGCAGATTATGTCGTAATGAACGCGGCACACCTGGAGGAACTGGACATTAATCCATTGATGGTTCTTCCCGAGGGACGCGGTGTCGCTGCGGTTGATGCCCTCATACGGCGGAGGAGGTAGGATAGGTTGAGCGACCAGATTCGCACACGACAGGACGGCGGAGTGCTCGAAGTCGTCATCGACCGGCCGAAGGCGAATGCCATCGACCTTGCCACAAGCCGTGCCATGGGCTTGATCTTCCGCGATTTCCGCGACGATCCGGCCTTGCGTGTCGCCATCGTGACGGGCAGCGGCGAAAAGTTTTTCTGTGCCGGATGGGACCTCAAGGCAGCGGCATCAGGCGATGCGGTCGACGGGGATTACGGTGTCGGCGGCTTCGGCGGGCTGCAGGAGCTGCGCGACCTCAACAAGCCGGTCATTTGTGCGGTTAACGGCATCTGTTGCGGCGGCGGACTGGAGATCGCGCTTTCGGCCGATCTGATCCTCGCGGCCGACCATGCGACCTTCGCCCTGCCGGAAATCCGCTCGGGCACGGTTGCCGATGCCGCCTCGATCAAGCTGCCGAAGCGCATCCCCTATCACATCGCCATGGACATGCTTCTGACGGGACGCTGGCTCGACGTTCACGAGGCGCATCGCTGGGGTTTCGTCAACGAGGTTCTGCCGGCAGACTGGCTGATGGAAAGGGCGTGGGAGCTTGCCCGCCTGCTCGAAAGCGGACCGCCGCTCGTCTACGCGGCCATCAAGGAAATCGTCCGCGAAGCGGAGGGTTCGACGTTCCAGACTGCCATGAACAAGATCACCAAGCGGCAGTTTGCGACGGTCGACATGCTCTATTCGAGCGAGGACCAATTGGAAGGCGCACGGGCCTTCGCCGAGAAGCGAAGCCCCATTTGGAAAGGAAGATAGGGAGGCGGCAGCAACCGCAGCATTTTCCCGCATGATGCGGGCATCGGAGGTGGAGAGGAAACCGCCTGCGAATCTGCCCGGAAGTTCTGTCAACGCACCATAAAGAAGGAACTGGGGAATGAACGACTACACCAAATATCTCGCAAGCCGCGTCACGGCAGGCGGACTGAGCCGCCGCGAATTCATGGGACGCGCCATGGCGGCGGGCATCACACTTGCCGTCGCCGACAAGCTCTTCACCGAAAGCGCTGAAGCTGCCGAACCGAAGCGCGGCGGCCACCTGAAGCTCGGCCTCGAAGGAGGCGCTGCAACCGATTCCAACGATCCGGCGAAATTCCTGTCGCAGGTGATGTTCTGCATCGGCCGCTGCTGGGGCGACATGCTGGTCGAATCCGATCCGCTGACGGGTGCTGCCGTACCGGCGCTTGCCGAATCCTGGGAACCGTCGAAGGACGCGGCGACCTGGACCTTCAAGATCCGCAAAGGCGTCAAGTTCCACAACGGCAAGGAGATGACGATCGATGACGTCGTTGCGACGCTGAAGCGCCACACCGATAAAAAGTCGGAATCCGGCGCACTCGGTGTCCTCGGCTCGATCAAGGAAATCAAGGCCGACGGCGGCAATCTCGTGCTGACGCTCAGCGAGGGCAATGCCGACATGCCGCTGCTGCTGTCGGACTACCATCTGGTCATCCAGCCGAATGGCGGCGTCGACGATCCTCTGGCCTCGATCGGCACCGGCCCCTACAAGATGACGAGCTTCGAGCCTGGCGTCCGCGCCACCTTCGAGAAGAACAAGGACGACTGGCGAACCGACCGCGGTTATGTCGATTCGATCGAGATCATCGGCATGAACGACGCCACCGCCCGCATCGCGGCTCTTTCATCAGGCCAGGTGCATTATATTAACCGCGTCGACCCGAAGACGGTCAACATGCTGAAACGCGCACCCAATGTCGAGATCCTCTCGACCGCCGGCCGCGGCCACTACGTCTTCATCATGCACTGCGACAAGGCGCCGTTCGACAATAACGACCTGCGCCTGGCCCTCAAATACGCCATGGATCGCGAGACCATGGTGCAGAAGATCCTCGGCGGCTACGGCAAGGTCGGCAACGACTTCCCGATCAACAGCACCTATGCACTGTTCCCCGAGGGCATCGAGCAGCGCGTCTATGATCCCGACAAGGCGGCCTTCCACTACAAGAAATCGGGCCACAGCGGCTCGGTCCTCCTGCGCACGTCGGAAGTCGCCTTCCCCGGCGCCGTCGATGCGGCCGTCCTCTATCAGGAAAGCTGCAAGAAGGCCGGGATCGAGATCGAGGTCAAGCGCGAGCCCGGCGACGGCTACTGGACCAATGTCTGGAACGTCCAGCCCTTCTCGACCTCCTATTGGGGTGGCCGTCCGACGCAGGATCAGATGTATTCCACCGCCTATCTCTCGACGGCGGACTGGAACGACACCCGCTTCAAGCGTCCTGACTTCGACAAGCTGCTGCTGCAGGCCCGCGCCGAGCTTGATGAAGCCAAGCGCAAGGACATGTACCGCACCATGGCGATGACGGTGCGAGACGAGGGCGGCGTGATCCTGCCGATGTTCAACGACTTCGTGAACGCCTCCACCAAGCAGGTGAAGGGCTATGTCCACGATATCGGCAACGACATGTCGAACGGCTACGTCGCAAGCCGGGTCTGGCTGGACGCCTGATGGCAAGAGGGGGCGCTTGCCCCCTCTGATCTCCAACGAAGCCGGGACCGTGGGATGAAACCCCGCGGTCCTCCCGACGTTTTAGCGCGAGGCCTTCGCCATGACCAATCCTGCCCCGAGCGACATCTTGCCTGGGCTAAAGTTCCGGCAGCGTTTTCCGTTGCTTGCCCTTATCCTCGAGCGCTTCGTGCTCAGCGTCGTCCTGCTTTTCGCTGTTTCCATCCTGATTTTCGGTGGTCTGGAAGCCCTGCCCGGCGATTTTGCTACCACCTATCTCGGCCAGTCGGCGACGCCGCAGGCCGTTGCCAATATTCGCCAGGACCTCGGACTGAACCGCCCGGTCACGACGCGTTACGTCGAATGGCTCGGCAACGCCGTGCAGGGTGATTTCGGCACCTCTTGGGCCAGCAAGAATTCGGTGAGCGAACAGATCGGCAAGCGCCTCGGCAACTCCCTCTTCCTCGCGGGTTTCGCAGCGGTGATTTCAGTGCCGCTTGCCGTCGGGCTCGGCATGCTGTCGGTGCATTTCCGCAACCGCATGCCTGACAAGATCATCAACGTGATCTCGCTTGCGGCGATCTCGCTGCCGGAATTCTTCATCGGCTACCTGCTGATCCTCTTCTTCGCGGTGAAGTTCGGCATGGCGACCTTCCCGGCGACGGTCTATGACAGCATGGGCTTCGTCGAGCGGTTGAAGGCGATCGCGCTGCCGACGGCGACCCTCGTGCTCGTCGTGCTCGCCCATATGATGCGCATGACGCGTGCGGCGATCCTTTCGGTCATGTCCTCGGCCTATATGGAGACTGCGGAACTGAAGGGCCTCAGCGCCTCCCGTTCGATCGTCAAGCACGCCGCCCCCAATGCGCTCGCGCCGATCATCAACGTCGTCGCACTGAATCTCGCCTATCTCGTGGTCGGAGTCGTCGTCGTCGAGGTCGTCTTCGTCTATCCCGGCATGGGCCAATATATGGTCGATGCGGTCACCGTGCGCGACATGCCTGTCGTGCAGGCCTGCGGCCTGATCTTTGCCGCCGTCTATATCTTCCTCAACATGACGGCCGATATCCTCGCGATCATCGCCAATCCCCGGCTGAGGCATCCAAGATGAGATTGCGAGACATCCCCATCACCGCCTGGATCGGCATCATCGGCATTGCCATCGCCTTCATCTGCGCCCTCTTCGCACCCTGGATCGCGCCCTATGGCGAGACCCAGGTCGTCGGCGACGTCTGGGCGCCTGCCGACGCGAATTACGTCTTCGGCCTCGACAATCTCGGCCGCGACATCCTCTCGCGGCTGATCTACGGCGCGCGCACGACACTGCTGGTCGCATCGGCTGCGACCATCATCTCCTTCTCGCTCGGCGTCATTTTGAGCTTCACCGCCGCCGTCTCACGCGGCCTCATCGACACCGTCTTTTCGCGCTTCAACGATCTGATGATGTCGATCCCGACACTGATCTTCGCGCTCGTGGTTCTTGCGGTGCTGCCTCAAAACATCATCGTGCTGATCCTCGTCATGGCGATCCTGGATTCGACCCGCGTCTACCGCCTCGGTCGTGCCGTGGCGCTCGACGTCGCGGTGATGGAATTCGTCGAGGCGGCGAAGCTGCGCGGCGAAGGCAAGCTCTGGATCATCTTCCGCGAAATCCTGCCGAACACGCTCTCGCCGCTGCTTGCCGAGTTTGGGCTTCGTTTCGCTTTCTCGATCCTGTTCCTCTCCACACTTTCCTTCTTGGGTCTCGGCATTCAGCCGCCGGCGGCCGATTGGGGCGGCATGGTCAAGGACAACAAGGACGGCATCATCTTCGGCATATCGGCAGCGCTGGTGCCGGGCTCGGCGATCGCGGCCCTTGCCGTCTGCGTCAACCTCGTCGTCGACTGGCTCCTGAAACGCACATCCAGCCTCAAGGGAGGGCGCGGCGATGCCTGAGCTTCTTTCCGTTCGCAATCTGAAGATCGAGGCGACCAGCTATCCGCCGGGCGAACCGCCGAAGCGGGTCACGATCGTCGACGGCGTTTCCTTCGATCTGCAGAAGGGCAAGGTTCTCGGCCTCATCGGGGAATCGGGCGCCGGCAAATCGACGATCGGCCTTTCCGCACTCGCCTATGGCCGGGGTGGCGCCGAAATCACCGGCGGCGAGGTGCTGCTGGACGGCTCCGACATCCTGGCGCTCGGGAAAAACGGCATCCGGAAGATTCGCGGTGCCCGGGTCTGTTATGTCGCGCAATCGGCCGCTGCCGCCTTCAATCCGGCGCATCGGCTCGGCGATCAGGTGATCGAAGCGTCCGTCAAACACGGACTGATGAGCAAGGACGAGGCGCGCAAACGTGCGCTTTATCTGTTCGGAGTGCTCGGCCTGCCCAATCCCGAAACCTTCGGCGAGCGTTTTCCCCACCAGGTTTCCGGCGGCCAGCTGCAGCGGGCGATGACGGCGATGGCGCTCTGCTCCAATCCCGAACTCATCGTCTTCGACGAGCCGACCACGGCGCTTGACGTTACCACGCAGATCGACGTGCTGGCGGCGATCAAGCATGCCATCGAGGAAACACACACAGCTGCCCTCTACATCACCCATGACCTCGCCGTCGTCGCCCAGATCTCGGATAACATCATGGTTCTGCGCTACGGCAAACAGGTGGAATATGGCAGCGTCCAGCAGATCATCGAGGCACCACGGGAAGACTATACCCGCGCCCTCGTCAATGTCAGGCAGGCCTATCGCGAGGAGGCCGCCGACCAATCCACGGCGCTTCTGAAGGTGGAAAATGTCGGCGCCGAATATTCCAACGGCTTCAAGGTGCTGCACGATGTCTCGCTGCATGTGCCGAAGGGGCAGACGCTTGCGGTCGTCGGCGAATCCGGTTCCGGAAAATCGAGCTTGGCTCGCGCGATTACCGGCCTCCTGCCGCCGAGCGGCGGGCGCATCGTCTTCGACGGCAAGCCGCTGATGCCCGATCTCAAGAACCGGCCGAACGATGATCTCAGGCGCATCCAGCTGATCTACCAGATGGCCGACACCGCCATGAACCCGCGACAGACGGTCCGCGACATCATCGGCCGCCCGCTGACCTTCTATTATGGCCTGAGAGGCGCTGAGAAGACGGCAAGGGTCAAGGAACTGCTCGACCAGATCGAAATGGGCAAGGGCTTTGTCGATCGCTATCCGGCCGAACTCTCTGGCGGCCAGAAGCAGCGCGTGGCGATCGCAAGAGCGCTGGCCGCCAAGCCCGAACTCATCCTCTGCGACGAGCCGACCTCGGCGCTCGATCCGCTGGTGGCAGAGGGTATCCTCAAATTGCTCCTGCGCCTGCAAAAGGAAGAACAGCTATCCTATGTCTTCATCACCCACGACATCGCGATCGTCCGGGCGATTGCCGACAGCGTGGCGGTGATGCATCGTGGCAAGCTGGTGCGGTTCGGTCCGAAATCGAAGGCGCTGTCACCGCCCTTTGACGATTACACCGATCTGCTGTTGAAATCCGTGCCGGAAATGGAAATCGGCTGGCTGGAACGCGTGCTCGCCACGCGTCGCATGGAAAGCGCCGGCAACTGAATGTGCATCAAGGAATGAGCATGGCCTCGCGCGGCTTCACCACCATCGAGAATAAATGGATTCTGCTGAAGGATGGGACGCGGCTAGCCGCGCGCATCTGGATGCCCGACGGCGCGGAGAAAGATCCCGTTCCCACCGTCTTCGAATTCCTGCCCTACCGCAAGCGCGACGGGACGAGCCCACGCGATGAATCGACCTATCCGGTGTTTGCTGCGGCGGGCATTGCAGGCGTTCGCATCGATATCCGCGGATCGGGAGAGTCCGACGGCGTCATCGACGGCGAATATACCGAACGCGAGCTTGCCGATGCCTGCGAGCTGATCGCCTGGATTGCCGCGCAGCCATGGTCGAACGGCTCGGTCGGCATGATGGGCATCTCCTGGGGCGGCTTCAACAGCCTTCAGGTCGCAGCACTCCGTCCGCCGGCGCTGAAGGCCGTCATTTCGATCGCCTCGACCGTCGACCGCTACAATGACGATATCCATTACAAGAACGGCTGCCATCTCTCCGCCCAGCTTTCATGGGCGGCGACGATGCTCGGTTATCAGTCGCGGCCGCCCGATCCTGCGCTTGTTGGTGAGCGCTGGAAGGAGATGTGGCTGGAACGACTGGCAGGCGAACCCTTCTTCATGGAAGAGTGGCTGAGCCACCAGCGACGCGATGATTTCTGGCGTCACGGCTCGATCTCAGAGGATTTTTCCCGCGTCGAAATCCCGACGTTGGTCATTGCGGGCTGGGCGGACGGCTATCGCAATACGCCTCTGATGGCGGTCGAGGGCCTAGGCGGCAAGGCAAAGGCGCTGATCGGCCCCTGGGTGCACAAATATCCGCACTTTGCCTGGCCGAAGCCGCGCACGGATTTCCATGGCGAAGCGATCGCCTGGTGGAACAAATGGCTGCGTGGCGAGGACAACGGCATCGACAACCTGCCCCAGGCCCGCGCCTATATTCTCGACGCCATCCGCCCTGCCCCGCGCCGCGACAGCGATCCGGGCTTCTGGGTCGCCAAAGATGAATGGTCGCCTCCGCGGATGCAGTGTTTCTATGTCGAGCAGTTCGGCAAGCTGACGGAAGGCATGCCGATCCCGCATGCGCCCGAGCATCCCGTCTATCTCAGCTCCCCTCTCGACACCGGCACGGCCTCGGGCGAATATTTTACGCTGAAGCCCGACGCCGAAATGGCAATCGATCAGCGCTCCGACGATGCCGGTTCGCTGGTCTTCGATACGGTGCCGCTTTCCGCCGATTGCGATTATCTCGGCCGGCCCGTGCTCACGCTTGCGCTGCGCGCGCGGGCGACGGGCGGCAATCTCTACGCCCGGCTCGTCGATATCCATCCCGACGGCACGGCGACGCGCGTCGCCTTCGGCGTCGTCAATCTCACTCACCGCGACGGCAATGCCGATCCCATGCCGCTCGTGCCAGGCGAGAATGTATCGATCCGGCTCGTGCTCGATGCCTGCGGCTATCGCTTCCGCAAGGGGCATCGCATCCGTCTCTCGCTTTCGACGGCTTATTGGCCGATGATCCTGCCGCCGCCTGAAGACGAAGGGATCGACATCGATATCGCCTCGCTCGGCCTGGGATTGCCGATGCTCGGCGACCACCAGCGGATCGAAATCGAGGAACCGGCCAATCCCGATCCGCTGCCGAAATACATCGAGCATGTCGCCGCCGCGACCAAACGGCAGGTCGTCCGCGATCTCTCGGCCAATCGAACCGATTATTGCATTCATGAGGATACCGGGCTCTACGAGCACCCTGAGACGGGGCTGTCGACCCGTCAATTGCGCGAGGAAGTCTGGTCGATTTCGCCGGGTGATCCGCTGTCGATGAAGGGCACGTCGACATGGACCTGCGACATGCGCCGCCCGGGCTGGTTTGTCCGCACGGTCGCGACCGCGCAGATCGCCTGCACCCGGACCGATTGGATCATCAGCGCCGTCGTCACCGCTTTTGAGGACGACGTGCAGATCTTCAAAAAGGTCTTTGCCGAAAAGCGGATCGCGCGCGATCTGATGTGATCGTCAAGTCGCGGCAAAATGCCTGACGGCCTCGCAGACGGCGCGGAAGCCGTCGCGCGCGCCGTCGCTCATGTGACGGGCGCGCAACCAGGCATGCACCATCTGCGGCTCTTCCCGGAACCAGACTTCGACGCCCGCGTCGGCGAGGCGGGCGGCGTATTGCCGGCTGTCGTCGCGAAGGGGGTCGAAATAAGCGGCGGTGATGAAGGCCGGCGGCAGCCCGGCAGCGGACGATACGTTGAGCGGCGCGGCGATGGAGTTGTCCGCCGGGGCCTGAAGAATCTCGCGGTAATAGGCGACATCTGCCGTCGTCAGGCCAGGTGCCTCGGCCATTTCGACGTAGGAGCCGGTATCGAGGCCTCCGCCGAGCGCCGGATAGATCAAGACCTGGCCGACAATACCGGGCAATTCCTCGTCGCGTGCACGCAAGGCAAGGCCCGCCGCAAGATTGCCGCCGGCGCTGTCGCCAATCAGTACGACCTTGTTGTCGGCGGAAAGCAGATGCTTCAACACGGCGAAGCCGTCATCCGTCTGTGCCGGCCAGCGATATTCAGGGGCGAGGCGATAATCGACCGAAACGAGTTCCGCGCCGGCAAAATCGGCGATCTCGGCGCAGATGGCATGATGGCTCTCGAGCGAACCGACGACAAAGCCGCCGCCATGAAGATAGAGAAGGACGGTACGGGTGCTGATCTTCCGGGGACGGTAACGCCGGATCGGTATGCGCTGGACCATGCCGTCGGCAAAGATCATGTCAGGGGGCAGCGGCCGGTCGAACCGTGCACAAAGAGCGTCGTACCAATGCCGTTGCTGCTCGACTGACGCTTCGACGGCATCGACGGGATAGAAGCTATCGCAAATTTCGAGAAACTGCAGGATGCCCTTTTCGGTAGGGGTAGGCGATGGAGCGGACATGGAGGGTCCTTTCGATTTGGGACAATGCAGATCCATGTCCCTGGCCGACTCTGCTTTCATCATGCGCTCTTGTGTTGCAGGCAATCTGTCCGCCAGCGACCTGTGGATGTCGCGACGCTCCATAATTTTGAACCTGCAATTCGGGCCTCCGTATATTTTTCAAAAGAACTGATAATTTTTTGGTCGTCGACCCAAGGAAAGCCATCGGAGAAACGTCTCAATCCCGAAATAGCATCTTGCTTGATAGCTTGGGGGTAGGTGCGCATTGGACGCGGAGCTCATAGAACGGGCGCAACGCGGTGACCGTGAGGCCTTCGGGCAACTGGTCTCGCGTCATTATGATTTCGTCCATGCGACGGCGTGGCGATGGTCGGGCAGTTCCACCGACGCCGACGACATCGCCCAGGAGGTCTGCGTCAAGCTCGGCGGGGCAATCCGCAGCTTTCGCGGCGCGAGCAGCTTCAGGACATGGCTCTACACATTGACGCTCAACGCTGCCCGCGATCACAGGCGTAAGCTTGCGCGAGAGGAGCGGACCTTCCGCGCCTATGCCGCCGAGCCGCAGCAGGATGGACCACTCGGAAATGACGACGAGGTCTCGAGCGAATTATGGGCGGCTGTGCGTGCTTTGCCGGAAAGACAATGCGACGCGGTGTTGCTCGTCTATGGCGAAGGCCTCAGCCACGCCGCCGCCGCCGATGTCATGGGCTGCTCGGAAACGACGGTGTCCTGGCAGGTCCATGAGGCGCGCAAGAGGCTGAAGGCTATGCTCGGCCAGGAAGAGGTATGACCGTGGACAAGGAACTCGAAAAGCTCTCCCGCACCACACCGCCGGCAGCCGATCCGGAGGCACGCGCGCGTGCGCTTGCGGCGGCGATGCAGGCCTTCGACGACGCCGCAGCGGTGCCCCAAGGAAATGCGAAGGGCTGGCGTCAAAGCTCCATCATCAACTGGATATGGAGCCCTGCCATGAACAAGAAATTTCTCGCCGGTTCAGCCCTTGCGACGCTGCTCGTCATTCCCGCCGCCGGCTATCTCGCAATCGAGCTGACCCGTAGCGGCTTGCCGATCGTCGATCAGGAAAAGATCACGGACAATATTTCGCAAATTATTGCGCCGAAACCGGCAGAACCCGTCACGGCCGCGCCTCAGCTTTCCGAGGCGGCGACCGAAGAGGACGGGCCGGCTCAATCGGCCGCCGCGACTGATGGGCAAACCTCACAGGACAAAGAGCAGCAGGCCGCAAAGCCCGATGCTCTCAAGAGTAAATTGGAGGATTCCGCCGCGACGGACGGGCTGGCCAAGCGCGCTGCGCCGGCCGCTCCGGGCATAGCGGTTGAGGGGCAGCTATTGACCGAACCGATGGCCGCCATCGTCCCTTCGCCTGCGCCGCCGGCGGAGGGACGGGTCCAGATCCAGCTCGATCCCGGCCGAGAGCGATTTGCCAATGCCGCGGCCAATCCGATCAAGAGCGTTGCGACCGATCCGGTGTCGACCTTCTCCGCCGATGTCGACAGCGCCTCCTATTCCTTCGTCCGCAGGTCGCTGACGGGTGGGGCGATGCCCGATCCGCAATCGGTTCGAGTCGAGGAGATGATCAATTATTTCCCCTATGACTGGCCTCGTCCCGAGAATGCCAATCAGCCGTTCAAGGCGACGGTGACTGTCATGCCGACACCGTGGAATCACGACACGGAATTGATGCATGTGGCGATCAAAGGCTATGACATCGCGCCGGCAACGGCGCCCCATGCCAATCTGGTGTTCCTGATCGACGTGTCGGGCTCGATGGACGAGCCGGACAAGCTGCCGTTGCTCAAGAGTGCTTTTCGCCTGCTCGTGAACAAGCTGAAGGCCGACGATACCGTCTCGATCGTCACCTATGCCGGCAATGCCGGCACGGTGCTGGAGCCGACCCGAGTGGCGGAGAAATCGAAGATCCTGTCTGCGATCGACAGGCTTGAAGCGGGGGGCTCGACCGGCGGTGCCGAAGGCATAGAGGCGGCGTATGATCTTGCCAAGCAAGCCTTCGTCAAGGACGGCGTCAACCGGGTGATGCTGGCGACCGATGGCGATTTCAATGTCGGTCCCTCGAGCGACGAGGATTTGAAGCGGATTATCGAAGAGAAACGCAAGGACGGCACCTTCCTGACCGTTCTCGGCTTCGGGCGCGGCAATCTCAACGATTCCCTGATGCAGACGCTGGCGCAGAACGGCAATGGCAGCGCCGCCTATATCGACACCCTGGCGGAGGCGCAGAAGGCGCTGGTCGAAGAAGCCGGATCGACGCTGTTTCCGATCGCCAAGGACGTCAAATTCCAGGTGGAGTTCAATCCGGAACGCATCGCCGAATACCGGTTGATCGGCTACGAGACGCGCGCGCTCAACCGCGAGGATTTCAACAATGACCGCGTCGATGCCGGCGATATCGGCTCAGGCCACAGCGTCACGGCAATTTACGAGATCACGCCCAGGGGAAGCCCGGCGGTCATGAATGACGACCTGCGTTACGGCCCGGCTGAGAAGGCGCCGGCCGAAACATCGGACAGCGCGCATCGTGGCGAACTTGCCTTCGTCAAGATGCGCTACAAGCGGCCGGGCGAAGACAAGAGCGCTCTCATCACCACGCCCGTCGGTGACAGCAACGCGGTCGCCAGCGTTGATGCCGCGCCGCAGGATGTCCGTTTCTCGGTAGCGGTCGCCGCCTTCGGCCAGAAACTGAGCCGCGTCGCCGCCGTTGATTCCTATTCCTATCAGGCGATTGCCGATCTCGCCGCGGCATCGCGGGGGACTGATACTTTCGGCTACAGGTCGGACTTCCTCGGCCTCATCAGGCTGGCGGACGGCCTCAGCCAACGGTGAAGGCTGATCGGATCGTCGGTTCGTGACAGAGAGGCTTTCTGAAAGGGGAGCCTCTCCTCGGCGTTAACCCAGTCTCGATCCGTTGGCCGTGAGATAAACAGCGTAAAGAGAGGTGGTCGCAGTGATGAAGAGACGGTTCAGTTTCTCTCCTGCGAAAGCAACATTGGAAACGATCTCGGGAATATGGATCTTGCCGAGCAGAGTGCCGTCAGGATCATAGGCGTGCACGCCGTCGCCGGCGCTCGCCCATATCCTTCCCTTCCGGTCGACGCGAAAGCCATCGAAAAAGCCGGCGGTGCATTCGGCGAAAACGCCGAGATCAGTGAGCTTTCCATCGCTTGACACTGCGAATTTTCTTATATGACGCGGACCGCCCGGCAGGTGCGAGGCGCCGGTGTCGGCGATGTAGAGCACTGTCTCGTCAGGTGAGAAAGCCAGCCCGTTCGGCTTGACGAAGTCGGATGTCATCTGATCGGTCGCGCCCGTCGCCGGATCATGCCGGTAAACATGGCATCCGCCGATTTCCTCTTCTCCGTAGTCGCCCTCGTAATCGTGGAGGATGCCGTAGCTCGGGTCTGTGAACCAGACCGTGCCATCGGATTTGACGGTGACATCGTTTGGGGAATTGAACCGCTTACCCGTGATCCGGTTGGCCAGGACGCTGACCCTGCCGTCGAATTCGGTTCGCGTGACACGGCGCGTCAGATGCTCGCAGGTGAGGAGCCGACCCTGATTATCGACGGTGTTGCCGTTCGAGTTGTTGCTGGGCGAGCGGAAGACGGAGGTATGCCCGCTGGTATCGTCGTAGCGCATCATCCGATTGTTGGGGATATCGGAGAAAACCAAATAACGGCCCGCGGCAAACCACGCCGGTCCCTCCAGCCAACGGCCGCCGGTCCAGAGCCGTTCGACACGAGCATGGCCGACGAAGCAGCTTTCAAAGCGCGGATCGAGAACCTCGAACCCCGTACCTTCGATTTCCCCGAACATGATGCCTCCTATCTCAAATTGTTATCGATATCATTTTGTCTTGTTTTTCAGGTCTCGTACAGATGTTGATGCGTCCGCACCTGCGGAAATCCCGCCCGAATTCGGCTTTTCAAGCTGTGGAACGACGTATGGCTGCAATAATATCGATTGTAGGATGATAGCGATAACTTTATCGTGTCTCGAACTGCCCGACTCTGAAGCTTTGTGAAAGCGGAGACCAGTGAAAAACGAGGATGAGCCGAAAGACAAGCGTCTCAAGCCGGGAGATGCTCAAAAGCTGACGATGGCGGAGGTCGCCAAATATGTCGGCGTATCGGCCATGACCGTTTCGCGCGCTTTTCGACAGGATGCGAGTGTTTCCGAGGAGACCCGCAAGCGCATCATGGAAGCCGTCGACGCGCTGGGCTATGTGCTCGATCTTTCGGCCGGCAGTCTTTCGTCGCGGCGCAGCGGCTTCATCGCGGCGCTGGTGCCGTCCATCAACAATTCAAATTTTTCCGACACAGCGCGAGGGATTACCGATGCGCTGGAGAATACCGGTCTGCAGCTTCTTCTCGGCTATACCGACTATTCGGCGGAGAAGGAAGAAGAGCTGATCGAGGCGATGCTGCGCCGCCGCCCGGAAGGCATCATCCTGACCGGTGGTTCACATACCGCGCGGGCGCGGCGGATGCTTGCAAAAGCCGGCATTCCCGTTGTCGAAACCTGGGAACTTCCGGAAGACCCGATCAATCATGTCGTCGGCTTTTCCAACAGCGAGGCGATGGCTTTGCTGGTGCGCACGCTTGCCAGCCAGGGATATCGGAAGTTCGGCTATATCGGCGGAACGACGGCGCGCGATACGCGCGGCAGCCAGCGGCGAAGCGGTTTCCAGAAGACTGTCGAAGAACTCGGCCTGGTACCGGGGCGGATGATTTCCTTCGGCATCCCGCCCATCACCATGGAGCAGGGCGGCCAGGCTATCGTCAGCCTGCTGGAGCGCTGGCCGGACACGGAAGTGGTTCTCTGCGTCTCCGACCTTTCCGCTTTCGGCGCCATCATGGAATGTACGCGCAGGGGAATGAAGGTTCCGCGGGACATCGCCGTTGCCGGTTTCGGCGACTATGAGATCTCATCCATCTGTCATCCGCGCATCACGACCATCAATGTGGACTGTTATGGCATCGGCCGCCAGGCGGCTGCTCGCCTGCTGCACGCCCTGCAAAGCGGCGAGGCGACCGGCGACGAGATCACATTGACCAGCTATAGGGTTGTCTTGCGCGAAAGCACCGATCGCGCCGGCGCGCCGACAGTGTGAGCACGACCACGCCGCACGTCTTTTCAGACGCGCGGCGCTGCAACAATTTGAATTGGCGATAATATTATCTCTACGCGATTCCGACTTAGGGAATCACGTGGTTGGGTCAGAAGGCGATCTGCACTTTCATCGACTTGCTGCGATCGCCCGCCAATTCGAAAGCAGCGACGGCCTCGTCGATGGCAAAAACACCCGTCAGCAGAGGCTTCAAATCGACGCGACACGCATTGATCAATTCGACGGCGAGCCCAAACTCCTCGTGGAAACGGAAAGTCCCGCGCATCTCGATTTCTTTCGCAACGATCATGTTCTGCGGAATGGAGACATCGCCGCCGAGGCCAAGCTGCACGAGAACGGCGCGAGGCTTCAGTGTTTCCAGGCCGGCGCGCACGGCCCTCTCATTGCCTGACGCCTCGAACATGACGTCGAAATATCCCTTGTCGGCGCTGTAAGCGGCAAGGTCGGCTGCATGCGTTGCCACGTTGATCGTTCGGTCCGCGCCACTGGTGCGGGCAATGGCCAGAACACTGTCGGTCACATCGGTCGCCACGATTTCGCGGGCGCCGAGAACGCGCGCCGCAACGATTGCCAGCATCCCGATGGGGCCGCAACCGGTGACAAGCACCCGTTTGCCAAGCAGCGATCCGGCGCGGTTTGCCGCATGCAGCGTCACGGCAAAAGGTTCGGCGAAGGCGGCCTCGTGAATGGAAATGCCGTCGGCGACCTTGTGGCATTGCCAGCGCTCCGCCACCAGGCGCTGGCGAAAGCCGCCCTGAATATGCGGCATTGGCATGGCGCTGCCGTAAAACCGCATGTTGAGGCAGTGGTTCTGCTGTCCCTTCAGGCAATATTGGCAATGGTTGCACGGCCTGCTCGGGGAAACCGCGACACGATCCCCCACGGCAAGGTCTGTGACGCCGGCACCCAGCGCCTTGATCGTGCCGGCGATCTCATGGCCGAGGATCATCGGTTCGCGCAGGCGAACGGTGCCGAAGCCGCCATGATTGTAATAGTGCAGGTCGGAACCGCAGATACCGCCGGCTTCGATGGCGATCTCCACCTGCCCAGCTCCCGCGATCTCCGGTTCGCGCTCCTCGATCCTGAGATCTTTGGCCGCATGAATGACGATGGCTTTCATATCGGGATCCTCACACGACGGGAGTTGGAAGCGGGCCACCCGCAAAATGCGCAGCGAGATTGTCTCTGACCAACTGGCCCATGGCCTTGCGCGTTTCGACAGTGCCAGAGCCGTGATGGGGCTGCAACACGACATTCTCAAGCGCCAGGAAACGTGCGTCGATCCTCGGTTCGTTCAGGAAGACGTCAAGGCCTGCGGCCTGAATGGTGCGGTCCTGGAGCGCTGCGATCAGCGCTTCCTCATCGACGGTCGTCCCGCGCGAAACATTGATCAGGATGCCGTTGGGGCCGAGAGCGTCGAGCACTGGCGCATTGATGATCTTCGTCGTCGCTGCCCCTCCCGGGACGATGACGACCAGAAAATCGGCCCAATCGGCAAGCTTTATGAGGTCGGGCTGGTAGGCGTAGGCAACGTCCTTGTGTTCATTGCGGGTAAAATAGGAAATGTCGCAGCCGAAGGCGGCAGCCCTTCTGGCGATTGCCTTTCCGATCCGTCCCATGCCGACGATGCCCACCTTCTTGCCGGACACCCGCGTTACCAGTGGCATGGCAACGTTGCCCCACTGGCCGGTGCGGACGAAAACATCGCCCTGCGGGATCTGTCGCGCCGTGGCGAGCAGCAATCCGATGGCGATATCGGCGACATCCTCGGTGAGCACGTCGGGCGTGTTCGTCACGCGAATGCCGTTGGCGCGGGCATAGGACAGGTCGATCGCGTCGGTGCCGACGCCGTAGCAGGAGACGATCTCCAGTTTCGGCAGTCGCTTCATCAGATCGGCGGAAGCGCCGAGTTCGCCACGGGTAGCAATGGCGCGGATATCGCCGCCGACTTTTGAAATCAGTTCCTGCCGATCCGCCGCTTCCCACAGGCGGTGGACACGATAATTCGCCTCCAGATCCACCATGTCCCATTCCGGATACGCACCGGCCATCAAGATTTCTACCTCAGGCATTTCGTCTCCATCCCGCATTTTGGCAGTTGATTATGTTATCGATAACATATAATCCGGGAAAGGGATGTCAAGTAAGTTTCACCCGGGTGACGGCGCAAGCCGTTACCCGCAGCGAGACTGGAGGAGTGATTTGCATGAAGAACCTGTTTGATCTTACCGGACGGTTGGCTCTCATCACCGGCTCTAGCCAGGGGATCGGCTATGCGTTGGCCGAGGGCCTGGCGCAGTATGGAGCCGAGGTCATCATCAACGGCCGCACGGCGGAAACGGTCCAGCGCGCGGTCGAAAGCCTCCGGGATCAAGGCCTGTCGGCCCATGCGGCCGTCTTCGACGTGACCAGCAAGGACGCTGCCGCACAGGGGATCGCGGCGATCGAAGCCGATATCGGGCCGCTCGACATCCTGATCAACAATGCCGGCATGCAATTTCGCACGCCCCTGGAACACTTCCCGGCGGACAAATGGGAATTGCTGCTGACCACCAATATTTCGAGCGTCTTTTACGTCGGCCAAGCGGCGGCCCAGGGCATGATCGCCCGCGGCCAGGGCAAGATCATCAATATCGCCTCCGTTCAAAGCGAACTGGCGCGCCCCGGCATCGCTCCCTATACGGCGACCAAGGGCGCGGTGCGGAACCTGACCCGCGGCATGTGTGCCGACTGGGCCAAGCATGGCCTGCAGATCAATGCGATCGCGCCGGGCTATTTCAAGACGCCGCTGAACCAGGCGCTCGTCGATAATCCCGAATTCTCGTCCTGGCTGGAGAAGCGCACCCCGGCCGGCCGCTGGGGCAATGTCGAGGAACTGGTCGGGGCTGCCGTTTTCCTGTCGGGCCGCGGTTCGTCCTTCATCAACGGGCACACGCTGTATGTCGACGGCGGCATCACGACCTGCCTCTGACAGAGGTGCGACGATGAGCTTCGCGAAGAAGGCACCGCCTCTGGCCGTCATTGTCATGGGCGTCAGCGGCTGCGGCAAATCCTCGGTCGGAGAACGGCTCGCTGCCCGAAACGGCATACCGTTTCTGGAGGGCGATCGGCTCCATCCCGCTCAAAACGTTGAGAAGATGGCGCGGGGCATACCGCTTGCCGATGACGACCGCCTACCGTGGCTCGACCGGATCGGCGAGGAAATAAGAACCTCACAGGATGCATCGCAAGGATTGGTGATTTCCTGTTCGGCGCTGAAGAGAAGCTATCGAGACAGGCTGCGGCAGGCGGCGGGCGGGCGCCTGGCCTTTGTTTTCCTGGAGGGATCCCGCGACCTGCTGCTGTCACGGATGCAGGCGCGCCAGGGCCATTTCATGCCGGCGTCCCTGCTCGACAGCCAGCTGCGGACGCTGGAGCCGCCGACCGGCGAAGCCGGTGTGGTGACGGTGGCGATCGACAATGCCTTGGATGATATTGTGGCGCTGGCTTGCAAGGGACTGAGCGGCATGGCCGTCAAGGGAGGAGATTATCATGCAGGATGATTATAGAGCAGATGTCGCCGTCATCGGCGCCGGCATCATGGGAACGGCGATCGTCACCCGATTGATCGAAACCGGGCACAAGGTCTCCGTTTTCGATCTCGATGCCGAAAAAGTCGCGGCTTTGGTGGCCAAGGGCGCCCGCGCAGCGAGCTCCGTAGAGGATGCGGTCTCGGCCTCGGAATTCTGCGTGCTCAGCCTCAATCACGCAAATATCGTGCGCGCCGTCGTCTTCGGTGAAAAGGGTGTCGCCGCGGCGGCGAATGCCGGCAAACTGCTGATCGACATGTCGTCCATCGATCCTGCCGAGACGGCCGAGATGGCGGCGCGACTGCGCCGGGAAACGGGCATGGCATGGGTGGATTGCCCGCTCTCCGGCGGCGTGCCCGGCGCGCTCGGCGGACGGTTGACGATCATGGCGGGCGGCAACCTGGAGGATTTCGAGCGGGCGCGTGTGGTGATGCGGCATCTTGCCGCCAACTATACGCTGATGGGCACATCTGGCGCCGGGCAGACTACGAAGCTGATCAATCAGCTGTTTTGCGCCGTGCTGTTTCAGGCCGTCGCCGAGGCGGTCAAGCTCGCGGAAGCCGGCGGCGTCGATGCGGCAGCCATTCCGACAGCCCTTGCCGGCGGCCGGGCGGACAACCGGATCATGCAGGAATTCATGGCGAAGTTCGCCGCGCGGGATTTCTCGCCGACCGGCAGGATCGACAACATGCTGAAGGACCTGGATTCGCTTCAGGCCTTTGCGCTGAAGACGAAGACGCCATTGCCGATGACGGGCGCAGTGGTCGAAATCCACCGCCTGCTCTGCGCCGGCGGTCTCGGGCCGAAGGATTCTGCCGAGATGATGCGCCTTCTCGACGGATTCCGCGGCGATTGATCTCAATCTCTGGAGAAATTCGAGATCGCCATCTTTCCGCTTGACCATCCACAAATGTTATCGATAACATACAGCAATGACAACCGCAGCTTTGGGAGGAGCCACAGTGGAAGCCAAGAGACTGCTGGAGTTCCAGTCGATCACCAAGAGCTTCGGCGGCACGCAGGCGCTGCGCGACGTCTCGATCGATTTGCGCGAGGGCGAGATTCTTGCGCTGCTGGGAGAAAACGGGGCCGGCAAATCGACGCTCATCAAGACGCTTGCCGGCATCTACAAGCCCGATAGCGGCGACATCCTGTTTCGCGGCCAGAGCTACCATCATCGCCCCCCAAAGCCGAACGAGCGGCAGCCGGTTGCCTTCATCCACCAGGATCTTGGTTTGATCGAGTGGATGACGGTCGGTGAGAACATGGGCCTGTCGCAGGGTTTCTCGATGCGTCGCGGCCTGATCGATTGGAACAGGACGCAGGCGCGCGCCAGGGAAGCCTTGAAGCTCGTCGGCTGCGATTTCGATCCGACCACGCGAGTCTCGGCGCTGTCGCGCACGGAAAAATCGCTCGTCGCCATTGCTCGCGCGCTTGCCGTCGAAGCCGATGTTCTTGTGCTCGACGAGCCGACGGCGAGCCTTCCCGCCGACGAAGTCGACCGGTTGTTCAATGCGATCCGCCCGCTGAAGGACCGCGGCGTCGGCATGATCTACGTCTCCCACAGGCTCGACGAGATTTTCCGCATCGCCGATCGGGTCGCCGTTCTGCGCGACGGCTGCATGGTGGGACAGAAGCCCGTCAGCGAGACCACTCCCGACGAACTCGTCACAATGATCATCGGCCGCAGCGGCGATAGCCTCTTTTCCAAAACCGCGATCACACCCGGCAAGGCGATCGTTAAGGTCCGCGATCTCGTTTGCGCCGGTACGAGCCCGATATCCTTCGATATCCGCGAGGGCGAGCTTTTGGGACTGGCCGGATTGCGCGGTGCCGGTCAGGAACGCATCGGCCGCGCTCTGTTCGGTTGCGAGCCCTTCGACGGCTCGGTTCTGCTGCATGATGAGGCCCCCGATCTTTCGAGTCCGCTGCGGGCAATGGCGTCGGGCATCGGATTGATCGCCCGTGACCGGACGGAAGAATCGGTGGCGCTCTCGCTTTCCATTCGGGAAAACACCTACCTCAATCCGGGAGCCGTCGGACGCGGGCTTTTGTCCTTCCTGTCGCCGCGCGGCGAAGCTGACCTTGCCCATAAGATCGGCCATTCAGTTGGCCTCAGGCCGAACGATCCGGATCTGCCGGTCGAGGCCCTCTCCGGCGGCAACCAGCAGAAGGTCGTCGTCGGCCGCTGGCTGGCGACTGGCCGCAAGCTGCTGATCGCGGAAGATCCAACCGCCGGCGTCGACATCGGCGCGCGTGCGGAAATCTACCGTCTGATCACCCAGGCGCTCGAGGCCGGCCTCGCGGTTGTCGTCGTCTCGACGGATTTCGAGGAAATTGCCCATATCTGCCACCGCGCGCTGGTTTTCTCGCGCGGCAAAATCGTCAGCGAACTGACTGGAAGCGCTCTGACGACGGAGGCGGTTATCACAGCCGCATCCGCATCGGAGGCCGCTTGAACTATCGGGAGAACAGCCATGCAATCCATTGAATCCACGGCGCTGGAGCCGACCAAGAGCGAAATGGCCGGCCTGTCTACAGGGCAGAAGATCGGACGCCTGATCCCGGTTTATGGTCTGGTGATCCTCACCGTCGGCCTGATCGTGATCTTCTCGATCCTTCTGCCCGATACGTTCCCGACCGTGTTGAACGTCCGCTCGATCGTGTCCGACAAAGCGATCATCGCGCTTCTGTCGCTGGCTGCGATGATCCCTATGGCATCGGGTCGCATCGACCTGACCGTCGGCTACGGCATCGTGCTCTGGCACATTCTCGCCATCAGCCTGCAGACGGCCTATGGCCTGCCCTGGCCGGTCGCCGTCCTCATCGTCCTCGCACTCGGCGTCTTCACCGGCTTCATCAACGGCCTGCTGGTCGAGGTTGCCAAGATCGACAGCTTCATCGCCACACTCGGCACGGGAACCGTCCTCTACGCGCTTGCGCTCTGGCACACCGGCGGGCGGCAGGTGGTCGGCGTCCTGCCTGAGGGTTTCTACGCGCTGAACGGCACCATGCTGTTCGGCCTGCCGATTACAGGCTTTTACGTGCTCTTGATCGCGATCTGCATGTGGATCGTGCTCGAATACCTGCCGATCGGCCGCTATCTCTACGCGATCGGCGCCAATCCCAAGGCCGCCGCCCTCAACGGCATTCCGGTCCGCAAATTCGTGATCGGCGCCTTCGTCACCTCGGGCCTGCTGGCGGCGCTGACCGGCGTTCTTCTCGCCTCGAAGCTGCGCATCGGCCAGGCGAGCGTCGGCCTCGAATATCTCCTACCGGCGCTTGTCGGTGCTTTCCTCGGGTCGACGACGATCAAGCCGGGACGGGTGAACGTCTGGGGCACCTTGATCGGCGTCATCATCCTGGCGGTCGGAATATCAGGAATTCAGCAATTCGGCGGATCGTTCTTCGTCGAACCGCTGTTCAACGGCGTGACCCTGCTGATTGCCATCGGCATAGCAGGTTACGCCCAGCGCAAGCGCGGGGCCGTGAGGAGGATCACGCCCGCATCGAAATGAGGCCGGATCGCCGGCATTTCATAACAAATAAAATGGAGGAGTGAACATGAAGCGCAGAACGTTATTGCAGGCAACGGTCGCAACCGTCGCCGTTATGCTGAGCATGCCGGCATTGGCCGACTCGATGGCCGACGCCAAGGCCGTGGTGGACAAATACGCGTCGAAGGTGAGTGCGTGGGATGGCCCGACGACCGGCCCCAAGGGCGCTGCGGGCAAGAACATCGTCATCCTCGCCGCCGATATGAAGAACGGCGGTATCCTCGGCGTGGTCAATGGCGTTCAGGAAGCAGCAGGTGCTCTGGGATGGACGGTGAAGGCGCTTGACGGCGCCGGTTCCATCGGCGGACGGACCGCGGCTTTCGGCCAGGCGATGGCGCTGAAGCCTGACGGTATCATCATCAACGGCTTCGACGCCGTCGAGCAGAAGCCGGCGATGGAAGCGGCCAAGGCGGCTGGCATTCCGATGGTTTCCTGGCACGCCGCCTCGGCGGTCGGTCCCGTTCCCGAAGTCGGCGTCTTCGCCAACGTCACGACCGATGCGATGGAAGTGTCGAAGTCTGCGGCGGATTGGGCCTTTGCCGACGCCGGCGGCAAGCCTGGTGTCATCATCTTTACTGACTCCACTTATGCGATCGCGATCGCCAAGGCCGACCGCATGAAGAAGGAGATCGAGGATCTCGGCGGCACGGTGCTCGAATATGTCGACACGCCGATTGCCGAAACCTCCCAGCGCATGCCGCAGCTCACCACATCGCTTCTGCAGAAGTATGGGGCGAAGTGGACGCATTCCCTGGCGATCAACGACCTCTACTATGACTTCATGGGGCCGTCGCTTGCCTCCGCCGGCATTGCCGGTGACGGAAAGCCGGTCAACGTCGCAGCCGGCGACGGTTCGGAGAGCGCCTACCAGCGTATCCGCGCCAAGCAGTATCAGGCCGTCACCGTCGCTGAACCGCTCAATCTCCAGGGCTGGCAGCTCGTCGACGAACTGAACCGCGCTTTTGCGGGCGCTCCGTGGTCCGGCTATGTGTCGCCGCTGCATGTGGTGACCAGCCAGAACGTCGAATTCGATGGAGGACCGAAGAACAGCTTCGACCCCGATAACGGCTATCGCGACCAATACAAGAAAATCTGGGGCAAATAAGCCCTTCGACCAAGGGCGTATCGACTGATACGCCCTCCTCCCCTGCACCACGTCACCATCGATCCGGCTCCAGCGAGTTTGGGAAAAGAGAACCTATGATCATTCGTTACGCTTTGTTTGAAGGCGAAATCCATCCCGGCAGAGAAGAGGAGTTCCGCGACTTTGTCAGGCAGCGGCTCGTCCCTCTGTGGACGAAATTCCCGGGCGCCGAGGAAGTCCGGGTGCTGGACGGGATGGAACGCGACGAAGGCGCCCCGGTCTACGCCATGGCGCTCGCCATTCGTTATCCCGATATGGAGGCGGTGAATGCAGCACTTCGCTCCGATGTGCGCTTCGAAAGCCGTGAGGTCACCGGGCAACTCCTGCAGCTCTTCACCGGCAAGGTGCATCATCACGTCTTCTCGGCCAACGAATATCCGCCGGCCACGGCCTGACATCAGGCGATCCCGGCTTCGGCAATAGCGGGCGATCAAAAACCGTCCGGCCTTCGGAGAGATCATTGCTGCAAAGCGCCTGCGGATGGCCCATCCCAGGCGCTTTTCTCATTGCCTGGCGCACTGGCTATCCCTGGGACGCGACGGATGGCGAAGTTTCCATTGCCGTCTTTTTGGGGACAATTTTTCGTCGGCGAGCCTAATATTAAACTAAATAGTCTATTGGTTTAGTGTATTATATTTCTTCTTACCGTGCATCGTTCCTGCTAACAGCAATCCGAAACGGGAAGATCGACGATGACATTGGCAAAGGCATTAAAAATTGCGTTGTTCAGTCTGCTTGGTCTCGGTGTCATTCACAATCTGGAAGCAGCCCCGGAGGCGCAAGTGGCCGTGTGATCTCTCTGGCGGCCTTAACCCCGGGTCCCTTTCCAATCCACAGAACTGCAGCATCGCATGAGCAATCATTCCGAATTTCTCTGGTATATTCCCAACGACGTCAGGCCCGGCCATCGCGGTGATTCCGCCGTCGAGGACCACAACAGCTTGGATACGCTGACCAGCCACGCCCGGGCGCTGGAGGAGCATGGCTGGAAGGGCGCGCTCATCGGCACCGGTTGGGGCCGGCCCGACACGTTCACGGTCGCCGCCTCGCTCGCTGCGCGAACCACCACCTTCGAGCCGCTGATCGCGATCCGCCCGGGTTATTGGCGGCCGGCGAACTTCGCGTCCGCGGCGGCGACGCTCGACCACCTGACCGGCGGCCGCGTGCGGATCAACATCGTATCGGGCAAGGACAACCTGGCTGCCTATGGCGACAGCGAGGGCGATCAGGCACACCGCTACGCCAGGACCAGGGAGTTCATGCATCTGGTCCGCAGACTGTGGACCGAAGAAAACGTGACCTCGGCGGGCGATCATTTCGGTGTCGCCGAATCCACCGTCGTGCCGCGTATCGAGGTCCGCGGCGACCGACGGCACCCCAAATTCTATTTTGGCGGCGCCTCGGAGGCGGCCGAGCGGGTGGCCGCGACCGAGGCCGATGTCCAGCTTTTCTGGGGGGAGCCGTTCGACGGCGTCCGCGAGCGGATAGAGCGGCTTAAAGCATTGAGCAGGGAACTCGACCGCGATCTTCCGCCGCTGGAATTCGGACTGCGCATCACGACACTGGTTCGCGACACCACGGAACAGGCCTGGGCCGACGCCGAGGCGAAGGTTGCCGAGATGGCGAAGAGCAAAGGCGCTGGCTGGCATGATCACCAGCGTATGCTCGCCGTCGGCCAGCAGCGGCTTCTGGCTCTTTATGAACGCGGCGACGTGCTCGACGACAATCTCTATACCGCGCCGGGCAAATACGGCGGCGGTGGCGCAGGCACCACGTGGCTGGTCGGTTCGGCGGCTGATGTCGCCGGCTCGCTGCGTAAATACGAGGATCTGGGCATTACGCACTTCGTGCTGTCCGACACGCCTTATCTCTCCGAGATCAAGCGGCAGGGCGATCAGCTGCTGCCGCTGCTCCGGGGCTGATGCTTGCGAAAAGCCGTCAGGTGATCGTCCGGCATCGGAGAAGTCATTGCGGAGATCATTGTCCGCATGTCGCGCGCAGGGAGTTGAGGAGTCCGGTTTGCAACAAAAGAGATATGCCAATTATCTCCAGCAACTTGGCATATTCTTCCTGATGTGCAGGATAGTGCATCTTGCGCGAAAAATACCGGCGAAATATACGAAATGCGCGACGCAATGATGCCTCTGCCGTCTGCGTTTACACTCTCTAAAATATATTCCCCTAAATTTTTAGGATATCGGAGTGACCTTCGCAGGATCGTCACCTGCGCCATGATGGCAGCCAGGCCCCGAAATCTCGCATGATATCTTTTTACCTCGATGCACGCTTCGCGCCTCGTTGCGCGCGCCGAGCGACGTCGGCGTATTCCGGGGTCAGATCGAGCTCCACACCTCAACGAGTTGTGACGAGCGATCATGCCAGCCGAGACACCTTTAACAAACCACGCCGAGGCGATGGAGAGCGATAATGAAGAGCATTAAGAGTTTCGGGATCGGGGTGCGCCTGACCCTCGGTTTCAGCTTCCTGCTTCTGCTGATGGCCGGCCTGACCATCTATTCGGCGGTGAAGGTTGCTGAGATCAACAGCAATCTTGAAACGATCAACGACGTCAACAGCGTGAAGCAGCGCTTTGCCATCAACTATCGCGGCAGCGTGCACGACCGCGCGATCGCCATTCGCGACGTGACCCTCGTGACATCAGCGGATGAGCGCAAGAGCGCGGAGGCATTGATCGAAAAGCTGGCGGCAACTTACGCCGAGAACGAAAAGCGTATGGCCGACATGGTTGCATCTCCGGCAGGTGCGACGGATCAGGAAAAGTCCATCCTGAAGGAGATCGCCGACATACAGGCGAAAACCAATCCTCTGGTTTCCCAGATCATCGCATTGCAGGAGAAGGGCGATGGCGAGGCAGCCCGCAAGATCCTGCTCGAACAGGCTCGGCCGGCCTTCGTTGCCTGGCTCGGCGCCATCAACAAATTCATCGATTTCCAGGAAGCGCTGAACAAATCGGTCGGCGGCGAGGTTCGAAGCGCGGCGAGCGGCTTCAAGCCGATTGCGCTGACAGCACTCGCGATTGCCGCTGTTCTTTCCATCATTGCCGCAGCCATCACATCCCGCACGATCGTCGGCCCGATGGCAAAACTTCAGCTTTCGCTGAAGGCGATGGCGGACGGAAATCTCGACGGTGATCGTCGTCTTGAAGCGCGGGGCGATGAGATCGGCAAGCTCGCGCGCGCCGTGGCCGGCTTGCGCGACGCAATTTCGGCGAAGGCGGAACGGGAAGCAGACGCGGAAGCCAAGCGGGCAGTGACGGAACGGCAGCGGCTCGAGCAGGATGCCGACGAACGTCGTACCCTTGCCGAGCAGACCGACAAGGCTGTCGGCCAACTGGGCAATGCCTTGCAGGCGCTGGCCGACGGCGACCTGACGCAGCAGATCGATACCCCGTTCATCCCGTCTCTGGAAAAGCTCCGGGCCGACTTCAATGTGGCGGTCGAAAAGCTCCGCGCCGCCATGCAGAGAGTTTCCCAGAACGCGAGCGCAATCGCCGCCGGCGCACAGGAGATCCGCTCCGCCTCGGACGATCTCGCCAAGCGGACCGAACAGCAGGCCGCATCGGTCGAGGAAACCGCCGCTGCGCTGGAAGAGATCACGACGACCGTCGCCGATTCGAGCAACAAGGCCCAGGAAGCCGGGCAGCTCGTGCGCAAGACCAAAGACAGCGCGGAGCGCTCGGGCAGCGTCGTTCGGGATGCGGTCGACGCCATGGGCAAGATCGAATCCTCCGCCACTGAAATCGGAAGCATCATCGGCGTCATCGACGAGATCGCCTTCCAGACCAACCTGCTTGCGCTGAATGCCGGCGTCGAAGCCGCCCGCGCCGGTGAAGCCGGCAAGGGCTTTGCCGTCGTTGCCCAGGAAGTGCGCGAACTGGCGCAACGGTCCGCCAAGGCAGCGAAGGAGATCAAGGAACTGATCAACGCTTCGAACGGCCATGTGAAAAACGGCGTTGCCCTCGTTGGCGAAACCGGCAAGGCACTGAAGGAGATTGCCGCACAGGTGCAGCAGGTCGACGGCAATGTCGGGGCGATCGTCGGCGCTTCGCAGGAGCAGGCAACGGGGCTGAAAGAGATCAATACCGCCGTCAACAAGATGGACCAGGGCACACAGCAGAACGCCGCCATGGTGGAGGAAGCCACAGCCGCCGCTCATAATCTCGCCAAGGAAGCGGACGCGCTGTTCCAACTCCTGGGTCAGTTCAATATCGGAGGATCGGTGGCATCCAAGCGCTCATCGCAGCCGGCTGCAGCGGCACAACATGCTCAGCCCGTAGCGTCGCCCGCTCGCCAGATGATTGCCAAGGTGGGCAAGTCGTTCCAGGGCAATGCGGCCTTGGCCGGCGATTGGGAAGAGTTCTGATCGCCGGATCTGATAGCAGCCTCTGCTGAAGCGTAAAGTGACGAAGGGCAGCGTTTGCTGCCCTTCGTTTTGAGGCACTCTTACGCCCGTACGGGAGCTTTGGCCGGAAGCACGGCGGTGATTGCGACCGCAACGGCGATGTTTGCAGCAAGCGCGAGCAGGCCGGTGTAGACGGTGAAGGGTTCGCCGCCGAGGCTCACCAGATGCAGAGGCTTCCAGCCGGCATCCCAGACGAGGAAGGTGCCGCCGCAGAAGCCGACGAACCAGCCGGCGAGCAAAGCGGGTGCACGGAACCAGTTGGTATAAAGGCCGAAGACCAGGGCCGGAAGCGTCTGCAGGATCCAGATTCCGCCGAGCAGCTGCAGGTCGAGTGCGAACTGCGTCGGCAGGAAGATGATGACGAGAAGCGCGCCGACCTTCACCACCAGCGACGTCACCTTTGCGACCTTGGCCTCGCCCGCATCGCTGACTTTGGGATCGACGTAGGCTTTCCAGAAGTTGCGGGTGAAGAGATTGGCAGCACCGATGCTCATCACCGCCGCCGGCACCAGCGCGCCGATGGCAATCGCTGCAAAGGCGAAGCCGGAGAACCAGCCCGAGAAGAGCGTCTTGAACAGGGTGGGAACGACATCGTTCGCACTGTCGAGCTTCAGGTTGGCGGCATGTCCCATATAGCCGAGCAGCGCCAGAAGGCCGAGCAGCAGCGTATAGGCCGGCAGCATGATCGCATTCTTGCGGATCGTCTTGCCACTGTTGGAGGCAAAGATGCCCGTCAGCGTATGCGGATACATGAAGGCTGCGAGAGCCGAACCGAGAGCGAGCGTCGCATAGGCGACATACTGGTTGCCGCCGAGCAGCAGGCTGCCGGAGCCTTTGGCCTGGAACGCCGCATCGGCCGAGGCGAAGACATTCGCATAGCCCCCGAGCTTCGACGGAATGAGTGCGACGGCTGCGATCACCACGATATAGATCATGATGTCCTTGACGAAGGCGATCAGCGCCGGGGCGCGCAGGCCCGCTGAATAAGTGTAGAGCGCCAGCACGATGAAGGCGATGGCGAGCGGCAATTCGCCGTGCAGCCCGAGCGCCTTCAAGACCGCCGTCATGCCGACGAGCTGGAGAGCGATGTAAGGCATGGTGGCGATGACGCCGGTTGCCGCGACAGCGAGTTCGAGACCGCGTGATCCGTATTGGCCGTGAACGACGTCGGCGGCCGTCACATAGCCGAAATCCTTGGCGCGTTTCCACAGAACCGGCATGACCATGAAGACGAAGGGATAGACGACGATGGTATAGGGCAGCGCGAAGAAGCCGTAGGCCCCGACGGTATAGACCAGCGCCGGGACGGCGATCACGGTATAGGCGGTATAGAAATCGCCGCCGACGAGGAACCAGGTGATCCAGGTGCCGAAGTTGCGCCCGCCGAGACCCCATTCGTCGATATGGGCCAGTGTCTCCGGCTTGCGCCAGCGGCTGGCGACAAAGCCCATGATGGTAACGAGGGCGAAGAAGAAGATGAAGACGGCGAGCGCCGTGCCGTTGATGTCAGTCGTCATGGCGAACGCTCCGATAAGCGATCCAGGTCAGCGTCGCCGTGATCGGCACCCAGAGAAGCTGATACCAGTAGAAGAAGGGAAAACCGAAAAGTGCCGGTTCGCGGAGATTGTAGAATGGCGGCCAGAGCAGACCAATAAATGGAATGACAAGCAGCCAGAGCGCTGCCTTGCTACGTGGTTTTTCCATGTCGGGATCCCTTTCAGACGCCGCAAGGCGGTCGCCATGTTCCAGTTGTCGGCGTGGAAGGCAGGTCTGTCAGCCGGCCGCGGTGGCAGGCCCGGTTCGGGTCGCTCGAGGTTTTCCGCACAGTCGGAAGCTGATGTAACGCATGTGAGTTCCTCCCAACGGCTCACGCTCGGTCAGCCGTGAGGGGAGTCCTATGGCGTTGATTTTATCCTCACAAGATGGACGCGGGGCCGAAATGCCGCGGTCTACCCAGAAGTGGGTAGGCTAGATTTTATCGACTTTCGAGACGATGCCGTGATCGAGCGCATAGCGGATGAGGCCCGCCGTAGTGGTGATGCCGAGCTTTCTCTTGAGGTTCTTGCGGTGCGTTTCCGCCGTGGCCGAGCTTATCCCAAGCGCCTCGGCGATCTCCCTGTTGCTTCGGCCGGCAACAATCAGCCCGAGGATGTCGCGCTCGCGCGGTGTTAGGGGATCACTGCCCTCCTCGGCACGCTCGCCCATCAGCGCGTCGAAGACGCCCGAGGAGAAATAGGTACCCCCATCCGCCACTGTCTCGATGGCCGCGACGATTTCGTCAGTCGAGACATCCTTGAGGACGTAGCCCGCGGCGCCATGCATAACGGAGGAGGAAATATACTCCCGGCTGTCATGCATGGAGAGCATCACGACGCGGGTTTGCGGAAGTTCGTTCCTGAACAGTTCGATCGCGTCGATGCCGCTCAGCTTCGGCATGTTGATGTCCATCAGCACCACCTGCGGCTGGATCTGACGGGCGATGTCGAGGCCGATTTGCGCCAGCCCCGCCGTCCCAGTGACTTCGATATGGTCGAATGTCTCGAGCACGGCCTTCAAGCCGTCCAGCACCAGCGGATGGTTGTCGATCAGCAGTACCCTGATTTTCGGGCGTTCATTCATGCCGCTTCCGCCTGCTTGCCGGCGGGCAGATTGACCGATTTCGGCATCATGGCGGTCAGCGTCGTGCCGGCCTCGCTGCTGTTGATGAGCAGCAGGCCCCGGAAGTGGGCCATCCGCTCCTGCATGTTGCGCAGGCCGAGGCCAGACCTGCCGGATGTGCCGTCCTTGCTTTCATCGAAGCCGCTGCCGTTGTCGGAAATCGTCATGCGGGCGCGGCCACCGTCGCTCCAGAGTTTGACTGCAAGCCGGGAGGCGCCAGAATGCCGCTCGACATTGTTGAAGGCTTCCTGTGCGACGCGATAGAGGGCGGTGTTGGCTTCGGCCTTCAGCGTATCCGTGAAGCCCGAAGCATCGATCTTCGTCTCGATCCCGGTCCGCTCGGCGAAGTGATGGCATAGTGCTTCGAGGGCCGCCGTCAGGCCAAGGTCGTCGAGCACGCGAGGGCGTAGATCGTGCGACAGCCGGCGGATTTCCTTGATCGCGCCGTTCAACGCTTCGATGCCGCGCTCAATGGTGAAGGCCGCATCGTCGACATTGGTCCTGACCTTGCGGCCGGCGAGATCCATGGCATAGCGCACGCCGACGAGATTCTGGGAAATGCCGTCATGCAACTCGCGGGCAAGCCGCGCGCGCTCTTCTTCCTGGGTATCGATGACCCGCTGCGTCAGCGCCTTGAGCCGGCCATCGGCCATGCGGCGCTCGTGGAAGGTCAGGAGCATGCAGGTCGTGAAAACGACGAGCACCGAAGGCACGGCGATCAGCGCGACGATGATGAAGGTCCGTCTTATGTTGGCGCGCATCACCGCATTGGCGGCCGCACTCTGGGCAAAGACATCGTCCAGGTAAACGCCGGTTCCCACGACCCAGTGCCATTTGTCGAGACTGACGACGAAGGAGAGCTTGTCGGCGATCTGTCCGGTCGATGGTTTCTGCCATTTGTACTGATGCAGGCCCCCGCCGGCCTTTGCCGTGGCGATCAGCTCGGCAATGACCTTGTCGCCATCCGGATCGGTGAGGTCCAGCCAATTGTGCCCATGCCGAAAACTCTGGCGTGGATGGACGATGTTGTTGCCGTCGTAGTCGTAGACGAAGAAATATCCGTCCTTGCCGTAGTCGAGCGAGGTCAGAATCTCAGACACCTGCTGCTTGGCCGCCTCGTCGTCGGGACCGGCCTTGTCATAGATCGCCTGGATGGCGGACAGGGCAAGGTTGGTCAGATTGAGGATTTCGGCTTCCTTGGTCTTCAGCATGTTCTGTTCGAACGTATCGATGCTGTTCTTGGCAAGGTTTGCCGATTGCCATGTGATGAAGGTGGTGATGGCAAGGATCGAAATGACGAGCGGAACGATCGCCAATGCGATGATCTGGTGTCTGAGCGTCAACGATCATTCCTCCCGAGAATGTGTGCCCGGAATTATGCCCTTTGGCAAATGCGAGTCCAGCGGCTTGTCCGCGCGGCGGACCAACGCGGCCGCGCAAGCACTATTCGAGCGGCACGAACAGGCCGAGCTTGACGTCCCGCAGCACGACATTTGTGTGCATGCGGCGGATCTGCGGATTGTCGGCCATGATCAGGGCGGCGATGTCGTCATAATGCTCGACGTCGCGGGCGGTGACGATCGCGATCAGATCCACGGCGCCGGTGACGTAATAGACCTGCTGGATATGGTCCTGCTTCTCGGCCCACACGCGGAACTTCGCCAGCGCGTCGTAATTGTCCCGTTCGATCTCCATGCCGACGATGAATACCATCGATGTCCCGGTCGCCTTCCGGTCGACGACGGCGACTTCCGCCTTGATGATCCCTTCCTCGCGCAGGCGCTTCAGCCGCCTCTGCACAGCCGAAACCGACAGGCCGATCCGTTCGGCTATCGTTTCGGCCTTCAGCTGGCAGTCGCGCTGAACGATATCGAGAATGTCACGGTCAAAACGGTCCAGTTGTTCCATGTTCACTCCAGTTCTCGCCGCAGCGCTTCACGTTTTCTGCCGCATTCGCCGCACGAAGAAGATTATTTTGCACAAAATATGCAGAATGGATGAAAATTGCGCGAAAAAACCGCGTTATTTTATCATTATCCTTCGCAAACTCAGTTCAGCCGGAACCATGCATGCCAGATCAACCCTTTCCTGCTCTTCGCGTCGAAGATCTCCATAAAAGCTTCGGCTCGCAACAGGTTCTCAAGGGTATCTCTACGCAGGCCCACAAATCCGATGTGATCTCCATTATCGGTTCGTCGGGCTCCGGCAAGAGCACCTTCCTCAGATGCATCAATTTCCTGGAAACGCCCGATCGCGGTCGCATTGCCGTGAACGGTGAGGAGGTCGCGCTGAAAGCCGGCCGCGGCGGGCGGCTGCAGCCACGCAGCTGGCGGCAGATCGAACGGCTGCGGACCGGGCTCGGCATGGTCTTTCAGAGCTTCAATCTCTGGGCACATCGCACGGTGCTCGAAAACGTCATCGAGGCGCCGGTGCATGTCATGGGCATTCCCAGACGCGAGGCGATCGAAAAGGCAGAGGCCCTGCTCCACAAGGTCGGGCTTTTTGAGAAGCGTGACGCCTATCCCGCCTTTCTCTCCGGTGGCCAGCAGCAGCGCGCGGCAATTGCCAGGGCGCTTTGCGTCGATCCTGCCGTCATGCTGTTCGACGAGCCGACTTCGGCGCTTGATCCGGAGTTGGTCGGCGAGGTTCTCAAAGTCATCCGCGATCTCGCGGAAGAAGGGCGGACCATGCTGATCGTCACGCATGAGATGCGCTTCGCCCGCGATGTCTCGAACCGTGTTCTCTTCCTGCATCAGGGACGGATCGAAGAGGAAGGCTCGCCGGAACAAGTCTTCGGATCGCCGGTCAGCGCCCGCTGCCGGGAGTTCACCGGTCTCAGCGCCCACTGATGCCCACCGTGCCATCATCGACAACACCAACCAGGAGAATCCTGCGAATGAAACTGCTCCCCATGCTTTTCGCCGGCGCGGCACTTGCGCTTTCCGCGGTCGCCGCACAGGCCGAAGTCCGCTTCGGCGTCATGAACGAATCTTACCCGCCCTTCTTCGCCAAGGATGCATCCGGCGAATGGCACGGATGGGAAATCGACCTGATGAACGCCGTCTGCGACGAGATGAAGGAGAAGTGCTCGATCGTCGATATCTCCTGGGATGGTCTGATTCCGGCTCTCCAGAGCAAGAAGTTCGACGTGATCTGGTCATCGATGTCGAATACCGCCGAACGCTCGAAGGTGATCGATTTCACCGACAAATATTACAACACGCCGAGCACCTTGATCGGTCCCAAGGATCAGAAGCCGGGCGCCACTGCCGAGGATGTGAAGGGAAAGACCATCGGCATCCAGGTGTCGACGATCCAGTCGGAATACTACAAGAAGTATTTCGCCGGGGCTGCAGAAGAGAAGACCTACCAGACACTCGACGAGGCTTTCCAGGATCTCGCCTCCGGCCGCATCGATTATGTCTTCGGCGATTCACTGGCGCTCGACGCCTTCCTGAAGAGCGACGGCGGCAAGGATTGCTGCGCCAAGATGGGCGACGTCGCCGACGACAAGGAGATCCTCGGCGCCGGCGTTTCGGGCGGCCTTCGCAAGGAAGATACCGAGCTGAAAACCAAACTGAATGCGGCCATCGCTGCCGTCCGCGCCAGCGGCAACTATGACGCCATCACCAAGAAATACTTCGATTTCGACATCTACGGCGCGAAGTAAGCAATCCTGACGATGGCGACTGCGCAACAAGGCATTCTGGAACTGCTGTCTCCCTATCCTCCGGGATGGGGTGGCGTCCTGCTGACGGGCGCGGTCTCCACAGTCGCCATCTCGGCCTGCGCCTTCGCCATCGGTCTTCTGCTCGGCACGGCCGGCGCGCTTGGAAAGCTTTCGGGCAATCGAGCGCTCCGCCTTCTGCTCGATCTCTATACGACGCTGATCCGAGCCGTTCCCGAGTTGATCCTGATTGTCGGGCTCTATTATGCCGGCACCGATGGCCTCAACCGGCTTCTGGCCGCGTTGGACCTGCCGCCGATCGATGTGAACGGTTTCGTCGCGGCCATCGCCGTGCTGGGTTTCGTGCAGGGGGCCTATATGACGGAGGTGCTGCGCGGCGCGATCCTTGCCGTTCCCGTTGGTCAGATCGAGGCGGCCAAAGCCTTTGGCATGGGGCCGATGCTGCGGTTCCGCCGCGTGCTGCTGCCGGCGCTTTTGCCGAATGCGCTGCCGGGTCTTGCCAATCTGTGGATGTCGGTCACCAAGGACAGCGCGCTGGTTGCGGTCGTCGGTTATCAGGAACTGGCGCTCGCTACCCGTCTCGCCGGGGCGAGCACCAAACACTACTTCGTCTTCTTCCTTGCTTCGGCCCTTCTCTATCTCGTCATCACGTTGGTTTCCAACGTCGCCTTCAAGTTGATCGAAGGGCGGGTGCGGCGCGGCCAGCCGCGCCTTGCCTGAAGAAAGTGCGCCCATGAGTTTCACCTGGATCTCTTCTTACTGGCCGCTTCTTCTGACGGGGGCCTGGCAGACCGTTGCGCTGCTTGTCATTTCCGTGGTGTTCGGCTTCGTCCTTGCGATCGGTCTCGCCTTCGCGCAGGTCAGCGGCGGCAGGTTTACGCGGCTCTTTGCTCGCGGTTACTGCACCTTCTTCCGCGGCACGCCGCTGCTGATCCAGCTGTGGCTGCTCTATTACGGGGTCGGGTCGCTGTTGCCCATGGTTCCCGGTATCCGCCAGAGCCTGTTCTGGCCTGTCTTGCGCGAGGGCTTCTTCTTCGCCGCCGTCAGCTTCACGCTGAATTATGCGGCCTACGAAGCGGAAGTACTGCGCGGCGCGCTGCTCGCCGTTCCCAAAGGCGAACTCGAAGCCGGCCGAGCCTTCGGCCTGTCGCCCTGGAAGCTGACCCGCCGCATCTGGCTGCCGCGCGCCATTCACATCGCCCTGCCGACTATTGCGGGAGAGATCGTCATGCAGCTCAAGGCGACGCCGCTCGCCTTCACGGTGACGGTGATGGATCTCTACGCCGTGGCAAACAAGGTTCGCCAAGACACGCTGCTCGTCTATGAACCGCTGATCGTCGTCACCCTCTTCTATCTCGCCCTGACCGCAGTGATCGCCCGCGTCTTTCGAGGTCTCGAAGCGCAAGTGCCGGTTCGCCGCTAGGCGTGGGAAAAAGGACTGGTCATGAATTCCTGTACGCGATGAAGCGTACCACGCACACCTCGCCCACTTTGTTTTGAAAAGCCTGCTGCCGGTGACGGCGCGACGGCCTGAATGGAGATCACTTCTTGAGCACGATGCGAATTCTCGATGGCGGCATGAGCCGCGAGCTTCTGCGGCTTGGGGCCGAACTGAAACAGCCGGAATGGTCGGCATTGGCGCTGATGCATTCGCCGCATATCGTGCGTAGGGTACACGAGGAATTCATCGCCGCCGGCTCTGAGGTCATTACGACGAATAGTTATGCGCTCGTGCCCTTTCACATCGGCGAGGACCGATTCCAGCAGGAGGGCGCGGAACTGATCCGTCTTGCCGGGCGCCTGGCGCGGGAAGCCGCCGATGCCGTCGCCGACCGAAAGGTGGTGGTCGCCGGTTCGCTGCCGCCGATCTTCGGCTCCTACGAGCCGCAGAATTTTCAGCCTTCCCAGGTGCAGGATTATCTCAAGGTGCTCGTCGAAAACCTCGATCCTTTCGTCGATATATGGCTCGGCGAAACATTGAGCCTGATCGCCGAGGGCGAGGCAGTGCGCAGGGCAGTGGTGGCATCAGGCAAGCCGTTCTGGATTTCCTTCACATTGGCGGATGACGAGGCAGCCATAAGGGGCGGCGAGCCGAAGCTTCGCTCCGGCGAAAGCGTCGAGGACGCCGCGTCATGGGCGGCTTCATCGGGTGCCGAGGCGTTCCTGTTCAACTGCAGCAAGCCCGAGGTCATGCGCGCGGCCGTGGAGACCGCAGCCCGCGTGTTCCGGAAGGCGGACGCTCAGATCGAAATCGGCGTCTATGCCAATGCTTTCGAAGGGGAAACAGGCGAGGCTGCCGCCAATGAAGGCCTGCACGATACCCGCGATGACCTGAATGACGATGCCTATTCGCGCTTTGCCTGTTCCTGGGCCGGGGCCGGCGCGACGATCATCGGCGGCTGCTGCGGTATCGGGGCTGCCCATATTCATCGCTTGAGGAACACGCTCTTGGGCTGAACGCCGGAGGGCCAGACGGCCCGCCGCTGGCGCAACTTTTCACGCTCCGATCTTGCCTGCGGCGTGGCGCAAGAGTGCGCTATTCCGCTTTGTGGGCCGATTTCTGAAGTTCGAGGAGAAGCTCGATCAGCTTTGGGGCCATCACCCTGATTTCCGAGAGATGAACGGCGCTCAGTCTCGTCAGGAGTTCGTCCGCCTTCTCGGTCAAGAGAATCGTCTGGCGGCGTCTGTCGACCGGATCGGCATGGCGTTCAACCAGTCCGGCATCCGACAACCGCCCGACGAGTTCGGTCGCCGTATGGGGCGCGATGATGAGCCGCTCGGCCAACATGCCGATCGTCATGGCATCGCCGCGTTGTCCCTTGATCGCGAGCAGCGCCTGATGCTGCTGGACGGGCAGTCCTTCCGCCTGCGCGGCGGAGGCGCTGAAGTCCATGAACTGGCGAAGCGCGAATCGGAGGTCGGCGAGAGCCTCGTAATCCTCCTGTCTCAGCGGCGGCACGGTCTTCTTCAAACTCAGTCTCCTCTGCCGCTTCGACGAAGTGCCGCAATCGACGCGATCGGCCGCGGTTCATAGAGCGCAAACTGTTCCCCGATCTCGAATAGATGGGCCGCCGCCGACCGGTCAAGTGAAGCGCCTTCTGAGACATTTTCACCACCGCACTTTCATCCATTGATTTATATCGTATCACGATATATTTAGCGGCGTAAACGTACCCACTTCCGCGTAGCAGAGGCTTTCATGGCGCAGCATCAACCCAGCAACCGGCCGCACGATTTCACGGGTGGTCTTTCCCGGCGCGAGGCCGGAGATTTCACCACCGACAGGCGGGTCCTCCTGCTGGTCGGAATGTCGATCATCGTCGGCACAGCTGGCGCCTTTGCCGCCTCGTGCCTCGTCAGCCTTATCGCGCTCGTGACGAATGCCATCTGGTTCGGAGAGATCGGCATTCAGCCCGCCTCTCTGGCTGGCGTGCCGCGGTCGCTGTGGGTGGTGCTGGTCCCGCCGCTCGGTGGGCTCGTCATCGGGTTGGTGGCCCGCTTCGGATCGGAGAAGATCCGTGGCCACGGCATTCCCGAGGCGATCGAGGCCATCCTGATCGGCGGTAGCCGGATGTCGCCGAAAGTTGCGGTGCTCAAGCCGTTGTCGTCGGCGATCTCCATCGGAACCGGCGGCCCGTTCGGCGCCGAAGGACCGATCATCATGACGGGCGGCGCGATCGGATCGCTTTTCGCGCAGTTCTTTCACATGAGCGCGGCCGAGCGGAAGACGCTGCTCGTCGCCGGCGCCGCTGCGGGCATGACGGCGATTTTCGGTTCGCCGATCGCCGCGGTCATGCTGGCGGTCGAACTGCTGCTGTTCGAATGGAAGCCGCGCAGCTTCATTCCCGTCGCCGTCGCAGCCTGCGTGTCGATCTGCTGGCGTCCGCTGCTGTTCGGCGCCGGGCCGCTGTTTCCGGCCCATTTCCAGGTGGCTCTGCCTTGGTGGGGGATTTTCGCCTGCGCGGCGATGGGCATCATCTCAGGCCTGCAATCGGGACTGCTGACGACACTGCTCTACAAGATCGAGGACCTGTTCGAGGCATTGCCGATCCACTGGATGTGGTGGCCCATGCTCGGCGGCCTCGTCATCGGCCTCGGCGGCCTGATCGAACCGCGGGCAATGGGCGTCGGCTACGACATCATCGACGGTCTGCTCAACAACCGGCTGCTCGCACCGGCTGTCATGTCGATCCTGCTGGTGAAGATGGTCATCTGGCTATTTGCCCTGTCGTCCGGCACCTCGGGCGGCGTGCTTGCTCCCCTCCTCATCTTCGGCGGCGCTCTCGGATGGCTAGTCGGGATCGTCATGCCGGGCAATGATCCCGGTTTCTGGGCGCTGGTCGGAATGGCGGCCGTGATGGGTGGAACCATGCGCGCGCCGCTGACGGGAACCTTCTTTGCCATGGAGATCACCGGCGACATCAGCACGCTCGTTCCCCTACTTGCCGCAACGGTTACGGCCTATGCCGTCACGGTGCTTCTGCTGCGCCGCTCGATCCTGACCGAGAAGATCGCTCGCCGCGGACAGCACATCACCCGCGAATATGGCGTCGACCCGTTCGAACTGTCGCGGGCAAGGGAGATCATGATCAGCGATGTCGATACGCTTCCCGGCACCATGACGGTGGGAGAGGCGTGCGATTTCTTCGCCTCTCCGCAGAAAACGCACCGGATCTATCCGGTGGTCGATGCGATAGGCAGGCTGTCCGGGATCGTCTCGAGGGCGGATGCCCTTCTCTGGCAGGGGAAATCGGACCTCGTCACCCAGACGCTTGCAGAAAACGTCACGGACGATTCCGTTCCCGTGGGACACCCTGATGATACGGTCGCCTTCATTGCCGACCTTATGCTCTCGACGGGCAACGGGCGTATTCCGATCGTCGATCCCGGCTCGGGCAAGCTGTGTGGCTTGATCGCCCGCAAAGACCTGCTGCGGCTGCGCAGTTCCTACCGATCCGCGGAACTGGATCGGCGGCCTTATCTGACCGCGGGGGTAAGAGGCAGGCCGTGATCGCCGCCTTCCCCGCAATTGGTGGCCGAGTATCGCGACGCTTGTAAACTGAACCCTGCGACGCAATCCGCTCGGCTTGCAGTTCACCCGATCTCGGCTTATATAGTCACTATGGTCATTCTGGTCAGGAGATGAGCGATGCAGCCGTCACCGCAAGACAATGAAAGCTGGACTGTTGCCAGTGCAAAGGCCAAGCTTTCCGAGGTCATCGAACGCGCGCAATCCGCGCCCCAGACAATCACGCGAAACGGCAAGCCGAGCGTCGTTGTCGTTTCTGCAGACGAATGGCAAAGGAAGACCGCGCGCAAGGGAACGCTTGCCGAATTTCTGATGGAATCGCCGTTACGCGGCGCCGATCTGGACCTCGAGCGTCAACGTGACGAACCGCGTGATCCGGCACTGTGAGGCTTCTACTGGACACCAATATCCTGTCCGAGGTGACGAAGCCGAACCCTAGCGTGCGCGTCTTGGAATGGCTGGACAGGCTCGACGAGGATCGCTCGTTCATCAGCATCGTTTCGATCGCAGAGATCAGGCGCGGCGTTGCCCTGATGGACAAGGGACGAAAACGCGACGCACTGGCCGAATGGCTTGCCCAAGATCTGACGCAACGCTTCGAGCATCGTATCATTCCGGTGGACGAACCGGTTGCCCTGGCCTGGGGCGACCTCATGGGCCTTGCAAAGCGGAGTGGCCGTGGCCTGTCGTCAATGGACGGCCTCATCGCGGCTACCGCGATTGCTTACGATCTCACCCTGGTGACGCGTAACACCAGGGATTTCGAGGGCTTGGGCATCGAACTCGTCGATCCCTGGATAGAGCGAACCCCCGGTTAAACGGACTGAAGCCAGCGGGCGGTAAAAGCGCCCCGACAACAGACTTCAATGCAGCCCGAAGAGGTTCAGCAATTCCTCACGGTGCCGGACGAATTCCGGGGCACTGCGGTCACGCGGGCGGGGCAGATCGATTTCGATCAGGCGCGGCTCGCCTCCCTTTTCCCTGGGCAGGATGAGAATCCGATCGGCGAGATAGATCGCCTCTTCGAGATCGTGCGTGACAAGGATGGTCGTCACGTCCTCATCTCGCCAGATGCGGGCGAGTTCCTGCTGCATGCCGATCTTGGTCATCGCATCGAGCGCGCCGAGCGGTTCGTCGAGCAGCAGGATCTCCGGCTGGACGGCGAGCGCTCGGGCGATGCCGACGCGCTGCGCCATGCCGCCTGACAATTGCCGGGGATAGGCCGCTTCGAATTGCTGCAGGCCGACAAGCTTGACGTAGTGGCTTGCTCGGCTCCGCGCCTGCTCGCGGGAAAGACCCCTCGTTTCCAGCCCGAAGGCCACATTATCGAGCACTGTCAGCCAGGGAAGCAGCCGCGGCTCCTGGAAGATGACGGCGCGCTCTGCGCCGACGCCTCGTATCGCCTTGCCGTCGACGAGCACCTCTCCGCTATCGGACTCCTCGAGCCCGGCCAGAACCCTAAGCAGGGTGGTCTTGCCCGAGCCGCTCGCGCCGACGATGGCGAGGCTTTCGCCGGAGCGGACGTGGAGATTGATATCCCTGAGAACCTGCAGGGGTGTCCCGTTCAGCTTGTAGGATTTGGAGAGGCGACGGATCGTCACCTCCCCGCGGCGCGTGTCTTCAGCGATGCTCATCACGCTTCCTCAGTTGCTTGCCGGCTTGGCGTCGGCCGTAAAGAGAATGTCCTTGGCCGCCAGCTGGCCTTGCTTCAGCTTGCCTTCGCGAACCAGGACATCGATCCAGAACTGGATGTCGTGCTCGACCGGCAGGCCTCCGGCGCGTACGCCATAGCCGCGGAAATACTGCGCGATATCAGGGTTCTCACCGCGTTCTGCCAGCGCCTTGGCCAGGATCTTCTTGGTTTCCTCAGGATGCTCGCGGGCATAGTCGAGGGCGCGGGCCGACTGCTCGACGAAAATCTTCGAGGCTTCCGGATGTTGCTGAATGAAATCGCGACGCAGGACCACGAAGCCCCCGGCGATGTCTCCGAGCACGTCGGTATCGTCGAAAACCGCACGTAGGCCGCCGTTCTTCAGTGCCGCACCCTCGAAAGTCGTCTGCCAATAGCCGAAGGCGGCAATATCGACCTGCTTGGAGCGCAGCACCTGTTCGAGCTGCGGCCCGGGAACGACGATCTGATTGGCTGCGTCCGTCGGCAGGCCGGCGGAATGCAAGGCCTCACGGATGGTGTAGTCGAGATGCGCGCCAAGCGTGTTGACCGCGATGCTCTTGCCGACGATGTCCTTGATGCTTTTGATCGGGCTGTCTTCCAGCACGTAGAACGTCGACTGCACCTCGTCATTGATACCGTTCGACGGGTAGGCGGCGACGAAGTCGTTGCCGCCGATGATCGAATTCAGGACGGCGGAGGTGGCAGCGCTGCCGATCTCGACATCGCCGGATGCCAGAGCGATGAGGGAGGCCGGCCCACCCTGGGCATAACCGACATTCTCGAGCGTGATGCCCGTGCCGTCGAAATAGCCGAGTTCGGCGGCGAGTTCGTGGGCGGCAAGGCCGCCCTGGCTGGCGAGGTAGCGCAACTTCACCGTGTCGGCGGCGCCGGCCGGCGTGGCAAGGCCGAGAGCGATCACGGCCGGCAGCAGAAGGTTGCGGGGATGGAATGTCATCGGGGTGTCCTTTCGGAAAGAGAAAATCGGTAAAACGGGTCAGGCGCTCGGCTGAGACCAGCGGCAGAGGCGGCGCTGCAGAAGAACGAGCAGGGCATTCGCCGCAAGGCCGAGAAAGGCGAGCAGAAGGATCGCCGCAAACATCAGCGGGATCTGGAAATTGTACTGGGCGTTCATGACCTGGAAGCCGATGCCCTTGTTGGCGCCGATCATCTCGGCGGCGATCAGCAGGAGAAGCGCTGTCGTGGCCGAAAGGCGCAGGCCGACGAAGATCGCAGGCACGGAGGCCGGCAGGATGACGCGGCGGAAGATGGTCAGCGGTCCGGCGCCATAGGTCCGCGCCATCTCGATGAGCTTCTTGTCCACCTCCTTGACGCCGCTAATCGTGGAGAGCAGGACCGGAAACAGCGTCGCCCAGAAGATCACGAAGATCTTGGATGTTTCGCCGAGGCCGAGCAGGAGGATGAAGACGGGATACAGCGCCAGCGCCGAGGTCTGGCGGAAGAGCTGCAGGATCGGATCGAGCGCCTGCTCGACCATGCGAAACTGGCCCATGAACAGTCCGAGCGGAATGCCGATCACGACGGAGAAGGCAAAGGCGGTTCCCGCGCGTTGCAGACTGATGGCGATGTCATCGAGCAACGCGCCGTTGGCGAGATTGGTCCAAAGAGCCGAGAGGATCACGTTCAAGGGCGGGAAGACGGCGGGATTGACCCAGCCCCTGGTGCTCGACACCTGCCAGAGCACGAGGAAGGCGATGAGCAGGCCGTAGCGCGGCAAAAACGATGCAAGCACCCGGCGCACGTGGGATCCGAGACCGGAAATATTGCTTTCTCGGCTTTTCAGGCCGCCGAAGCTTGCGGGAAGAGCCTGGTTGATTTCATAGGCCATGGTCCACTCCTCACTCTGCTGCCTGGAGAGTTGCACGCCCTGCAGCCCATCGGTTGGTCGGGAAAGGCAGGCCGAGGTTTTCCCGGAGCGTCTTGCCCTCGTAAGCCGTGCGGAACAGGCCGCGGCGCTGCAGTTCCGGGATGACCAGGTCGACGAAGTCGTCGAGCGCCGTCGGTAGCCAGGGCGGAAGAATGTTGAAACCGTCGGCCGCTTCGTTCTCGAACCATGTCTGCAGCGTATCGGCGATTTGTTCGGCGGTTCCGACGATGGTGTAGTGCCCGCGGGCGGATGCGATCCACTGATAGAGCTGGCGGATGGTGAAATTGTTTTCGTCGGCGATCTGGCGGATGAGTGCCTGGCGGCTCTTCATGCCTTCCGTCGGCGGCGCGGGCGGAAGCGGCCCGTCGAGATCGTAACCGTGCAGGTCGAGTGTGCCGCCGGTCAGGCCGTTAAGCAGGCCGATCCCGTCCTCTTCGACGATGAGCGAGGTCAGACGCTCGTATTTCTCGCGCGCTTCCGCCTCGGTCCTGCCGACGAAGGCGGATACGCCGGGCATGACGAGGATATGGTCGGGGTTCCGGCCGAGGCCGCGGGCGCGTGCCTTGATGTCCCGGTAGAATTCCTGGGCGGTTTCGATGTGCTGGTGAGCGGTGAAGATGACTTCGGCCGTCGCTGCGGCAAGCCCGCGCCCGTCGTCGGACTGCCCGGCCTGGACGATAACGGGATGCCCCTGGGGCGAGCGCGAGACGTTGAGCGGACCGCGCACGCTGAAATGCTCGCCACGGTGGTCGGTATCGTGCAGCTTCGTCGGGTCGAAGAACACGCCGGATTCCTTGTTGCGGATGAACGCGTCGTCCTCGAAGCTTTCCCAGAGTTTGCGGACGACTTCGACATGCTCGGCGGCGCGGCGATATCGCTCGGCATGCGGGAGCTGCGTTTCGCGGTTGAAGTTCTGCGCCGTGAGGTCGCCCGTCGTGGTCACGACGTTCCAGCCGGCCCGGCCCTCGGAGATCAGATCCAGCGAGGCGAACTTGCGAGCGGTCGTATATGGCTCCTCATAGGTGGTCGAGGACGTCGCGATGAAGCCGAGATGGGTGGTCAGAGGCGCAAGGGCGGAGAACAATGTCACGGGTTCGAAGCCGGCCACGCGGGCATTGCCGCCTTCACGCGCCCCGCCGAAGCCGACAGCCAATCCGTCGGCCAGGAAATAGGCATCGAAGAGGCCGCGCTCGGCAGTCAGGGCGAGCTGTTTGTGAAACTCGAAGCTGGTCGCGCCGTCGACTGGCTGGTCGGGATGCCGCCATGAAGCAACATGCTGTCCGCCACCGGGAAGAAATGCTCCAAGCCTGATTTTCCGTGTCATCTCGCGTCCTCTCCGTTTGCCCTCGACAGCCGCTCTTCTCCAAAGCCAAGGTTTAATTTGGCTGTCGGTGACTAAAATACGTTTCCCATAGATTTTATAGAGAAACTTAATTTCATAGTTTCGGAGGCAGAGTGAATAGATTTGCGGGATAAGCTTGAAACTCGAAATCAACGATCGAGGCAGCCCGGAATATGCGATCCCGCGGCCGGTCCTTGAGGTCTCGCGATCGTGGACGGCAGACACGCGGCATCCTGCAAGCGCGGCCAGGTGGCCATGCTTGTGTGACGCAATTTAAGAAACATGCGGAAAAGGGCCGGTTTACGGATGAGCCCTATCAAGGTCTGTTGCGCTCGGAGCGTCAGCCTCTTTTTGATCGTGCCGGGGCGTGGCCCAGACCGGTGGCGGCCTTTTTCAGGCAGTCGAGATAGCGGTCCCGGTTCGCAATGCCGTCGTCGCGGGGCGTGACGAGGCAGAGCGTTGCGGCTGCATGGCCTTCCTCGTCCCGCACCGGTACGGCAAAACAGTGCGTGAAGCTGTCAACAATGCTGTTGAAGGTGAAGAGGCCTTCACGCTCGGCCTGGCGCACTTCGGCGATGAAGGTTTGCGGGTCGAGCCATTCGCCATTCGGCAGGCGGAAATCCTGCGACGGAATGAAGTTCAGGATGTCCTGGTCCGACAGATGCGCGACGAGCAGGCGGCCCGATGCCGTCCACGGGATCGGCACCGATTGGCCGACATCCGTCGAAATGCGGAATGGCCGCGCGCCTTCGCGCATGCGCACGACCGTATATCTGTTGCCATCGAGCATGCAGAACTGCGCCGTCTCCCGGGTCTCGTCGGCAAGCTGTTCCAGCGCCGCCTCGCATTCGCGGGTGAAGTCGAAATGGTTCTCGTAGGCGGCACCCAGGAAATAGAGCTTGCGGCCGAGATAGACACGCCCCTCGCCGCCGGTGAATTCGAGAATGCCGTTGCTGAGGAGCAGATTGACGAGTTCGTAGACCGACGAGCGCGGCGCGCCGATCTGCGCAGCGATTTCGTTCGGCTTCAAGGCCTGGCGTTTCTGGCGCAGGAAATCGAGGATTTCGAAGGCTCGGTCGAGCCCGCGGGCGCGTTTGCCGACTGCTTCGTCCTGAATTGCGTCCATTGCCATCGATCCTTGTTTTTGTCGGGCCAAGCTTTTCAAACCCTCCGCCGCATCTGTCAACCGATCCTGTCATTCCTCGCGAACGAAATTTTTCAACCCCTCTTGCGAGGCGGAAAAAACGGCATAAGATCGCCGCGTCCGGTATATAGATCACATGTACATTATATTGGACAAATGGGAGATGGCAAGCCGATAGCGCTGCCGCACAAAAAAGGGGATCGACATGAAGCATCTTGAAAACAGCATTTCTGCCTCGCTGCGCTGCCGCCTCCTCGCGGGCGCTGCCGCCGCTGCGGCACTTCTCGCCTTTTCGGCCGGCACGGCGTCCGCCGCAGCCAATTGCATCAAGGGTGACAGGAAGGCGCCCTACACGATCGGCTGGGCAAACATCTATTCGGTGCCGACCTGGATGAAGCAGACCGAAGGCACCATCAAGGCCGAAGTGGACGAACTGAAGAAAGACGGACTTGTAAAGGACCTGATGATCACGGACGCGCAGGGCAACGCCCAGACGCAGATCCAGCATATCCAGTCGATGATCGACGCAAATGTCGACGCCATTGTCGTAATCGCCGGTTCCTCCAATGCGCTCGACCGCGTCATCTCAGATGCCTGCGACAAGGGCATCGCCGTCGTCAACTTCGACAGCCTTGTCAACACCGACAAGGTGACCGCCAAGATCAACACCGATTCCAATGAATGGGGCGCGACCGCTGCCAAATGGATGGTCAGCCAGCTCGGCGGCAAGGGCAAGATCATCATCATGAACGGCCCGGCCGGCATTTCGGTGAGCGATGATCGCCGCAAGGGCGCCCAGCCGGTCCTCGATGCCAATCCGGGCCTCCAGGTGATCACCGAGACCAACACGGAATATAACGTCGCGCCGGCGCAGGAAGCGATGACCAGCCTGCTCTTCGCCAATCCCGAAATCGACGGGGTGCTGTCGCTCGGCGGTGCACTGTCGGCCGGCTCCGTCATGGCCTTCGAGCGCCAGGGTCGTGAACAGGTGCCGACGACGGGCGAAAATGCCCGGCAGTTCCTGGAGCTCTGGAAGGAGAAGGGCCTGAAGGGCTGGGCGACCATGCAGCCCAACTGGCTCGGCGCGCTTTCCGTCTACACCGCCGTGCAGGCGCTCCAAGGCAAGGACGTCCCGGCCTTCGTCAAGGTGCCGCTGCCCGTCATCGACGACAGCACGATCGGCAGCTATCTCGCACGTGCCGACAAGTTCCCCGCTGACGGCTATATCTACTCGGACTATGACAAGGCGCTCTTCGACAAGCTGCTCGCCAAGTAATCCGCTCAAATAATCCGCCCAAGTAACTCGGGTTGAGGGAAGCCGTCATGACGGAAGAACGACCCCTGCTGGAAGCCCGGCAGGTGTTCAAGGGATTTTTCGGCAATCCCGTTTTGAAGGGCGTCGATATCGCCCTTCTGCCGGGCAGGGTTCACGCCCTGCTCGGCGAAAACGGCGCAGGCAAATCCACATTGATCAACCTCCTGTCGGGCGCCCTCCAGCCCGACAGCGGTTCCATCCTGGTCGACGGCAAGCCGGTCGGACGTTTCAGCCCGGCAGCTGCGCGCGCGGCCGGCATTGCCGTGGTGCAGCAGGAGTTGAGCCTGACGGCCAGTCTCTCGATCGCCGAAAACATCGGGCTCGGTGCCTTTCCGCGCCGGTTCGGGCTCATCGATTACCGAGCGCTCCACCGCGGCGTGCAAGAGGTCTGCGACTTGGTCGGGCTCACCGAGCCGCTCGACATGCCGGTCGCCGATCTTGCGCTCGGCCGCCGTCAGATGGTGGAGATCGCCAAGGCACTGTTCCGCAAGCCGCGCGTGCTCATTCTGGACGAGCCGACCTCGTCGCTCTCCGCGCACGAAGCCGGCATCCTTGCCCGGCTGATCGAGACGCTAAGAAAGCGTGGCACGGCACTTCTCTATATTTCCCACCGCCTCAACGAAGTGCAGGCGCTCTGCTCGCATGTCACGGTGCTGAAGGACGGCTTGGTCACCGCAGACCAGTCGCTGTCCGGCATCGACGGCGAAGGCCTGGTGCGCCTCATGGTCGGCCGCGAGACTGGCGACCTGTTCCCACCGCGCGCTGCCGCTAGACCCGGCGAAATACGCATCAGCGTCGAGGGCTTCTCCGCCGGCATGGTGCACGACATCGGCTTTTCCGCATGCGCCGGCGAGATCGTCGGCATCGGCGGACTGGTGGGACAGGGGCAGGAAGACCTACTACTTGGTCTCTATGGCGCGATTCCAGCCTCGGCCGCTCGCGCGGAAGTATCCGGCAAACTCGCCCTGCCCGCTGATGTCGGCGAGGCGAATGCGGCGGGCATCGTCTATGTTCCGGCTGACCGCAAGCATGAAGGGCTGGTGCTGCCCCACTCCATTGCCTCCAATCTCATCTTGCCCTCGCTTGGGCGGCTCACCCGCAACGGCTTACGCGACCGGCCGTCGGAAACCGGCCTAGTCGCCGATCTCGCGCGCCGCCTGACGATCAAAGGCGATACGGCACGCCCGGTGCAGGCGCTTTCCGGCGGCAACCAGCAGAAGGTGGCGCTCGCCAAATGGCTGCCGCTCGATCCCTCCGTCCTGCTGCTCAACGATCCGACGCGTGGCGTCGACATCGAGACCAAGCGGGAGATCTATCTCATGTTGCGCGCCTTCGCGGCCGAAGGACGGCTCGTCATTCTGGCAAGTTCCGATACGCCGGAGCTCGTGCATCTCTGCGACCGCGTCGTCGTTCTGCGCGAGGGGCGCGTCGCGGCGGCGCTATCGCACGATGAAATCAGCGAAGGGGCGATCGTCGGCGCGGCCATGGGCATCTCGGCCGCACCACAGGGAGCCGCAGCATGAGCACAAGTTCGTCATCCCGGCTCTACGGCTCTGTCCAGCTTCGCCGCAACCGCGGCCTCGGCGGCCTCTACCTTGTCGTTGCCGCCTTTCTCATCCTCTACGCCGTGCTCTTTCCCGGCATCCTTTCCATCGGCGGCTTCTCCAAGTTCACGCAGAACTGGTTCCCGCTCGCGCTCGTCACCATGGCGCAGGCGCTGCTCATGCTAAACGGCGGCATCACGCTGGCGATCGGACCGCTGGTCAGCCTCGGAGCCGTGATCGCCGCAACGACGATGGAAGGGACGCTCGGCGTGCCGGGCGGCATTCTCGCGGTCGCGCTTGTCGGCCTTGCCATCGGCGCGGTCATCGGCGCCATCGTCACGTATCTGCGGTTGCCCGCAATCATCGTCACGCTTGCCGGCTCCTTCATCATCGGCGGGGTCGCCCTCATCCTGCTGCCGCGGCCGGGCGGGTTCATTCCCGACTGGCTGTCGACCACGCTGGCCGGCCACACGCCGGTCGCCTTCCTGCTGCTCGTCGTCATCCTGGTACTCTGGAAGGTCTTTCTCGCAACGCCTCTCGGCCTCGGGATCTACGCGGCGGGCGACAATCCGGTCGGCGCATTCCGTTCCGGCGTCCCAGTTGAACGTGTGAAGGTCGCAGCCTTCGCGCTGTCCGGTCTTCTCGCCGCCCTGACCGGTCTCTTCGTCGCCGCCCAGACCGGGTCGGGCGATCCCGTCATCGGCACGCCCTTCACGCTGAACTCGATCGCCGCCGCCGTGCTCGGCGGCGTCGGCTTCCTCGGCGGCAAAGGCACGATGCGCGGCGCGATCTGCGGCAGCCTGCTGCTCTCGGTCATGATCAACGTCATGTTCTTCCTCGGCTTCCCACCGGTTGCGCAATATGTCGCTCAAGGGTTGATCATCGTCGGCGCGGTCGCCGTGCCCGAGCTTCTTGGCACATGGAGGGCAAGGCGATGAACATCATCAGATCCGCGTTCCGCAATCCGCCGCTCCTGACCTTCCTTCTGGTCGCGTTCGTCTGGATCGTTGCGAGCTTCACGCTGCACGGTTTCGGCGCCTATGGACACCTGCGATATCTGATCGAACTTGCTGCGGTGATCGGCATCGTTGCTGCCGGTCAGACGCTCGTCATCCTGATGGGCGGCATCGATCTTTCCGTCGGCGCTGTCATCACGGTCACGGCAATCCTGCTGCCGTTGATTTCACCTGCCTGGGACCCGACCGGCCTCGCCGGCATCGTGGCAGCCCTTGGCGTCGCCACGGCTATCGGCCTGATGAACGGGGCCGGTGCTGGCTATCTTCGCGTGCCACCGATCATCATGACGCTTGCGATGGCGACCTTCCTGCAGGGCCTGCTCGTTATCATTGCGGGCGGCAGTGCCGTCACCGTCAGCAATCCGGCGGTCATCCTGCTCGGGCAGGCGCGGCCGCTCGGCATTCCCTCGGGCATCGTATTGTGGCTTGTCGTCTCGGTTGTCGTCCTGCTGCTCGTTCATCGCATGCCGATCGGCGCCCGTTTCCTTGCACTCGGAGCGAATCCGCTGGCTGCCCGCCTTTCCGGCGTCAGCGTCACGCGCAACACGCTGATCGTCCATACGCTTTCGGGCTTTTTCGCAGGGCTCGCCGGCATTCTCGTGCTCGGCATGAACCGGCAAGGCTATGTCGGCATCGGCGATCCCTACCTGCTGACGTCGATCGCCGCGGTGGTGCTCGGCGGCACGTCGATTTTGGGTGGGCGTGGCACCTATGCCGGAACCATTCCGGGAGCAATCCTGCTCGTCACGACGACTGCGCTGATCACCGTCGTCAACGCCTCGCCCGGCTGGCGGTCGATCATGTTCGGCACGCTGATCCTCGCGCTTCTGCTTATTTCCGGCCGCGAGGCGCGCCGATGACGCAAGCCTATGACGGGCCGGTGATCGACCCACATCACCATCTCTGGGATCTCAGCCTGCAGCGTCATCCCTGGCTGCAGAAGGCGCGGGCGGCTGGTGAAGAGATAGTTTTCGGCAGCCTGGCGCCGATCCTGTGCGACTACGGCATCGGGGATTATCGTGCCGATGCCGCACACCAGAACGTGGTTGCGACCGTCCATGTCGAGGCCGGCTGGTCCGACGAGCATCCGCTGGAGGAAAGCCGCTGGCTGGACGGGCTCGACCGCACGTCCGGGGCGGCGCACCGTTATATCGCGCGCGTTCCCCTCGACGGGCCGGACGCCATGCGCCTGCTCGAGGCGGAAGCGGAAAACCCCAACGTCGTCGGCATCCGCGATATTCTGAGCTGGCATCCTGAAGCGGCGAAGAGTTTTGCGCCGCGCGCCAATCGCATGAGCGATCCCGCCTGGCGGGCGGGGCTTGCCGAGGTGACGCGCCTCGGGCTGGTCTTCGACCTGATGCTCTATCCCTGGCAGATGGGCGAGGCACTGGAGCTGGTACGTGCCTTCCCGCTAACGCTTTTCGTGCTCAATCACGGCGGCAGTCCCGCCGACAGGACCGAGGACGGCATGGCGCTCTGGCGCCGCGGCCTGCGGGCGCTCGGCAACGAGCAGAATGTGCGTCTGAAGATTTCCGACCTCGTCGCCTATGACAACCAATGGACGCTCGAAAGCCTGCGGCCGGTGATCGAGCTTTGCCTCGATTGTTTCGGTCCTGACCGTTCGATGTTCGCGAGCGACTTTCCGGTCGCCGGCCTGCATGCCTCTTTCGACGAGGTCTATCAGGTTTTCCGCATCGTCGCCTCGCAGCTGTCTTACGACGAACAGCGCGCTTTGTTCTTTGCCACCGCCAACGACACCTATCGCCTCGGCATCGCCGAACCGGCCGATATCTGGGGCTGCCATGTCTGACCTTCATACCACGACGGAAAACGTGCTGATCGACGAGCGGGTGCGCGGCTTTCCACCGGGCCATCCGCCGCTCTCGCTTGCTGCCATCGGCAAGCAGGGATGGAAACCTTATGACGGCAGGATGGCCCTGCCGCTGATCTCGCTCGACCGGCAGGCCTTCGCCGACAATGCCGAACTGATGATGATCTATGTCAAAAGTCACGGCGCCGAAATCGCTCCACACGCCAAGACGCCGATGTCGACGGTCCTGGCGGATACGCTTGTTGCAGCCGGCGCTTGGGGCATGACGGTCGCCGACATTCGCCAGGCTGCGGTCCTGCTCAAGGCGGGACAGCGCCGGCTGATCCTCGCCAACGAGATCGGCGGGGCCGCCGCCGCCCGCCGGCTTGCCGCCCTGCTTGGCCAATATCCCGATGCGGAATTGCATGTCTTCGTGGATTCGATGGCGTTGCTCGAGGCTCTCTCCTCCGCATGGCAGGGGCGTGCAGATCTGCCGCCTCTCGGGCTGATGGTAGAGTTCGGCGCCGGTCGCGCCGGTATCCGCAGCGCTGATGCCGCAGCAAAGCTTCTCGACACGATCCTCGCCATGGAGACACCGGCCTTCTGGCTGACCGGCATCGCCGCCTATGAGGGCGCGGCCGCGACTGCCGATCCGGAAGAGACGATGCTGCGGATCGACGCGCTGATGGCGATGACATCAGATTTCCTGCCGAAGCTGCGCGCCCGCATCGGCAATCAGCGCCCGCTCCTCGTTACATCAGGCGGGTCGGGTGTTCTTCGATATTGTGGTCGCGCGGCTTTCAGCCGTCGTCGCGGCCGATCCCGCCTGCAGGCTCGTGTTGCGCAGCGGCGCGATCTTCTTCCACGATCATGGCATCTACGAACGCGGCCTTGCCGGCCTCGATGCGCGCGGCGGCTTGCGCATCGGCGGCGAGATGATTTCCGCGGCTGCGGGTTTCCGCCCCGCGCTGCGGGTCTGGGCCGAGGTGTTGTCCCGGCCGGAGCCGCAGCTCGCGATCTCAGGAATGGGCATGCGTGATGTGGCGATGGACCAGGGGATGCCGCGGCCCTTGGCGGTCTATCGCAATGGCGCCCGTCTCGCCGATCTCGAAAGTGCAAAAGTTCTGCGCCTCAACGATCAGCACGCCTTCCTGGCGCTTGCCGATGATAGCGACGTGTTGGTCGGCGACGTTATCGAATTCGGTATCTCGCATCCCTGCACCTGCCTTGACCGGCACGCAATTCTCTATGGCCTCGATCCCGATCATTCGGTGACGGTGGCCTATCTGACCAGCTTCGGCTGAACTCTTCCTCCAAAAGCAAGAAAAGGAAAAGCTGCATGATCCAGCGTTACCAGAAAGGTTCCCGTATGAGCCAGGCCGTCAGCTATGGCGGGCTCGTCTACATTGCCGGCCAGGTTGCGGAAAATCGCAAGGCCGGCATCGAGGACCAGACCCGCGACGTGCTTGGCAAGATCGACGCTCTCTTGGAAGAAGCCGGTACTGACCGCTCGCGCCTTATCGCTGTCAACGTCTTCCTGCCGGCAATCGTCGATTTCGAGGCGATGAACAGCGTCTATGACAGCTGGATCGACATCGAAAATCCGCCTGCCCGCGCCTGCACCGAAGCTCGTCTCGCCGATCCTGATCTGCGCGTCGAAATGACCGCGGTCGCCGCGCTCTAGCGTATCGGCCCGAAAATCGGATTCGATTTTCGGAAAGCACGATGCGTAGGTAACGGCATCGCAACCGCCCGCACTGGAGACATCATGCATAGCGGTCTCGTCAATCCGATCGACTTTTCGCGCGAGGGCCGGCAGGCCGGCCACCTCGCGATTCCCTATTCGATCGACCGTTCGCCCTATTATCAGATCCGTATTCCGATCCTTCGCCTCAGGAATGGCGAGGGACCGTCCCTGCTGCTGATGGCGGGCAACCATGGCGATGAATATGAGGGCGAACTCCAGCTCGGGCGGCTGATGCGGTTGCTCAAGGTTGAGGAAATCCGCGGCGCGGTCACCATCCTGCCGATGGCAAACCTGCCGGCGGTGATGGCGGCCAAGCGCTGCTCGCCCTTTGACGGCGGCAACCTCAACCGCGCCTTTCCCGGCGATTCCACGGGGTCGCCGACGGCGCGCATGGCGCATTTCCTCGAACATGAACTCTTTCCACGCCATGACGTTGTGCTCGACCTGCATTCGGGCGGCACGTCGATGGCGCACCTGCCCTGCACGCTGATCGAACGGCAGGCCGATGCTGTCCGCTTCGAGCGGTCCGTCTCGCTGGTGCGCGCGCTCGGTGCGTCGCATGCCTTCATCGCCGACAATGGACCGGCGGCGCCGACATCGATGGGTGCTGCCCGGCGGTCGGGAATCATCGGTCTTTCGGGCGAGTTCGGCGGTGGTGGAACGGTGACGCCCGAGACGATGGCCTTCACGGCAGCAGCGATCGATCGGCTGCTCGTTGCGCTCGGCATCGTCGGACGCCCGGTCCTGTCGCGCCTACCGCTCGCCGAGCCCGGACCGTTGCAGCTGCTTTCGCTGTCTCGTCACAGCCAGGGCATCTATGCGAACCGAAGAGGCTGGTTCGAGCCCGCCGCAGCCCTCGGCGCATCCGTTTCCGCCGGCGATCTCGCCGGATGGTACCATGACCTGGAATGCCTGGAGCAACCGGAAGAAGAGCTGCGCTTTGCCGAGAGCGGCATCGTCATTTCCCACAGGCTGCATTGCGACAGCCAGGCCGGCGACTGCCTGATCCAGGTCGCTGAACCAATCGCCTCCTGAGAGCGCTGATCTGCTCAAGCGATTGTGTGGACCGCCGCCTTGACCCAGTCGAGGCGCTTTGCCGGTATCAGGCCGTAATTGTAGAAGTTGACGCCATCAGCGCCGGCATCGACGGCGGCCTTGGCGCGTGCCGCCAGGATCGCCGGCCCGTCGACCTCCGGATAGAAGACACGCAGACCCACCCCGAGGAACTTTTCCGGCCCGATCGCCGCCCGGCCGGTCCGAATGACATCGCCGACGGCATCCGGCTCCATATCGTAGCAGCAGAGGATCGCCCCGTCGCAGAGCCTGCCGACTGCTGCCAGATCGACGCCGCCGAGCCAGCCGTCCTTCAGATCGATGAGCACGATGCGGCTTGCGGGATCGGCCGCCGCCTTGATTTCGCCGATCAGACTGGTCACCGGCTCGCTGCGCCAGGCAAGGTAGGCATGCAGGTCGGAATGGTCGCGGAAGGCATCGATGCCGGCTGCCGGGAAGTCCGGGAATTGCCGATCCGGCACGGCGCGTTCGCAGAGTTCCGCGATGAAGCGCGCCACCGTTCGGCGCGCGCCCTCGACCGGCACGCCGGCCTTTCCGGCGCGTGCCGTGCAATGGTCGCAGAAGCAGAGCGACAGCAGGAAATCGTCTTCGGCATTCAGCCCGACACCGTCCTTTTCGTGATGGTACTCGTGCGCGAAGCCCATGAAATTCGGGCTTTCGAGCTCCACCATATCAGGCCGATAGTTGGTTGTGATGTCGCGCACGAGGGTGACGACATAGTCCCTCGCCTCAGGGCTTGAGGGGCAAAGATTGTAATAGTTCGGATTGCCGAAGGCGTTCCGCGTCACGTGATCGGGATGCAGCATGCCGAGACGGCTGTTGTGCAGGCAGACCGTCCAGCAGGAAACTTTGAGGCCGGTCTTCTCGCGCCCTTCGACGAGCGCATCCAGCATGTCGCCGCGCTCGGCCACATTTCGGGCCATCAACGGCCTGATCACCTTGTCCTTCCACAGGATTTCATCCGGCCGGAAATAGACCGTCCCGTCCTCGGGAAAATAGGCTTTCTGCTGCGGGCTCCGCGGCTGAAGGAAACGGCCGGCGTGATAGGACGTCGCCAAGCTGACCGTGTTAAGGCCCGCCCGTCCGCGAAGCTCGGCGGCAAAGGCGTCGAGCCCCTGGTCCTGAATGTCCCAGGGGTAAGTCCACATGGAAAGATGCATGGCGTGCTCCCCTCAAATCTGTCCGCTTTATAGAACACGCGTCCATAATAGTGTCCAGATCGATCTTTCCGCACAAGCACGCCCCACTCGCTCCGTCAGCGGCTGATCGTTGCCTGCAGCGCGTCGATGGAGGACTGGATGCCCGCCTCGGTCGACATGGTGAAGTCTTCCATCTCGAGACTGACCCAATCGTTGTAGCCAACCATGCGAACCACAGAGAAAAACTCCTTCCACCACTGCAGGTCATGGCCAGCGCCGACGGCAACGTAGTTCCAGCTGCGGTTGGCGACGTCAGTTACGTCCTTCAGTTCAAGCAGACCGTTGACATCGGCAAGCCCGCGCTCGATGCGCGTGTCCTTGCCGTGGCAATGATGGATCGCACCGCCCAGCGCCCGGGCGGAAGCGATCGGGTCGGCACCCTTCCAGAACAGGTGGCTGGGGTCGAGGTTCATGCCGACAGTCGAGCCGACCTCGTTGCGCAGACGGAACAGAGTCTCGGGGTTCCAGACGAGCATTGCCGAGAAGTTTTCCAGCGCATATTTCTCGACGCCCACTTCCTTGGCAAGCTTCACGAGCTCATGCCAGAGCGGGAATGCGCGGTCCTCCCACTGATAGCGATCACGCTCGGGCATCTCCTCCGGCCAGCTCTTGGTGTAGACGAGCCAGTTCGGAACCATGTCGCCGGGTGCTGCTTCCGGCAATCCGGACATCGTGACGATGGTCTTCACACCGATTTCACCGGCGAGACGGATCGTCTGTTCCATCTCCTTGCGGTGGCGCTTGCCCATGTCACCCGGATCGAGCGGGTTGGCCGAGCAATTGAGCGCGGCGATTTCCAGGCCCCGCGCTTCAATTTCCTTGAGCTTCGTCTTCAAGAGACCCTTGTCGGCCAGCAGCTCGTCGGCGCGGAAATGCGGTGCACGAGACCAACCGCCGCCGGTCATCTCGATACCCTCGACGCCAAGTTTGACGCATTTGTCGAGCATGTCGGTGAAGGAAAGGTCACCCATCACATCGGTGCAGATCGATAGTTTCATGTCATTGTCTTTCCAAAAGAGGGGTTGGGGACGCGCCCGGGAGGAGGATGGAGGAGATCCGGCGCGCCCCCCGGTGGATCAGTTGAACTCGACCCAGGCCGAACCCGCGTCTGCCGAGCGGACGCAGTTTTCCAGCCAGCGCACGCCTTCGGTGCCGGCTTGAATGCCGGGGTAGTGATGGTCTCTGAGGAAGGCCTCGTCGCCGCGGCGTTTTGCATCGATCGACTGGGCGATCCAGAGGTAGATGTTCGCCCAGCTGTCGCCGAGGCCCTCGGTGTGCAGCGCGCCCATGCGATCGCAGGCGAGGCTTTCCTCTTCGAGGTAGGGCATGCCGTGGTGCAGGGTGCGGTTCGGTTCGCCCTGCACTTCGTAAATCAGCTGGTCGGGATGGGAATCGGACCATTCGATGGAGGCCTTGGAGCCGACGAAACGGTAGCGCTGCGAACCCATATTGCCGGCATTCACCGAGGACACCCAAAGACGGCCGCGGGCGCCGTTGTCGTAATGCATGAGAACGGTCGCGTGGTCTTCCAGCGGCGCACGGGTCGGAATGAAGGCCTTGCGATCGCAGAGCAGTTTTTCGATCTTGATATGCGGCAGCACCACTTCGGAGAGGTAGTAGAGGTGTGTGCCGATATCGCCGAGAACGAAGGTCGGGCCGGCGGTCTTGGGATTGGTGCGCCACTTCACGGCTTCGCCGGCACCGACATCGTCGCCCGCGTTGAAGCCGTGGGTATATTGCATGTCGACGATTCTTATATCGCCGAGCATGCCCTTCTTGACCATCGCCGCCATCTGATGAACCAGCGGATGGCCGGTAAAGCCGTAGGTGACGCCGACGATCAGGCCCTTCTCTTCGGCGAGTCTCGCGACCTCCTCGCATTCGGCAACGGTGAAGAATAGCGGCTTTTCGCAAATTACGTGAAGGCCGGCTTCGAGGCACGCCTTGGTGATCTCGTAATGGGTGAAGTTCGGCGTGGCGATCGACACGACCTCGACACCGTCCTCGCGCCCGGCCTCCTTGGCGATCAGCTCCTTAAAGTCGCCATAGCACCTGTCGGCTGCGACGCCGATCTTCGTGCCGAAGTCGCGTCCGCGCTCGGCGTCGAGGTCGAAGGCGCCGCAGACGAGCCGGTAGGTGCCGTCCCGCTGGGCGCCGGTTCTGTGCTTGTAGCCAACCTGTCCGGTACGGCCGCCGCCGACCATGCCCCAGCGCAGCGGGCGCTCGATGGATCTTTCTCCGTTGATCATCTTCTGTCCTTCCAAGAATTGATGTCTGTGATGTTTAAGCGTTCCGGGCAGAACCCGGTCGCGGTCGCTCGCGCCAATCGCTTGGCTGCACCGCCAACCGCTAGAGGGACATCGCGCGTTATTTCGCGGTCCAGTACTTGTCGACGTAGCGCTGCATTTCGGCGCGCATGAACTTGCCGGAGTGGTCGGCCTTGTCCTCCCAGGCGAAAACGCATGCGGTCATGATGCCGTCGAACCCGATCTCCGCCAGCGTGCCGAAGAAGTCTTCCCAGGGAACCTCGCCCTGGCCGATGTTCAGGTGCTGATGCACCCTGGCCTGCGTGCCCGGAGGGTTGAGGATGTAGCGGAGCCCCGAAGAGGCCTTGTGATTGAAGGTGTCGCCGACATGGACATGGGCGAGCACGTCCTTTGCTTCCCGGAGCATCGCTTTGGTGTCATCGCCAAAATAGAAAGTATGCGGCGCGCAATAGAGGAACTTGACGTTCTTCGAGTTGACCGTCCTGATGATATCGAGCGCTGGCTGCAGGGTTTCGCACCAATCCTCGGGATGCGGCTCGACGTGCAGGTTTATGCCTTCCTTTTCAAAGACAGGCACCAACTCTTCCATCGAACGCCACCAGGCGTCTTCGCAGGCCTCGATCATTGAACCGGTATGGCAGCAGTAGCACGAACCCTTGTCCGGATGGGGTCCGCGGCCGAATTCCGAGTTCATCGTGTCGACGCCGAGTTCGACACTGATCTCTATGGCGCGCTTCCAGTGCTTGACGGCAGCTTGTCGCTCATTTTCATCGTTCGAGGCCCACCGATACATCGGCAGGATCGAGGCAATGCCGACATTGGCATCGGAGAGCGCTTTCTTGAATGCCTTGGCGCGGGCCGGAAACACACGCGGCGCCTTGAACCACTCGAGAAAATCGGCCCTCGGGCTGAGCTCTATCCACTCGTATCCGAGTTCAGCCACTTTCGAGGGCAATTCTTCGAGTGAGAGGTGGCGATGCATAAAGGGGTCGATTGCAATTTTCATGGCTGTTACCCGTCCGATGATTGTGCTGGGCCATCCCGCCGGGGTGGGCGAGCTTTTTAGAGTTTCTGGAGTTCATCCGCGGCAGCGGTCGGTCAGACCGGCGGGGGATGTCCTCTATGCGCCGTCGAGTACGCTTCGATTTCGGCTTCGAGTTCGGCCATGGCCTCGCCTCCTGCCATCAGGTCGGTAATCTCTTCGCGCGTCTTTTCGCCCTTGCGGAAATCGGCCGCCTTTGCACCCTTGATGAGCACCGCGAAGTGGTCTCCCACCGTCATGGCGTGAATGACGTTGTGGGTGATGAAGATGACTGCGAGGCCGCGACGGCGCGCTTCCAGGACGATACGCAGCACATGCGCCGCCTCCTTGACGCCGAGAGCGGCGGTTGGCTCGTCGAGGATCAGCACCCGGGCGCCGAAGTGGACGGCTCGGGCGATTGCTAGGGATTGCCGCTCCCCGCCCGACAGACCGCCGATCAGGCGATCGCCATCGTCGATGCGGGTGATGCCGAACTCGCGCACGGCCTTGACCGCGATTTCATTTGCGGCTTTGCGGTCGTAGATTTTGAATGGGCCGAAGCCCTTGGTCAGCTCCCGCCCCACGAAGAACGAACGGCCAATGCTCATCAGCGGAAAGGTGCCGCCGAACTGATGGACCGTTGCGATGCCGAGGTCTGCGGCTTCGCGCGGATTCTGGAAGACGATGGGCCGACCTTCGAACTTCACCGTGCCGCTCGTCGGCTTGTAGACACCGGCAAAGGTCTTGATCAGGGTGGACTTTCCCGCACCGTTGTCACCCAGCAGGCAAAGTACTTCACCGGGATGAACGCTCAATGTGATGTCGTAGAGCACATCGATCGGGCCGAAGGACTTGTTGACGTTTTCAAGTTCAAGAATTGGGCCAGCCATGTCTCAGCTCTCACTTCTTCTTCTTGGGTGAATAGGTCAGCGCCATCTGGCGGAACGTATTGTTCATGAGGACGGCCACGAGCAGCATCACGCCGATGATCAGGCTCGACCAGTTGCGGTCGAAGGTCGTGAAATAGATGCCTTGGTTGACGACGGCGAAGGTGATTGTGCCGAAGAAGATCCCGATCACCGACCCGAACCCTCCGGTCAGCAGCACACCTCCGACGACGACCGAGATGATCGAGTTGAAGATGAATGTCATTCCGCCCGAAACCTGCGCGGAATTGAACAGGATGGCCTGACACATGCCGACGAAGGACGCGCTCATCGCCGAGAGGACGAAGAGGACCATCGTCAGACGGGTTGTCGGAATGCCGGCGTTGCGGGCACTGACCTTGTCTCCGCCCATCGCGAAAATCCAGTTCCCGTAAGGCGAGAAGTGAATGAAGAAGATGAAGATCGCGGTGATGGCCACCCACCACAGAATGATCACCTGAAACGATCCGGCCAGGAACTGCCCGAAAAGGAACTTTGCCCAGGGGTCGGCAGTCAGCGCCACGCTCGTGGTGCCGGTTACGAGAACCGAGGTGCCAAGCATCAGGCCCTGTACAGCAAAGAGGGTGCCGAGCGTTACGATCAGCGAAGGCACGGCCGTGTGCACGACGAGGTAGCCGTTGACCAGCCCGACGATGAGGCCGAAGGCAAGCGCACCGAGCATTCCGACCCATATGGGAAGATCGTAGTAGCCCGAGAGGACCGCGACCGTCATGGAGCCGGCCGGGATCATCGCGCCAATCGAAATGTCGAGATCGCCTGCGATCATCAAAAGTCCGATGGGAAGAGCGATAATGCCGAGATTGGCGGCGACGTTGAGCCAGCTTGCGGCGCCGGCGGGCTCCAGGAACTTGGTGCTGCCGAATACGACGAAGAACACGAGGACGCCGACAAGTCCGAGGAATGCACCCGCCTCGGGACGGCGCAACAGGTTGCTGAATGAAAGATTGTTCATATGCCTACCCCAGTTTGGGCGTGAATCTCCAGGCGCGCGGACGCGGCGGGCCGCACGCTCGATAGACTTCGACCCGCGTATTTTTCCGCGGACCGGAACCCGTTTCGAACGATCAGCGAGCGCCTTCCTTGACGCCGGCTAGGGTGGCGTCGATGTTCGCCGCATCGACGATGCCCGGGCCGGTCAGCACCGGTGCGGTCGGCAGGTTGGTGCCGTAGTCGATATGCGAGGCGAGAAGCGAAACCCCCAGCAGCGACTGCAGGTAAGGCTGCTGGTCGATTGCAAAGGTTTGCGAACCGTCTTTGATGCGGGCAAGCCCCGAGGCATTCAGGTCGAAGGTGCCATGCGCGACCTTGCCGACTTTGTTCGCTTGAGCGATCCCGCTTGCAGCCGCATCAGCGTCCGAAGCCCCAACATTGAGGACGCCGTCGATGGTGTCGTCCTGGAGCAGTGTCGCCTTGACGGCCTCGGCGATTGCCGTCTGATCGCCGAAGCTGGTCGCCGGCAATGGCAGCTGCTTGCCAGTGCCGCCCTTTCCGGTGATGCCGTCGATGACACCCTTGCAACGGGCCTCCTGGTTTGCCGCACCCGGGAGCGTATTGACGCAAATGACATTTTTCGCACCCTTGGACGCGAAATATTCGCCGCCTGCCTTGCCGGCCGTGTATTCATCCGACCCGACATAGTTGATCGCGCCAAGCTCGCGAGCTTTGTCGATGTTGCCGGCATTCATCAGGATGACTTTGATGCCCGCGGCGACCGCAGCCTTGATGGCTTCGTCCTCGGCCTCGGGCACCCAGTCGGGCACCACGATGCCGGTCACGCCCTGGCTGATGGCCGTGCGGACGAGCTGGGCGGCGTCAGGCCCGAGATTGTCGTAGGTCTGCAGCTGCAGATAGCTGACGGAGCCGCCATTCTTCTCGACGACGAGCCGGGCGTCATCAACGCCCTTCTTGATACGGCTCCAGAATTCGTCGTCGGTCTTGCCGCCGACAACAGCAATATTCGCGGCCATGACAGAAGAAGCGCCAAGAACGAAAACAGCGCCAGCCAGCAGCCCGCGTACGGCGCGCATTGAAAAACTCATGTGATTTCCTCCCAAAAAGGCGGTCGAGAGTAACAATTCCTCAAAGCAAGGCTCCCAACTCGCTGGAATATTTGTATCAACTGCCCTCTATAAATGGAATGCCTATTGCGTTTAGATGAAATTAATGTATCATTTCATTTCATCCGGAAATGGAATGAAATATATCATGAAGAGACCGACCATTGCCGATCTTGCCCAGGCGTCCGGCGTCAGTATCGCCACGGTCAACCGCATCCTCGGAGGTACCGGCGCAGTGCGTGCGGAAACGATCGAGAGGGTGCAAAATGCCGCGGAAGAGATTGGATTTTATGGGCGCGGCGTGATCGAGGACCGCAGGCAGCGGCTCCTGCCGAACTATCGTTTCGGCTTTCTTCTCCAGCAGTCGAGCCGTGAGCTCTACCGGCTGTTTGGCTCCAAGATCACGGAGGCGGCCGCGAGACGCCAGCACGAAAAAGTCGTGGCTGTGGTCGATTTTGTCGATGTCCTCGAGCCACAAAATATTGCAGATCGTCTCGAAGCGCTTGGCAAACGCTGTGATGCAGTTGCTGTCATTGCGGGCGATCACCCGTTGATCGGGCAGACCATCCAATCGCTCAAGGAGAGAGGAAAGCCGGTTGTCGCCTACATAACCGATCAGTCCGCCCGGGATCGCGCCGGCTTCGTTGGCACCGACAATTGGAAACTCGGGCGCACCGCCGCATGGTTTCTCGCTCAGACCACGCCGATGCCCGGCCGGATCGCCGTCTTCATCGGCAATCATCGCTATCAGTGCCAGGATGTCTCCGATGCGAGCTTTCGATCTTATATGCGGGAGCATGCGCCCCATCTTCAGGTGGATGACAGCCGGCCGACACATGAGGAGCCGGAGGAAGCCTACCGGATCGTCAGCCAACTGCTTTCCGAACTCGATGACCTCAGAGGCATTTTCATTGTCGGAGGGGGGATTTCCGGCGTGCTGCGCGCTCTTCGCGAAGCGCCTGCCGAAAAGCGAGATAAGGTCAGGGTCGTCTGCCGCGACATCGGCCCGGAAACGCGCAAGGGCTTGACCGAAGGCCTGATCATGGCGGCATTGTGCCATCCCTTGGATCAGATATCAGACGAATTGATCGCCACGATGATCGCAGCGTTGGAACATCGCGACAGCCCGACTATCCTTCAGCGCGTGGTTCCCTTCGAAACGATTACGCCCGAAAGCGTTTGAGCCGCCCGGTTTGCATAAGGCGGCTGGCCGAAAAGGCCAGCCGCCCCCTTTGAAGTGGCAGGGCTGATAGCTATTGCGGTATCGCGTCAGATTTCGACGACGAGGCCCTTGGCTTTCAGCACCGGTTCCAGATTGCTGACCTCGATGACCGATTTGCCCCGCTTGTACGCCGCGATATAACCGGCTTCGGCATCTTCGCGGGCCTGCGAGAGCCTTGCGGCTTCCTGCGCTTCCTGCCTGCGCACCACCACCAGTCCGTCGGCGTCTCCGACGATGATGTCGCCGGGATTGATGGTTTCGCCACCAACGATGATCGGATCGTTCACTGCGGCAATGGTTTCTTTCACCGTTCCCTTGATGCAGACGCTGAGCGAGAAGACCGGGAAACCAAGTTCCCTCAGCTGAAGCGTGTCGCGCACGCCCGTATCTGTCACGAGGCCGCCGATGCCCTTTGCAAGGCAGGCATTGGCAAGGACATCGCCGAAGGAGCCGGCCTCCTCGTACTCGCCCGCCGAAACGACAATGATGTCGCCTGGCTTTGCGTAGTTGATGGCAAGCTGCAGCATGATGTTGTCGCGCGGCGCGCATTTGACCGTAAACGCAGGACCGCACAGTTTCATGCGGTAGTCCACCGGCTTGAGGCGGGAAGAAAGCGCTCCGCGGCGCCCTTGGGCTTCATGAATCGTTGCGGGTGAAAACTTGGAAAGGGCGTCGATGTCGGCTTTGCCAGGCCGTTCTGCGATATCTTTAATATGGATCATGGATGCCTCACATCGTTGGCAGACGGCGGGCATATCCCGCCGTCCGAATTCGCTTGGGAGATTGCCATCGGACGACGCCGAGGCCGGTCGGCTTACGGAATCGGATCGAACTTCAGCTGCGAGAGCGGTACGACCTTGTCAGTGCGCGTCATCTTGTATTCTGTATTCGGGCCGAGCCACTTGTCCCAGATTTTGTTGATTTCGCCCGATTCATCGAGCTTGTGCAGGATTTCGTTGATCTTGGCGGTCAATACCGGCTGATCCTTGGCCATGCCGATACCGATCGGCTGGAACAGCATCGGTTCCTCGATCATCCGCATTTCTTTGCCCTTGCTCTTCGATTCATTGACGAACTTGGTCGTCGTCATGGTGTTGGCCACCATGCCGCGCGCCTTGCCCTGCTGGACGGCGAGATAGGCGGAAGCCGTATCCTGGAATGTCAGCGGATCGGACTTGTTGAGCTTGATCGACATTTCCGAAGTCGAGCCCTTGGTCGAAGCGATGCGCTGACCTTCGTAATCGGCCTTCTTCTTGCCGGCATCGTCCGCCGGCACGATCAGCATTTCCTTGGCGAGATAATAGGGATCGCTGAACTGGATCTGCTCGGCGCGGCTGAGCGTATAGGCAAGGTTGGCGACGGTGATGTCGACCCGGCCGAGCTTGACCTCCGGCACACGCGCTTCGACCGAAACCGGCTTGATTTCAGCCTTGACGCCCAATTCCTTGGCGATGGCGCCGCAGAGATCGACGTCGAAACCGGCCATTTCGCGGGTTTTCGGATCCGGCGAGGCGAAGGGAGGAACATCGGCGAACGTCGCGCAACGCAGGGTCTTCGCCGACATGATGGTATCGAGCTGATCGGCTTTTGCGGGCAAGGCGGCCGCCATGCCGGCAAATGCGACAGTGAGGCTTAGGCATTTCCAGTTCATTGCTGTTCTCCTTTGTTTTTGGTGATTGGTATCAATGCCTGAGATCAGCGAGGAAGCGCTGAGCCCGGGGATGGGTCGGATTGCTGAAGAACTCCTCGGGGGTCGCCATTTCGATGATCTGACCGGCATCGATGAACCAGATCCGGTCCGCGACGTCGCGCGCGAAGCCCATTTCGTGGGTGACGCAGAGCATGGTCATGCCTTCGGACGCCAGGCTCTTCATGACGGCGAGCACCTCGCCGACCATTTCGGGATCGAGCGCGCTGGTCGGTTCGTCGAACAGCATGACCGGCGGTTCCATGGCGAGGGCGCGGGCGATCGCCACCCGCTGCTGCTGGCCGCCGGAGAGCTGGCCGGGATAGGCTCGCGCCTTGTCGGCGAGCCCGACCCGATCGAGAAGCTTGATGGCTTTTTCGTGCGCGAGGTCGGGCGCCACGCCTTTCACCCGGATCGGCGACATCGACACGTTTTCGGCGACCGAAAGATGCGGAAACAGGTTGAAGTTCTGAAATACGAAGCCGATCCGGCTGCGCATCGCATTGAGTTCCTTTGCCCGCATCGAGGTGTGGATGTTTTGTCCGTCGAGCGTGATCGATCCGCTGTTGATCTCTTCCAGGCGATTGATCGTCCGGATCAGCGTGGATTTTCCCGAACCTGATGGACCGCAGATGACCACGACTTCGCCGCGCGCCACCTGCGCATCGATGTCCTTCAGGACCGGATAGTCGCCGTAGCTCTTGCAGACCTGCGAAAGCCGGATCGTCTGCGGTTCCTGTGCTGATACCGACATGGTCATAGCTGCTCCGATACAATTTTCGACGGCGTGATCGGGGCGGCGGCGGGAAAGCTGGCAAGTCCCGCGCGCCGCCGCGTGATGCGCCGCTCGAGGCGGTTCGCGAAGTAGGTGAGCGTCCAGCAGATGGCGAAATATACGATCGCCAGAATGAGGAAGACCTGGAAAGGCTGCGTCAGGAGCTGGTTGTTGACCTGGCTTGCCGCAAAGGTGAGGTCCGGCACGTTGATCACATAGCCGAGCGTCGTGTCCTTGATCGTCGAGACGAAGGTGGAGAGGATGCTCGGGATCATGTTGTAGAGCGCCTGCGGCAGGATGACGAAGCGCATCGCCCCGAAATAGCCGTGGCCGAGCGCCCGCGCCGCATCCATCTGGCCCGGTCCGAGCGCCACGATGCCGGCGCGCACGACTTCGCTCAGGAACGCGCTCTGGTAGACCATGAGTGTCGTCAGCATGGTGAGGAAGCTCGGCACGTCGGCGCCAGTCATGAGCGGGACGAGGAAATAGCTCCACAGGATGAGCATCAGGAGCGGTACGCCCCTGGTGAAATAAACCAGCGCCGTCACCGGCCAGCGCAGCAGACGCAATTTGGAGAGCCGCGCCAATGCGAACAGAATGCTGGCCGGAAAGGCGAGAGCGATGCTGAGCGCCGAAAGGATCAGCGTATTGGCGAGCCCGCCAAGCGGGCCGTTCGGATATTGGCCGATCAGCAGCAGCAGCCAGTAATCTCGGACGATGGCGATCATGTCGTGGATCATGCGCGCGCACTCCGGGCAGGATCGGTGCGCATCGAGAGATAGGCGCCGATGCTCATGATCACGAGCGAGAAGAAGAGATAGAGAACCGTGCCGATCAGGTAGATCTCGAAGGTCCTGAAGCTGAGGTTCTCGATTTCCTTGACGGCATGCGTCAGCTCCGAGGCGCCGATGACAACGGCGAGACTGCTGTTCTTGAACAGGGAAACGCTGTGATTGATGAGCGGCGGCAGCGCGTTGCGCACGCCCTGCGGCATGATGACGAAGCGCATCGCCGAGACATAACCGTGGCCGAGGGCCCGGGCCGCCTGCATTTGGCCGGGACTGACCGAGCGCACGCCGGAACGAAGATCTTCGCTGAAATAGGCCGCCTGGCAGAGCCCGAGCCCGATGACGGCGAAGATGGCCTCCGCATTGTGGACTGCAAGCCAAGTCGCCAGCCCGCTCGGCATCAGGGTGAAAATCCCGAAATACCACAGCATCAGCTGAACCAGGGTGGGAACATTCCGGTGGTAGGATACGTAAGCAGCGACCAACGGATCGCCGAAGCGAAAGGGTGACAGACGCAAGGCGAGCAGCAGCATCGCCAACGCCATCGCCAGCGACCAGGACCCGGCATAGATGATGAAGGTCATCTCGATGCCATGCAGCAGCATCGCGGCATATTCCGGATTTCCGAGGATTGCCGAAAGGTCGAAACCACTCACGGCTTTGGCTCCCCGGATGGATCCGTCTTGGCCGCGGGCTTCGCCGTCTGCAGGCCGCCCATGACCTGCAGCGTGGGCGTGATCTCCATGTGTCCGATGTTGACGGCGACGGGAGCTGCGATGGCGAAGGCAATCGCATCGGCGATATCGGCCGCCTGCGGTAATTCGAAGCCGTCGATGAATCGTTCGCGGACGCTGGGATCATCGCCATGGACGTGATTGAAAATGTCGGTGGCGACCCGGCCGGGGCAGATTTCGGTCACCCGTACCCGCTTGCCGAAAGCGTCGATGCGCAGCTGGTTGGACAGCATGCTCACCCCTGCCTTGGTGGCGTGATAGGACGAGTTGCCACCGAAATTATAAGCGCCGGCGATCGAAGAAATATTGATGACGTGCCCGCGATCGCGCGCCACCATGCCAGGCACGACAAGGCGGCAGATATGCAGGACCGCGCGGAGATTGACGTCGACGAGGAGATCGATATCGGCCTCATCGGCTTCCAGGAACTTCTTCGGCCGGTCGACGCCGGCATTGTTGACGAGAATATCGAACTCCACCCGACGGGTGAGCTCGGCTATTGCCTGACGGTCGGTCACATCGACGACATGGGCGATGCAGCCCGTCCGTGCTGCCAGCTGCTGCAGGGCATCTGCGCTACGGGCAACGGCATGGACCTCGATGTTCTCCCGGCGGAGCCGCTCAACCACGGCTGCGCCGATACCGGAAGAGGCGCCGGTCACCAGTGCGGTCTTGTAGTCGGAGAATGGCATTGTCGTTCCCTTGTTGTTGATCGAGACAGTAGCGAAGCTTTAATCCCTTGCCTAAGACCGATTATCTCTGGAGCAATAAGCAACGGTTATGGAGCCGGGGCCGCGGCGGAAGAACAGAAGCAGGCGATGTCAGCATCGCCTCGCGGCATCCGCGCCGCGTTGCAAAAGCCATGCACGTCTGCAAACATGTGACCCGCGCAGATCAGAACGGTACCCCGATCCTCATGGACATCAGACGCCTCAAATCTTTCATCGTGATCGTCGACAGCGGCAGCATCACGCGGGCGGCGGACCTTTTGCACATCGCCCAGCCGGCCCTCAGCCAGCAGCTTGCAGCACTGGAGGAGCATTTCGGCCACAAGCTGCTGATCCGCAGCCAGCAAGGCGTCAGCATGACCGATGCGGGACATGCTGTGTATCGCCATGCGCAGATTATCCTGCGGCAGATGGAACAGGCGCAAGCGGATGCATCCGCGGCCGGCAATTCGCTTGCCGGGCGCGTGTCCGTCGGCCTCGTGCCGTTCAGCAGTGCGGCCACGCTCTCGGTCGAACTCCTGGCGGAAACCAGGAAGCTGCATCCCGGCATCCTGCTGCACCTGACCGAAAGCGTCGGGCAGACCTATAGCCAGATGATCATGAATGGCCGGCTGGAGATGGCCCTTCTCCATGGAACCGGCCCGATCAAGGGTGTCCGGTTCGAGCCGATCCTGAGTGAAGAGTTTTTCCTGGTCGCCCATCGCGACTTTGCCATCGAAGCGGGTGAGAAGCCTGTTCCGGTCAGCGCTCTCGACGGGATTCCGATGCTGTTGCCACCGGCCTATAACTTCGTCCGGCGAGCGGTCGATACCGCCTTCACGCGCACCCGCACCAATCTGAAGGTCGTCGCCGAGGTCGAAATCGTCCGCACGCTGGCCCGCGCGGTGGGCAGCGGCCTCGGTGCGACGATTATGCCAAAAGCCATTGCCGATCGCATCGTATCGGAATCGAGCGAGCCGCTGATCTGCCGCCTCGTCTCACCACGGATCGAGGAAACCCTGTCGCTTTGCGTTTCCGACCAGAATCCCCTGTCGGAACCGGCTCTCGCCGTCCGCGACATCCTTCTCGGCCTGACGGCGCGGCTGAAAGCCTAACGCACGTCGGCGGTCAGCGCATGTCCCGGCAGAACTGGGCTATGCGCGCGCAGCCTTCGTCGAGTTTCTCCATGCTGGTCGCGTAGGAAATGCGGAAGAAGGGGCTCATTCCGTAAGCCGCTCCCTGCACGGTCGCGACATGATGCTCCTCGACCAGCGCCATGACGAAATCGACATCGGTCTCGATCTTTCGCCCACCCTTGCTGGTCTTGCCGATCAGCCCCGAGATATTGGGGTAGATGTAGAAGGCGCCCTCGGGTCTGTGGCAACGCAGCCCTTCCACCTCGGACAACTTGTCGAGGACGAAGTCGCGTCTCTTTTTGTAGATCGCGGCGCGCTCCTTCAAAAGATCCTGAGGACCGTCCAGGGCCGCGGTCGCCGCAGCCTGGGTGAGCGTCGCAATGCCGCCGCCATTCTGGCCGTTGACATTGCTGATGGCGGAGATCAGGTCCTTCGGCCCGGCGCAGAAGCCGAGCCGCCATCCGGTCATCGCGTAAGCCTTGGAGACGCCGTTCATCGTCAGGACGCGGTCATAGAGTCTCGGCTCGACTTCGGCGATCGTGCAGAACTGGAAGTCGTCATAGACCAGGTGTTCGTAGATGTCGTCGGTCATGATCCAGATATCGGGATGGCGCAGCATGACCTCGGCGATGGCGGCCATCTCCACCCGCGAGCAGGCGGCACCGGTCGGATTGTTCGGGAAATTCAGGAAGAGCCATTTGGTGCGCGGCGTGATCGCTGCCTCCAGATCTTCCGGACGCAGCTTGAAGCCGGCCTGTTCGTGGCAGGGGACTGCGACCGGGACGCCGCCGGCGAATTTGACGATGTCGGCATAGCTGACCCAGGAGGGGGTGGGAATGACGACCTCGTCACCCGGATTGCAGGTTGCCAGCATGGCATTGAAGATCACCTGCTTGCCGCCGCCCGACACGACGATCTGGCTGGCATCGTAGTCGAGATTGTTGTCCCGTTTGAACTTCCTGATGATGGCGGACTTGAGCGCCGGTGTGCCGTCCATCGGCGGATATTTCGTGTCACCCGCAAGAGCTGCAGCATGGGCTGCCTCGATCGCGTGCGTCGGGGTGGGGAAGTCCGGCTCGCCGGACGAGAGGCTGACGACCTTGATCCCTCGTGCGGCCAGTTCCCGGGCGCGCTGGGTCATGGCGGCGGATGCGGATATGGAAACGTTTTTCAGGCGGTCTGCGATGACGGACATCGGACTTGGTCCTTCGATGGGAGATTGAAACGAGAGACCGCCCGCAAGCGATCAGGATTGCGTCAGTCGGCGAGTCCAGCGGCAGGCGCGAGCGTCGCGCCTGTAGCTTCGATTTCGGCGCGCACGATGCCGGCAAGCTCCAGGGCGCCGGGCGTATCGCTATGGACGAGAATGGAGCGGGCCGGCATCGCGATCACGGCGCCGTCGATAGTCTGGACGGTTCCGTCGAGCAGGAATTGCCGCACACGCGTGCGCACCGAAGCTTCGTCTTTAATGACCGCGCCGGGGAGCCCGCGCGCGACAAGTCCGCCCTCGGCGTCATAGGCCCGGTCGGCAAGGAAGAGCGCCAACGTTTTCAAGCGCGCGCGTCTGGCGGCCTGTTGGATCTCGCTGCCTGACGTGACGAAGATGACAAGATTGGTATCCACGGCGGCGATCGCATCCATCATCAGGTCGGCGACGACAGGATCGCGGTTGACCATATTGCCCATGGCCGCATGGAAGCTGATATGGGAGACAGTAACCCCCTCGCTCCGGGCGATCGCCATCAGGGCGCCGAGTTGATAAAGCATCTGCTGGCGAAGCTCGTCCGCCGAAAACGGTATTTCGCGCCGGCCGAATCCCAGCCTGTCGGGCAAGCCAGGATGCGCGCCGATACCGACGCCGTTCAGCTTCGCGAGCCGGACCATGCGCCCCATCGTCTCGGGGTCGCCGCCATGGAAGCCGCAAGCTATGTTGGCCGACGAGACCAGTTTCATCATCGCTTCGTCGTCGCACAGCCGGTAGGGACCAAATCCTTCGCCCATGTCGGAATTCAGATCGATCTTCATCGGTTCCTCCTTTTGACGGCCGTCGCCTTGTTTTCATGGATGTCGGCGTCCCGCATCAGGCCATCGCCTTCAAGGCGCGCTTGACCATCCGGCATGTCTGCCTGACGTCGTCGACATAGCGGGCGACAGCCTGTTCCACGGCGCGCGCTTCGGCATGGGTCGAGCGAACGAAGCTGAGGCGGGCGCCGATGCGGGCCTGCCCGAGCCGCCACAGGTCGCACTCGATGACGCCGGCGATCTTCGGATATCCGCCGGCGGTGTTCGCATCGCTCATCTGCACGATCGGCTCGCCGCCGGGCGGAACCTGGATCACGCCGGGTACGACGCCGTGGGAACGCATCTCGATCGACGCCGTCGGCGTGATCGGTTCGCCGGAGAGGCGATAGCCCGTGCGGTCGCTGCGGGAGGAAATCCTCCAGGTCTGGCTCCAGAAATCTTCGCTATCTCCGGCGAAAAGATCGTGCTCGCCGGCTGGCAGGGCCCGGATCGGCAGCGTGCCGTCGACGGAAGCGGAGAAGACATCACGCAACGCTACGGCCGGTTCGACGACGGCAAGACCCTGGGCCGGCAGCATGGCGATCTCCGCGTCCTCGCCGACCGCGATCCGATCGCCCTTCGCCAGAGGCCGGCCGGCATTGCCCCCGAAGCCGCCGCGGAGCGACGTGCTTCGCGAACCCATGACAACGGGAATATCCAGCCCGCCTCCGAGCGAGATATAGGCACGCGCAAGCTGCGGAGGTTGCCTCAATTCGAGAACCTGTCCCGGTTCCGCGAGATAGGCACACCAGGGAAGGAGTTCCGATCCGTCCAGATGAGGATTGCCGTCGGCGCCGGTGACGGCAAAGACGATTCGCTGCTCGAAACACAGGCTGAACGGGAAGGTCTGCACCTCTATCACGGCCGCATTTTCGTCATTGCTGACGAGAATATTGCCGATCCGGACCGCAAGCGGATCCATCGCGCCGCTCGCCGATACGCCGATATCGCGGTAGCCGGGGCGTCCAAGATCCTGCACCGTGTTGAACGGGCCACTTTCCAAAATCTCGATCATAGCTCGATCCTCGCCGGCAGGAACCGCACCGTATCTCCCGGCGCCATCATGGCGGGGCTCGGCAAGGTGGGGTCGAACATCTCAAGGGTCGCAAAGCCGATGGAATTCCAGCCGTTGGGGCCTGTGAGCATGGCGACGCCGGTCTGCATGCCGCCGATCGTCACGCAACCCTTCGGCATCTTCAGCGAAGGCACGGTCTTCCGCGGCATGTAGATGCGCGGATCGAGACCGTGCAGATAGCCGAAACCGGGAGCGCTGCCCAAGGCGAAGACGCGGTAGGTCGCTTCGTGGTGGATACGGATGACCTCGCGATCGCTTAAGCCCGAAAGATCGCAAAGGGCTGGAAGATCCATCGCATGGTCGCCGCCGTAATGGACGGCGATCTCGATCGTCTTGCCCTTGAGATCCATACTGCGCGCATTCTCCCACGCCTCCAGCAGCCGGGCGACCACCGCATCGGGATCTTCAGGCGTCTCCTTGAAGATCACCAGCAGGTTGGTCATGCCGGGGATGTTTTCAGCAAGGTCCGGCCAGCCCTTCACCGTCTGGGACAGGGCCCAGATCCGCCGCTGCGCGGCAAGATCGAAATCGCCTGGCGCCTCGAGCAGGAAGGATCTGGCGCCGATCGAGGAAACGCGAGCCTGGCTATTGGTGGCTGGAACGATCTCGCGTTGGGATGCGCGTCTGTTCGTCGTGACGATCATGGCTGAAGCTCGATTTCGAACAGGGGATCACCGAAGCCGACCAGGGCGCCGGGCTCGGCGAGCAGCCGGATCAAAACACCGGAACGGCTGGCGCGAAGGGGAAGCAGGACATGCCCTACCCCGACGAAACCGACGACGTCCGCGTCGGATACGGAGCGCGGCAGCTTCTGGGGCGTGGCGGAGCCTGGATGCTCGACATAGAAGCGGCCTGCCATCGGCGCCTTCACGACGGCCGTTGCGGAACTGGGCGCGCGTGGCGGCGCTCCGGTCGAGCTGAGCCGGGCGCCATCTTTTCCGGCGACGACGATACGAAGCTGTCCGTCCGGACGGGAGATTTCGAGCCCGTGCACGCCTGCGGTCGTCAGCGCGTCGGTGAGGAAGGCGATGGTTGCCGGATCGCTGAAATCGATCGCGCTCATGCCGCCCTCCGCAGCTTCAGCCAGTGTTCGAGATAGTGGATGTCGGTCTCGCCGCGCGCGAATGCGTGGTCCTCGAACAGGGAGCGCAGGAAGGGAATATTGGTGGCGATTCCCTCGATCTCCGTGCCGGCAAGCGCGTCGCACATTCTCGCCATCGCTTCCGCCCGCGTCGGCGCATGCACGATCAGCTTGGCGATCAGCGAGTCGTAATAGGGCGAGACCGTGTAGCCGGTATGAATATGGGTATCGACCCGAATGCCCGGCCCCTGGGGCAAAACCAGATGGGTGATGACGCCAGCCGACGGCAGGAAGGTGTCCGGATCCTCGGCGTTGATGCGGCATTCGAAAGAATGGCCTTTGCACGTCACATCGCCTTGGGTGAGATTGAGAACGTGACCTTGGGCCGCCTCTATCTGTGCCTGGACGATGTCGAGCCCGCTCGTCACCTCGGTGACGGGATGTTCGACCTGAAGGCGCGTGTTCATTTCGATGAAATAGAAAGCCCCGTCCTCATAGAGGAATTCGAAGGTTCCGACGCCGCGATAGCCGATCTGGAGGCAGGCCTGCACGCAGGCCTCGCCAACCGGCTGGATGATATCGGCTGCGATCCCAGGTGCGGGCGCCTCCTCCACCACCTTCTGATGGCGGCGCTGCATCGAGCAGTCCCGGTGCCCCAGCCACACGGCGTTGCCGTGATCGTCGCAAACAACCTGCATCTCGATGTGGCGCGGATGCTGGAGGAATTTCTCCATGTAGAGCGAGGGGGAACCGAAGGCCTTGCGCGCCTCTTCCCGCGTCAGCGCGATCGCCTCATGCAGTTGATCGGACTTCGGCACGACACGCATGCCGCGTCCGCCACCGCCACCGGCCGCCTTGATGATGACGGGATATCCGATCTCCAGCGCGATGCGTTCGACCGATGTGGGATCGTCGGGCAGCGAGGTGTCCGGGCCGGGAACGCATGGGACGCCGGCGGCCATCATCGCCCGCTTCGCCGAGATCTTGTCGCCCATCGTCGCAATCGACGAGGCACTCGGGCCAATGAAGATCAGCCCCGCCTTTTCGACGGCGTCGGCGAAGGCTGCGTTTTCCGACAGAAAGCCATAGCCGGGATGGATGGCGCCTGCGCCGGTCAGACGTGCCGCGAGAAGAATGGCATCCTGATTGAGATAGCTCCTGGCTGCACTTGACGGGCCGATGCAGAGAAAGCTGTCGGCGGTGCTGCCGTAGGGCGCGTCCCTGTCCGCCTCGGAGCAGATGGCGACCGTCTTCAGGCCGAGCTCGCGACAGGCGCGCTCTATCCGGGCTGCGATCTCGCCACGGTTGGCGATGAGGACCGTATCGAAGCGGCGTCCGGCAGTTGCGGATTGTTCGGGCATTTCCGGCATCAGGCAATCTCCGCCAGCAGCTCGCCGGTCTCGACCTCGCCGCCGTCGATTTCGGTCAGGCGCGTGATGCACCCGGACAGCGGCGCGGCGATCGTGTTGAAGACCTTCATCGCTTCGATGATAAAAAGCGTCTGCCCCTCCTCAACAGCGTCGCCGATTGCGACGAATGGCGGCTCCCCGGGCGCCGGGGCCCTGTGCAGAACGCCGAAGACGGGCGCCTTCACTACATGGGACGGTTTCTCGCCGCTCGAAGGCGCATCGACGATTGATCTCGGCCTTTGCTCGAGTTCGGCGACAGCCTCCTGCCCCGTCGCGGTTCGGAAAATCCGAACCGTCACGTCCTTTTCCGTCACAGTCAGCTCGGTAATGTTCGATCGTCCGACAAAGTCGATCAGCGTCTTGATCTTCGAGAGGTCCATGTGCGTGCTCGGAATTTCAAAATTCCACCGCGCATAGCCGAAGTTTCAGATCGCCCGGTGTTGTGATTTTCGTAGCACGACGTGTCGACTGATGGGGTCAGACGAAGTTTTGATGGAGCGCAATCCGCGCCCTATGGGGACCTGTCGCTTGACGTTCTTGATGGCAGCCAGCCCGGCTAGACGAAATAGAATCCATCGAAGAGCAAAGCGTTTTTGGAAACAGCGCCTCCCATCGCGCGTGCTTCTCTCGCCCAGGCTTCGGCCGAGAGCAAGATCTGCTCAAGGGTTCCCGTTTCGGCATCAAGCCTCATCGAGACATCGCCATCGACGTTCCGCGGAGGGGCCGGCTCCGTCAGCTCCTCGGAGGAGCGACGCTCTCCCGCAGAATAAGCTTGCTGCGGATAACGGTGCGGACTTTCCCCGCTTTTTGCCGCTGGTCAATGGCATCGAGCAGGAGATCGACCGCCGCGCGTCCCATCTCTTCCACCGGCTGCTCGATCGTCGAGAGCGGCGGGGAGGAGAATTCGCAGACGGGCGAGCCGTCGAAGGAGACGACCGAGAGATCATCGGGAATGCTCAAGCCCGTACGCTGGATCCGGCTGACAAATGAGATGGCCATGTCGTCGCTGGTGGCGATGACTGCCGTCGGCTTCTCGGTCAGCTGCACGAAATCATCCGCTGCCTGAACGCCTATGTCGAAGCCGTGTTGATAATCGAGCTGACCGCCCGAACGATGCACCAGCTCCTCGGACAATCCCGCCGCCCCGAGCGCCTCGAGCACGCCGGCATAACGTTCGACATCGTGATAATTGTCTTCAGGCCCTGCCAGATAGAAGAACCGTCGGTGGCCCAGCCGGATGAGTTCGGCCGTGACATCGCGCACCGCCTCACGGTCGTTGGTCACGACGCTCTGCAGGCCCGCATCGCTCATGTCGAGCAGCATTGAAACGATCGGCAGGCCGGAACCGGCAAGCGAGCGTCCGTCCACTTCAGGAAGCTTCGACGACAGGATGATGGCCCCTCGCACGCTGCCGCCGAAGGCGAGGTCGAGAATATGCCGTTCGGAAATCTCGTCGCGGTCGAGGTTGGCGATCATCAGGTTGTAGCCGCCCTGAATGAGCGACTTGTTGATGCTCTGCAGAACCTGCGGAATAATCTGGGAGACACCGTAATAAAGCGATCCCGGCAGGATGATCATGACGATGTTGGATTTGCCAACTCTCAGACCGCGCGCCATGGCATTCGGCGTATAGCCGAGCTGTCTCGCTGCCGCATTGATCTTGGCGCGGGTCTTTTCGTTGACCCGCCCGGGATTGGCAAGCGCCCGGCTGACCGTCGAGATCGCCACGCCGGCAAGCCGCGCAACATCGGCCATCAACGCGCCCGATTGCTCCTCTCCGGCCACATCCTTGTTTTTGTTCACTTTTGCTTCTCTCTTCCGGATGCTTCGATTTGCAACTTTAAGGCAGGCGACGATTTATAGCAAACGTTTGCCAAAAATCGCTTGCTTAAAAAACCAGCTTGATTATCATTTGGTCATGGCAAACGATTGCCAATCCTTAATGCGTTGAAAATCCATGGCTTATTGGATGCGGAACATCCTTCCGCACGCGGGTAGGCCATGCCTTAGGAAATGGATAGGTTATGGCTACTGGCGACAGGCTGCGCTTCGGCGTCGATCTCGTGACATTCTTCCATCCCGGTTTCTGGGGCGTCGACAGCCATGAAGCGATCGTCGACCATGCGCGCGGCGAGCCGCGAGCCTTCTGGGACAAGATACTCGACAGCGTCCAGGCCTCCGGCGTCACCGGCGTCGAGCTGACCTTCTCTCCCTTCAACTGGCAGGACGCCATCAAGACCTATGGTTCCGTCGACGCCTTCGGGGCCGAGCTGGCAAGGCGCGGCCTGACTCTGTGCAGCGGCTTCTTCGCCGAGCTCGAAGCGGCCGGCGACTTTGCCGACCCCGAGGCCCAGCGTGCGCTGATCGACAAGGCGGAGCGCTATGCCGATTTCCTGAAGGCCTGCGGCAGCGACATCATGGTGATCGGCGGGCCCTTACGCCAGACGCTCGGCGCCCAGCCGGTGCAGTTCCACGATTTCGACCGCGCCAAAGTGATTGCCGACTTCCTCAACCGGCTCGGTGCGATCCTTTTTGCCAGGGGCGTGCGGCTTGCACTGCACACTGAGGCGCACTCGATCTTTGCCAGTGCGCGCGACGTCGACCTGATGATGATGCTCACCGATCCGGCCTATGTGCATATGTGCCCTGATACGGCCCATATCATCGTTGCCGGCTCCGATCCCGTCCAGCTCGTCGATCGCCATCACGAACGCATGATCATCGCCCACTGGAAGGATGCGATCGGCCCGATGCCGGTCGACACGCCGATCGACAGACACATCCACGAAAGCCACCAGCCCTACTTCTGCAGTTTCGGCCTCGGACGGGTCGACTGGCCGGCCTGGATCCGGCTGCTGCGCGACCGGGCCTATGAAGGCTGGGCGATCCTCGAACTCGATGCCGCGCCCGATCCCGTCCGCGACATCGCCAACGGGCTTACGCTCGTCCGGCAGGCGCTCCTGCCGATCTATCGCTGACAACAATTCCAAGACAACAAACGCCCCGCAAAGAGGGCATTTTCAAGAGGTGGAACTATGAAGACCATGATGAAGCTCTTTCTTGCCGGCGTGGCACTTGCCGGTTTTTTCGCCTCGGCGCATGCCGAGGACAAGCCGACGATCGAGATCATGTCGTCCTGGACGTCGGGCGGCGAGGCGGCGGCCCTGAACGTCATCAAGACGGAATTCGAAAAGCGCGGCGGCGTCTGGAAAGATTCCTCGATCGCTGGTTTCGGCGCAGCCGATGCCGCTTTCCAGAACCGTATCGTCGCGGGTGACGCGCCCGGCGCCAAGCAGGGCGTCATTGGCCTCGCAGCCGCCGATTTCGTCAGCCAGGGCCTGTTCAATCCGATCGATGACGTGGCCGCCGCCGGTAAATGGGCCGACGCCCTGCCGAAATCGATCCAGGATCTCATTTCCTATGACGGCAAGGTCTATCTGGCGCCCACCGGAGCCCATGGCGAAAGCTGGGTCTTCTATTCCAAGGAGGCCTTCGATAAGGCCGGTATTTCGCAGGAGCCCAAGACCTGGGACGAGTTCTTCGCCGATCTCGATAAGCTGAAGGCTGCCGGCGTCGTCCCGGTCGCCTGGGGTGGTCAGCCCTGGCAGCAGACCAAGGTCTTCAACATGATCCTGCTCTCGCAGGTCGGGATCGACGGCTTCCTGAAGATCTATGCCGACAAGGACAAGAGCGAGGCATCCGTCGAGGGCGCGAAGAAGACGCTCGCAATCCTCGGCAAGCTGCGCGGCTATGTCGATGCCGGCGCTGCCGGCCGCAACTGGAACGACGCGACCGCCATGCTGATCACCGCCAAGGCCGGCGTGCAGTTCATGGGCGACTGGGCAAAGGGCGAGTTCACCGTTGCCGGCAAGGTGCCGGGCAAGGATTACGGCTGCATGATCGCACCGGAATCGAAGGGCATGGTCTATATCGCCGACTCCCTCTGGTTCCCCAAAACGGGCAATGCTGCGACCGACAAGGCGCAGAAACTGCTCGCCGAAGTCGTCATGGACCCGACAGTCCAGGTTGAATTCGCCCTCAAGAAGGGCTCGGTGCCGATGCGCTCCGATGTTGACAAGTCTAAACTGGATACCTGTGCCCAGAAGGGCGCCGAACTGATGAGTGCCGGCGCCATCGTGCCGGACCAGGCGATCGTGCTAACGCCCCAGCAGGTCGGCGCGCTCGACGATTTCGTCGACGAATACTGGAGCGGCGGTTCGGACGACGCAGGCGCTGCGGCCAAGAACTTCTTCGCCATCTTCGAGTAGGATCGTGCCCGTGGCGTCGGGTTGATCCCGACGCCACGGCTGCCGGGCCGTCACCTTGCATGGCAGCCTGTGCCCCGTTTTCCCGTCAACGAGCTGGCCGATGTCCATCAAACGCAAAGCCAATCTTTCCGCCACCATCGCGCTGCTGCCGACATGGTTTGTCGCGGTCGCAGTCTTTATCGGCACCATGGCCTGGTCGATCCGGCTGTCGTTCACCAATTCGACGCTGTTTCCATCTTCGATCTATGTCGGCTTTGCGCAGTATTCGAAGCTCTTCTCTTCCGCCAAATGGCTGGCCTCGCTGCAAAACGTGCTGATCTTCGGCGTCCTTTACGTCGCGGGCTGCCTGCTGCTCGGCTTCCTGCTGGCCGCAGCACTGGACCGCAAGATCCGTTTCGAAAGCGCCTTCAGGACCATATTCCTCTATCCCTATGCCATGTCCTTCGTGGTGACGGGGCTGATCTGGCAATGGATGCTCAATCCCACACTCGGCATTCAGGCAAGCGTGCGGTCGCTTGGCTGGGAAAGCTTCGTCCTCGATTGGGTCGTCAATCGCGACATGGCGATCTATGCGCTGGTGCTCGCTGGCGTCTGGCAGGGCGCGGGGCTTGTCATGGTCATTGCGCTCGCCGGCATGCGCGGCATCGAGGCCGAGCAATGGAAGGCGGCGCGGATCGACGGCATTCCCGTCTGGCGCATCTACGTCTCGATCATCCTGCCGCAGCTCGGGCCGGCGCTGGCCGCCGCCGGCATGCTGCTCGCCATGGGTGTGATCAAGACCTATGACATCGTCGTCGCCATGACCAATGGCGGCCCCGGCAATGCAACGGAAGTGCCGGCGAAATTCATCATGGACAATCTGTTCGGGCGCCAGAACCTCGGCCTTGCGACAGCCGGCGCGACGGTGCTCGTCCTCGGCGTGATTATCGCCGTCGCCCCGTTCCGCTACGCGATGCACATGCGCGGCAAAGCGAAGGGAGCCGCGTAATGGCCGATCCTCATCCAAACGGCCCGAAGCCGGTACAGATCACCGCCGGGCGCATTGGTCTCTATACCTTCCTTGTTGTCGCAGCGCTGTTCTTCCTTTTGCCGCTCTACACCATGGTCGCCACTTCGCTGAAGTCCATGGACGAAATCCGGCTCGGAGAGATATTCGCCCTGCCGGCCAGGCTCGATTTTTCCGCCTGGATGACCGCATGGTCGGGCGCCTGCATGGGAACAGTCTGCGTCGGTATTCGCAGCGGCTTCTGGAATTCGGTGGCAATCACCCTTCCCTCGGTGGCGCTCTCGGTCTTCATCGGCGCCGTCAACGGCTATGCACTGTCGCTCTGGCGCCCGCGCGGGGCAAACCTGCTCTTCGGTCTGCTGATGGCCGGCGGCCTCATCCCCTACCAGATCTTCCTCTATCCGATGGTCCGGGCGATGGCGAATATCGATCTCTACAATTCGCTCGCCGGCATCATTCTCGTCCACGTCATCTTCGGCCTGCCGCTGGTGACGCTGCTCTTCCGCAACTATTTCGTCAGCGTCCCGGAGGAACTCTGCAAGGCGGCACGCGTCGACGGTGCGGGCTTCTGGCGCATCTTTTTCGAGATCATGCTGCCGATCGCCGTGCCGATGGTCGTGGTCGTCTCCATGCTACAATTCACCGGCATCTGGAACGATTTCCTGCTCGGTCTCGTCTTTGCCGGGCGCGACAACCTGCCGATGACCGTGCAGCTCAACAATATCGTCAACACCACGATGGGCGAGCGGACCTACAATGTGAACATGGCGGCGACCATCCTGACCGCCATCGTTCCGCTCGCCATCTATTTCCTGTCCGGCCGCTGGTTCGTGCGCGGCATCGCGGCCGGCGCAGTCAAGGGGTAACGCTTCCATGCAATCTGCCGTCTCCGTCAAGGACCTGAAGATCGCCTATGGCGATCACACGGTGATCGAGAAGATGTCCATCGACATCGCGCCTCGCGAGTTCCTGGTATTGCTTGGGCCTTCCGGCTGCGGCAAGTCCACGCTTCTGAACGCCATTGCCGGCCTGCAGGACATTACATCAGGCGAAGTCTGGATCTCGGGCAAGAATGTCAGCTGGGAGGAGCCGAAAGACCGCGGCATCGGCATGGTCTTCCAGTCCTACGCGCTCTATCCCCGCATGTCGGTGCGCAAGAACCTTTCCTTCGGCCTGCGCGTCGCCGGCCTGCCGAAGGACGAGATCGAGGCGCGCGTCGCCCGCACCGCCGCCCTTCTCCATCTCGACAAGCTGCTCGACCGGCGCCCTGCCGAACTGTCGGGCGGCCAGCGCCAGCGCGTCGCCATCGGCCGGGCGCTGGTGCGTGAAGTCGATGTCTTCCTCTTCGACGAACCGCTGTCGAACCTCGACGCCAAACTGCGCAACGAACTGCGCGTCGAGATCAAGAAGCTGCACCAGCGCCTCGGCAATACGATGATCTACGTGACCCACGATCAGGTCGAGGCCCTCACCCTTGCCGATCGTATCGCCATCATGCGCGACGGCGTGATCCAACAGCTCTCCTCCCCGGCCGAGATTTACCGCCGCCCGGCCAATCTCTTCGTTGCCGGTTTCATCGGCGCTCCGGCGATGAATTTCGTCGAGGGCCGGATCGAGCGCGGCGACGGGCCGCTAGTCTTCAGGAGCAAGGGGCTGACCATCGATCTCTCCGACTACTCCTTCCGCGCAGCCGTAGCTGAAGGACCGGCTACACTCGGCTTTCGCCCTGAGCATCTTGTGCTCGACGGCGCCGAAAGCGGCCTGCCCACCATTCCGGGCCGCGTTTCCGTTGTCGAGCCGATGGGTTCGGATGCCGTCGTCTGGTTCGACTGGGCGGACCAGAGCCTCTCGCTCCGGCTGATGGGCGACGTCACACTCGAGCCCGGCGATGCCGTGGCTCCCGGGCTCGATATCGCCAAGGCCTCCCTCTTCGGCGCCGACGGATCGCGGCTGTGACGCGCCATCCCTTCGTTTTCCCGCAATTCCGCACGCGCTTCGCGTCGTTTTGAGGATTGCTCCGGGACAGGATTTGAAAAGACATGCCTGAGATCGTCTATGATGCGCTGGTGATCGGCTCCGGCGCGGCGGGTTCCTTCGCGGTAAAAGAACTGACGGCGCAAGGGCTGTCGGTGCTGCTGCTCGAGGCGGGTCCCGCCGTCGGGCCTGGGGATTTCGACCCGGCGCGCAAGAAGGCGCCGGCAAGCAGCATCAATATCTGGGAGCGCGCGCGCGCGACCCTCAAGGGCCAGCCGATCCAGGCGCGCGCGGCGTTTTTCACCGAACGCTTCAGCCATTTCTTCGTCAACGATCGCAAGAACCCCTATACGACGCCGAAGGGCGAACCCTTCCTCTGGATCCGCGGCCGCCAGGGCGGCGGGCGCCTCCACAGTTTCGGGCGGGTGCTGCTGCGCTGGACCGACGACGATTTCAAGATCCACACACGCGCCGGAAAGGGCGTCGACTGGCCGGTCTCCTATGACGAGCTGGCGCCTTTCTACGACGAGGTGGAGGCCTATCTCGGGCTTTACGGCAATAAGGACAACGTGCCGACCCTGCCGGACGGCGTCTATGCGAAGCCGGCAAGCCTGACGCCCGCCGAACAGACCTTCAAGCAGGCGGTCGAAAGCCGCTGGCCGGAGCGGCACGTCATCTCGTGGCGCTATATCGCGCCCGACGCCGACCGCATGCCGCGGCCACTGCGCGAAGCAAAGGCCAGCGGCCGGCTGACGATCCGTTACGATGCCGTCGTTCGCGGCATCACCACGGACGAGAAAACCGGCCGCGCCACCGGCGCTGAGTTCATCGATCGCAACACCGGCGAGGTATCGACCGCCCACGCCGCGACAGTGGTGCTCTCGGCCTCGCCGATCGAGAGCGTGCGGCTGCTCCTGAATTCGGCTTCGGCGAAACATCCCGATGGGCTCGGCAACAGCTCGGGCGCTCTCGGCCGCTATTTCATGGACCAGCTTCCCTGCCTCGCCTTCGGCTCCTTTTCCAAAGCCAAAGGTTGGGCGCACGACGATTCCGCACCAACCGACCCATTCTACAATCCGTCAGGCGGGATCTTCATTCCCCGCTTCGGCGAAGGTGACGTTGCCCGCGGCGATTTCGATTACCAGGGCAGCGTCGGTCGCGCGCCGGTCTCGGAGCACACCGATGCGCGTCTCGCCTTCTTCGGCTTTGGCCGAATGCTGCCCTACGCCGACAATCGCATCACCCTCGATGCCAGGCGCAGGGATGCCTGGAACATTCCCGTGCCGCATATCCGCTGCGTCATGCAGGAGGAGGAACGGGCACTCCTCGGCCGTCAGGAGGAGACGCTCATCGCCATGGTCAGGGAAGTTGGCGGCGACCTCGAATTCATCGGCTCGCCCACAGGCCTCAAGGAGATGGGCAAGGGTGCCTTCCCCGACGCCGATGCCTTCAGCCGTTTCATGTTCCGCAAATGGTTCCGCAAGACAATGTGCATGGGCGCGGCAATTCACGAGACGGGCGGCGCGCGCATGGGCCAAACCCCGGAGGCCGCGGTGCTCAACTCTTACAACCAGGTCTGGGATGCGCCGAACCTCATCGTCACCGATGCCAGCGCCTTTCCCGGCAGCGGTATCGCCGGCACGACGCTCACCGTCATGGCCCTGACGATCCGCGCATGCCGGAACCTTGTCGATCAGTACCGGGCGGGGCAGCTGTAGACGCGCTTCGGTGGCTGGGGTCGGGCCATCTCGGTGGACGGTTGTCAGAACTGTCACACAAACTTCGCACTGACATGCTCCTGTCAAAAAAGCAAAAAGGAACAGGCCATGTCTCAAACACATCAGGACCAGCTTAGCCGGATAAAGGCCGAAATCGCCGACAGCTTCGATGAGGAGCTGGAAATGCAGATGGAGGAGGACCGACTGGACGATCTGGTCGCCGAAGGAATGTCGGAGCCGGCCGAGCAGACACTCGAGCGGAAGATCTATTTCCGGGAACTCTTCCGGCTGCAGCACGAGCTGGTGCGTTTGCAGGACTGGGTTCAGCACAAGCAGCTCAAGGTGGTCGTGCTTTTCGAAGGCCGGGACTCTGCCGGCAAAGGCGGCGCGATCAAGCGTGTTACCCAAAGGCTCAATCCGCGCGTCTGCCGCACGGTCGCGCTGCCCGCGCCGACCGAGCGGGAACGCCATCAATGGTATTTTCAGCGCTATGTCCCGCATCTTCCGACTGCCGGCGAAATGGTGCTCTTCGACCGCAGCTGGTACAACCGCGCCGGCGTCGAGCGTGTCATGGGTTTCTGCACCCCGGACGAACTCGAGGAGTTCTTCCGCTCTGTGCCGGAATTCGAGCGGATGCTCGTCCGTTCCGGGATCGTGCTGATCAAATACTGGTTTTCGATCACCGACGAGGAGCAGGAATTTCGCTTCAAAATGCGCATCCACGATCCGCTGAAGCAGTGGAAGCTTTCGCCGATGGATATGGAAAGCCGTGTCCACTGGGAAGAATATACCAAGGCCAAGGAAGAAATGCTGGCGCGCACGCACACCAAGGAAGCGCCCTGGTGGGTGGTCCAGGCCGTAGACAAGAAGCGGGCCCGGCTGAACTGCATCGCCCATCTGCTCGAGCAGATTCCTTACGAGGATGTCCCGAAGCAGGATATTGAGTTGCCGGATCGCGTTCGCCATGCCGATTACATCAGGGCGCCAGTGCCGCCGGAACTATACGTTCCCGAGCGCTATTGAGGCATAGCCCCAACGGGTTTTCGCAGCCGGATACGGCACTGCGCTTACGCCATGCGCGAAGGCATGGCGTAAGCGACCGGATCACCCGCGACCCTCCAATGGCGTCAGACGGCGGTCTTCGCCATGCTGTTCAGTTCCTGGACAGCATCATCCGGCAGCATCAGTCCGGCGGCGGCGAGGTTTTCCCTGAGATGGCCGACGGAGGAGGTGCCGGGGATCAGCAGTATGTTCGGCGCACGGCGCAGCAGCCAGGCGAGCGCAACCTGCATGGGCGTGGCGCCAAGGCGTGCGGCGACGTTGGAGAGCGTGGACGATTGCAGCGGGGTAAAGCCGCCGAGCGGAAAGAACGGTACATAAGCGATGCCCTTGCCCGCAAGCTCGTCGATGAGGGCATCGTCGGCCCGATGCGCGAGATTGTACTGGTTCTGCACGCAGACGATCTCGGTGATCCCGCGGCCTTCGGCGACCTGTTTCGATGTGGCGTTGCTTAAGCCCACCTGACGGACGAGACCTTGTCGCTGAAGATCGGCAAGCACCGCCAGGGGCTCCTCTATAGATCCTTCGGCGGGGCCATGCAGGTCGAACGTGATTCTGAGGTTGACCACGTCGAGCACATCCAGGCCGAGATTGCGGAGGTTGTCGTGTACCGCCTGCGTCAGCTCTTCGCGAGAGAAGGCCGGAATCCATGATCCATCCGTCCCGCGCCGCGCGCCGATCTTGGTGACGATGACGAGATCGTCGCGATAAGGGTGCAGCGCTTCGCGGATGATCCGGTTGGTGACGTGGGGGCCGTAGAAGTCGCTGGTATCGATGTGATTGACGCCTGAAGCAACGGCTTCGCGCAACACCGCCAAGGCGGCGTCATGATCCCTGGGCGGACCGAACACGCCTGGACCCGCAAGCTGCATGGCGCCGTAGCCAAGCCGTTTGACGCGACGGTCGCCGATGGTGAATGTGCCGGACTGATCGATTGTGGACATGATCGAACTCCTTTCAAGAGATGACACGAAGTTAGGCGTTGTCCGGCCGCGTGAAAACTGGGTACAATCCGTACGGGCTGTGCGGGATCGCGAACAATGAAAGTCGACTTGAGTGATTTGAATGCCTTCGTGGCCGTGGCACAGGCCGGCGGTTTTCGTGAGGGCGCGCGTGCCAGCGGCGGCAGCGCCTCCTTCCTCAGCGAGGCGGTTCGTCGGCTGGAGGCTCAACTCGGCGTCAGGTTGCTCAACCGCACGACGCGCAGCGTCGTTCCGACAGAGGCGGGCAAGGGTTTGCTGGAGCGGCTCGGTCCCGCATTGTCGGAAGTGGAGTCCGCCCTCGATGTCGTCAACGGTTTTCGCGACAGGCCGGCCGGTTCATTGCGGCTCAATGTGCCGGTCAGCGCGGCGCGGCTGGTGTTGCCCGCCATCGTTCCGCCATTTCTCGCCGCCTATCCCGACATTCGGCTGGAGGTGGTCGCCGAAGAGAGCTTCATCGACGTGCTCGCCGCCGGCTGTGACGCCGGCATCCGTTATGATGAGCGGCTGGAGCAGGATATGATCGCCGTGCCGATCGGCCCACGCGTGCAGCGCTTTGCCACTGCGGCGTCCCCCGACTATCTCGATCGTCATGGCCGGCCGCGGCACCCGAGCGAATTGCTCGGCCATGCCTGTCTGCTCGGCCGATTTGCCAGCGGCGCGCTGACGACGCCCTGGGAATTCGAGCGAGACGGCGAGGTGGTTCGGGTCGAGCCGAGCGGCCCCCTGATCGTCAGGATCGGCGGGGCGACCGATCTTAAGGTGGACGCTGCGATATCGGGTACGGGGATTATCCACGTTTTCGAGGACTGGCTGCGCCCGCATCTCGACAGCGGCGCCCTCGAGCCGATCCTCGAACCATGGTGGCAGCGTTTTTCCGGTCCGTTCCTCTATTATCCCGGACGGCGCCTGGTCCCCGCGCCGCTGCGGGCGTTCATCGATTTCGTCAAGGCATCGGCCAGCCAGCGCTGAGCGGCGTCAGAGCTTGACCCCGGCGTTGTCGCCATGATCCCCTGATCTTCTCATGGTCGCCCTCAATGGACGCTCGGGGTTTTCATGACCACTGCGAAGTCTTCGGCGACCAGTTCGCTGACCGCGATGAGGATCTCTTCCCGGGAAAAGCCGGATGTCAGGGCGCGTTGGATCAGATCCTGCAGATCCGGCTCCACGACATCGCGGCAATCTTCCAGGCGTTCCTCCGAGACGGTGAGGCTGTTCAGTTCGTCCATTGTCTGTCCTTTCCGGATATAACCACCGAGGCCTGGGAGGCCTCCCAGGCAGGAGCCGCTAGCGGGCAGCCGTGCGCTTGCTCCCGGCAGGCAGGCCCTCGCGCTGCATCTTCTTGCGGGCAGCCTTGCGCTGCCGGCTGATCGCCTGCGCCTTTTCCCTGACGCGACGTTCGGATGGTTTCTCGTAGGCGCGCCGTTCCTTCATTTCGCGGAACAGGCCTTCGCGCTGCATTTTCTTTTTCAAAACCCTGAGGGCCTGATCGACGTTGTTGTCTCTGACGAGTACCTGCATTTCAAGTTCTCCTTATTGAGATGGTGGTGTGATGATCGCCGTTCAGCCGAGCTGCTCGACAATCAGCGCCTGCAATTCGCGCCAGGTGAGAAGGCAGGGAGACGGCGTCCAGCTCCCGGCGGGGCGGCGAACTCGTCACCTTCACGCGGTTTGGCCGCCGCAACCGCGGTGACTTTTTTTGGGTCGTTCAAAAAAATCCTTCGCCGGCCATGGCCGGGTTATCGCTTGTGTGTGGGATTGCTTATCGCGCAGCGTATGGCGCGATGCGCAAGCGTGTCGCCTACAAGCCATACGGCTTCGGTCCCGCTTCGATCGGTCGCAGCTGTAAAATAAGTCTCGGAGACCGCGATTGCAACGGGCGAACCCGTTGCGTCACAAAACTCCACCGGAGGTATCCGTCTCTAGCATTTTACTCAAGTTATCCGCGTATTAGTTCGCCAATTTTTCTTCAAATTTGCGTGAAAATGGAATTATTCCATCGGAAATGAAGCAACGGGAAAATCGGCGGCGAAATTAACCTTCTGGTAAATAGGTTATTGACTTATAGTATTAATCAGTTGTTAAAGGAGCCGCTCGCTAAGGTCAAAATTGACCCGTCGATAAACAATTTTAGGAGAGAGCAATGGCTTCGCCGATACACGCAACTGATGATAGTGCAACATTTAACGAAACTGACGTAATTTCCGGAAATCTGCTTTCCAACGATTCTTCCGACAACGGCCACCTGTACCTGCGCGCCTTCGACGGCGAAAGCGTTGGTGCCAAGCAGGGCAACAGCCAGGTCACCGAGATCCATGGCGACTTCGGCACCTTCTTCGTCAAGCCGGACGGCAGCTATACCTACGTTCTCAGCGACGCTGCCAAGATCGGCTTCACCAACGGTGAAACGCTGACCGAACGTGTCACCTACAAGATCTCCGACGGCGCCGGCCACACCGACGTCGGCGTGTTCTCCCTGAACATCAAGGGCGTAACCCAGGTCAAGCCGGTGGCTGTCGATGACCACTTCAGCTTCTCCGAAGGCGACGTCATGGGTGGCAACGTTCTCAGCAACGACATTAAGGGCGACAACGGCAAGCTCTTCCTCCGTCAGTTCGACGGCACGAACGTCAGCGCCAAGAGCGGCCTCGACGCCGTTACCGACATCGCTGGCGACCATGGCATCTTCCACGTCAAGCCGAATGGTGAATTCACCTACACGCTGACGGAAGACCTGACTGCCGGCCAGCAGGTCACGGAAAACGTCCAGTACTACAAGATCTCCGACGGCGAAGGCCACACGGATGTCGGCGTCCTGACGCTCAACATCACCGGCACCGACGCTCACCTCGTTTAATCAGCGGCTGAGTTCATGAACAAACGACGCCCGCCGCATAATCGGCGGGCGTTTTCATATGTGCGCGTGTCTTGATGCAAGGCGCGGCAAGGTGCGGTTACATCTGAGCGGAAGTAAAACCCCTAGCCGGACAGCTTGCAGCGATGGCTAAACCGTTCGAATCCTCATAGGTTGCCTGACGCAACCCATAAGCCGCGAATGCTTGGGGTGTTTCGACGGAGACGAAGCAACCGGTATTCACGCACCAACGCGATACAATGTGGCGACAACACCCCGCCTTTGGAGATGTCTATGTCCCGACCACCGCGCCGGCCGCTCAATCCACTTGACGCTGCGGAAGCACTGTTCAAACCGGCGAAGAAGATCGCCGTGCCCGCTGCCGTCGAACGGCCGGTGCTGCCCAACGCAAAGGAACTCGTCTCGCTGAAGCTCGACAGCGACGTGCTCGCCTATTTCCAGGCCGATGGCCCGGGCTGGCAAGACCGCATGAACCATATCTTGCGCGTGGCGATGATCGACAAAGCCTGACAGCATCCGTGCCATCCAATAGTCCGGTATCCCCGTTGCAGCGGAGTGACGACGTCTTTCTTCGGTTGTGCAAATAGCATTTTTTAGCTAATTCTTATAAATGCCATGGGGGCGTAGTCTTGGCATTTGGAGGAGACGCCGTTGACCGAACACATCGAACCCAAACAAATCGAAACAGACGATCTGACAAAAGTCTGGTCCGTAACGGAGTTCTGCGCTCGTCACCGTATAGACGCAGAGGAACAAGCGCTGCTGCTCAAACTTTTCGGGCCATTCGCGACCGCCTGCGAACTGCTCCACAACGCCAAGCGAGCGCCAAGATTTAGGTAATCGGCGCTCGGCCTGGTTGCCTGCTTTGGATCGCTAGGATTGTTTTCCGGTCGCTTCGCGTCCAGCGCGTATCACGGCGTCTGTCGTGATATCGAACTTGTTGTAAACGTCGTCGATTTTGCCGGATGCTCCGAATTCATGCATGCCGACAAACACGCCGTCCAGACCGAGATAACGGTCCCAGGAATCCTGCACGGCAGCCTCGACGGCGACTCTCGCTCGCGTCTCACCCAACACCGATCTCTTGTAGGCGGCATCCTGCTTCTCGAACAGCAGCCTGCACGGCATCGAAATCACGGCAGTGCGGATCCCCTCGTTCTGCAGCACCGAGCGGGCTTCAACCGCCAGATGCAGTTCCGAGCCGGAGGCAAGAATCGTCAGCTGCCGCTCGCCGCCTTCGGCTTCCTGAAGAACGTAGGCTCCCCTTGCCGAGCGGTTCTCGTCCGTCGGGTCGCGGCGTAAAAGCGGCATCGGCTGGCGAGACAGGGCAATCAGCGCCGCCTGCCGCGGCGTATCCATGATCGCCTCCCAGCACTCGGCCGTTTCGATCGGGTCGCCCGGACGATAGACGGCGAGGCGAGGAATGGCGCGCAGTGCACTCAGGTGTTCGATCGGCTGGTGTGTAGGCCCGTCCTCGCCCAATCCGATCGAGTCATGCGTCATCACGAAAATCGAACGGACCTCCATGATCGTTGCGAGCCGGATCGCCGGGCGGCAATAGTCGGAAAAGGTCAGGAACGTCCCGCCATAGGGAACAAGCCCCCCATGCAGCGCCAAGCCGTTCATCGCCGCCGCCATGCCGTGCTCGCGGACGCCATAGTGAATATAGGAGCCACCATATTCCCCAGGCTTGATCTCGACCTGGTTCTTGGTCTTGGTGTTGTTCGAGGGCGTCAGATCCGCCGACCCGCCAAGCAGCTCAGGGATCGCATCGAAGAGATGGTTGAGCACGATGCCGCTCGCCTGTCGGGTGGCGAGGTCCTTTTCGGAGCCTAAGAGTTCCTGCTTTGCCGCAGCGATGGCGGCGCGCCAGCCGGACGGAAGCTCTCCCTTCATCCGTCGTTGAAAATCGTCTCGCTTCTCCGGCGAAGCGGTCTGGAGACGGATCGCCCAGGCCATCCGCGCCGACTCGCCTTTGGCGCCGATCTTCCGCCAATCGCTCAGAAGCGTTTGCGGTATTTCGAAGGGAGGCGATGTCCAGCCGAGGATCTTGCGGGCGCCGGCGATCTCGTCCTCTCCGGGCGCGTCGCTATGGGCCTTCTGCGTTCCCGCCCTTGTGGGGAAACCGAAGCCGATGATGGTTTTGCAGGCAATCATCGACGGCCGATCCGTCACCTTCTGCGCCTCGATGATCGCAGCGCGGATCGCATCGGTATCGTGCCCATCGATCTGCTGGACGTGCCAGTTCGCCGCGCGGAAACGTGCCGGATGGTCATCGGATTCGGCAAGACTTGTCGCGCCGTCGATCGAGATCGAGTTGTCGTCCCAGAAGGCGATGAGCTTGCCGAGCTTCAGATGTCCGGCAAGGGATATCGCCTCGTGGCTGATGCCTTCCATCAGGCAGCCGTCGCCCAGGAAGACATAGGTGTGGTGGTTGACCAGATTGTCGCCGAACGAGGCGTTCATGATCCGCTCGCCGAGCGCCAGACCAACGGAGTTTGCGATCCCCTGCCCCAGCGGGCCGGTCGTCGTTTCGATGCCCGTGGCGTGACGATATTCGGGGTGACCGGCGGTGCGGCTGTCGATCTGGCGGAAGCGTTTGATCTCGTCGATCGTCATGTCCTTGTAGCCCGTCAGATAGAGCAGGCTGTAGAGCAACATCGAGCCATGGCCGTTGGAAATGACGAAACGATCGCGGTCGAACCAATGGGGATCGCCCGCATCGAACTTCAGAAACTCGGAAAAGAGAACCGCCGCGATGTCAGCCATACCCATCGGCATGCCGGGGTGACCGCTCTTTGCCTGTTGAACCGCGTCCATGGAGAGGAAACGGATGCAGTCGGCGAGATCCCGGAGGCGTTGATCCTTGGGAGCTGGGAATGTCTTCGGCGCTTGAGAGGTGTCCGGCATTGGGAGAAACTCCTTGGAGTACCTGGATTGTGAAGGCAGATGTCTGCCCCGTTGTCTCGTTGACCGTGGCCTAAGAGCCCGCCGCGGCGAATTTGACGGATCCAGGCTGAACCTAGTGCGGAGTTTCCAGTTGTGGATACCATCCGCGTTAAGAAAGACCGATTTCTACGACCTCCTCCGCGCGCCGGCGCCGTCAAGCGGATAAGAAAAACCTGTCGTGAGGGATGTAGACGACGCCCTCTTCGCACTTCCTAAATGACCTGGCAGGCCAGCGCGATTTTCCTGAATTGCTCCTCACCTTCTGCACAAAATCTGCAATCCGGCGGGGCATTTTCCTGTCATGAGCAAGAACGACACCCCGCCCCGCATCACACCCTCCGCTGTGCCGGATCGCCTCCGCAAGGACGGGTGGTGGCTGATAGAGACGCGCCAGCCTCGGGGGGCCCTTTCCGAGGGGATCTCCGCAAGCATGCGCATCGTGATGGAACGGCGGCATTTACGAGAGGACCAGCAATGGACACAACCGACACCTTGACATCGCCGATGCCCATCAGACGCAATCCCGGCCGAATTCCCGTGCTGCTTGGCATCGTGGCGCTGGCGGATTTTCTGATCTTTGGCCAGGAACCCGGGATAAATCTTTTTCTCTTTGCGCTCGCCATCTGCGCCTGCATTCTGTTCTCGGCCATGAAGAGCCTCTCGCCTTTAACGGCGGCTCTTCTCCTCGGCTTTTCGATCCTGGCGTCGGCGCCTCTGCTGGAAACATCGTCGCCCATGGGCTTTGTTCTTTGCCTCTGCGCCTTGATGTCAGTTGCTCTCACCTGCGCCAGACTTGTACCGCGCAGCCTAACCGAGCTGCCTTCTGTGTTTCTTCGTTTCGCTGTCGTCATTCCATTCCGGCTTGTCGAGGACAGCAAGAGATATTTTGCGACACGGGCCAAACATTCGTCTTCAGCCGAAATCCGCAGAAGCATCGGCCTCTGGGTGATGCCGCTCATTCTCGCATCGGTCTTCCTGCTTCTTTTTGCGGCGGCGAATCCGCTCATCGAGGTCACGCTGCGCAGTATCCGTTTTGACCTTCTGCTGCAGTTTCTTGATCCCTGGCGGATCGGCTTCTGGGTGGTGATATCAGCGGTCGTCTGGGCGATGCTCCGGCCGCGGCTGGCACGCCGCACTGCGAGGTCGCAAGCCAGCAGAGCGCTCCATATCGTGCCGACCAAAAATGCACCGCTCGGCCACGCCTCGCTGCTGCGGTCGCTGCTTCTCTTCAATGCGCTCTTTGCCGTGCAGACGCTTCTCGATCTCGTCTATCTCTGGGGCGGCGCCGATTTGCCCGATCACATGAGCCATGCCGAATATGCTCATCGCGGCGCCTATCCGCTGATTGCGACAGCGCTTCTTGCCGCCGGTTTCGTCCTCCTCGCCATGCGGCCCGATGGCCCCGGCGATAAAAGCCCCCTGATCCGCGGCCTTGTCTACGCATGGATCGGCCAGAACATCCTTCTCTGCCTGTCTTCGATACTGCGGCTCGAGCTTTACGTCGAGGCCTATTCGCTGACGGAACTGCGTGTTGCCGCTGGTCTCTGGATGGGCATCGTCGCCATCGGCCTTGCCTTGATTCTGCTGCGCATTCTGCTGAACCGATCCAACGAATGGCTGATCGCCACCAACCTCGCTTCCCTCATCGCCGTTCTCTACATCAGCGCCTTCATCGATTTCCCCGCTTTCATCGCCCGCTTCAATGTCACCCACAGCCGGGAGATCAGCTTCGAAGGCCAGCCGCTTGATATCGATTATCTCTCCTCACTCGGCCCTTCCGCCATTCCCGCACTCGATCTCTATCTCCTCAAGCTGCCGGATCATCTGATGGACCAGAGGACCCAAGCGGTGACAGTTCGGTACTACCTCGCCAGGAATTTTGAGATGCGCCGGCGCGACTGGCGGAGCTGGACTTTCCGGTCTGCGCGACTGGACAGCTATCTCCTTTCTCCCATTGCAAGATAGAACGAGAACGATAACAACAGGTCCGACAAACAACGCAGGACTGGTGGATGTCGCCCCGCATTCTCGTCGTCGATGACGAACCTCACATTCGCGATGTGATCTGCTTCGCCCTCGAACGCGCCGGCATGGCATCGACGGCAGCCCGCAACGGCATCGAGGCGATGGCGGCCTTCCGACGCGGCAACATTGATCTCATCATTCTCGATATCGGCATGCCCGACATGGACGGTCTGGAAGTCTGCCGCCAGATCCGCAAGACTTCGGGCCTTCCGATCCTGTTTCTTTCGGCGCGCGACGAGGAGATCGACAGGGTGTTGGGCCTCGAAATCGGCGGAGACGACTATGTCACCAAACCTTTCAGCCCGCGCGAACTCGTCGCCCGGGTGAAGGCGATCCTGAAGCGCAGCGGCAGTGAAGCAGGCCCTGACAGACGCCATGCCGCTCTGGTTGCCGGCGAACTCAGTTTGGACCGCCGCGGCAGGACGGTCACATTAGGCGAGAGCGCCATCGCGATGACGGCGCTCGAATTTGCCATCCTGGATGCATTGCTGTCACACCGGGACATGGTCTTCAGCCGCGAACAGCTGATGGAAGCGGCCTATGGCCCGAACACCTATGTCTCCGACCGGACGATCGACAGCCATATCCGCAACATCAGGGCCAAGTTCGGGGCCGCTGGCGGCTCGGGGGTCATCGCAACCGTTCACGGCATCGGCTTCAAGCTCGGCGGCGAAATCGGAAGGAAGGTCTGATGCCGGCGCCGAAAGTCCGCACGAAGTGGCGGCCGACGCTGGCGCTGATCGTCTTTGCCGTGCTTTTGACCGTCATGATGCTGCCGATCCTGATCGTCATCTGGTTTCGCACCGCCGAGGCGAGTTCGAGCGGAATGGCGCCGACGGAAATCGGCGCCCTCGTCGTTGTCCTCCTGTTGACGCTCGCCGTTGCCTATGTGCTGACGCGCACGATTACCGGGCCTATCGACGCCTTGATCGCCCGCGCGGACGAGATCGCCCGCGGCGGCAAGGCTGCAATCCGGCCGCTCGAAAGTCATGGAACGCGTGAGATCGCGGTGCTGTCGCAAAGCTTCCTCGATCTCGCCGGGAAACTGGTCGATCGCACCGAATATGTCCGCTCCTTTGCCGCCCATGTCTCTCATGAGCTGAAATCGCCGCTGACGGCCATCCGGGGTGCGGCAGAGCTTTTACGCGACGATGACGGCGAGCAGCAGATGACGAAAGCGCAGCGGCTGCATTTTCTCGACAACATCGTCGCCGACGCAGTCCGGCTGGATGCATTGCTGCAGCGGCTGAGGGAGCTTGCGCAAGCCGAAACGCCTTTGACCGAGGGCCAGATCAGCGTCGCAGACATCATATCCTTGCTGCGCGGACAATTCCCTGCCCTCAGGATCTCAGGCGCAGGCGATACGGGATTGTCAGTTGCTCTTCCCCAGGAAGCAGCCGGCATCGTCTTTACCAATCTTGCCGAAAACGCCTTGCAGCACGGCGCCACGCTCCTGGAACTCACAGTGTCGGCCAGTGCCCGAACAGCCGTCATTCTTGTCCGCGACGACGGCAGCGGCATTTCCGAGGCAAACTGCGAGCGCGTCTTCCAGCCGTTCTTCTCGACCCGCCGCGAGCAGGGCGGCACCGGCGTGGGGCTCGGCATCGTCCGCGCCATGCTGAGTTCCCACGGCGGCACGATCCGCTTGCTGCAGACGGCAGGCGCCGGCGCCGAATTCGAGATCACGCTGCCCGCCCTATCCGCGCGGGGCTGAGGCGGAGCCTCCCAAAAGGTAACTGCCTCCTTGCCCGTCAGTCTTATTCACGTTGGCGGCATGTTTCAACAGATGTTGCTTGACATACGAACTAGTTAGTACATTCTGAAAGAGCGAACAGCGGAGGAGTCGATCGCGACGGCAATATCTCGGTTATGACGCGCATTCGCGTGTCTGACGACGGTCAGCCGGCAAGGGCAAGGCCACGCTTTGGGAGGAGCGCATGACCCGTATCATCGTTTTTATTTCTTCGTGCTGAAGGTGACGATCGCCCAGCTGCTCGCGGGCATGGTTTTGCTCGGCGCCTTTCGCCTGATCACCGGCAGGGAGCCCGATGTTGGTCGCATGCTTGCGCATTTCAAGACCATGACGGCGTAACGCCTATTGCGAGGACCACTCCGATGAAGACATCGATTGCGACCGTTTCATTGAGCGGCGACCTGCGTGACAAGCTTGAGGCGATCGCCAAGGCAGGTTTCGACGGGGTGGAGATTTTCGAGAACGATTTCCTGATCTTCGACGAGAGCCCTGGGGAAGTCGGCCGCATGGTGCGCGATCTCGGAATGGAGATCACGCTCTTTCAGCCGTTCCGCGATTTCGAAGGCATGCCGGAGCCGCTGCGCGGCCGCACTTTCGACCGAGCGGAGCGCAAGTTCGACCTCATGCAGGAGATGGGCACCGATCTCGTGCTCGTCTGCTCGAACGTTTCGCCGGCTGCCCTCGGCGGTCTCGACCGGGCGGCGGCGGACTTCCATGAGCTCGGTGAGCGCGCCGCCAAGCGCGGCCTGCGCGTCGGTTACGAGGCGCTCGCCTGGGGCCGCCACATCCACGACCATCGCGACGCCTGGGAAATCGTCCGGCGGGCCGATCATCCGAATATCGGCCTGATCCTCGACAGCTTTCATACGCTGTCGCGCAAGATCGACGTCAACTCGATCCGCTCGATCCCGAAGGAGAAGATCTTCATCATTCAGCTCGCCGATGCGCCGCTCTTCGACATGGATCTGCTCTACTGGAGCCGGCACTTCCGCAACATGCCGGGCGAAGGCGACCTGCCGGTGCTCGATTTCATGAAGGCCGTCGCCGCAACCGGTTATGACGGCTATCTGTCGTTGGAGATTTTCAACGACCAGTTTCGCGGCGGTTCGCCGAGCGCGATCGCCGTCGACGGCCGCCGCTCTCTGATCTATCTCGGCGACCAGGTGAAGCGGCAGCAGCCGGAGAGCGCGCTGCCGGTGCCGGCCATGCCGCCGCGCGCTGCCGTCGAGGGCATCGCCTTCGTCGAATTCACCGCGGATGAGGACGAGGCGCCTGCGCTCGAGGCGCTGTTTGCCAGCCTCGGTTTCCGCAAGGCGGCCAGGCATAAAACCAAGCGCGTCACCGTCTTTCGCCAGGGCGCCATCAATCTCGTCGTCAATACCGAGCAGAAGGGCTTTGCCAGTGCCTCCTATGCCGTTCACGGCACCTCGGCCTATGCCGCCGGCCTGATGGTTGATGATGCCAAGGCTGCGTTGCAGCGCGCCGTCGCGCTCGGGGCGGAACGGTTCGCGCAATCGCTCGATGCCGGCGAGATCGAGATGCCGGCCGTTCGCGGCGTCGGTGGCGGCGTCCTTTATTTCCTCGACCGCAAGACCGAGCTCGGCCGCATCTGGGAGATCGAGTTCGATGCGATCGAGGACGATATCCCTCCGCAGCCGGCTGGGCTGCAATCGATCGACCATATGGCGCAAACGATGAAATACGAGGAGCTTCTGACCTGGCTGTTGTTTTATACGTCGCTCGTCGAGGCGGAGAAGACGCCCATGGTCGATATCGTCGATCCCTCCGGCATCGTCCGTAGCCAGGTGGTCGAGAATGCGGAAGGGTCTCTGCGCATCACGATGAACGGCGCGGAAAACCGCAACACGCTGGCCGGCCGCTTTATCGCCGAAACCTTCGGCTCCGGCATCCAGCATCTCGCCTTCAGGACTGACGACATTTTTGCGACCGCCGCCGCGCTTGCGGCAAACGGTTTCGTCTCGCTTGCGATTTCACCGAATTATTATGACGATCTCGAAGCTCGCTTCGGCCTCGATGCCGAATTTGCCGATCGCCTCAAGGCCAACAACATCCTCTACGATCGCGACGATTACGGCGAATATTTCCAGCTCTACAGCCCGACCTATGGCGAGGGCCTGTTCTTCGAGATCGTCGAGCGGCGCGGTTATCGCGGTTATGGCGCGGCAAACGCCATTTTCAGGATCGCGGCGCTGAGGAAGCACATGCGGCCGACCGGCCTGCCCCGCGCCTGAGGCGCCATATCACGCCGAGGTCCGGAGCATCAATTCGGCATTGAGAAGAATGCGGTCCGCCGGCGCGACCGCCCCTGTGCCCTCGCCGAGCCTGCCGAGCAGCAGCTCGATCGCCAGCCGGCCGATCTCGTTATAGTTCTGTGCGACCGTCGTAATCGGGGGGCAGGCGTAGCGGGACAGAGGATGGTCGTCATGTCCGGCAACGCGCAGATCATAATTGGCGCCGTGGCCGACCTTGAGTCCCTGCTGATAGGCGGCGGCGATGACGCCGAAAGCGACGCGGTCGTTGGCGCAAAGCACGGTGCGCGTCGGGAAACCTTCGCCCGAGGTGAGGATGCGGGTCGCTTCCTCGAAGCCGAAACGCTCGAAATCCCAGGTCTTGCTGTCGGTAAGCCCGACAATCTCAGGCACCATCCGGAACTGCTCCATCGCCTCCACATAGGCCGTCTGGCGCGTCAAGGCGTTGGTGTTGACATGCGGCATGCCGAAATAGCAGGGCGGTTCGCCCGAGCGGCAGAGATAGTCGACGATCAGATTGAAGCTCTGGCGATTGTTGGTGCCGACGAAGGAGGATGTCTCGTCGAGTGGCGAGTCCACGTAGATGAGGGGCACGCTGCGGCCGAGTTCATCGAGCGTCGCATGGTGGGATTCCACGCCGAGCGGGGCGATGATCGCGCCGGCGACATTCATGGATTTCAGCGTCTTGATCGCCCGGTCTTCCATCTCCGCCTTCCCGTCCGATGACAGGACGAAGGCCAGGAACCCCGTCTCGTTGGCAATCATCTCGATGCGGCGGGTGAGCGCCATGTAGAAGGGATCGGTGGAATTGGGAATGATGACGCCGAGAATGTTGCTGCGCCGTCGATTGAGGTTGACGGCGAACATATTGGGCCGGAACCCCGATTTCTTCAGGGCCTGCTCGATCGTTTCCCGCGTCTTCTGGCGCACCGACATTGGATCGCTGAAATATTTGGAGACGGTGGGACGCGACAGACCGACGAACTCCGAAAAGTCCTCCATGGTTTTGATCGTCTTTCCCACCATCTGATCTCCTGATCGGTCGCTCCTGACGGTTTCTAGATGACTCATCGCCGAACGAAAAGCGGTTGTCGTTCGGCTACGATGACGATGAGGTCGATCTAGTCGATGGAGAACTGTACCTTCATCGTTGCGGGATCGGCGGACTTCGTGATGATGAAAGGCAAGACCTCGCCGAGCGGCAGGCGATGGGAAACCAGCGCGGCCATCGCTCCTTTGTCTCTTTTCAGGATTGCGAGGGCCTCGGGAATGTTGCGGTTCAGCGAATGGGACCCGGCAAAACGGATCTGGCGCCGGAAGATCTCGAAGGGCGCGATGGAAATGCGCTGATCGGGCGCGCAGACGCCGAAGACGAGAACCGTGCCGCCGTCGGTGACAAAATCGATCATGCTTTCGACGACGCGGGCGATGCCGGTCGCATCGGCGACGAAATCGAAGTCATGGTGGCGGGCGGCAAGCGCCTGGGATCCCGAGACGGCCGTCTCCAGCCCCAGCTTTTCGGCAAAGGCAAGGCGGCCCTCGTTGATGTCGGCAACCGTCACCGACGGAACGCCTTCGGCTTTCAGGGAAAGCGCAAGCAGCAGCCCGATCGGCCCGGCGCCGAAGACCAATGCATTCTCCGTTCCAGCCGGACCGGCCCGCAGGCCGGCGCTGCCGAGGCCGTTCAAGACGCAGGCAAGCGGCTCGGCAAGTGCGGCGAGGTTGAAGTCGAGATCGCCGATCTCATGCAGATGATCGGTCCTGACCAGGCTGTATTCGGCAAACCCGCCGTTCTCCGTCACGCCATAGGCCTTCAGATCACGGCAGAGATTGCTTAACCCCTTGCGGCAGGCTCGGCATTCTCCGCAGGGAAGATTGGGGTCGGCGACGACCTTGGCGCCGACGGCAAGGCCGGAGACATCGCCCGCGACGGCCTCGACCACGCCGGCAAATTCATGGCACGGAACCAGCGGAAAACGGCCTTCGCCATAGCGGCCATGCAGGACGTCGATATCGGTATGACAAAGGCCGGCCGCGCGCACGCGCACAAGCGCATGGCCGGGCCTGACCTCCGGTACCGGCAGCGTCTTGGTAACCGCGACGCCCTTTTCGGTATAGCAGATGGCTTCCATCCCTCTGGCTCCTGGCTTCATGTTTGCGGCTGCGGTCAGCTCATCCAGTTGCCGCCGTCGACATTATAGGTCTGGGCGAGGATGTAGTCGCTGTCGGCGGAAGCGAGGAAGACGGCCAGACCCTTGAGGTCGTCAGGCGTGGCGAAACGGCCGATCGGGACGGATTTGGCGACGGCGGCCTTCTTCTCGCCCGGCTTCAAGCCTTCCCATTTGGCAAAATGGGCATCGACGACATCCCAATGCTCGCCGTCCACGACGCCCGGTGCGATCGCATTGACGTTGATGCCGTATTTGACGAGCGCGAGCGCCGCCGACTGCGTCGCCGAGATGATGGCCGCCTTGGAGGCGCAGTAGAGCAGCACCAGCGCCTCGCCGCGACGACCGGCCTGGCTTGCCATGTTGATGATCTTGCCGCCCCTGCCCCGCTTGATCATGACATTCGAGGCGGCCTTCATCATGAAGAGCGGGCCCTTCAGGTTGATGGAGAAGACCCGGTCGTAACTTTCCTCGGTGATCTCGTTGACAGGCGCCATGTCGAAGATGGCGGCATTGTTGATGAGGATGTCGATACCGCCGAACTCATCGTCGACCGCCTTGACGAGAGTGTCGATGGCCGAGAGATCGGTGACATCGAGCTTCATCGCCTTTGCGGCGGGGCCGATTGCTGCAGCGGATCTCGTTGCCCTTTCGATGTCGATATCGGCGATGACGACCTTGGCGCCTTCCTTGACGAAGGCTTCGGCAAAGCCGAGACCAATGCCGCGCGCACCGCCGGTGATCAGGGCGACCTTGTCTTTCAGTCTCATGTCTTTCTCCAATTCATCAGGCGAAGAAGCCGGAAATGCGTCAATGATGACGGGTCGCTCCAATCAGAAGGTTCCGGCAGCGCCGCTGCCGGAACCTTCCCGGGAGGAACTCGCGGAAAACCGCGAGGATCAGGATTTATTTCGGGTAACCCGCCTTCTTCATGTCGCGTTCGACCTGCTTCTGGGCGCTGTCGAGGGCGGCAGCGACCGTTTGCTGGCCGGACAAGGCGGCGGCGACCTGCTGGCCGACGAGCGTGCCGATGCCCTGGAACTCAGGAATGGCGACGAACTGGACGCCGGTGTAGGGAACCGGATCCTTGGTCGGCTTTGCCGGGTCGGCGGAAAGGATGGCCTTCAGCACGGTATCGGCAAAGGGGGCGGCCTTCTGATATTCCGGAAGCGCGTAGGTCGACTTGCGCGTGCCGGGCGGCACGGCCACCCATCCCTCCGTCTCACCAACCTTCTTGACGTAGTCCTTTGAGGTCGCCCATTTCAGGAAGGATTTGGCGGCGTCGAGCTTCTTCGACGTGGCCGGAATTGCCAGGTTCCAGGACCAAGACCAACTCGATCCGTTTGCCGTGACGGCAATGGGTGCGCGGGTAAAGGCGATCTTGTCGGCGACCTTGCTCTGTTTCGGATCGTAGACGCGGCCGGCGGCCGACGTCGCATCGATCCACATCGCGCAATGGCCGGTTGAAAACAGCGCCTGGTTTTCGTTGAAGCCGTTGGCAGTCGCGCCGGGAGGACCATATTTGGTCATCAGGGCGACATAGTCGGTGATCGCCTTCTTCCAGGGCTCGGAATTGATCTGCGGCTTCCAGTCCATGTCGAACCAGCGCCCACCATAGGCGTTGATCATGGTTCCCAGGAAAGCCATGTTCTCGCCCCAGCCCGGTTTGCCGCGCAGGCAGATGCCGTATTGTTCCTTCGCCTTGTCTGTCAGCTTGGCCGCATATTCCTTGATCTGGTCATAGGTCGGTTCGTCGGGCATCTTGATGCCGGCCGCATCGAAGAGGTCCTTGCGGTAAAGCGTGAATGAGCTTTCGGTATAGAAGGGCACCGCGTAGAGCTTGCCGTCGACGGTCAGCCCGGCCTTGATCGGGGCGAGCAGGTCATCATAGTCATAATCGGCGCCGAGGTCGCCGACGGGAGCCAGCCAACCCTGCTTGCCCCAGATCGGCGCTTCATAACCGCCGATGGTGATGATGTCGTATTGGCCGCTCTTCGTCGCGATGTCGGTCGTGACCTTCTGGCGCAGGACGTTTTCTTCCAGCACCACCCAGTTCACCTTGTTGCCGGTCTCCTTTTCCCATTCCGGCGACAATTTTTGCATGATGATCATGTCGCCATTGTTGACAGTGGCGATCGTCAGCTCCTCGGCGTCCGCCATTCCGGCCGCCAATGCGAGGCAGGCGACGGACGCAGACAGAATGCAAATGATCTTGCTCATGGTCTCCGCTCCTCCTTTACGGATGTTCACGCATAAAATTACATGCGTAAACTTTAATCTGTCATCCCGACGAAGTTTGTCAAGGACGTTTTCACGACAGATTTGGACAGCTTTCCTGTCGTAATTGCAAGTTTGATGCACTTGCCTTGCCAATAACGTTGATATTGCGATGCGGTGCAACGTGAAGATCGGCGCCGCGATGCAACAAAAAATTATCACGCGTAAAATTATTCTTGACTGGTTTCGGCAGGCAAGGTACGGCCGGAGAAAGTCGCGTTTTATGAACTGTGCGGAGTGCGGAGGACGCTTTTCGCATAAGGAGATTGCAGATGCCATTCCCTCTGAGGGCACTTGCGCCGGAAGCGCTTGGCCCAACGGTCACGGTCGGTGAGATCCTGGTAGAGATCATGGCGACGACGGTGGGAGCCGGGTTCCGCGAGCCGCAGGCCCTGACCGGACCTTATCCCAGTGGAGCGCCGGCTATTTTTATCGATCAGGTCGCCCGCATGGGCGGTGCGGCCGGCATCGTCGCCAGCGTCGGCAATGACGATTTCGGCCGGCTGAACGTCGATCGCCTGCGGCAGGACGGCGTCGACGTCTCCGCCATCGCGGTGAGCGAGGACTGGCCGACGGGCAGCGCCTTCGTCCGCTACCGGCCGGATGGTGCTCGCGACTTCGTCTTCAACATCGCCAGATCCGCTGCCGGCCAGGTAGGCCTGACGCCCGCGGCCAAAGACCTTATCGGGCGAGCCGGGCATGTGCACGTCATGGGAACAGCCCTTTCCATTCCCGGCGCCCGCGAGGTGATCCTTTATGCCATCGAAACGGTGCGTGCCCGTGGCGGATCGATCTCCTTCGATCCCAATCTCCGTAAGGAGTTGCTGACGGACGACGGCGCTCTGGACAGCTTCAATCAGGTGCTCGGCGCAGCGGATCTGCTGCTGCCCTCCGGCGAGGAGCTTTTCACCGCCGCCGGGCTGAACGACGAGGCCGAGGCTGTCGCCAGCCTCCTGGAGAGCGGCATCGGAGAGATCGTCCTGAAGCGAGGCGAACAGGGTGCGTCTTTCTTCGGCCGTGACCGTCAGCGCATTGATTGCGTCGCTTTCGCGGTCACCGAGGTCGACCCGACCGGCGCCGGCGACTGTTTCGGCGCGGCCTATCTCACCTGCCGCCGCAAGGGCATGACACCGGATGCCGCGCTCCTTCATGCCAATGCCGCCGGAGCCCGGAACGTGACCCGGCTCGGCCCGATGGAAGGCGTCTCGACCCTTGCCGAACTGGCGGTCTTCATCGCCGAAACCCGGAGGAGATAGGCGATGGATCGGATATTGACCCGTCTTGCCGTCGCGCGGCGCGAAGGAGCGCCCTTTGGCATTACCTCCGTCTGCTCTGCCCATCCCCTCGTTCTCAGGGCCGCAATCCGGCGGGCCGTACGAGATGGTGGACCGATGCTGATCGAGGCGACCTGCAACCAGGTCAACCATCTCGGTGGCTATACCGGCATGACGCCCGAGGCTTTCATCCGCTTCGTTGAGCGCGTGGCGGCCGAGGAAGGGCTCGATCGCTCGCAGATGATCTTCGGCGGCGATCACCTCGGCCCCAATCCCTGGCGAAAGGATGCGCCGGAGGCCGCGCTTGAGAAGGCTAAAGCCATGGTCGCGGCCTATGTGAGGGCTGGGTTCACCAAGATCCATCTCGACGCCTCGATGGGCTGCGCCGGCGAGCCGGCCGCTCTCGACGACAGGACGATCGCCGAGCGTGCCGCAAGGCTTGCTGAGGTCAGCGAAAGGACGGCAAAGGCGATCGGCGCACCGCTGCCGCTCTACATCCTCGGCACCGAGGTTCCGGTGCCGGGCGGCGCCGACCATGCGCTCGAAGAACTCCGACCGACCGCGCCGGAAGCCGCCCGGGCGACAATCGCCATTCATCGCGAAATCTTTTCGCGGGCTGGATTGGAGGACGCCTTTTCGCGCGTCATCGCCTTCGTTGTTCAGCCGGGCGTCGAGTTCGGCAGTGAAAACGTCATCGGTTACAGGCCCGAGCTCGCAAGGGAATTGTCTGCGCTTCTCGACGAGGAGCCGCAATTCGTCTTCGAAGCCCATTCCACGGACTACCAGACGCGCGCCGCGCTTACGGGACTTGTGAAGGACGGCTTTCCAATCCTGAAGGTCGGCCCCAGCATGACCTTTGCGCTGCGCGAGGCGGCCTATGCGCTCGATATGATCGCCTCTGAGATGGTTCCCAATTACGGCGACAGGCCTCTGGCGGCAACGATGGAAGCGCTAATGCTGGCCGCACCCGGCGACTGGCAGGCGCATTATCACGGTGATGCCACGGCCCTGCACCTGCAACGGCACTACAGTTACAGCGACCGCATCCGCTATTACTGGAACAGGCCCGAAGCCGACCGGGCTTTCCAGACCATGCTCGGCGCGCTGCGTGGCAAGACAATGCCGGAAACGCTGCTTCATCAATTTCTGCCGCAGCTTTCAGCGGCTGAAGCCGGCGATCCCGAGACTATCCTGATCTCAGCGGTCGATCGCGTCCTTGCCGATTACCAGAGCGCCTGCGGCACCCTGTCCTGAGCAACGTCGTCAAGGCAAGCGGATCAATTTTTGGGCTCCATCGCTGTCAAGGTAGCCTGTCCGATAACATCCGCGATGCGTTCGGAGAGTACCGGGTCGGAAACGGCGCGCGCGAGGGTAACGCCGCCGCTCAGCATGGCGAGTAGCAGGATCGCTCGATCCTCCCGCTGTGTTTCGGATTGCTCCTCTATCGTACGCTCCTGCAGGCCGGTTGCGACTTCCTCGACGAGGCGTTTGATCTCTACCGTATAGGCGCTTCGCGTTTCATCGTCCGCGCGCATCACATCGGGGGAAAGGCTCGGCAGAGCGCAGCTCTCACCCAGTTCGCAGGTTCTTTTATAGCCGAGATAGTAGCCGACGAACGTCGTCAGCCAGTCTTTCGGTTGGTTGATTTTCAGCGCCGAAATTCCCTGCCGCAGCTCTTCGAGACCCGTCAGCACGGCCGTGCGGAAGGCTTCGCCCTTCGACTTGAAGTGTCCGTAGAAGGCGCCGTTGGTCACGCCCGCCGCCTTGGTCAATGCGTCAATACCGGCGCCGCCGTAGCCTTCCTTTCTGAAAACCTGTCCCGCCGCCGCGATCACTCGCGTTCGGGTCTCTTGTTTGTGTTCGGCACTGTAACGCATGAATACCTCATTTGGAGTGATCGCTCTTTATGGCTTGCTAAGAGAGCGATCGATGTGTATGCATAAAGAGTGATCGGTATATATCAGAAACGGTCACGATCCGAAACAGGGAGACATGTGATGCCCATCACACTTACGGTACCGGAAGGTCTGCTCTCGCAGCAGGCACAGACGCAAGCCTTTGCCGGACTGACGGACGCGTTGCTTGATACCGCCGATTTGACCGGCAATGCTTTCATGACGGCCAATATTATAGGCACCATCAACGTGCTGCCGCGCGAGCATGTGCTTGCGGGGGGGAAGCCGGTCGCCGCAGCGTTCATCGAACTCAGGCTGCCCGAGATCGCGCTGGCGAGCGCCGAAGCCAAACAGGCCTTCTTTGAAAAAGCAACAGATGTCCTCGAACGGGCCGCGGAGGGCCGGCTCAAACGCGAACACATATGGTCCAACATCGTCTATGCGCCTGAGGGGGCCTGGGGTATCGCCGGCCGCAGCTATAACAACGCCGAGCTTGTTGGCGCCATCCAGGGTGCGGTTGCCGTCTCGTAACGATCGGGGCGCACGCGCGGAAATCTCGGACCTGATGCAAGACCGGGCCGGCGACAGCAATGAGTCGCGGTCCGGCGCTACGACGGAGCCAAGCCATGCAGCTTGCCAACTATCTCTTCTTTTCCACCGGCTGCGAGGAGGCTCTTGCCTTCTATGCCAAATGCGGGCTTGGCCGTGTCACGGAATTGAAGCGGCACGGCGCAGACGGAATGCCCGTTGCCAGCGAAGCCATGCAGGGCAAGGTGATGCATGCCCGCTTCGAAGGACCTGGTATTCTCTTCTTCGCCTCGGACAATCACGATGCCGAGCCGATGCGCGGCTCCGCCCATATGCTGATCATGGATGACCGTGACAGCACCGACAGGCTTTTCGCCCGGCTGGCCGAAGGCGGCGAGATAACGACACCGCTCGCGGTGCAGCCATGGGGAAGCTATTACGGCAAGTTCACCGATCGCTTTGGTGTTCAATGGATGCTCGATTGCCTGGCGTGAGCATGTGCCGCCCATGCGCAAGTGGAAGACGATAGCTGGTACCCGCGTGTCACCGCGTCGTATAACCGCCATCGATGACCAACACTTCGCCGGTGACGTAGCTTGCCGCCGCCGAGCAGAGGAACAAGGCAGCACTCGCTACCTCTTCCGGCTGCCCGACGCGCCCCATCGGGGTCATGCTGCGCCAGGTCGGAAACCAGTCGGGATTTTCAATGCCGCCGCGCGACAGATCGGTTTCGATATAGCCGGGAGCGATGGCGTTGACGCGGATATTTTCAGCGGCAACCTCGCTTGCCAGGCTCTTCGTCATCATGTGAACCGCCGCCTTCGAGGTGTTATAGGCGACCTGGTTCTGCGGAATGTTGGAAACGATGCCCGACATCGAGCCGATGTTCAGGATGACACCGCCGCCCTGGCGCCGCATGGGGGCGAGTGCTGCGCGGCAGGCGCGGAAGACGGCATCGACGTTGACGGTCATGATCTCGCGCCAGATCGCATCGGAAAATTCGCCGCTGTCGCCATGAACGGCGATGCCGGCATTGTTGACGAGGATGTCGAGCCGGCCCCCCCGCGAAAGGGCTTCGGTGACGAGTTCGTCGGCGGCGCTTTCCTTCATGAGGTCGGCGGCGAGGAAATCGCAATCGATACCGGCCTCGGAAAGCCGGTCTTCCGCCGCTCCATTGCGCGTTCGTCCCGTGATGACGACCTTGGCACCCGCTTCGCCGAGCGCCTCGGCAATGGCAAGCCCGATGCCGCGCGTGCCGCCCGTCACCAGCGCCACTTGTCCGTCGAGGCGAAATCTGTCGAAGATCATGTCCGTTTCCTCCAGAGCGATTGTTCGTCAGATGTCTGTGCTTTGCGGCAGGATGACGAGATCGCGGATCGTGACGTTGCGTGGGCGCGTCAGCATGAAGAGCACCGCTTCGGCCACTTCCTTCGGCTCCATCAGGCCACCTGCAGCAAGCGCCTCATCGAGCTTCTCTTGTGGCCAATCGCTGAGAAGGGCCGTCACGACGGGGCCGGGCGCGATGGCGCCGACGCGCAATCCATGTTTTGCCACCTGCCGCCTCAGCGTATGGACGAAAGCCTGCACCGCATGTTTGGAGGCTGTGTAGATCGGCTCCCAGACGACAGGAACCATGCCGGCCACAGAGCTCGTCAGGATGATATCCCCGGTCTTGCGTTCCACCATGTGCGGCAGGACCGCGTGCACCGAACGGAATGCGGCATTGATGTTCAGGTTGAGCATCCTGTCCCAGGCGTCGGGATCGCCGTCGAGCACCTCGCCGCCGACATAGGAGCCGGCATTGGCGTGGAAGATGTCGAGCTGGCCTGCCTTGTCCAGAATCTCAGGCATCATTCGCGCCACGCTTTTCGGGTCGGTGAGATCGATGACCAGCGGAATGGCATTGGCCCCGAGCGTCGCGCAGATTTCCTTCAAGCCTTCTTCGTTGCGGTCGACCAGCACGACCCGGGCGCCGGCAGCAAGCAAGGCTTTGGCGCATTCCAGGCCGATACCTGACGCCGCTCCGGTGACAGCCGCGACTTTTCCAGACAGATCCTGTCCCATTTTCTTCCTCTGCTTTTCTATGGTTTAGGCCCTGCCGTGCGAGATCCGCGATCGGCGTGCCAGCGAGTCGACGATGACGGCGACGGCAAGAACGGCGCCGGTAATCATGTATCGAAGCGATGATGACAGATCGAGAAGCGTCAGCCCGCTGGCAATCGACTGAATGACGATGATGCCGAGAAGGGCCGAATAGGCGCTGCCGCGCCCGCCGAACAGGCTCGTGCCGCCGATAACCGCCGCGGCGATGGCATTGAGATTGACGTCGCCCGTACCGGCCTGCTGGCTTGCAGTGGCGAGCCGAGCAGCCGAAAGCACACCGCCGGTTGCCGCAAGCAGGGCGCACATGACGAAGGCGCTCGCATAGATGCGCGACACGTTGATGCCCGAGCGGCGGGCCGCCTCCCGGTTGCCGCCGACGGCATGCATCGAGCGTCCCCATTTCGTGCGCGTCAGCGCATAGTTCATCGCGGCGACGAGCCCGACGAAAAGGCCGAACATCCAGGGAATGCCGCGCGACTGGTTGAGATAAAACGCCACCGCCTCCAGCGCGACGGTGATGATGACGGCACGCAGAAGCAGTCCGCCGACCGATTTCGACGAGAGGCCGGCAGCCCGCCGACGCGCCGCCGTTCGGTAGCTGGAGAAAAAGATGGTAATGCCGGCAAACGCCACCAGGGCATAGGCGACAGGGTCCGGCATGACCATGATCTGCCCGAAATTTACGAGCCAGGAGCCGTAGGTCAGATTGATCGAACCGGTCGATCCGAGGATATAGAGCTGCAGGCCGAGAACGGCGAGAAGTCCCGACAGGGTGGAGACGAAGCTCGGCATGCCGAAGCGGTTGAAGAGGAAGGCATAGAGCGAGCCGATCAAGGCGCCGACGGCCATGGCGGCGAAGATGGCAAGCACCACCGGCCAGCCCTGGTTGATCCAGAAGACGCCGACCAGCGCCGAGGCGAAGCCGCTGACGGAGCCGACGGAAAGGTCGATCTCGCCGACCATCAGGATGCAGACGATTCCGAGGGAGATGACGCCGACCGTCGAACAGTCGAACAGCATGTTGACGAGGTTGGCGCTGGAGAGAAACACCGGATTGAGCGCCTGGAACACCGTCCAGATGATCGCCAGGCCGACGATGACAGGCAGCGAGCCAAGGTCGCCGGCACGGATGCGGTCCCAGAAGGCGCGGACCCACCCGGCGAGGCTGTCGTCATGGCGGACTCTTTCGTCACGCCGGTCGAGGAGCGCGGGTGCTGCAGGTTCATTCTGCATGGTCTTCATCATGGCCTGCCCTCCTCATTCTCTCGGCTTTGCCCCTTGCGGCGCATGGCGCGGCGGGAGACGGAATTGTTGGATGCGCCGGTGATCGCGCTGACGAGCTCTTCGTTGGATGCATCGGGCATGAAGGTGCCGTTGTTGCGTCCGAGCCGCAGGACGACGATGCGGTCGGCAACGGCGCGCACATCCTCCATATTATGGCTGATCATGATAACGCCGAGGCCGCGCTCGCGCACGCGCTCGATCAGATCCAGCACCTCGGCGGTCTGGGCGACGCCCAGCGCTGCCGTGGGTTCATCGAGCATGATCAATTTCGGCTCGAGCAGCAGTGACCTGGCAATCGCTACCGTCTGGCGCTGCCCGCCGGAAAGCGAGGCGACGGGCTCGCGCACGCTTGGGATCCGGGCGGAAAGCTCGCTCAGCAGTTTCCATGCGCGGATCTCCATGGCGACCTCATCGAGCTGGAAGGGATTGAGCTCCTTGCCGAGAAAGATATTGGCGACGACGTCGAGATTTTCGCAGAGTGCCAAATCCTGGAAGACGGTCGCGATACCGAGATCGAGCGCAGTACTCGGGCTCGACAGGTTCGCCGGCTTTCCTTCAAAAACGATCGTGCCGGAGCTCGGCTGATGCACGCCGGCCAGGATCTTGACCAGTGTCGATTTGCCGGCGCCGTTGTCGCCGACGAGCGCCACAACCTCGCCGGCATGCACATCGAGCTCGATATCGGTGAGCGCCGACACCGCCCCGAAGTTCTTCGATATGCCGTGCAGGCTGAGGACAGGCTGACGGGAGGGGTCAAGAAGATGAGAGGTGTCAGACATCGCCTGGCCTTTCGGAAAAAGCGAAAAACGGAAGCGCGACTGGTGGCCGGCCGCGCCTTCCCTTGCGGACTACTTGAGGATGCCGAGCTTCTTGCAGCCGTCGGCGTAACGGCCGGTGCACAGCTCCTCGGCAGTGTTGATCTTCTTGTCGATGATCTCGGCCTTGAGGTTTTCGGCAGTGACGACGGCGGGCACGAAGAGTTGCGCGGGCGTGTCGTAGAGGGTCATCTCGGCCTTGATCGTTTCTCCCGCGAGCAGCTTCACTGCAACGTCGGCAGCGGCGGCGGCAACGATTTCGCTCGGCTTGGAGATCGTATTGTACTGATCCCCTGATATGATGAGCTGCAGTGCTGCGATCGTGGCATCATTGCCAGTCACCGGCGGCACGGGGTCGACACCCGCCGCCTTGAAGGCTGCGATGGCGCCGCCACCGGTGCCGTCGTTGGCGGCGACAACACCGACGATCTGCTTGCTGAAGCGCGTGATCTGGCCGGCTGCCCATTGCTGTGCATTCGCCGGCTGCCAGTTCGGCGTGTCGAATTCGGCAAGCGTCTTATATCCGCCGCTCGCCAGGCCCTCGTGAATGCCGTCCTTGATCAGCCCGGCAGCCGCATCGGTCGGCGACCCGTTGATCTGCAGGATGCCGCCGCCATCGGTCGGCACCTTCCGCGCTTTCAGATGCTGGACGAGCGATTCCGCGATCGCCTTGCCGATCGCTTTGTTGTCGAAGGAGACATAGAAATCTGCCTTGCCTTTCGGGATCGGACGATCATAGGCGATAACCTTGACGCCCTGGCTCTGAGCGAGCTGGACGAGAGACGCGGCCGCCGCCGAATCCACCGGATCGAGCACGATGACTTTCGCACCCTGGGTAATTGCCGAATTGAACTGCTGCTGCTGTTTGGCGATGTCGGCATCGGCATTCTGATAGATGACCTTGCACGACGCGCAGAGCTTCTTCATTTCCGCGACGAAACCGGGATGGTCATGTTCTTCGTAACGCGTCGAGCCCTGGTCGGGCATGAGGAATGCGACCGTTGCATCGGCAACGGCGCTTTGTGCAAAGGCGGACGTGCCGCCCAGCAGGGACAGGACAAGTGCCGCGGCGCCTGCCGTCTTTGTCGAGAACTTCATCATTTTCATCTCCTCCCGTTGGAAAAAATCGTGTAGCTTCGTGATGCAGTGTTCTGCTGTGGCCGTTCAGCTGAATGAACGGTCGCGCCTGTCCCGGCGGTTTGCGTTTCTTGAGGACAAGCGTTTCCCCTCGCGAGCCGCCTGTTGCGCGCTCACGTTCAAAGTCAGTGTCGCTTTCGTTCCTCCTCCTTGTCCTCCCTATCGCCGTCTTCGGCGCATTGTTACTTCGTATCCTTGAAACCCTGTTCGTTCGGCTTGCTTAGGCCGCCTTCGCCACGTCGATGTTGTCACCCAACAATCGGCGGAAGCGGGACGGTGTCATGCCTTTCTCCGCGAGAAATTGCCGGTTGAAGTTGGACAGGTTGTTGAAGCCGACCTCGAAGCAGATATCGGTGATCGATGCGTGGTCGTCGCTCATCAGGATCTGGCAGGCGAGATTGATGCGCAGGCGTTTGACATATTGCACGAGCGACATGCCGGTATGGCGGCGGAAGCCGCGCGAAAAGGCGCCTGTGGATTGTCCTGCAATCGCCGCGAGATCGGCTTCGTCGAAGGATTTCGTCAGGTTTTCCCGGATATAAGCGAGCGCCTTGTTGATGCCGGCCGACATGTAGCCCGAGGGATCGGGCAGATAGCTCGGGCTGGCGAGAAGCTGCGCATCCCCTGCCCGGCTGAGCAGGCCGATCATCATCATGAAGAGCTCGATGCGCCGCACGCCCTGGGCCTGCTGCACCTCGTTCATCAGCGGCGCAACCTGCCGGCTGGTGTCAGTGCCGAAGAGCACGCCGCGACGGGAGGCTTCGAGAACCTGTTCGAACGGGCCGAGCTCGGCCAGCACCTTCATCGTGTCGCTGATGAAATTCTCGCTGAACTGGATGAGCTGGCATCGAAGCGGGATGCTCGATCCCTTCGGGACATCGCTAATCCAGTTGTGCGGAAGATTGGGGCCGGCAAGCACGAGATTGCCGGGTTCGAACTCGCCGATGAAGTCGCCGACGAAATACCGTCCCGTCGTCGCGACGACGAGATGAAGTTCGTATTCGGGGTGAAAATGCCAGCGGACCGTATGGTAGGGATAGCCATGCGCCTTCGTTGCGAACGATTCGCCGGGCCTGATCTGAACGACTTCCAAGTCAGGTTCCATTGTTCCTCCTCCGAGGGCGGTTCCAAGCCCGCCCGCCAAATTCCCGTTTTGGCTTATTGTTGTGGGGAGTGTAGTGGGCTTGTTTCATGCCCGCCACCACGATTCCCCGTCCAAACCGATACTTTTTTGACAGTTGACGCCGTGCGGACGGTGGAAAGACGACAGCATCCGCCGCCAGACATCGCGCGGGAGGACGCGCGTCAGGCGGCCAAGGCTGCAATGACGTTTCTGACCAGCGCGGCCGAAGACAGCCTGCTCGTGGCGCAGCTCGGGGCGCCGATCGCGCCGACACGTATGGAAACGCCGCCGCGGGCATTGGCGGTCGCAAACATCGACTCGTCGGTCAGGTCGTCGCCGATGGTAATGGGATAACGATTCTTGAAGGGATCGGACTGGAAGAACCGCTCCAGCGCGTCGCCTTTGCTCGACCGGGCCGGGCGTAGCTCGAACACCATCTTGCCGAGTTGCAATGCCCAGTTCGATCCGGCGATCTCGGCATAGTAATGCATGCGCTCTTCGAGGACCTTTTCATATTCGGGCGCAAGCCGGTAATGGGCCGCAACGGCAGCGCCCTTGTCTTCGATCAAGACCCCAGGGTAGTGCTCGGCTTCGGCCGTCAGCGCATGTTTTAACGCCTGAAACTCGGGCGTCGCCTCGAGCGTGTGCAGTCCGGCAGCACTTCGGATCTCCGCGCCGTGAAGGCCTGCCGTCGGAAATGCAAAGGGCTTGAACAAGGTGTCGGCATAGGCAAGCGACCGTCCGGTGACCAGCGCCAAGGCGCCTCCGAGCTTGTTCGACAGGCGATGAAGCTGTCCGGGCAGCGCTTCGGGAACCTCGATCGCATCCGGCGTGGGTGCAAGATTGAGCAGCGTCCCGTCGATGTCGAGAAACATCGCCCAGCGGTCCGGCTCTTCCAAGACCAATGAAAGCATTTCCTGGGTAGCGGCGTCGTCCTGCACGGCATTCTCCAAACTCTGCAATCTTTGAAGCTAGGTCGCCGGGCGGCGAGGACAAGATGACCGTGAGCCGCCGGAACATCCAAAGGCAAGTCCGCGTTCTATCTGGCCCGGTTCGAGCACTCACACCGCAGAAAGTACATCGATGGCCAAAAGCAGTTCCAAGCACCGTGACGAGGTCAATGCTCCGTTGGCGCATGGCGCGACGGTTTTGCCGCTGGTGACGATCGACGACTACAATAATGAGCTGCGTGACAAGAACGGTTTCGTTGGCGACAACGCCAACAAGAAGACCTTCCTGCGGAAGCTCGACGATTGGAGAAAACGCGTCCGCAAGTTTGGAGATGACCCGATCGGCAAGGTTGCGACGGCTAAGCTTTCCAAGAAAAAGATCGAGGCTCTGCTCAATGGAGACGATATGGAAGCTGCCGCGCTTGTTATGGGCGCGGTGGAGGACTTCTCGCAGGACTTTGCCGAGGTGATTGGGGAGTTCCTCAAAGACGAGCGCTGGTCCAAGACGGAGCGTATCGTGGTTGGCGGCGGCTTCAGGCAAAGCCGCTTCGGGGAGCTGGCAATCGCCAGGACCATGGTTCTTCTCAAGGCGGCTGGCAACAATATCGAAATTGTGCCGATCGCTCACCATCCCGACGAAGCGGGGCTGGTAGGCTCTGTCCACCTGATGCCGCCCTGGATGTTCAAGGGTTATGAGGCCATGCTTGCCGTCGATATCGGCGGCACGAACGCCCGGGCCGGCATCGTTGAATTCGGAAAGGAAAAGGCGCCGAATTTTGCCGATGCGAGTGTTTGGGAATCGGCGATCTGGCGCCATGCCGATGACGAACCAAGCCGCAGCGCGACGATAGAGAAGCTGGCGGCAATGCTGCGGGACCTGATCGACAAGGCTGAAAAGGCCAGTCTGAAACCCGCTCCCATCATCGGGATCGCTTGTCCAGGCATTATCAAAGCCGATGGCTCGATCGAACGCGGCGGACAGAACCTGCCGGGTGGGAACTGGGAAAGCGATCGTTTCAACCTTCCCGCGGCGTTGATGAAGGCCATTCCGGAGATCGGCGACCACAGCACATTCGTGATGATGCACAACGATGCCGTCGTGCAGGGATTGTCACAGATCCCTTTCATGAAAGACGTCTCGAAATGGGCGGTGCTGACCATCGGCACGGGCTTGGGCAATGCCCACTTCACCAATCGCGAGGAAACGAAGGCGCGATAGCCGCTTACGCCCGCTTATTATAAACGCTCAGACGTGGATTGAGGCATTCCCCCTGAAGACCTGCCAAAAGCTCGGCCTGTCGTTCTGGCACTATCTTGGCGATCGGCTGGGTATCAGTGACGAAGATCATGCTGTTGCACCCCTCGCCTCCCTGGTTGCAGCACGCGCCTGAACGCTCTCGGCCCTTCGAGCACCCAGCTCGGTGTGAGACATGCTGATTGTGTCGGCATGGCCACCAAATCAGCCCCGCTTACTCTTGCGCGATGCCGAGGCGCGCTGGGCGTCTTATGGTAAACAGGAGGTAAACAAGAAAGAATTCCACAGACGGAAGTGAAGCGGCGGATAAGTTCCGATAGAGAAGGATCACTATTTGGGGAATAAACGTCACCGGCAGTTGATCGACGGCACCCGGTGATTGCCGTCCTACATATTCCTCAGGGCTCGATTCGCCTAGAAGCGTCTCCCAGTTTTTAACCTTTGATATGGCAACGGCGTTTCCATTGCTTAGCCGTTATAGAGGAAACTCCCTCCCCTCCCCTCCCCTCATCTCTTCTGCCCCCATCGAAAAGATGGTGATAACGCCGGCGGGCGGTTCTCGGCAGGCTCAAATTGCGTTTATCTTCGCAGCCTCACGCAAGTCATGCGCAGACGAAAGATGAGTCATGAACTTCAAGGGAATAAGCGCTCCGCTCAATGCCGGCCGTCTCGAACAGATGCTCGGCCTTGCTCCGTCACGACGCGATCCTGAACCCCACGACGCAAACGACAAACCCTCCGGCGGCGAGCCCGCGCGTGGGCTGGAAGCCGAGAGCCTGTACCGTCCGTCTGCCTATAAATGAGAAGCGGGGATTGCCTGTTGCGGTCTGCGACGGGACCCCTCTCCGGCCGAGTCGGCAGCGGCATCGAGCTTGTCGAAATGGGGCCGTTATCCGCTAGCTGGCTTCGATGACGTGAGGTATGGTCGCCGTTGTCAGCTGACAACGAGCTAAGATTCCTGAATTCCACATGATTTCTTCGCCGAATCCGGTTTGTTATGGATTGGCTAACCAAGAAATCGCTTGACGGAATCGCGAGACTCACGATCATTTGCGCAAAATTACCCGATTTATCAGGATTTGCGTGAATGCCGATCAAGGCCGCGATTGTTGAGAAAGCCAAGAGAGCGAGTCGAGTCTCGATCGACGAGACGATCGCGCAGGACTCGACGATTCTCAGCAGCCAGTTGCAGGTGCTGTTCGAGCGGCTGTTTTCGCCCGACGCCCGCAAGTCGCTGCGGCGGTTTAGCAGCATTGAGGCTGCCAAGCTGCTCGGCGTCACAGACAGCTATGTTCGTCATCTCGCCGCCCAGGTGGAAAGCATCAATCCTGAAAAGACGGCGACGGGCCGCCGGGTGTTCTCGCTCGAGGAAATCCATGCGATGCGCCAGCATCTCGGGCGCACCAAACCCTCATATCTGCCGATGCGCCGGCCCGGCGATCATCTCCAGGTGATCGCCGTTACCAATTTCAAGGGCGGCTCCGGCAAGACGACGACATCCATCCACCTGGCGCAGTTCCTGGCGCTGCGCGGCTACCGTGTGCTTGCCGTCGACCTCGATCCCCAGGCATCGATGTCGGCGATGCTTGGATATCAGCCCGAATTCGACGTGGGCGAAAACGAGACGCTTTACGGAGCCATCAAATATGACGAGACGCGCCTTGACGTTGCCGACATCGTCCGCCAGACCTATTTCCCCGGGCTCGATCTCATCCCCGGCAATCTCGAACTGCACGAGTTCGAACACGATACTCCAAAGGCGCTGGCAGACACCAACCGCGACGACAAGGACATGTTCTTCATGCGGGTCGGCAATGCGCTGCATTCGCTGGAGCAGAGCTATGACGTCGTCATCATCGATTGCCCGCCTACCCTCGGCTTCCTCACGCTGTCTGCGCTCTGTGCCGCCACCTCCGTTCTCATCACCGTTCATCCGCAGATGCTCGACGTGGCGTCGATGAACCAGTTCCTGACGATGACCTCCGACCTTCTGGCCGTCGTCAAGCAGGCGGGCGGCAATCTTGATTATGACTGGATGCGCTATCTCATCACCCGCTACGAGGCCAATGACGGTCCGCAGGCACAGATCGTCGCCTTCCTGCGCAGTCTGTTCGGCGAGCGCGTCTTGACCTCGATGATGGTCAAGTCGACTGCGGTCTCGGATGCGGGCCTGTCCAAGCAGACGATCTACGAGGCGGGGCGCGAGACGATGCATCGCCAGACCTATGACCGCGGTGTCGAATCCGTCGACAGCGTCAATGCCGAGGTCGAGCAACTCATTCGCAGTGCATGGAGCCGGACATGAGCCCAAAAGGTCGCGATATCCTGAAGAGTATGGTCGGCTCCGTAGAGCCGGCGCGGCCCGAAGCACCAAGCGCGCAGCCGGCGCATCGGCCCTCGGGTGCGGTCAAGGCGATGAACCTGTCGCTAGGGCGGCTGGGCGAGGAAGCGGCCGCCGCCAAGGCGCTTCGTGAATCGCTGGCCTCCGGCGACAAGGTGCTGGAGATCGATCCGGCCACCGTCGAAATGTCCTTTATCCGCGACCGCATTCCGGTCGATCAAGATCCCGAATTCGAGCGGTTGAAGCAGTCAATTCGCGAAAGCGGACAGCAGGTCCCGATCCTGGTGCGGCCGGATCCTGTAAAGGCCGGGCATTACCAGGCGGCTTATGGACACAGGCGACTTCGCGCGGCCGCCGAGATCGGGGTTGCGGTCAAGGCCGTCGTGCGCAAGCTCACGGATGAGGAACTGATCCTCGCGCAGGGTCAGGAAAACGGTCCCCGCGTTGACTTGAGCTTTATCGAACGGGCGCTGTTTGCGCGGCGCATGGATGAACATGGCTTTAGCCGAGACATGATTGCCAAGGCGCTGGCGACCGATAAGCCGGAAACCTCGAGGCTGCTGCAGGTGGCGCAGACGATCGATCCAGAGATCATTCTTGCCGTGGGGCCGGCCCCCAAGGTTGGGCGCCCGCGCTGGCTGGCGTTTTCTGAAAAATTCAGGGAAACGGGCGGGTCGAAAAAGGCGCAGGCGGCAATTCGTGCCGGCGGTTTCGAGGCGTTAGAGACTAACGGTCGTTTCGACGCCGTCTGGAAGGCGCTGGAAGAGAAGAGCGCACCGCAGCGGGCCGAGCAGACGCTGCGGACCCAAGCGGGGGCGCCGCTTGCTTCGGTGTCCCGCTCCGGCAAAACCTTTCGCATCACCGTCAAATCGGCGGCGTTTTCGGAATTCCTGGCTCAGCGGTTGGCAGGCCTCGCCGCCGAGTTCGAAGAGGAAAATGAGGCAGTTAGACCGGTTGTCAGCTGACAATTCGGATAGGAGATAACGCGCAAAAGAAAAAGGCACCGAACCGGGCGGCGGTCGATGACACTTGGCATGCTCGCAAGCCAGGTCATGGCAGGTGAAATCAAGCCGGATCAATCGGCCGATAAATGGAAATTGTTTCGCGCGTTGTGCGAAGCAAAGCCGTTGCTCGGCATCACCGATTGTGCGCTTGCCGTGCTCAATGCACTGCTGAGTTTTTATCCGAAGAACGAGCTGGCCCAGGAAAATGGCCTGACGAATATCCAGCTTTCCTTGAGAACGCACGGCATGGCCGAGCAGACCGTCCGGCGGCATCTCGCAGCGCTGGTCGAAGCAGGTCTTCTGCTGCGTAAGGATAGCCCCAACGGTAAGCGCTATGTGCGCAGAGACAGGGCAGGGGAGGTGGAGGAAGCCTTCACCTTTTCGCTGGCGCCGTTGCTTGGCGCGACCTGATTACCGCAGCCATCACGGTTCGATCGATGCTGGGCGTGAGCCCGTCAGCCTATGAGGAGGCGGCAAATGTGATGGGCGCGGAAAACGCCGCAACGGTGATGCATGCATCCTGGAGCGCGGCGGTCACATCAATTCGGCCGGCGGCAATCTTCGCGACCTGACGCGGCGAAGCGAGAAGGGAGAATTCGCGATCGGCCCGATGTTCATGGCGCTGCTGCGGGCAAACGCGCCGGCCGGCCGAAAGGCGGGGTAGGCGTCAGGTCTCCGTGTGGGCGTTTATGGCCAGGTCCGAGGAATGGCCAGCGGTTTTTTGAGGGCAGGGGATCGGGCAAGCCACATGTCGGACCTGGCGAAGAACGATATGCCGAACCTCAGCGGATCAGCCTTCGCTCCAGGAAAGCCTGCACGTCGCGGCGTCCGTCGATCACGCAATAGACGACGACATCGGTGCCCATGATGCGATAAATCATGCGCCAGGGTTTATGGTGCAGTTCCCTATATTCGGAGATGCCGATGCTCGCGAGCTCCTTATTTCCGCGGGCGGGGAATTCTTCGAGATCGGTAGAGGCGCGCTCGATTTCCGTCAGGATGCGCTCTGCAGTTTCGGCACCGTCACGGTGAGCGATAAAGCGATAGAGATCCTCAACATCGCGTTCCGCGTCCTCGGCGAACAGAACACGATATGACATCAGGGTTGGCTGTCGGCCAGACGTTTGCGGATGCGCGCGAAGGACTCCGTTGCTGGGCGCAGCTTGCCTTCGTCAACCTGACGGTTGGTGAGCGCGAGCACCTTCAGAAGCGCTAGCGTTTCCTGCGTTTCTTCATATTGGCCGACGTCTTGAAGGATGGCTTTCGCCTCTCCGTGCAGCGTAATGACAACAGGCTGAGGATTATCCTTCAGTGTCCTGATGATCTCGGCGAGTGCGCCTTGAGATAGCTGATCGGCTTGACCTGTTCTGACAGCTTCATCTGCTCACTCCCTTTCGACCAGAATGTTGATCATTAAATGGTCAATTTAAAGACACTTTTGGACACCGCGGCGGCGCATTCCCAGCGGTCGATTATCCCCTCGGGGGAGTGGATGCTTTTTTTCACTCCGCCGGCCCCAAAGAGAATGGGATTTCTTATAATAAAGTTTGTCTACTGATTTTATAGACTAAACTTTGCAACCAGTGATCGGATCGTGGTATCATGTCCTATCTCCTCAGCCTTCTCGACAAAAGCCCGATCGAAGAGGGGCTCACCGCCGCGGATGCGCTACGGGCGACGGTAAAGATCGCCGCCCGGGCCGAGGAACTCGGTTATCACCGTTTCTGGGTCGCCGAGCATCATAACATGTCCAATCTGGCGAGTTCCGCGCCGGAAGCGTTGATAGCCTACCTTCTCGCCAGGACTTCGAGGATCCGCATCGGCTCCGGCGGCGTGATGCTGCAGCATTACAGCGCCTACAAGGTTGCCGAGACCTTCAATCTTCTGGCTTCGCTGGCACCCGGCCGGGTCGATCTCGGTGTCGGCAAGGCGCCGGGTGGCTTTCCGCTGTCGACGCGCGCCCTTCAACTAGCCGTCGATCCGTCCAGAAAGCCGGATTTTGCAAGTCAGCTTTCCGATCTCAACACATATCTCGCCGCCGATCCGAAATACGATGGCGCGCAGGCGACACCTTTCCCGCCGACGCCTCCCGAACGTTTCCTGCTCGGCGCCAGCGTCGAAAGCGCCGAACTCGCCGCCGAGAAAGGCTGGGAGCTTGTCTTCGCCGGTCACCTGAACGGTGATCCGGACAATCTGCGCAGGAGCTTCGAGGCCTATGAGCACGCTTCCGGCGGAAAGCGTCCGATCCTGGCGCTAGCCGCCTTTGCCGCGGAAAGCGAGGACTATGCCCGCGAGCGTGTCGGCAGGCTGCGCCTTGTCAAGGTATTCCTGCCGAACGGCCAGACCGTCAATGTCGGCAGCGAGGAGCAGGCGGCCGAATTCGCCCGGCAGGCCGGCGTCACCGATTACCGCATCGAGGAAAAGGTGCCGAACGTGCTGCACGGCACGGCCGAGCAGATCCGCAAGGAGCTGGACGAACTTCACCGCCGCTACGGCGTCAAGGAGTTTGTGCTCGACACGCCAGCGCTTTCGATCGCCGAGCGCCTTGCCTCCATCGAGCTGCTCGCCAAGGAGCGGCTTTCCCTCGTCGCCTGACCGTTTCCAAGGAGGATTGATCCCATGGCTCAGAAACACGTCACGTTCGGCATCATGTTGCAGGGTCCCGGTGGCCACATGAATGCCTGGAAACATCCGAGCGGACCGGCCGATGCCAGCGTCAATTTCGATTTCTTCGTCAAGACCGCGCGCAAGGCTGAGGAGGCCGGCATCGCTTTCGCCTTCGTCGCCGATGGGCTTTATATCAACGAGCAGTCGATCCCGCATTTCCTCAACCGATTCGAGCCGATCGCCATTCTGTCGGCGCTCGCCGCCTCTACCTCGAAGATCGGCCTCGTCGGTACGGTCTCGACCTCCTACAGCGATCCCTTCACCATCGCCCGCCAGTTCGCCTCGATCGACCTCATCAGCGGCGGCAGGGCAGGGTGGAACGCGGTGACCTCGCCGCTCGAGGGATCGGGGCGCAACTACAGCCGCGAGCATCCGGAGCACGAGCTGCGCTACGAGATCGCCGAGGACTATATCGATGCGATCAAGGGTCTCTGGGATTCCTGGGACGATAACGCCTTTATCCGCAACCGCGAGACAGGCGTCTTTGTCGACAAGACGAAGATGCATCGTCTCAACCACAAAGGCCGGTTCTTCCGCATCGAGGGCCCGCTCAACATCGGCCGTTCGAAGCAAGGCCAACCGGTCGTTTTCCAGGCCGGCGCCTCGGATTCCGGTATCCGGCTCGCCGGCAAGCATGCCGATGCCGTCTTCACCAATGGCGGGCCTTTCGAAGAGGCGCAGGCCTTTTACCGGCAGCTCAAGGACAGCGTGATTGCGCAGGGCCGAAGTGCTGCGGAAGTCGGTATTTACCCGGGTATCGGACCGATCGTCGGGGCAACGCCTGACGAAGCGGAAGCCAAGTACCAGGCGATCCGCAACCTCGTCACTATTGAGGAGGCGTTGCTCTATCTCGGCCGTTTCTTCGATCATCACGATTTCAGCGTTTACCCGCTCGATGAGCCGTTCCCGGACCTCGGCGATATCGGCAGGAACAATTTCCGCGCCACCACAGACCGCATCAAAAGGACGGCGCGCGAAAAGGGCCTGACGCTCCGCCAGGTCGCGCTCGATTCCGCAACGCCGCGCACCGCCTTCATCGGCACCGCCGCGCACGTCGCCGACGAAATCATCCGCTGGGTCGACCATGGGGCCGCCGACGGCTTCATCCTCGGCTTTCCCGTCATCGCCGAGGGCTTCGACGATTTCGCCAGATACGTTCTGCCGATCCTCACCGAACGCGGTTACTTCGATCCGGTTCTGAAGGGCGAGACGCTGCGGGATCATCTGGGCCTACCCTTCCGCGAAAGCCGCTATGCGGCCGGTGCTGATCAGGTCGAGCACGGAAAGGCCGTCGGCGCCTGAGCGCCGGCGAACCGTCATGGACCTCATCGCTCAGAACCCGCGCAGCAACGATCCGGTCGAGAAGGGCATCGCCGGTTATCTCGACGAGATCATCGCGCTTCGCCACGACCTGCACCAATATCCGGAGCTTGCATTCCAGGAGTTGAGGACCAGCAAGCTCGTGGCATCCCGGCTTTCCTCCTGGGGCTATGAGGTGGCGACGGGCATCGCCGGAACCGGCGTCGTCGCCACCCTCAGGCGCGGTGCGGGCGAGAAACGGATCGGCATTCGCGCCGACATGGACGCCCTGCCGATCGAGGAGGCCACGGAGCTTGCCTATGCCAGCAGCAATCCCGGGGTCATGCATGCCTGCGGCCATGACGGGCATACATCGATCCTGCTCGCCGCCGCCCGTTATCTCGCCGAGAGCGGCAATTTCAGCGGCACGCTGCGGCTGATCTTCCAGCCTGCGGAAGAGATCGGTGCCGGCGCCCGCAAGATGATCTCGGAAGGCCTGTTCGAACGTTTCCCAGTCGATGCGGTCTTCGGGCTGCATAACTGGCCGGGTGTGCCGGCGGGTCAATTCGGCTTCGTCACCGGTCCTGCCATGGCATCGGTCGATCAGGCGGTCATCAAGATCGTCGGCAAGGGCGGCCATGGGGCCGAGCCGCACCGCGCTGTTGATCCCGTGCTCGCCTCCGCCTCTTTCATCACCGCCCTGCAGAGCGTCGTCTCGCGCAATGTCGATCCGCAGGACATGGCGGTCGCCACCGTCGGTTCGATTCATGCCGGTTCCGCCTCCAACGTCATCCCGGAAAGCGTCGAGATGAAGCTCACCTTGCGGGCCTTCAGCGAGACGGTCCGCCAGCTGTTGCAGGAGCGCATTCCAGCCCTTGCTCGCGCCCAGGCCGAAAGCTTCGGCGCAGAGGCCGATGTGAATTACCGTCTCGGCTTTCCAGCGCTCGTCAATCACGCCAAAGAAACCGCCTTCGCCCGCGATGTCGCATATGACGCGCTCGGTCTCGCCGCGATCGAGAAGGATTTCCGGCCGAGAACGGCGAGTGAGGACTTCGCCTTCATGCTGCAGGCGAATCCAGGCAGCTATCTCTTCGTGGGGAATGGCGACAGCGCTCCACTCCACAGCGCGCATTATAATTTCAACGACGCGATCATCGCGCCTGCCGCCCGCTACTGGGTGCGGCTCGCCGAAACCTTCCTCACTGATGACAACGGGTGATGAACGATATGAGCGATACCTTTCTCTATACCAGCCCTCTCGACCCGCGCGCCAAGCCGCTGATCGATGAATTGATCTACGAATATGACAGCCGCTACGGCACCTATTTCAATGCCGAAGGTGCGGCCGCCGAACTCAACCGCTATCCCCCCGAAGCCTTCGCACCGCCCGACGGCAATTTTCTCCTGTTGATCCGCGATGGCGAAACCATCGGCGGCGGCGCGTTCAAGCACTATGCCGAGCGCACGGCCGAGTTCAAACGCATCTGGACGCGCTCCGATCTGCGCCGCCAGGGCCTTGCCCGCAAGGTGCTGGTGGAACTGGAGGTCCAGGCCGCCCGCCAAGGCTATGCCCGCATCTATCTGACGACCGGCTTTCGCCAGCCCGAGGCGGTCGGCCTTTATCTGAACTATGGCTACACCGCTCTCTTCGACACATCGGTCGATCCCGAGATCTACAAGAGCCTGCCCTTCGAGAAGGACATCACCCATCTCGCGCAGCCTCTTCTCGAAGAGGCGGAGCCGCGCCTGCGCGTGGCGGGCGCAAGTCACTGAAAACGGCAAAGGCCGACAATCATAAGAGGGAAAAGGCAATGGCACTGACGACGGATTTCGCGGGTATCGAGCCCGGCAGCAGGACGGTAGAACCAAGGCAGGACAATTCCCGCTACCGCATCGTGCCGGCGCGCCATCCCGAGCGGTTGGCAGGCACGATCTTCGCCGCCGTCGTCATCGTCGCCGTGCTCTATTCCACCTTCACCAACCCGCGCTGGGGTTGGGACGTCTTTGCCGAATGGTTCTTTGCGGAGCCGGTGCTGGTCGGCCTCGGGCGGACGTTGCTCTTGACGGCGCTCGCCGCCATATCCGGTTCCATTCTCGGCACGGCTCTGGCGCTTGCCCGCGTTTCCAAGTCGCCGCTGCTTTCCGGTCTCTCTTGGGGTTATATCTGGCTGTTGCGCTCGATCCCCATGATCGTGCTGCTCTTGATACTGAACAATCTCGGCTATCTCTACGAGACGATCAGAATCGGCGTTCCTTTCACCGATACGGTCTTGCTCGACTATCCTACCGTGCAGCTGCTGACACCCTTCGCCGCGGCCTTCCTCGGCCTCACGCTCAACCAATCCGCCTTTTTCGCCGAAATCGTGCGCGGCGGCATTCTGTCCGTCGATCACGGGCAATTGGAAGCCGCCGCCGCACTCGGCCTGCCGCGGCGTCGCCAGGCCTTCCGCATTGTGCTACCGCAGGCCATGCGCTCCATCCTGCCGACCGGCTTCAACGAACTGATCGGCCTGGCGAAAAGCACGTCCATGGTCTACGTGCTGGCGCTGCCGGAACTCTTCTATACGGTTCAGGTGATCTACCGCCGCAATCTCGAAGTCATTCCGCTGCTGATGGTCGCGACCGTCTGGTATCTGATCATCATGACGGTGCTGTCGATCGCCCAGCACTATATCGAGCGCTATTTCTCCAGGGGCGCCGTTCGCAACCCAACGCCGCTGCCCTTCCAGGCATTCCTGGAACGCTTCAGTCGTCCGCTGCCTGCGTTCGACACGGCGGCCGACAGCGTGCGCAAGATCGGTTTCCAGGATGCGTCGACGCTGCGAGCCGCGGGCGGTGCGGTGCGCATCCACGGTATCTCCAAAAGCTTCGGCTCGCTGAAGGTGCTCGACGACGTCGAACTCAATCTGCCGGCAGGCAGCGTCACGGCCATCCTGGGTCCATCCGGCTCCGGCAAATCGACGTTGCTGCGCGCCATCAATCATCTGGAGCGTCTCGACGAGGGCTTCATCTCCGTCGACGGTGATTTCGTCGGCTACAGCAGGAAGGGAGATACGCTCTACGAGCTCAAGGAGAAGGATATTCTCAAGCGCCGCGCCGATATCGGCATGGTCTTCCAGAGCTTCAATCTCTTCCCGCATCTGACCGTGCTCGAAAACCTCATCGAGGCACCGATCCAGGTGCGCGGCATCCGCCGCGAGGAAGCGGTGCAACTGGCGCAGGAGCTGTTGGCTCGCATCGGCCTCAGCGACAAGATCAACGCCTATCCGCGCCAGCTCTCCGGCGGCCAGCAGCAGCGTGTGGCGATCGCCCGCGCGCTGGCGCTCCGCCCGAAAGTGCTGCTCTTCGACGAGCCGACTTCGGCGCTCGATCCGGAGCTGGTCGGCGAAGTGCTCGATGTCATCAAAGAGCTTGCCCGCACCGGCACGACGCTCGTCATCGTCACCCATGAAATCGGCTTTGCCCGTGAGGTCGCCGACACCGTCGTCTTCATGGAAAGCGGCCGCATTCTGGAGGCTGGCCCGCCGGCCCGCATCTTCACGCAAGCGGAACATCCCCGCACACGGGAGTTCCTCGCCAAGGTTCTCTAGCGCCTGACAGCGCTGGCGAAATGCCGGGCCGCGACGGGCTGCTCCGGTCGACTGACAATAACAACAACCTAAAGATGAAATGGAGACGGGACATGACATTTGCAGATAGAACAAAGCTAGTCATAGCAGGAGCGGTCACCATTGCCGCACTCGGTTTCGGATCGGCTCAGGCACAGCAGAAGTTCGATCTCAGCCCCGAGCAGCCGAACCGGCTACGGGTGGAAAAGAACGAGAAGCGCATCGCCGAGGTCAAGGACTTCAAGTTCGTTGAAAACGGCGTCTTCACCGTCGGCATCAGCTCGAGCGGCAATCTGCCGCTGCATGATTACGCCTCCGATTCCAAGACCGTCATCGGTTATGACGTCGATCTCGCGCAGGCGATCGCCGACAGCCTGGGCCTGAAACTCAATCTCGTTTCTGTCGCATGGGCGGATTGGCCGCTGGGGCTCACATCCGGAAAGTTCGATGCGGTGATTTCGAACGTGACGGTCACGGAAGAGCGCAAGGAAAAGTTCGATTTCTCGACCTACCGCAAGGATGAGCTCGGCTTCTACGTCAAGGTCGACAATCCAATCACCTCGATTAAACAGCCGAAGGATATTGCCGGCCTGAAAGTCATCACGGATGCCGGCACCAACCAGGAGAAGATCCTGTTGGAATGGGACCGACAGAACGTCGCGGCCGGCCTCAAGCCGATCGAGGTGCAATATTACGACGACGGCGCGGTCAAGGATCTTGCCGTCCAGTCCGGCAGGGCCGACGCCGTCTTCAGCGTGAACGCGACGCAGGCCTATTCGGCGGGGATAAACGGCAAGACCAAGCTCGTCGGCACTGTCAGCGGCGGCTGGCCGATCACGGCCGAGATTGCCGTCACCACACGCAAGGGCAGCGGCCTGGCGGCGCCGGTGACCGATGTCGTCAACGACCTGATCGCCAGCGGCGCCTACAGGAAGATCCTCGATACCTGGAACCTCGGGCCTGAGGCGATCGACAAGGCCCAGACCAATCCGCCCGGCCTGCCGAAGAGCGGTTCGTAACGTTCACTTGGCGGACCGGCGGGTGGGCCGGTCCGTCCCCGACTTTCATGCAAACGGAGATATGTCGAACGTGACCTTTCCCGATATCCGCACCTTCTTCCTCGCAGCATTGATAGCTGTTTTGACCGGCCTTGGGGCAGCCCAGGCCGCCGATGAATTCGACCTCAGCCCGCAGCAGCCGGGTCGGCTTCATGCCGTCAAGAACGATGCGGCCGTCGCCGCGATCCCTAGAGAATTCAAGTTCGTTACGCCAGGCAAGTTCACTATCGCCGTCAGCCCCGGCGGCCCGCCGCTTGCCACCTATGCAACCGACGCCAAGACCGTAGTCGGGGCCGATCCCGACTATGCCTACGCCATTGCCGACAGCCTCGGCCTGACCCTGGAGATTGTGCCCGTCGCCTGGATCGACTGGCCGCTCGGCCTGACCTCGGGCAAGTACGATGCCGTCATCTCCAATGTCGGCGTCACCGAGCAGCGCAAGGAGAAGTTCGATTTCTCCACCTACCGCCAGGGCCTGCACGGTATCTTCGTGAAATCCGACAGTCCCATTGCCTCGATCAAGGAGCCCAGGGACGCTGCAGGCCTCAGGATCATTGTCGGCGCCGGCACCAACCAGGAGCGTATCCTGGTGAAGTGGAGCGAGGAAGATGTCGCGGCCGGCCTGAAGCCGATCGAACTACAATATTACGACGACGAGGCAGCGAGCCTTCTCGCGCTGCGTTCCGGCCGGGCCGATGTCATCGTCCAGCCGCATGCGCAGCTCGTCTTCATCGCCGCGCGCGACAAGAACATCAAGCGCGTCGGCACGCTGAGCGCCGGCTGGCCGGATCGCTCTGATGTCGCGATCACCACCCGCAAGGGAAGCGGGCTGGCCGATGCGCTGACCATCGCCACCAATGGCCTGATCAAGGACGGCACCTACGCAAAGATCCTCGACCACTGGCATCTTTCAGAGGAAGCCTTGCCGGCATCCGAGACCAACCCGCCCGGCCTGCCGAAATACTGATCGTCGGATGGCACGAGTGGGCAACATATCCATCAGCCATATCGGCTTCCTTACCCCCGGCAACTATCCCGACGACGATCCGTTGTCGGGACTGGAGCAGACACTCCAGCAGCTGCAATATGGCGAAGATCTGGGTTTCGACAGCGCCTGGGTCCGCCAGCGGCACCTGGAGCCCGGGATCTCTTCCGCGAGCGCCTTCCTGGCGGCGGCGACGCAGCGTACCAGCCGGATCGAGCTTGGAACTGCGGTCATTCCGATCGGCTATGAAAGCCCCTATCGGCTCGCCGAAGACCTCGCCACGGTCGATGTTCTCTCGCGTGGGCGCCTGAATATCGGCGTCAGCGCCGGCCGGCCGCTGCATGCCGACCTGATCGCGCCGCTCGTCTTCGACGGCGACTGGACGGGCTACGACTTCTCGCATGAGCGCGTGCTGCGCTTTGCCGACAATCTGCGTGGCACCTATCTCGGAGACGAACAGACCTTCATCAAGACGCCTTTCGGTCCGCAGCGACCGCGCCTGCAGCCTTATGCCAAAGGCCTGATCGACCGGATCTGGTATGGCGGCGGATCGCAGCGCTCGGCTGAATGGGCCGGCCGCAACGGCTTCAACCTGTTGACCGGGAATGTGATAACGGGGGAGGGGACGGATGATTTCTTCACCGCGCAATCCAGGCTGATCGAAACCTTTCGCGCCGCCAAAACGCAGCGCCGGGTCGCGCTCGGCCGCGTCATCGTGCCCTTCGACAGCGCCGATGCCCCAACGCGCCGCCGCTATCGCGACTATGCCGATGGCCGCCATGAGCGGACGCTTTCGCCGCAGGGCGAGCGGCGCACCTTGTTCGCCCGCGATATCGTCGGCACGTCGGATGAGATCCTGGGGCGGCTTTTCGCCGATCCGATCCTGCCCGAGGTCAGCGAGCTGAGGCTGGAGCTCCCTTACGAGTTCGAGCACGAGGAGTATCGCCAGATCCTCCATGATTTCGTGACGCGGATCGCACCGGAGCTCGGATGGAAAGGGCAAACCGACATTCGGGCCGCCTCCTGAACACCCTCAAGCCACATCCATTCGACGCCAGAACAATCATCTCTCAGGGAATATGCATCAGTGACCAAATCGGTAGACTATTTCTTTTCGATCGGCTCGCCCTGGTCTTACATCGGCTTCGACGCCTTTATCGAACTTGCGGCGAAGAACGAAGTTGCCATCACGCCCTATCTGACGACGGTGGTCGAAGAAAATGGCGGCATCTTCTCGCGCAATCGCCCCGAAATCCGGCGTGCCTATTGGACACGGGATCTCAAACGCTGGGCGCGGGTGCGCGGCAAGGAGCTGTGGCTCGAACATCGCCCGGAGCTGAGCGATCCGACGCCGGCATCTCTCTTCGTCATTGCGGCCTACCTCGACCGCCAGGATTGGATCGGCGTTGCCCGCGCCCTGCAGCATGCCTTCTGGAGCGAGGCGAAGGATATCGGCAGGTCCGACGTGCGCGAGGCAATCGTGACCGCAGCAGGGTTCGATGGCGCGGCACTGCTCCGGCGGCAGGCCGATGACGATGTCCAGAACAAATGGTCGGCCGACCGCGTGCATGCGCGCGACAGCGGCGTCTTCGGCTTTCCCACCTATGTCCATGACGGCGAACTCTATTGGGGACAAGACAATTTGCCCTTCCTCGAACGTCATCTACGCGGCGACAGGCCCTAGGTCTGGATCGAGAAATCCGGCCTGGGTTGAGACGGATTTTTTCACATAAGTCTATAAAATAGATAGGTATTATTCTCTACTGCCGATGCCATGCGATAGATTGGTGTGATTGATCAGGAAATCACACGCATGCCCGAAAAGACTTCGCAGACCGCCGGGACCATTATTCCCACGCGCCCGACGGAATGGCCGACCATCATTCTCGCATTCGTCATCCATGGGGGATTTTTTGCGCTCACCGGGTGGTGGCAATCATTATCCCCGATCGTGGCGATCATTGTTGGAGGCTGGCTGATCGCCTGGCACGGATCGCTTCAGCACGAGGTTATTCACGGCCACCCCACAGGAATCCGATGGCTAAACGATGCGATCGGATCGATACCGCTGTCGCTGTGGCTGCCTTATCCGATCTATAAGGACAGCCATCTGGAGCATCATCGCGACGAATTTCTGACCGATCCCATCGAGGATCCTGAATCGTCCTATTTCACCAAGGCTGCCTGGGAGCAGCTCGGCGCGACCGGCAGGCTGCTGGCGCGATGGAACACCACCCTGTTCGGTCGTTTGACCATCGGTCCCGCGGTTATGATTTTGAGTTTTCTTGGGCAGGAATGGCGGTTGATCTGGACGAACGAACCGGGAAGACGGCGGATATGGGCAGCACACGGCATCGGTGTCGCCGCCGTTCTATTCTGGGCGACGCTCGTCTGCGGCGTGCCGCTGTGGCTTTACCTTGCTTTCGTCTACACCGGCGCGGCGATGACGCGGCTCAGATCCTATGCCGAGCACAGATATGCCGAGAGCCACGAGGAGCGCACCGCTATCGTCGAAAACAGCCATTTCTTCGGCTTGCTGTTCCTCTACAACAACCTGCATGTTCTCCATCATCGCCGGCCGGGCATCTCGTGGTATCGCCTTCCCACGGTCTATCGCCAAAATCGCGAAACGCTCGTCTGTTCGAATGGCGGGCTTGTCTATGACGGCTATTGGGACATTGTCCGCCGGTTTTTCCTGAAGCCGCACGACGATCCGAAGCATCCCCGTCATTCGTGACGGGTGCGGCGTCAGGCACCCGAAGGTCACCGACTCAGGCCGCCAATGCCGTTGTCAGTCGCGCCCGGCGCGACGGCGTTTGTGCTTTTGCAGGAGCTGAGTCGAATTGCCGTTCCCGAACGTCGGCGAAGCAAGCGCCGCTCCGCTTGATCGATGATAGCGGACGGAATTCCGTTATTTTGGCAAGTTTGTGCAATCCCATCGAAACCGCTCCATTCTATTGGAGGAAAAGATATGGGAAGATTTTTTTACATTGTTTGCTGCAATTAGTTCTTTTATCTCCCTGCTCATTAAAACGCGAAACGCCACTGCCGGAGAGAGATGATGAATCCCGCCATGAACATGATGCCGATGATGAACAACATGATGCCCGCCATGATGAACCCGATGATGGGCGGAATGATGCCGATGATGGGTGGCATGCCCATGATGTCGGGTGCAATGATGCCGATGATGGCCTCCATGCCAATGATGATGATGGGCTCCATGAAGTGCACCATGACCGCCGAGGGCATGATCTGTGAAATGAAGCCGATGGAAGGCATGAACAACGAAATGTTCATGGAGTGCTGCAAGCGCATGATGTCGATGATGTCGGGCGGCATGCCCGTCATGATGAACTGCGGCGGCATGATGATGTGCTGCATGATGGCCGCCTGAGCCATCGTCCCTCAGGGAAACGATCGAGAGCCTCCGGAGACGGGGGCTCTTTTGCGTCATGCGCGAACGTCTTCGAGATAGGTCGTCACCAGGTAGAGGATCGCTTCCGTTCCCGTCATGTTGCGATAGATATGGGGTACATCTGCGTCGAAGATGATGGCGTCGCCTTCACCCAGGATATGCGGCGACTGCTTGCCGGCGATGATTTCGACGGTGCCTTGAGCAACGACCAGATTCTCAACCGTTCCGTGCTGATGGGCGTCGGCGTTTTCGGTATGGTGCGGAGCGATCCTGAGCTCGTAGAATTCCACCTTCCGCTCGCCTTCGAAGGGGAAAAGAGCCCGTGTCCGAAAGCGCCCCTCGGAGGAGGAGAGAATTTTCGATCTTGCCCTGGGCACGGCGATGACCGGGCTCTCGCCGCGTTCGGCGATCAGAGCGGCGCAGGGAATGCCTAGAGCAAGCGCGATCTTCGAGAGAATGCTTAATGTCGGGCTGCTTTTGCCCGTCTCGATCTGGCCGAGCATCGCACGGCTCACGCCGGCGATCTTTGCCAGCCTGTCCAGGGAATAGCCGCGCCGGGTACGGATGCGCCGCAAATTCTGTCCTGTTTGAACCGTGATCTCCTCGGCGGTATCTCTGGCTTCGCCGTCCGAGAGAAGCGCTTGATCAGACCCCATATCCCGGAGTGCCCATTGCCATGACGGGGACGAAACCCCAATACGGCACCCACATCAGGACTGGCTGCATTGCAAATGATACCGGTGCGGTCGCTTGAACCACATCAGCATGTTTGCTGCGCGACTGCCGGTAAGCCTGGAAATCGATGACATCAGCCGTCTGCAATGGCATGAAAAACTCCCGCTAAATCTATAAGAAGTATATATTTCTGAGGCGAAAAAAGCAGAGCGTGTCGTCCAATCCGACCCCTGAACCGGAAATCTTATACCAATAATATTCACCCTTGCGGCAAAGCCATTTGGTCAGGCTGGCGGGGACGGGATAGTGCCCGCCAGCCGTGCCAGCTGCAAAGACGTTTGTCTAATAGAAGCCAAAACCGGTTTCGCCGCTGCGGATTTTACCAATGTGATCGCAGTGCAATGACGACAGCAGCATCTGACTTCATAAGTCGTCAGACGTCTTGTGTTCCGCATGATTTTCTCCGACTCATCAAGGAAACGACTTCGAGTCGATGGTTCATTCATATTCGACGAGTTATGGGCTCATCGGAGCGCAGCCGTTGACGAAGGATCGAACTTTTTCGTGGGCCGCCGAGGTTCAACGAAAAGGCACGATTCTGTGTCTCGATTGGAGCATCGTGATACGCACGATTTCGGCCCTTTTGGAGAAACCAGTTCTGGAGTCGCTTGATCTTGAACCGGTTCTCGATCTCACAAGTCCAGCGGGTCAGATCATTGGCAACCTGGTGGGGACAATCATGCAGGGCATGCGCAACAACGGTCCTCTCCTGTCATCTCCTGTCGGTCTTTCCTTGCTGAGCGAAGCGATGTCGGACCTTATCCTCCGGTTTACCCAGCATCTTTTACTGAGTATTTGGGACAAAAAGTATCGGCAATCGCCCCTTGGCATGTTCGGCGCGCTATCGACTACATGCACGCAAACATCAGCGAACCGTTCACGATCACAATGGTTGCAGAGGCCGTCGGGGTCTCGCTTCGTGCGTTGCAGAATGGTTTTAGAGCCTTTTCAGTGCGTTCGGCGAATGCCCGAAGGATACGCGTCTGAGGGCAGCGTCACTGTCCACCCACTGACCAGATCTCATGCGGTAGAGCGTCGTTCTGATTGCGGTCTTTGCCGAAGCGATTGACGATCACCCGCAGGTCGAAAAGCCGGCAGGTTGCGAACTGCTCGGCTGAAAATCGATGTTTCCCGAAATTGCGACACGAAGCGCAGCTTATGCGTGCCGAAGTGGTGGCGAACGTTTTTTTCAACGACGCCAGCAAGGAGAGACTTACGTTCCTTTAATCTATCAATTGTGTAGACAATAGTTGAGCAATCCAAAGAGAGGAAAAACCATGTCAGGTTTCAAACTCGTCGGCATTGCTGGCAGCTTCAACCGTCCTTCGAAAACATTGGCGCTTGTGCGCCACGTCGCCGAACGCGCAAGCATCCGATACGGCTTTGCCAGCAAGACCTATGATCTGCACGATTTCGGTCCGTCGCTGGGCAGCGCCTTATGGCGCAAGGACCTCGACGAGCAGGCCAGGCGTGTCGTCGACGAGATCGTGCAGGCCGACGCCCTGATCATCGGCTCGCCGACCTACAAGGGTTCCTATCCCGGTCTTTTCAAGCACCTGATCGACCTGATCGATCCGCAGGAGCTTCGAGGCAAGCCGATCATCATCACGGCGACAGGCGGCGGTGACCGACATGCCTTGATGGTTGAGCACCAGCTTCGGCCGCTGTTCGGGTTTTTCATGGCTCACACGCTGCCAACCGCTGTTTATGCGTCCGATCGTGACTTCCAGGATTATGCGGTTGCATCCGAACCGCTTTCGAACCGCATCAGTGAAGTGATCGGCGAATTGAGAGCCTTCTTCCCGGGCGCAAACCCGGCGCTGGCGGCTGCCGAATAAGGATCGTCGCCATGGCTCGATCTCAGGAAGCAACGATCATTGATGCGGAAAGGCCGGCGGCCAGCGATCAATTGTGGAGCGTCTTCGAATTCGCCCGACGATATCGCCTCGCCAAACGCGAGGAAAATCGCCTGCTGATGCTCTATGGGCCAGAGGCATCGCTTCGCGATCTTCTTGCCAATGCGAGACGTCATTCGCTGATTTCTTAACAGAAAACTATCGGTCCCTGACAGGAGGTTCGCATGAAGCTTGAATTTCACGTCTGGCTGAAACTCGTGATCGGCCTCCTCCTTGCGGTGAAGGTGCGCGAGCCTGTGAATGGATCATTCGCGCGGGACGAACGTGACTGGTCCGCGCGCGAATACGAACTCCATTATTGGGGCGCGATTCCCGGACTTTGGTATTGAGGAGGTGGCGTGATGGCAATCGTCGTTGAGACCGGCCTCGGCCGGCGCGGTGCAAGAAGGGCTTCCACCGGCCTCATGTCGCAGATCAGGCATGCGGCCGGAATCTGCACGATCACCGGCTCTTTCACATTCCTGTTCGCCCTAGTGATCGGGCTGATCCGATGAGCCACATCCTTATCCTTCCCGGACTGTTCGGCTCGGGAGAAGGGCATTGGCAGCGACATTGGCTGCAGGATCATCCGGACAGCCGTTGCGTCGTCCAGGACGATTGGGACCATCCGAACCTCGACAGCTGGTTGCCGCGGCTGGAGGGTGCGCTTGAAGAGGCCGGCGAGGCCTATCTGGTGGCCCACAGTCTCGGGTGCCTGCTGGCCGCCCGGCTGGCGGGACGGAATGCCGCGCGTCGCGTCAAAGGGGCATTGCTCGTTGCTCCATGCGATCTGCCCGCCACGGAAATCCTGCATCCGGGGCATATCTCGTTTGGCGCCATGCCGACGGCGCCCCTGCCTTTTCCGAGCATCGTCGTCGGCAGCATGAACGATGCGTACATGACGGTCGATCGGTTGACCCTGTTCGGCGGCCTATGGAACGCCGAGACCAGGAATATCGGCCTTGCCGGGCATATCAATATTGCCAGCGGCTTCGGCCGTTGGCGCAATGGCTACCGCTTGCTGGACGCATTGAAGACGCGTCCGGGCGCTCGAAAGCGGTTCGTTTCGATGCCGCCCGCTTTTGCGTTGTGAATGGGGCCGGAATGTCCGACATCGTAGCCGACCTCCTGCGCCTCAGCGAAGATCCGAACGCCGACCCGAGAAGCAGGCGCCGGCAGACCATGGATCGTTTGGTGCAGGCGCTGCTCGCCATGGCCAATACTGAATTCGGACCCGAAGATGCGCAAAGCCGCAGCGCGATCATCCATTTGACGACGATCATCCGTGACATGACGGGAAGGATCGCCGATGCCGACGATGCGACATTTTCGGGGATCGTCAGGGAAGCCGCAATGCTGATCCGCACCCTGCAACGGCGCCAAGCCGAGGCGGCCAGATTTACGGTGCATTGACACGCGGCGGATATCCGCGATCGCCGCTACGCGTCAAATCTTGCCCTTCCACGGCACGAGGAATGCCTCCAGGAAACGAATGGCCGCCGAGAAGGTGAAGGCGCAGATGGCGATGATGCCGATGCCGACGAAGACGACGTCGGTTGCCAGGAACTGCGACGCAGACATGATCATGAAACCGATCCCGCGCGTGGAAGCGATCAATTCGGCGGCAACCAGCGTGCCCCAGCCGACCCCGAGCGCAATCCGGATGCCGGTGAGGATCTCGGGCAGGGCGGAGGGCAGGACGATATCCAGGAAGAGCTGCAGCCGGCTCGCGCCCAGCGAACGGGCGGCATTGACGCGCTCGATCGGCAGCGAACGAACGCCGGCCTGGGCCGAGAGGCAGATCGGCGCGAACATCGCAAGCACCAGCAACGTGATCTTCGATGTCTCGCCGATGCCGAGCCAGATGATCATCAGCGGCAGGTAGGAGAGCGGCGGAAGCGGCCAGTAGAACTCGATCGGCGCGTCGAGGACGCCTTTTGCCCAGCGGTTCAGGCCCATCAGCAAACCCAGCGGAATGCCGGCGGAGACGGCGATGAGGGCCGCGACCACGATGCGGAACAGGCTCGCAAAGACATGCTCGGACAGCGACGCCCCGGCGTAGCCGTCGCGATAGATGACGCCGATCTGCTTCAGCACCTCGTCCGGGCGCGGCAGGAAGAGGTGTGGAACGACGCCGAGCGCCGATACGAGCCACCACAACAGCAATAGGGCCAAGGCAGTGGCGACGCTGATCGCCACCGTCGACTTCTCGCCGGCGCCGAAGCTTGCCATTTTCACCAGCTTGACCTGGCGGTCCGCCGTATCGGCCACAATCGGTGTGGCCTGTACTATATCGCTCATGCGGCGCTCCTCAAGTCTTCGGTGCTGTGGAGAATGGCGCGTATTTCCTCGCGCAGCTCGGCAAATTGTGGCGACGCCTTGATGGATCGGGCATCGCCGGTTTCGGCGAAGCGGCTGATGAAATCGAGGTCGAAGCGCGCGACGACGCGCCCCGGCCGCGGTGACATGACCAGGACCTGCGTGCCCAGGAACAATGCCTCTTCGATCGAATGTGTAATGAAGAAAACCTTCTTTGCCGTCTTGTCCCAGATGGAAACCAGCAGTTCCTGCATCTGCTCGCGCGTCAGGCTGTCGAGCGCGCCGAATGGCTCGTCCATCAGCAGGATGTCTGGATTTGTCGCCAGAGCGCGCGCGATGCCGACACGCTGCCGCATGCCGCCCGACAGCTCGTAGGGAAAGGCGCCGGCGAATTCGTCGAGTCCGACGAGCCTGAGAAGCTCCAGCGCGTGCGCTTGCCGCTCCTTCCGGTTTACGCCCGCGAATTTCAAACCGAGCGCGACATTGTCGACCACGGATTTCCAGGGCAGCAGCGAGTCCTTCTGAAAGACGACGCCACGATCCGCGCCTGGTCGTTCGACCGCGCGACCATCGAGCGTTATCCGGCCGTCCGAAAGCGGAAGAAATCCGGCAATCGCATTGAGAAGGGTTGATTTGCCGCATCCCGACGCTCCCAGCGCGACGACGAAGCCTCGTTCGGGAATATCGAAAGAGACGCGATCGAGCGCGTGGACGGTCCGTCCGTCGCGGGCTGAGAAGAAGACGCTGGCGTGATCGACTTTAAGCATGTGGCCGCTCGCAAGTTTGACGCCGGCGCGGCAAGCCGGGCCGACGTCGGGGAGGATCAGTTGCTGACGCCGGTGAGCGCGTCGGCGGTGACGAAGGCACCGTAGTTGGCCAGCACGTCGGAAACCTTGCCCTGTTCCTTCAGGAAGGATGCCGTGTCCTTGAGGATCCTGCCGGCACCTGCCTTTTCGCCGCCGCCGAGCCAGGCATCCGATGCCTGGACCTCAGGCGTCAGAAGCGTGAGGTTCTTCAGGGCCGATGCCTGCTGGTCGGGCGTTCCGCCGAGAAGCTTGGCGAGCGACTTGGCGTTGTCGCTGTCGGGACCCCAGGCGGCCTTGTCCGAGGCGAAGGACGTGTAGTATTTGTTGATGACCGCGGCGAAGCTCTTGAGAAATTGCGGGTTGTCGGCGGCAAACTTCGAGGTCGCCACCCAGGCCGAGAAGGTCGGCGCACCCTTGTCTGCCACATCCTTCGAGGTGACGAGAACCTTTCCGTTCTTCTTGAGTTCGGTCAGCGCCGGATCCCAGACGAAGCCGCCGTCGATATCGCCGCGATTATAGCTTGCGACGATCTCGGGCTGAGGGATTGCGAAGACCTGAACGTCCTTTTCGGTCAGGCCCAGCGATTTGATCAGCGCCAGGAGCTGATAGTGGTCCGTGGAAACAGGCGCGGCGGCAAGCTTCTTGCCCTTCAGGTCATTCACGCTTTCGATGCCGGAACCGTTGCGGACGACGAGAGCCTCGTCGATGCCCGAGATGGAGGCGAGGTAGAAGGCCTTGACCTCAAGCCCGCGTGATACCGCGGCCGCAAACGGGCTGGAGCCGACATAGCCGACCTGGACATCGCCCGAGGCAATGGCCGCAAAGATCTCGGCGCCCGAATTGAACCTGCGGAAGTCGATGTCGTATCCCGTCGACTTGGCGAATTCGCCATTGGCGATTGCCACTGAGGACGGCAGGGCATCGGTTTGATAGCCGACGACGACTTTCTTGTCCGCCGCTTCGGCGACAACAGCCGCTGCGAGAGTGCCGACGCCGATAGCGATGGCGGCAACCAAATTTTTGAAATTCATCTTGAGCCCCTTTGTTTGAGGGCCACCCGGCCCCCTTAATCTCACCCTCAAAAGGGTAATGGTTGAGAATGGGCTAGCGGGAGAAATAACAAACTATATTTATAGACTATGAAGACATTTGTTTTCGTGATTCTGCCACTTGCGCGATCCCAAGGACGCGTGAGCGACGAGAGCTAGGGCGTACGGAGCTTCAGGGAGAATGCGGTGATATATGATGTTATCGTGGTCGGTTCCGGTTTTTCGGCCATAGCCGTGACCTGCAATCTCATCGAGCAGCTTCCCGCCTCGGCGAAGATTGCCGTCGTTGGCGACGATCCCGGCTTCGGCCGCGGGACGGCCTATCGGACGGAACTCTATCTCCATCGCCTTAACGTGCCCGCGGGCCGCATGAGCCTGTTGCCGCATCATCCCGACGACTTCGTCGACTGGCTGAAACGCCATGGACGCCTGATGCAGGCAGGCGATTTCGCATCGCGCAGCGACTACGGTCTCTATGTCAGGGATACGCTTGCGCGGCTGCTTCGAAAGCGGGACGGCCGCTGCCGGGTCGATTTCATCAGGGCCAAGGCGACGGGATGTGTCGAACGTTATAGCAGCACGCTGGCCTTTCACCTCGGCAATGGCGACGAGATCGCCGGGAAGAACGTGGTGCTCTGCCTTGGCGTCGGCAACGCCAACCTCCCGGTCAACCCGGCTGGGGTCCCGCTGTCGCTGAGATCGCGGATCGTCGAGAACCCGTGGCGGCTCTCTTGGCTGAGGCGCGTCGCATCGTCCGATGCCGTCTGTATCCTCGGCTCCGGGCTGACGATGATCGACCAGGTTCTGGCACTTCGCGCTCACGGCCACAATGGCAGGATCGACGTGCTTTCACGCCGCGGGCTCGCGCCGCTCGGACATGCCAGGAAGCCGCTGCCGCCGCTTCCGATCGATGTCCAGGCGCTTCCGGGTACGATCAGCGGCATGTTGAAGAGCCTACGGGAAAAGAGCAGGGCGGTCGACGACTGGCGAAGCGTAATGGACGGCCTGAGGCCCGTCACGCAGGCTCTCTGGCAGCGTCTTTCCAGCAAGGAGCGGGCACGCTTCCTCAGGCATGCACTCCCCTGGTGGAACATCCATCGTCACCGGGTCGCGCCCGACGTGTTCGGTACGTTCGAGAAACTGGTCTCGGAGGGAACCGTCCGTTTCCATGCAGGCTTCCTGAAATCGCTCGGGGCCGAGGAGGACAGGCTCCTTGCCGGATACAGGATCAGAGGGACAGGGGACATCGCCGAGATCAGGGCGGATTGGCTCGTCAACTGCACGGGAATGGAGCGTGCCGGGATCAGCCATTCACCGCTTTTGAAGGAAATGAGCCGGTTTCAACTGATCGCCCCTGATCCTCTCGGCCTCGGGATCCAGGTGGATGCCGCTTCCGAGGTGACGGCGCCATCGCGGATCTCGCCCGCCCGGCTGTTTTCGGTCGGCGCCTTGACCGCGGGCCAATTCTGGGAGATCACGGCCGTTCCCGACATTCGGGTGCAGGCGAAGGCCGTGGTCGAAGAGATCGTCGCGAAACGGCCGAGTGCCGAAGCATAGGCTGACAATCCCCGATCGCTATGGTGCGGTTGAATTGCCGGCCGGCGACAGCTACAGTATCTGGTACGCCATAATACGGTTTTCGAATTCGGCTGCCGTGCGGGAATTTGAGCGCGAAGTCAGTCCAACTCTGAGGTGCAGAATGAGCGGTGCTCTGAAGGACGCAACAATCAGGGTCGAGCGTCCTGCAAAGACATTGCGGGAATTGGCGCTTGACAAGGTCCGCGAAGCCATTGTGAACGGCTATTTCCGTCCCGGTGACCGCCTTGTCGAACGCGACCTCTGTGCCCAGCTCGGCGTCAGCCGGACCGTCGTGCGTGAGGTTCTAAGGCACCTGGAATCGGAAGGGCTCGTCGCCAATCTGCCGAACAAGGGGCCGATCGTTGCCCAGCTCGACATCGACGAAGCCAAACAGATCTATGAGATCCGCGGCGCGCTCGAGGGTATGGCAGCGCGGCTATGCGCGGAGCGCAGCAGTCCAGAGATCGTCGCCGCGCTGGAAGAATCCCTGACCGGGATCCGCAACAGCTATCGCGACAATGATATGACGGCTGTGCTCGCGAACACCACTTCCTTCTATCAGACGCTGTTCACGATGGTCGACAGGCATGTCGCCTGGGGCGTCGTCAATCTCCTCACCGTGCGCATAAACCACCTGCGCTCGATGACGATCAAGACGGAGCGGCGAGGCATCGAAGGACCGGCGCAGATGTCGAAGATCGTTGATGCCATCCGCCGCGGTGATGGCGATGGGGCCTATCAGGCCGCGATGGACCATGTCGCCGCCGCCTGCGCGATTGCCGAAGCGGTGCTATCCGCCAAGACGTCCGCCGAATAGGCCGACCGCCCGCCGCAGCCATCGGCGGCAGCCAGTAAACATCGATCGCGCGATTCCGGGGAGTGCGCACTCCCGGCTTGACACCCAACTTTGCTCAATGTGATGGTATGCCATATTAAATAATATGTGAGGTGGCATTGCATGAGCTGGGATCTTCGCGGCTGTGTCAGCTGACAACGCAAGCTGAATGAAGAAGTTCTCTCCGGGGAGCCTATGAGTGCTCGCCTGCCGTCTTGGAGATTTTCGCCAGGGCAAGATCCGCAGCGATAGATGCTGATGAGCGCATCAGCAGTTATAAATTACTGTTTTGTAAAGGCTATTTCTGGATTGATGCTTAAATCCCCGGCTTCGTAGAAACGAACTTGACAGCGTCATATTATGGCATACCATAATACCAAAATGAGAAATGAGGTATTCGATGGTCATTCAAATTCGCAAGACGGGACTGCAGATCGAAACGACGCTGATCGAGGGCAGCAAGGCTGCGGCGGTGCCGCTGAAGCTGTTCTCCGCCTTTGCGGTCGTGAACAATCCCTGGGCGGGACGCGGCTTCGTCGAAGACCTCAAGCCGGAAATCCATGCGGCCGCTCCTATTCTCGGCGAATTGCTCACCAAGATGATCATCGAGGCGGTCGGCTCCGGCGAGGCTGTCGAGGGATATGGAAAGGCTGCTGTCGTCGGCCTGAATGGCGAGATCGAGCATGCATCGGCGCTCATCCACACCCTGCGCTTCGGCAATTTCTATCGCCAGGCCGTGGGCGCAAAGTCCTATCTCGCCTTCTGCAACACGCGCGGCCCTGCCAATGCGCCGATCATGATCCCGCTGATGGACAAGAATGATGAAGGCCGCCGCTCGCACTACCTGACCATCCAGACGTCGATCCCCGACGCGCCCGCCGCAGACGAGATCGTCGTGGCTCTGGGCGCGTCGGTGGGCGGGCGTCCCCATCACCGCATCGGCGACCGCTACCAGGATCTGAAGGACCTGGGGCAGGACGTCGCCAATCCTGCGGGCGTTTGAAAGGGTGGGCGTTGACATGCTGACAGCCGGATCGATCTCAGGCGCCGCTGCAGCGAAGGACGCCGGTTCCTTGCCTCGAAAGAAGACGGCGGGCGGAACGGCCTATCACGAGGCCGGCGACGGCGAGCCGCTGGTTCTGATCCATGGCGTCGGCATGCGGCTCGAAGCCTGGGCGCCGCAGATCGCATCGCTTTCCGGCGGAAAGCGCGTCATCGCCGTCGACATGCCGGGCCACGGCGAGAGCGCAAAGCTGCCGGTGGGCAGCCGCCTCGAGGAATTCGTCGCCTGGTTCGGCCGATTTCTCGACGAGATGGACATCGAAGCGACGAATGTCGCCGGGCACTCCATGGGAGCACTGGTGTCGGGAGGGGCGGCGGCGACGTTCGGTCAACGCATCAAGCGTGTCGCTTACCTCAATGGGGTCTATAGGCGCGACCCGGAAGCAAAGGCTGCCGTGTTGGCGCGGGCCGCGGCCATTCCTGTAGCGGGCGTGGATAAGGAAGGTCCACTGGCGCGCTGGTTCGGCGACGATCCGGGCAGCAACGCCGCTCGCGAACTGACGCGGAAATGGCTCAACCTCGTCGATCCCGAGGGTTATGCTGTCGCTTACGCCGCCTTCGCCGGGGGAGACGAGACCTATGCCGATGGCTGGAAAGACGTTCAAGGTCCAGCCCTGTTCCTGACGGGATCCGATGATCCGAACTCGACGCCCTTGATGGCGACGCAAATGGCGGCGCTTGCGCCGAAAGGCAGGGTCCGCATCGTGGAGGGTCATCGTCATATGGTGAACCTCACCGCGCCTGAAATCGTAAATTCGCTACTCGCTGAGTGGCTGTCGTTCGGGGAGGATGAACGATGACAATCCAGACTGCCGATCCAAGGGCATTGCGCGATGCATTCGGGGCTTTTCCGACTGGCGTGACCGTCGTCACCGCCTGCGACAGGGATGGAAATCCGATCGGGTTCACGGCGAATTCCTTCACGTCAGTCTCGCTCAATCCGCCCTTGCTCCTTGTTTGCCTCGCCAAGACGTCGCGCAATTTCGCGACCATGACCGGCGCGCAGCATTTCGCGATCAACGTGCTGTCGGAAACGCAGAAGGACGTGTCGAATACCTTTGCGCGGCCGGTCGAAGACAGGTTTGCGGCGGTCGAGTGGTCGAAGGGATCAGCAGGCTGCCCGGTCTTCTCGAACGTGGCGGCATGGTTCGAATGCGCGATGGAAGAGGTCATCGAGGCCGGCGACCACGTCATCCTGATGGGACGGATCGAATCCTTCGACAATAGCGGCCGCAATGGTCTCGGCTATGCCCGTGGCGGCTATTTTACGCCGACGCTCGCCAGCAAGGCGGTTTCCGCGGCGAGCGAAGGCAATCTGGAACTTGCCGCCGTCGTCGAACGGCGCGGAGAGGTTCTGCTGCTCGGCGATGACGTTCTGTTTCTCCCAAGCATTGACGCCCATGACGGCAACCCGACGGAGATGCTGGAAAAATACCTGGAGACATCAACCGGGCTGAAGGTCAGCATCGGCTTTCTCTATTCGGTTTACGAGGGCAAGAGCGACGGCAAGCAGCACATCGTCTACCACGCTGTCGCAGGCGATGGGGAGCCAGCGAGCGGCAGGTTCCTGAAGCCCGATGCTCTATCTGGCGCGCAGTTCAAGACCAGCTCGACCGCCGACATCGTCAATCGCTTCGCGATGGAAAGCTCGATCGGCAATTTCGGCGTCTATTTCGGTGACGAGACCGGCGGCAAAGTTCATCCCATTCCAGCCAAGGGCGCAAAAGCATGAAGTTCTCCCTCTTCGTCCATATGGAACGGCTCGATGCCAGCCAGAGCCACAAGAGCCTTTACGAGGAATTCGTCGCGCTCTGTGAGATTGCCGATAAGGGTGGCATGCATGCGATCTGGACGGGTGAGCACCATGGCATGGATTTCACCATCGCACCCAACCCGTTCGTCACCATCGCCGATCTCGCGCGCCGCACATCGCAGGCACGGCTCGGCACGGGAACGGTGATCGCTCCCTTCTGGCATCCGATCAAGCTTGCCGGCGAAGCGGCTATGACCGACATCATCTGCGACGGCAGGCTCGATATCGGCATTGCGCGCGGCGCCTATTCCTTCGAATACGAGCGCCTGCTCCCGGGTCTCGATGCCTGGAGCGCCGGTCAGCGCATGCGCGAGCTCATCCCGGCAATCAAAGGAATCTGGAACGGTGACTACGCCCATGACGGCGAATTCTTCAAGTTCCCCGCGACCACCTCCGCCCCGAAGCCGTTGCAGCAGCCGAACCCGCCGATCTGGGTCGCGGCGCGCGATCCGAACTCGCACGAATTCGCCGTCGCCAACGGCTGCAACGTTCAGGTCACGCCGCTCTGGCAGGGCGATGATGAGGTGCAGTCGCTGATGGACCGCTTCAACGATGCCTGCGCCAAGAACCCGCAGATCGACCGGCCCAAGATCATGCTGTTGCGTCACACCTATGTCGGCACGTCGGAAGAAGATGTCGCCCAGGCCGCCCATGAACTCAGCGTCTACTACAACTACTTCTTCGCCTGGTTCAAGAATGAGAAGCCGGTCACCCAAGGCCTGATCGAGCGCATTCCGGACGAGCAGATCAGGTCGAATGCGATGCTTTCGGATCAGGTCATGCACACCAACAACGTCGTTGGAGACGCACGGACCGTCATCGATCGGCTCAAGACCTATGAAGCACTCGGTTACGACGAATATTCCTTCTGGATCGACACCGGCATGAGTTTCGAGCGCAAGAAGGCGTCGCTCGAACGCTTCATCGCCGAGGTCATGCCGGCATTTCAGGAGTAGGGCCATGCGGCGTTTCCAGCACTATATCGACGGCGAATTCTCGGACGGCGAGGCCCGTTATCCCAGCATCGATCCGGCCACTGGCGCCGTCTGGGCTGATATGCCGGAAGCGCGTGAAGCTGATGTCGACAGGGCCGTGAACGCTGCCGACAGGGCGCTCTACGAAGGCCCCTGGTCGAAAATGACAGCCACGCAACGCGGCAAGCTGCTCTACAAGCTGGCCGATCTAGTTGCCGCCAATGCGCAGATCCTTGCCGAGCTGGAGACGCGGGACACCGGCAAGATCATCCGCGAAACATCCGCGCAGATCGCCTATGTCGCCGAATATTATCGTTACTATGCCGGCATCGCCGACAAGATCGAAGGCTCCTACCTGCCAATCGACAAGCCTGACATGGATGTTTGGCTTCGCCGCGAGCCGATCGGTGTCGTCGCCATGGTCGTGCCGTGGAACAGCCAGCTCTTCCTGTCGGCGGTCAAGATCGGCCCGGCGCTCGCTGCCGGCTGCACGATGGTGGTCAAGGCCTCGGAAGACGGGCCAGCGCCGCTTCTCGAATTTGCGCGTCTCGTCCATGAGGCCGGCTTTCCCGCAGGCGTCGTCAACATCATCACGGGCTTCGGCGGCTCCTGCGGCGCGGCCCTCGGCCGCCATCCGAAGGTCGCGCATGTCGCCTTCACCGGCGGTCCCGAAACCGCCCGGCACGTCGTTCGCAACTCGGCCGAAAACCTCGCCTCCACCTCGCTCGAACTCGGTGGCAAGTCGCCGTTCATCGTGTTTGCCGACGCGGATCTCGAAAGTGCCGCCAACGCCCAGGTCGCCGGCATCTTCGCCGCGACGGGACAAAGCTGCGTTGCCGGATCGCGGCTGATCGTCGAACGCAGCGTCAAGGACAAATTCGTCGCCTTGCTGCGTGAGAAGGCGCAGGCGATCCGGATCGGCGCGCCGCTCGATATGGCGACCGAAGTCGGCCCGCTTGCCACCAAGCGCCAACAGGACAATATCGGCGCGCTTGTCGCCAGGTCGATCGAAAGTGGCGCCCGCCTTGTCACCGGTGGCAGCAAGATCGATGGCGAAGGCTTTTATTTCCCGCCGACGATCCTCGACTGCGACGATGTCGATTCACCCTCGCTGATCGAGGAATTCTTCGGGCCAGTCCTGTCCGTTGTCTCATTCGAGACCGAGACCGAGGCGCTGATGCTTGCCAACAATACCCGCTATGGCCTTGCCTCCGGCCTCTTTACCCAGAACCTGACCCGGGCGCACCGGCTGATGAAGGGCATTCGCGCCGGCATCGTCTGGGTCAACACCTACCGCGCGGTGTCGCCGATTGCGCCCTTCGGCGGTTTCGGCTTGTCGGGCCATGGCAGGGAAGGCGGCATGGCCGCGGCCCTCGACTATACCCGCACCAAGACGATCTGGCTCAGGACGTCGGATGATCCGATCCCCGATCCCTTCGTGATGAGATAGCGCCGATGTTTTACGAAATCCGGACCTATCGGCTGAAGAATGGCGCCATCCCGCAATATCTCAAGGTCGTCGAGGAAGAAGGGATCGAGATCCAGAAGAGCCATCTCGGCACGCTCGTCGGCTACTTCTTCTCGGAAATCGGAACGATCAACGAGATCGTCCACATCTGGGCCTTTACGAGCCTGGACGACCGGGAGGCGAGGCGCCAGAGGCTCATGGCCGACCCCCGATGGCAGGCTTTCCTGCCCAAGATCCGCGATCTGATCGAGGTGGCGGAAAACAAGATTATGAAGCCAGCCAACTTTTCTCCCAGGAGCGAGGCGCACTGACGGCATAAGGCATACCCGTAGGCAAACAGAACAAGGATAAGGGAACATGAAAACAACATTTGCTTTCGCGGCGGTCGCCGCATTTGTGGCTGTGTCCGCGCCGGCACAGGCTGAAAACCTCGTCTTTTCGAGCTGGGGAGGAACGACCCAGGACGCGCAGAAGGCTGCATGGGCAAGTCCGTTCACCGAGAAGACCGGCGTCACCGTCGTCCAGGACGGGCCGACCGACTACGGCAAGCTCAAGGCGATGGTCGAAGCCGGTCAGGTCAGCTGGGATGTTGTCGACGTCGAAGGCGATTATGCCGCCCAGGCCGGCAAGAACGGCCAGCTCGAGAAGCTCGATTTCTCGGTCATCGACAAATCCAAGCTCGATCCGCGCTTCGTCACCGACTATTCGGTCGGCAGTTTCTATTATTCCTTCGTGATCGGTTGCAATGCCGATGCCGTCAGCGCCTGCCCGAAGACATGGGCCGATCTGTTCGATACGGCCAAGTTTCCGGGAAAGCGCACATTCTACAAGTGGTCGGCTCCCGGCGTGATTGAAGCGGCGCTGCTTGCCGACGGCGTGCCTGCCGACAAGCTTTATCCGCTTGATCTCGATCGTGCCTTCAAGAAGCTCGATACGATCAAATCCGACATCATCTGGTGGTCGGGCGGCGCGCAGTCGCAGCAGCTTCTGGCTTCCGCCGAGGCTCCCTTCGGCAGTGTCTGGAATGGCCGCATGACGGCGCTTGCAGCGACCGGCATCAAGGTTGAAACTTCCTGGGAACAGAACATCACCGCTGCCGATGCGCTCGTCGTGCCGAAGGGCTCGCCGAACGCCGAGGCTGCGATGAAGTTCATCGCGCTGGCGACCTCGGCTGAACCGCAGGCGGCCCTCGCAAAAGCCACCGGCTACGCGCCGATCAATCTCGACTCGGCCAAGCTGATGGACCCGGAGACGGCCAAGACCCTGCCGGACCAGCAGACGGCAAGCCAGGTGAATGCCGATATGAACTATTGGGCAGAGAACCGCGATGCCATCGGCGAGAAGTGGTACGCCTGGCAGGCGAAATAGGCTGAAACTTGAGATGAACGGGCACGGCGAAGGTCGCCGTGCCCCCGCGGCGCGCCGGTGCCAATCGGTTGTATTCGGCGCGCGCCCCGCGGAAATTGACGGGTGGGAAGGACTGTCATGTCGACGTATAGCGATGCCTCCGGCATAATTGCGCCTTTGCCAAAGGTGCGCAGGGCAACAGGTTTTGGCGCGGTCGCTCCGGCTTTCGCCTTCGTCGGCATCTTTTTCATCGTGCCCGTGGCGATACTTCTGTTGCGAAGCGTGCTGGAACCGGTGCCGGGCCTCGGCAACTATGTGCAACTGATCGGGTCTGCGACCTATCTGAAGATTTTCGCCAACACCTTCATCGTCTCGGGCCTCGTCACGGTGATTTCGCTGCTGATCGGTTTTCCCGTTGCCTGGGCGCTGGCAATCATGCCCGGACGGCTGACCTCGGTGATCTTTGCGATCCTGCTTCTGTCGATGTGGACCAACCTGCTCGCCCGCACCTATGCCTGGATGGTGCTTCTACAGCGCACGGGGCTCATCAACAAGATGCTGATCGGAATGGGCCTGATCGACAAACCGCTGGCCCTCGTCAACAATCTGACCGGGGTGACGATCGGCATGACCTATATCATGCTGCCCTTCATCATCCTGCCGCTCTACGGCGTCATCAGGAAGATCGACCCGTCGATCCTGCAGGCGGCCGCCCTTTGCGGCGCCAACCGGTGGCAGTGTCTGACGCGCGTTCTCCTGCCGCTGGCAACACCCGGCATGGCGGCCGGCGCCCTCATGGTCTTCGTCATGTCGCTCGGCTATTTCGTCACGCCGTCGCTTCTCGGCGGCACCGCCAACATGATGCTCGCAGAGCTGATCGCGCAATTCGTGCAGTCGCTGGTCAATTGGGGAATGGGCGGTGCTGCGGCACTGGTTCTTCTCGTCGTGACCCTGTCGCTTTATGCCGTGCAGCTGCGTTTCTTCGGCAGCCAGAACCCGGGAGGACGTTGACATGTTGCTCAATTTCGACCGTCTCGGCTGGTGGAAATACGTGCTTCTCGCGATAACGCTTCTGACCGCCGCCTTCCTGCTGCTGCCGATCCTCTTCATCGCGGCGCTGTCCTTCGGTTCCTCGCAGTGGCTGATCTTTCCGCCGCCGGGCTGGACGCTTCAATGGTATGGCGAGCTCTTCGCCGATCCGCGCTGGCTGGAATCGGCTCTGACGAGCTTCAAGATCGCCGTCATCGTCACCGTCCTGTCGGTGCTGCTCGGGCTCGTGACGTCCTTCGGGCTGGTGCGCGGCTCGTTCGTCTTTCGCGATGCGCTGAAAGCGCTGTTCCTCACGCCGATGATCCTTCCGGTCGTGGTTCTCGCGGTTGCTCTCTACGCCTTTTTCTTGAGGATCGGCCTTGGTGGGACGCTGACGGGTTTCGTCATTTCGCATCTCGTCCTCGCGCTACCTTTCTCGATCCTGTCGATATCGAGCGCGCTGGAGGGTTTCGACAAGTCGATCGAGGATGCGGCGGTGCTCTGTGGCGCCTCGCCGCTGGAGGCAAAGATCAGGATCACGCTTCCTGCGATCAGCCATGGGCTGTTTTCGGCAGCCGTCTTCTCGTTCCTCACATCCTGGGACGAGGTGGTGGTGGCGATCTTCATGTCCAGCCCGACCCTGCAGACGCTGCCCGTGAAGGTATGGGCGACGCTCCGGCAAGACCTGACGCCTGTCGTCGCTGCAGCGTCGACCCTTCTCATCCTTTTGACGATCATCTTGATGGCCCTTGTTGCCGTCGTGCGTAAGGTACTGAAACAATGAACGAACCATTCCTTCAGATCCGCGGTATACGCAAGGAATACGGCCCTGTCGTCGCCGTGCACGATGTCACTCTCGACGTCAGGCGTGGTGAGTTCCTCACCTTTCTCGGACCCTCCGGATCCGGCAAGAGCACGACGCTCTACATCCTGGCGGGATTTGACAACCCGACGAAAGGCGACATTGCGCTGGAGGGCAAGACCCTGCTCGCCACGCCGTCGCACAAGCGCAACATCGGCATGGTGTTCCAGCGTTACACCCTGTTTCCGCATCTGACGGTGGGCGAAAACATTGCATTTCCGCTGAAGGTCAGGCGCAAGTCCAAGGCCGAGATCGACAGCAAGGTGAAGGAGATGCTGCGCCTCGTCCGGCTCGAAGGCTTCGAGGATCGCAAACCGGCACAGATGTCCGGCGGTCAGCAGCAGCGCGTCGCCCTCGCCAGGGCCCTTGCCTATGATCCGCCGGTGCTGCTGATGGACGAGCCGCTGTCGGCGCTCGACAAGAAGCTGCGCGAGGAAATCCAGCACGAGATCCGCCGCATCCACCAACAGACCGAAGTGACGATCCTCTACGTCACGCACGATCAGGAGGAAGCCTTGCGGCTCTCCGACCGCATCGCGGTCTTTTCGAAGGGCATCATCGACCAGATCGGAACCGGCCCCGAACTCTATGCCAATCCCAAGACCCGTTTCGTTGCCGAATTCATCGGCGACAGCGATTTCATATCCTGCGACCTGCTGTCGTCGTCCGATGGGCAGGCCACCATTTCGCTCGGTGGCGGGACCGTCTTTAACCGCATCCCGGTGCACGGAAAAGGCGCCTCGGGCACAAGGGCAGCCCTGATGCTGCGGCCGGAGCGCATTCGGCTGTCGCGCGCTCCGGCGGGAACGGGTCTTACCGCGACGGTCAGCGACATCACCTTCCTCGGCAACAATATCCATGTCGCGACCGAAACGGCGGCGGGCGAGGCGCTCGCGGTTCGCCTGCCGTTTGGTCATGAGGCGATCACCGGGCTCAGCCGCGGAGATACCGTGCATCTGGAGTTCGATCCCGGTGCGGCGCACGTGTTCTGCTGAAAGTTGGCACATGAAGCTCGTTGATCCCTCGCTGTTCCGTCAGGCATGCCCGGTCGCCGATTGCTGGATCGAAGCGGAAGGCCGGCAGGCGACGACGATCCGCAACCCGGCGACGGGCGAGGCGCTGGGCGCGGTCCCCGATCTCGGAGCCGCGGAGACGGTGGATGCCATCAAAGCGGCCGTCATTGCCCAGAAGCTTTGGGCGAAGAAGACTGCCGGCGAACGCGCATCCGTTCTCAAGGCGTGGCACCGCCTGATGATCGAAAACCGCGACGATCTGGCGATGATCCTGACGCTGGAGCAGGGAAAACCCTTGGGCGAGGCCAAGGGGGAGATCACCTATGGTGCCAGTTTCATCGAATGGTTCGCCGAAGAAGCGAGGCGCATCAATGGCGAGATCATCCCGGGACATCAGCCGGACAAGCGCATCCTCGTCCTGCGTCAGCCCGCAGGAGTGGTGGCGGCCATCACGCCGTGGAATTTTCCGAATGCGATGATGACGCGCAAGGTCGGACCGGCACTTGCCGCCGGCTGTGCCGTCGTTCTCAAGCCCGCGCCGCAGACGCCGTTCTCGGCCATCGCGCTTGCCGTTCTCGCGGAGCGCGCCGGCTTGCCGCCAGGCCTCCTCAGCATCATGACCGGTGACGCAGCGGCAATCGGCGGAGTATTGACCGCAAGCCGCGACATCAGGGTCCTGACGTTTACCGGCTCCACCCGCACAGGCGAGCTGCTTTACCGGCAATGTGCGCCGACGATCAAAACGCTCGGCCTCGAGCTTGGCGGCAATGCACCCTTCATCGTGTTTGACGATGCGGATCTCGACGCTGCGGTGGAAGGCGCAATCATCGCCAAGTTCCGCAACAACGGCCAGACCTGCGTCTGCGCAAACCGGATCTATGTCCAGGACGGCGTCTACGAAGCCTTCGCCGCCAAGCTCGCGACGGCCGTTGCGGCATTGAAGGTCGGCAACGGCCTGGAGCGCGACGTCGTGCTCGGCCCGCTCATCGACGAGAATGCCGTCGCCAAGATCGAGACCCATATTCGCGATGCCGTGTCGAAGGGTGCCAGCCTCGTTTCGGGCGGCAAACGCCACGCGCTCGGCGGCCTGTTCTTCGAACCGACCATTCTGCGCGATGTCGATGGGGGCATGCAGGTCGCTCGCGAAGAAACCTTCGGGCCTCTTGCGCCGCTCTTTCGTTTTCGCGATGAGCAGGATGTGATCGAGAAGGCAAACGACACCGAATTCGGGCTGGCCTCGTATTTTTACGCTCGTGATCTGTCGCGAGTATTCCGCGTTGCCGAGGCGCTCGAATATGGGATGGTCGGCGTCAATACCGGTCTCGTCTCCACCGCCGAGGCGCCGTTCGGCGGCGTGAAGATGTCGGGCCTCGGCCGCGAAGGATCCAGGCACGGGTTGGACGAATATACCGAACTCAAATATGTGTGCTTGGGCGGCATTGCCTGACTCGGTTGATGCTTGCGCTTTCGCCGCAAGGAAAGACCGGAATGCCCCTCGTCAGCATCGCCATGTATGTCACATCGCAGCCGCTCGCGGATGCGACGGCAGAACTCTGGTCGTTCCTCCGGCGCACCCTCTCGCAAGCCGGTCTCGAGGACCTGCCCGAGACGCTCGATCAGAGCATTCCCTACGATGAAGCCTGGCTGCGGCCCGATCTTCTTCTCTCGCAGACATGCGGCTATCCCTATGTGAAGAACCTGCGCGGCAAGGTCCGTCTGGTGGCGACGCCGGTTTATGACCATCCCGGCTGCGACGGCCCGTCGATGTGCAGCTTCATTATCGCCCGCAAGGATTCCCCCCTTCGGTCGCTGGAGGATTTACGCGGCACGACGGCTGCGATCAACAGCCCCGACAGCAATTCCGGCAGCAATCTCTTTCGCGCAGCCGTCGCGCCGTTTGCCCGCAACGGCCGCTTCTTCGGCCGGATTATCGAAACCGGCAGTCACGGCGGCAGCATCGCCGCCGTTGCTGAAGGCAGGGCGGACAGTGCGGCGATCGATTGCGTCACCTACGCTAATATTCGCCGCTTCGATGCCAGCCATATCGAAGGGGTTCGCATCGTTGCCGAAACGCCGAAAGGCCCCGGCCTGCCATTCATCACCTCCGGCGACACATCGGACGAAAGGGTGCTTCTCCTACGACGTGCGCTTGATGCCGCCATCAGGGAACCATCGCTGGCCGCCACGCGCGCCACGCTGGGTCTCGTCGATTTTGCGGTGCCTTCCGAAGCCGATTACGAGCCGCTTCTATCCTTGGCCGGCGATGCACCGCCATTGAGAGCTGGCGCGGATTAGCGCCTTTGCGTCCCGATCGGTTTTGAGCCGGTTCACGGGAATTTTCTCCATTCCGGCTGTATCCGCGTTTGAGCTTGTCGTGCAACTGCTTCCCGGCAGCCTCACTGGCTTCGACAACCGTGTCGAACAGGTCGATCTTCAGCTGCCCTTTGGTTCCGATCCGTCCCCAGCAACGCATGAGCGAACTGCCGCCGAACAGGGTCTGTTCGACCGTCAGCAGATAGAAGCGCGCCATATTCTGCGCGGGGTTTATACGAAAAAGCAATGTCGGATGGGTCGCTTGGGTCATACCCAAGAATCCTATGCGAGTGCTGCCCGCGTCCAATGAATATGCTGAATCGATCAGGCGGCGGCGATTCCATCGCGTGATGTTTCACAAGTCGGAGTTATTGGCTGTTCCGACGCAATTCTGCCCAGATTTGCAACGCGCCGGCGCCCGCGCCTCTATCTGTCTTTCCACGGATTGATAATTTCGAGGTCAATGCCCGTGAAATCGGAGACGTTGCGCGTCGCGAGCGAAGCCCCGCGCGAAATCGCGATGGCGGCGATCTGGGCATCGAACTGGCTGATCGGCCGACCCGCTCTGCGGCGGTCGCTGGCGATTATGGCATAGACATTTGCGGCGTCACGATCAAACGGCAATACGCGCCCGCCGATATCCTCGCTGAAGATCGGGAGGATTGCCGCTTCGAGATCACGCCGGCGGCGTCCCTCGGGCAGGAGGCGCAGGCCATAGAGGATCTCCGCCTCAGTGACTGCTGTCGTGAAAATAGACGGAGGATGCTGCGTAGCGAGCCAATTGACCACGGCCATATTCGGAGCAGGCGTCAGCAGCTCCGAAATGACGTTGGTATCGAGAACGATCACGCCGCGAAGTCCGGTGGCTCGCGGATTGGCTCACGCGGTGGGATATCAAGTTCAACGCCGCCCACCGAGAGCAGACGCGCTCGAATAGCGTCCGCAAGATTGCGCGTCGGCGGTTCGCTGGTCGCAAGGGCTGCACGCAGGATATCTCGCGCTTCATCCTCCATGGAGCGGCCATGTGTTGCAGCCCTCATGCGCAGCCGTTGCTTCAGGCCGTCATCGAGATTGCGGATCGTCATGCTTGCCATCTCTATCTCCATTGATCAATGATTGCATATTAATCAATGATTGCAGATTTTCAAGATTGGTCGACAGCGGTAAGGAAAAACGTCGTATTCCGGCGAAGTCGCAGGAGGCGATGGCGCTAGCCTCAGAAGCGATGTTCCGCTCCCTCGACCGGATTTGCCCAGACCGTCATGCCGGGTGCAAACGGCGTCTCGCCTTCGGCGCGCACGATCATCTCGCCGAGTTCGGGGACGTCGAGATAGAGGATCGCGTCGGCGCCCAACCGCTCCACATGCCGGATCCTGCCTTGCCACTGCCCGGCGCCGTCCGAAAGCCTGATATGCTCCGGGCGGATGCCGTAGGTTGTGCAGTTCAATCGCCGTGCCGTCTCGCCGCCATAGAGATTCATCTTCGGGCTGCCGATGAAGCCGGCGACGAAAGGTGTCGCCGGATTGCGATAGAGTTCCATCGGGCTGCCAATTTGTTCGACCGTCCCACCGTTCAGGACGACGATCTTGTCTGCCATCGTCATGGCTTCGACCTGATCGTGGGTGACGTAGATCATCGTCGATTTCAGTCGGGCGTGCAGGTCTGATATCTCAAGGCGCATCTGGGCTCTGAGCGAGGCGTCGAGATTGGAGAGCGGCTCATCGAACAGGAAGACCTTGGGGTCGCGGACGATCGCGCGGCCGATGGCAACGCGCTGCCTCTGGCCGCCGGAGAGCGCTTTCGGCTTTCTCTCCAGCAGGTGGGTGAGCTGCAGCGTTTCAGCTGTCGCCGCGACCTTGGCGGCGATTTCCGCCTTCGGGCGGCGGGCGAGCGAAAGGCCGAAGCCGATATTCTCGGCAACGGTCATATGCGGGTAGAGCGCGTAACTCTGGAACACCATGGCGATGCCGCGCTCGGAGGGTTCGGCATAGGTCACATCCTTGCCGCCGATGGTCAGCGTGCCCGACGTCGTTTCTTCCAGGCCGGCGATGATGCGCAGCAGTGTCGATTTTCCGCAGCCCGACGGGCCGACGAAGACGACGAACTCGCCGGAAGCAACGTCCAGATCGATCCCCTTGATGACCTCGAGGGCGCCAAAATTCTTGCGAACTTGTTTGAGAGTGAGCTCAGCCATTCTGCTAGCCTTTGACTCCGCCTGCCGTCATGCCTGCGACGATCTGGCGGTTGAAGAAGATGAAGACGATCAGCGGCGGGATCGTCACGAGGAGGATGTTCATGAAGAGCAGATTGTACTGGCTCGTATACATGCTCTGGAAATTATAGAGCGTCAGCTGCACCGTCACATTCTCCTTGCCGGGGAGGTAGTAGAGCGGATTGGTGAAGTCGTTGAAGATCGCGATCGACTGTACGACGACGTTCGTCACGGTCACCGGCTTCAGAAGCGGCAGGACCACCCTGAAGAAGATCTGCCGGGGCTTGGCGCCGTCGATCAGCGCCGCTTCATCGAGATCGCGCGGTATGGTCGAGATGAACGAGCGGTAGAGCAATATCGAAAAGGAGAGATTATAGGCGACCTGGATCAGGATCATGCCCGTCATGGTCTTGAAGAGGCCGATCTCCTGCAAGAGGCCGATGGTGGGCACGACGGCCGGCGGCATCATCAGGCCCATGAAAAGCGCAATGAAGGCCACCCTGTTCCAGGCGGTCTTGCGGCGCTGCATGACATATCCGACCATCGCCGACAGCAGGATCAGGATCGTAACCGAGGCGACCGTGATCAGGGTGGAGTTGAAATAGGCGAGCACGAGCTGGTAGTCGCGCGCCTTGAAGACGGAGACGAGATTATCCCAGAACAGCCAGTGCTCCGGCAATTCGAAGTCGAGACGGGACGCTTCGGACTTTGATTTGACCGCCTGGAGCGCGACGAAAGCAAAAGGCATGACGAAGATGACGGTCGCGACGGCAAGAGCTATCGCCCCCGTCACATAAGGGCGGACGCTTCTCATGCCTCGACCTCGCGTCGGTTGAACCATAGGGTGAATGGCAGGATGATCACCGCGATCAGCGCAAACAGGATGACGTTTCCGGCCGTCGACAAACCATAGAAGCCCGCCTGGTACTGCTTGTAGATGACCGAAGCGATCACATCGGAGGAAAAACCAGGTCCGCCCCGGGTCATGGCCCATATCAGGTCGAAGGAACGAAGCCCGCCGATCAGCGACAAGGTCACCACGATGACGGTGGCGGGACGCACGAGCGGCAGGGTGATCCGGAAGAATTGCTGGAGCCGGGTGGCGCCGTCGATCCTCGCCGCCTCATAATAATCGGGGCTGATCGCAGCGAGACCGGCGATGAAGATCAATGTGGCAAGACCCACACCTTTCCAGACGTCGACCAGGGCCACCGAAAACAGTGCGAGCGCCGGATTGGTCAGCCATCCAGGCCCGGGAATGCCGAGCGCCTCCAGCGTGACATTGATGATGCCCTTGGTCGGATGCATCATGACAGCGAAGGTGATGCCGATGCCGATCGTCGAGACCAGCACGGGGAAGAAGACCAGCGTTCGCAGAAAACCGCGGGCAAAAATATTGCTGGTGAGCAGCACGGCCAGCAGCAGCCCGCAGACTGTCTTCAGGCCGGATGTCGTCACGGCGTAGATCAGCGTGTTGACGAGCCCCTTGATCAGGAACGGTTCTGAAAAGAATTGCTGGAAATTCTCGAGCCCGATGAATTCGGCCGTCGAAAGATCCCAGCGCGTCAGGCTGAACCAGAGAGATGAGACCGTGGGCACAAGAAACAGCACGCCGTAGATGATGGCGGCCGGAATGAAAAACCACAGCGGGTAGGGCGATTTGCGCGAGCGGGGGCGTGTCTCGATCATGTCTACCTCTTCGATCGGGTGGGGCCTCGCTCCATCAGGAGCGAGGTCGATTGACCCGAAAGACCGCTACCAGTTGGGCAGCCCGAGTTGCTTGGCCTGCTTGCGCACATCGTCATCATAGAGTTTCGCCGCATCGGCCGGCTGGCGAATACCCGAGCCGACCTCGACGGTGATCTGCTCGAGCGACGGCCCCTTGATCGGCGAAACGAATTCCAGTGCCGGTGTCGTCTTGTCCTTGGCTTCGAAATAGGGAAGCATGTCCTTTATTGCAGGTGGTATGTCGGCCGGCAGGTCGCAGCCATCGATCAGCGACGGCCCCTGAACGGCGTTGGTTTCCACCATGAGCTTGCAAGCCTCGACGCTCCCGGCGAAATCCACGAATTTCCGCGCTTCCTCAGCGTGCTGGCTGGTCGCGGGAATATAAAGGGCCGGCGGCATCCAGACCGTCAGGCCGTTGGTCCCGGCATCGTCGGACGGCTGCGCGAAGAAGCCGACGTCGGCGAGGTTCTCGGGATAATTCTGCTTGAGCGCGCCGACGGCAAAGCTCAGCATCGGATAATGCGCTGCCTCGCCGGTCGCCACCATTCTCAGGCCGTCATCGTAGCTTGCCGCGCCGAAATCTTCGTTCATCAGGCCCGCGTCGTGAACATCCTTCAACCGCTCGAAGCCCTTCATCGCCGCAGGCGTCTCTCCATATTTCGCCTTGTTGGCGGTATAGTCGGCGGCGAAATTCGGCACGGCGGCATGCAGGTTGTAATAGTCGGCCAGAACGAACAGCTGCGAGGTCCAGGTATCGCGATAGGTCTGCGCCACGGCGACCTTGCCTGATGTCTTGACCTTCGCATTGTTCGCCATGAACTCCGCCCATGTCTTCGGTACGGAGAGGCCGAGGTCCTGATAGATTTTCCTGTTATAGAGGATCCCGCCCGCCATCGCCGTGCCGAAGGGAACGCCGTAGAGCTTGCCATCGGCGCGGACGACTGACTTGAAACCGTCGTCCACCTTCGCCTGCGACGAGAGACCACTCAGATCGACGAGCGTCTGGGCGGGTTTCAGCGCCTGCAGCAGCGAACCGGAATTATAAAGGAATACATCGGACATTTCCCCGGTCGCCAGTCGCGTCTTGATGATGTTGTCGCCCTCGCCGCCGCCGGGCCGCTGCTCGATTTCGATCGTCACGTCGGGCGCCTTGGCCTGATAAGCGGCAACCAGTGCCTCGGCAGCCGCGACCGTGTCGGGATTGTTGTCGATCAGGAACGACAGCGTGACTTCCGCATGCGACGGGCCGGCCGCGACCAGTGCCAAAAGCGCGGACGTGCCGGCAAGAATGAGCTTTATCCGATGTGTCATGACGTTCCTCCTCTGAACGGTGTGACGTGTATGCTCCTCAAGAATTGGATAGGGAAAAGACCAGCTTGTGCGTTCCCGGGGGGATGATGGCTTCCCCGATGACAGGCTCTCCGTTGAGCGACGGGTTCCGGTGCCGGTTTCCGGGCCGGAAGCGGCCGATGCAGCCTTCCGGAAGCGTCAGCACATAGGTGATCTGGTTGCCGTCGCACTGCCAGCCGGCTTCGATGCGTCCCTGGTTCACGTCATGATGGGCTGAAACCGGCGAGAGGGACGGAATCGGCGCGGGATCGACGATCACCTCGGCAAAGCCCGGCGCCTCCGGGCTCGGCGAAATTCCGGCGACGGATTCGAACAGCCATTGGCAGACGGCGCCATAGGCATAGTGGTTGTAGCTGTTCATCTCGGGTTCGTAGATGGTGCCGTCGGGCGCCATGGAATCCCAGCGCTCCCAGATCGTCGTCGCCCCCTTCGAGACCTGATAGAGCCAGCCCGGCACATCCTCCTGCAGGAAGACTTTTTCGGCGAGATCGTCCATTCCGAGCTTCGTCAGGGCCGGCAAGAGGGCCGGCGTCCCAATGAAGCCGGTGCCGATCTTGTAGTCGGCATCGATGATCACCTGCCTGAAATGCTGTCTCGCAGCGTCATGATGCTCCGCCGGTATCAGGTCATGGAGGAAAGCCAGCGCATAGGAGGTCTGGTCGTTGTGGGCAAGGCGTCCCGATGGCGTGATGAACTCGTTCGCAAATGCCAGCCGGATCTCTCCGGCGCGGCGTTTCATCTCATCTTCGAGCGCCCGCTCGCCAAGAACGGCTGCGATCTTTGCCAGACGGTCGGTCGAGATGAAATGGTAGAGGGTGGCTGCGCAGTCGTCGGCAATCGTCGGTCGCGGCTTCCTATTGTCGCCGACCGGCTGCAGCCAGTCGCCGAAGGTGAAGCCACGGTCGCCCCAGCGCGACGGCGGGCGCACCAGCGGACCATCTGAGATCGACCAGACGAAATCGACCCAGCGCACCATGGAATCCAGGCACTCCGAAAGAACGGCCCGATCGCCATAATGGGTGTAGAGAACCCAGGGGATGACGACGATCGCATCACCCCAGCCGGTCGAGCCGGCATAACCTGGGAAGTCGGCAGGATGCAGGCGCGTCGGGTCCGGCGAAAAATGCGAGACGGCGCCGTCCTCGCGCTGGTCGGCCATCACGTCGCGCAGATATTTCCGGAGGAAGGACTGGCTATCACTCAGCCAGCATGCTGTTGCGGCAAATACCTGGGCGTCGCCTGTCCAGCCCAGGCGTTCGTCGCGCTGCGGGCAGTCTGTGGGTACTTCGACGAAATTGGCGCGCTGCGACCAGATGGTATTCTGAACGAGGCGATTGACGAGCGCATTGCCTGTGGTGAAGCCGCCGGCAGGCTCCGGTACCGACGAGATCGGGATGGAGGCGATCGCCAGGATCTTTGCATCGCCGGTGATGGTCACCCTGGCATAGCGGAAGCCCTGGAAAGTGAAATGCGGCGAATAGCTCTCGTCGCCGTCTCCGCGCAGCGTATAGACGGTCTGCGCCACGGCCGTGCGATAATTGCGATTGTCGAAATGTCGGTCGGGGCCGAGGACTTCCGAATGCTCCACCCGCACTTCGGCGCCGGCAGCCCCGCGCACCGTGTATCTGACATAGCCGCCGGCATTCTGGCCGAAATCATAGACAGTCCTGCCGTCATCATCGGTCCAGCTTTCGACTGGGGCGAGCGGCTGCAATTCCCGCACCGCCGGGGTTTCATGCGCGACGAGCAGCGTTCTGTCGAATGGCAATCTCTCCGTGCCATGGGTCTCGACAAGATTTTCCTGACGGGCATCGTAGATCTCGCCGAAATAGATCCCCGACTTCAGGATCGGCAGGAGGCCGCTGCGCCAGGTCGTATCGGTAGAAAGAATGATACCGCTGGGACCGACCAAATCGGCGATGGCGCCGATCCTGTCGCCCCAGCAATTGGGAATAGCCTTGGCGCCCCACATCAGAGGCGACCGGTACCATCCGTCGGCAATCCAGATCTCGATACGGTTCACGCCAGGCTTGAGCAAGTTCGAGACGTCGTATCGCTGATAGGCAATGCGATTGTCGTAGTTCGTCCAGCCTGGAGTCAGCAAATCCTCGCCGACGCGGGCGCCGTTGATGAAGCAGCGGTAGAGGCCAAGAGCGGAGATGAAGAGTTCGACCGGATGTCCCGCGCCATCATGCTCGAAGCTTTTAGCGATGAAGCTTGCGGCCGTTCCCTGGCCGCCATCCGAGAGTGGCGCGACCATATCCCCGGACCAGGCACGCGAGACGAGATTGCCGCTGATGGCTGCCGGCTGAAAGTTCATCAAGTCCTCCCGACAAAATGTAGAACGTTCTCCATATAACGTTCTACATTTTTTTGGGATGTGCAATAGAAATTTCGTCGCCAGTCTGCCATGGTGGTTCTGCGGGCAATTGTTGACGGCCCGCTGTAAGCCCAGAGATTTCATGTCGATCGAAGACAAACAAAAACTGCAACGAAATGATCGCGTGACGATCCGGACAGTGGCAACCCACGCAGGCGTATCGGTCGCCGCGGTTTCCAAGGTGATGCGAAACGCCTACGGCGTCAGCGAAGGGTTGCGGGCAAAGGTGACCGATGCCATCGACGCGCTAGGATATCGCCCCTCACGGGCCGCGCGTGGACTGCGCGGCCGGAGTTTCACCATCGGTGTGCTCCTGATCGACATCCGTAATCCCTTCCTTCCCGAGGTGATTGCCGGCGTCAACGCTGTGCTGGCGCCTTCGCATTACCAGGCGATGATCGGCGTCAGCGATGCGCGCGTGCAGCTGGAGACGTCTTTGATCGAGTCGATGATCGACTACAAGATGGACGGCCTTATCCTTGTTGCGCCACGCCTGCCCTCTGAGATCATCGCAAAATTCGCGGTAGAGATCCCGATTGTCGCGGTCGGTTACCATGATGCCGCCGCAACGGCCTTCGACACCGTCAATGCCGACGATCAGCGCGGGGCGGAGATCGCGGTCGAAGCGCTTCTGGCCCAAGGCTATCGCGATATCGAAATGCTGAGCCTCGGCGAGCGCGAGGGACACGCCGTCTCGGTCGTCCGGCAGCGTGAGATCGGGTTCCGCCGGGCGATGCAGCGCGGTGGGCTCGGCTCGTCGGCGCCGATCGTCAAAATTCCGGTGGCCTCCCCAAAGCGGGAAGATGCGATGCGCAAGTTCCTGGGCAGGAAGGACAGACCGCGCGCCGCGTTCTGCTGGAGCGATCTCGACGCCATCACCCTGCTGAGCCTCTCCGTGGAGATGGGCGTGCGCGTGCCGGACGACCTCGCCGTCGTTGGATACGACAATTCGCAGACCGCAGCACTCGGCCTCGTCAATCTGGCAAGCATCGATCAGTCGGGCAGGGAGCTCGGGCAGGTCGCCACCCGGACCCTTATTTCCAGGATAGAGGGCCGCAGCGATCCGGAGCACATTCTCCAGATACCGTCGCTGGTCAGCCGGAACAGCCTGATCCGCTCCGGCAATTCCACGGATACGAAACAGCGGTAACGGTCGGTGTGCCTTAACGGGTTACAGTCTTTTCATTCGGATCGAGGGGCTTCGCCGCAGGACTGGCGCACGACCAGGCGGCACGGCAATCTGGTGATGCCGGCAGGGACCGGTTCGCCCTTGGAGAGGCTGAGGATTGCCAGGCCGGCGCGATGGCCGAGTTCCTTCAATTCCATGTCGATGGTGGTCAGCGGCGGGCGCGTCTGCCGCGACACGACTTCCCAATTGTCGAAGCCGACGACGGCGACATCAGCCGGAATCTCCACATTGAGGTCGCGCAGCGCGTCGATGACGCCTCGGGCGATCTCGTCGCTGCCGCAGAAGATGGCGTCGGGTTTGGCGCCGGGCCGGGCAAACACCGTCTGAACGGCTTCGTGACCCCATTCCTCCGACCAGTCGCCAAACATCGCTTCAGCACCGTCCCCGCAGGCGTCGAGATAGGATTGGGCGCGGATGCGAGCGGCCAGGTAGTCCCGCGGGCCGGTGATGTGGAGGATCCGCGATCGGCCCAGTTCCTTCAGATGCTCGACGGCGAGGCGGGCGCCCTGTTCGTCGTCGGGAAAGAAGGTGACGCTGTCGGCCGGTCCCTCGGCAAAGACATAGACGACGGGTATCGGCAGGCGGGACAGTTGCACCGGCGGCTTGAGGTCGAGACGGGTCGCGGTGAATATTATGCCGTCGACCTGCCTGTCGAGAAGCGCCTCCAGATGCAGCTGGGCGAGCCGCGGATCGTTGTTCGTGGTGCAGAGGAAGACGGACACACCGTGATCGACGAGCACTTCGGAAACCCCTGCCGCCATCGGCAGCGTCAATCTCCCATAGGTATCGTTCGTCAGCATGCCGATCGCATGGCTTCGTTTGCTTAGCAACCCACGGGCGAGTGCGTTGGGGCGAAATCCGATCTCCTCCGCCACGCGCCGAACCCGCTCGCGGGTCTCCGCATTTGTCCGACCGGTGCCGTTCAGCGCGTTCGACGCCGTCGAAATGCTGACGCCCGCGGCCTTCGCCACGTCGTAAATCGTCCGTCTCCGGTCACCGGTATTCTTCAAGCCGCGCCTCGTATCCAAACTGTGCTAAAAGCTTTTAGCAGAAAAAAATGTGCTGTTAAAAGGTTTTATCAGTCAGGCATCAGATTTATGCACACAGACTGTCGACACCAAAAAATTTCTGATCTAACCTCCTTCTTGTCCGAAGGCCTGAGGCCTGAACGAGAAAAAGGGGAACAAGCATGCTTCGACTGAAAACAACGATCACCGCTCTTGCGCTGCTGGCAAGCTCTTCTCTCGCCAGCGCTGACGAAATCACCCTATGGGTGCGTACCTCGTCCGGCGCCGTCCTGCAGGGACTGGCCGACAAATACAACGCCTCGCACTCCGACAAGGTCAACGTTACCCAGATCACAGCAGAGCAGATGGTACCGAAGCTGGGCGCGGCGATTGCCGGCAGCGCGGCTCCTGACGGCGCCGTGCTCGACCTGATCTATCTCCCGACCTTTGCTGCGGCCGATGGTCTCGAAGATATTTCCGACTTCGTGAAGGGCCTGCCCTATTCCTCGGCCATGAGCCCGTCCCACATCCGCCTTGCCACCTATGACGGCAAGATCTACGGCGTGCCGGCCCTGCCGGATGCCTCGATCATCGCCTATAACACCGATCTCTTTACCAAGGCCGGCCTCGATCCCAGCAAGGCGCCGGCATCGATGGAGGAGATCGCCGCCGATGCCAAGAAGATCACCGCACTCGGCAACGAGACCTACGGCTTCTATTTCGTGGCCAATTCGGGAAGTTGGCTGATCTACGATTTCCTGCCGCATCTCTGGGCGGCCAATGCCGATGTGCTGAGCGATGATGGCCGCAGCGCCACCGTCGACACGCCGGCACTGCGCGAAACCATTGCCGCCTATCGCGATATGTGGAAGGCCGGTGCGATCCATCCGACCTCGCGTTCGGGCAACGGCAACAACGCCGTCGAAGCCTTTGCCTCGGGCAAGGTCGGCATCCTGATGACCGGCTCCTACATCGTCAATCTGCTGACCAGCAAATATCCCGACGTCAAGTTCGCCGTCGCACCGATCCCGGGGCCGAAGGGTGGCGCATCGAGCTTTGCCGGTGGCGACACGCTTTCGCTCATCAAGGGTATCAGCGAAGAGAAGAAGAAGGTCGCGCTCGACTTCGTCAATTTCTACATGCAGCCCGAGCAGCAGGTCTATATCACCCAGGAATCGGGGATGCCGTCGCGAACCGACCTTGCCGCGGAAGCCTATGCGAAATTCGATCCGCGCAATCTCGTTGCCTACGATATCCTCGCCAAGGCCCGTACGCCCTACACATTTTCGTCCGACGAACTCTTCGTTAGCCGCACTGGTCCCTTCCTCAATCTGATCCAGGGCACTATCTTTGGTGACGACGTCGACGGAACGATCGCGAAGACGCAGGCCGACTTCTCCCGCATCCTCGAGCGCACCAATCCGAACTGAGCCCGATGGGCTTCGGCAGGGTGTCCGCGGATGCCCTGCCGTCCGTTCACGTCCAGACATTCAAACGGAAGGAGGAGTTGCGGTGATATCCTCGACACTTCGCAACCGGAGGCGCACCGTCGCAACCGGAGAACCCGAGCCGAAGGGATGGCTTGGCCTTGCCTTCATCCTGCCGGGCTTGCTGTTCATCGTCGTGCTCTTCCTCGTGCCGCTTGTCATGACGGTCTGGATGAGCTTCTACAACTGGCCGCTTCTCGGCCGGACGAAGTTCATCGGCCTTTCCAATTATGCCGAACTGATCGGCGATACCCAGCTCTGGCATTCCCTCGGCTTCACGCTGCTCTACACGGTGCTGGTCACGGCTGCGATCTTCCTGGTGGCCTTTCCGCTGGCGCTGCTCGTCGACCGGCCGCTGCGGATCGCCGGCTTTTTCCGCACGATCTATTTCATGCCTGTCGTCATCGGCTTCGGGGCCGCCTCTACATTGTGGATGTGGCTGCTCAATCCCGACAGCGGCGTGTTTGCGCAGCTGTTGCGCGGCGCGGGCATCATCGACAGCGCGCCGAGGCCGCTCGAAAGCTTCTGGCCGGCGCTCGGCGTCGTCATCCTGATGGTCGTCTGGAAGACCGCAGGCTTCACGATGATCATTCTCCTGACCGGTCTTCAGAGCATATCGAACGACGTCATCGAAGCCGCCAGGATCGACGGCGCCAGCGTCTGGAGCCGGTTTCGCCGGATCACGCTGCCTCTGATGAGAAACTCCGTCGTGCTGGCGCTCGTCCTGAACGTCACCTCGTCGATCCTGGCCTTCGACCAGTTTTTTATCATCACCCAGGGCGGCCCGGCAAACAGCACGATCTCGGCGGTGTTCTCGATCTATCTCGCCTCGTTCTCATCCTACCGTCTCGGCTACGGCTCGGCGATCTCCTTCGCCCTGCTCGTCGTGCTGGTGGCGATCAGCGCGATCCAGTTCGTCCTGCTGCGCCAGCGGCCGGAGGAGGGCTGATGGAGCGGCTCAACCATAATCTCGCACCGAAGCCGGCAAGCGAACGCCTCGGCACTCTCGCCTTCATTCTGACGGCATGCGTCTTTGCCGTCTTCTTCGTGATGCCGATCGTCTGGTCCTTCGCGAATTCCCTCAAGCCGGCGGCCGCAGCACTTGCCGATCCGGCGGCGCTTTTCTCGAAAGCCTTCTCGCTGGAAAACTACCGTCGCCTCGAGCATGTCGGCGCCGGCTGGTATGTCTATGCCCGCAATTCGGTGCTGATTGCCGCTGGAACTGTAGCCCTGACGGTGCTCGTCTCGGTGCCGGCGGGATACGGTTTTTCGAAATTCCGCTTTCCCGGCCAGTCGCTGCTCTTCGTGCTGATCATGGCGACGATGATGATCCCGTTCCAGTCGATCCTGACGCCGCTTTTCCTGATCCTGAAAGTCTTCCACCTGCAGAACAGCCTTCTCGGCCTGGTGCTGATCTACGTAACTTTCCAGCTTCCCTTTTCCGTCTTCATGATGCGCAACGCCTTCGATGCGGTGCCGAAGGCCCTGATCGAGGCGGCGCGGATAGACGGTGCATCGCAGGCGACGATCCTGTGCCGGATCATGTTGCCGATCGCGCTTCCCGGTGTTGCCACCGTCGCCATGTTCGCCTTCCTGAATTCGTGGAACGAATTCCTCGCAGCCCTCATCTTTCTGTCCGACCAGAACAAGTTCACCCTGCCGATCATGCTGGTGAACGTTTCCTCAGGCATCTACGGCATCATCGACTGGGGCGCGCTGCAGGCCGGCATCGCTGTGACCATGGTCCCCTGCATCCTGCTTTTCCTTCTCTTGCAACGATATTACGTGCGCGGCCTGACGGCCGGCGCCGTGAAGTAACAGCGCCCGTTCCGCTCAGGAGTCATCATGTCCAGTTCACCTCGCTTTCAACCGGCACGCGCGGCGCGACCGCAGCGATACAGGCCCGCCGATCATTCCAGTGTCGTGTTCGATGGCGGCTTCTGGCAAAGCTGGACGGAGACGGTCCGCGACGTCACGATCCCGACGCAGCACAAGCGGCTGGAGGAGGAGGGCTTCCTCGAAGTGCTCGATTTCGACAAGCCGGCCGGGCCACTGGTGCGCCCGATCCAGCCGAGCGGGCTGTCGATGCAGCATTTCTTCGATTCCGATTTCGGCAAATGGATCGAGGCCGCGAGTTATACACTGAAGGCTCATCCGGATGCCGCGCTGGAAGCGAAGATCGACGCCATCGTCGAAAAGCTTGAAAAAGGGCAGATGGCAGATGGTTACCTCAATAGCTGGTTCATTCGCCGCGAGCCGGAAAAGCGCTGGACCAATCTGCGCGACCTACACGAGATGTATTCGATGGGCCACCTGCTCGAAGGGGCGGTCGCCTATTACGAGGCGACGGGAAAGCGCCGCTTCCTCGATGTGATGATCCGCGCCGTCGACCATATCATCGCCACCTTCGGCGCGGAGCCCGGAAAGCTCAGGGGCTACGATGCCCATGAGGAAATCGAGCTGGCGCTGGTCAAGCTCTACCGCGTGACGCGCGATCCGCGGCATCTGCAGCTTGCGACCTATTTCGTCGACGAGCGCGGCCGGATACCCTCCTATTACGATGAGGAGGCGCGCAAGCGCGGCGAGAGCCCGGAAGACTACGTCTACAAGACCTATGCCTACAGCCAGGCCCATATGCCGGTGCGCGACCAGCACCAGGTCGTCGGCCATGCGGTCCGCGCCATGTATCTGTTCTCGGCGATGGCGGATCTCTCCTGCGAGAACGACGATCCGATATTGAAAGAAGCCTGCGACCGGCTTTTCGACAATCTGGTCAGCCGCCAGCTCTATGTAACCGGCGGCCTTGGCCCGTCGGCATCCAACGAAGGGTTCACGCGCGAATTCGACCTGCCGAACGAGACGGCCTATGCCGAGACCTGCGCGGCTGTTGCTCTCGGCTTCTGGAGCCACCGCATGGCGCAGGTCGATCTTGACAGCAGGTTCACCGACAAGCTTGAAACGGTGCTCTTCAACGGCGCGCTCTCCGGTATCTCGCGGGACGGCGAGCATTATTTCTACGAGAACGTCCTTGAGAGCCATGGGCAGCACCGCCGCTGGAAATGGCACTACTGCCCCTGCTGCCCGACGAACATCGCCCGCTTCATCACCTCGCTCGGCCAGTATTTCTATTCCACTCGCGACGATGAGCTCGCTGTCCATCTCTACGGCACCAATTCTGCCGAGCTAACGGTCGGCGACAATTTCGTGCGCCTGACGCAGAAGACGTCATATCCCTGGGACGGCGACATCAGCCTGCGGTTCGCCGTCGAGCGGCCGAGCCGGTTTCAGCTTCGTCTTCGCATTCCCGGATGGTGCCGGGACGCCAAGATTTCCGTCAATGGCGTTGCCGTCGATCTCGATCAATGCGTGACGAACGGTTATGCGGCGATTTCGCGGGAATGGCAGAATGGTGACGAAGTTCGCATCGGCCTGTCGATGCCGGTCGAGCGTATCTACGCGCATCCTGCCGTCTCCGAAGACGCCGGACGCGTGGCGCTGCGGCGCGGCCCCGTCGTCTACTGCATCGAGGAGACCGATGTCGGCGGCGAGCCGCAACGGCTGCGCCTGCCGGCCTCCCGGGACATTTCCGCCCGCTACGATGCCGCGCTTCTCGGCGGAGCGGCCGTCCTCGAAGGCATCGCGCTCGAAGCCGATACGTCCGATTGGCAGAATGCGCTTTATCGCACCGCGCGCCCTTCGCTGAAGGAGCGACCCTTCACGGCGATCCCCTACCACCTCTGGGCCAATCGCGAGCCCGGTGCGATGGCGATCTGGCTTCAGGAAGTCTAGGAGAAAACGATGGCACGACTAGAACTCAAGAGCGTCGTCAAGTCCTATGGCATCTACGAGGCCGTCCGCGGCATCAGCCTTGACATCGAGGACAATGAATTCGTCGTTTTCGTCGGTCCCTCGGGATGCGGAAAATCAACAACATTGCGGATGATCGCGGGTCTCGAACATATCACTGGCGGCGAGATCATCATCGGTGACCAGGTCGTCAACCGGCTCGGCCCGGGCAAACGCGACATAGCCATGGTCTTTCAGAACTACGCGCTCTATCCGCACATGACGGTGCGCGAGAATATTTCATTTTGCCTGGAGCAGCAGAAACTTGCCAGGAGCGAGATCGACGCCCGTATCGTCAGGGCGGCCGAAACCCTGCATATCAGCGAGCTGCTTGGCCGGCGTCCGGGCCAGCTTTCGGGCGGCCAGCGCCAGCGTGTAGCAATGGGGCGCGCCATCGTGCGAAATCCGAAGGTCTTTCTCTTCGACGAACCGCTGTCCAATCTCGATGCCAAGCTTCGCGTCCAGATGCGCACGGAAATCAAGCGGCTGCATCAGCTGTTGCCGACGACGACAGTCTACGTCACTCATGACCAGGTCGAGGCGATGACGATGGCGGATCGTGTCGTGGTCATGAATGGCGGCATCATCGAGCAGGCCGGGCGGCCACAGGCGCTCTATCATCGCCCCGTCAGCCAGTTCGTCGCCGGCTTCATCGGTTCGCCGTCGATGAATTTCCTCTCCGCGACCCTGCTTGCCGGAGAGAAGGGCCTCGTCGTCCAACTGACAGACGGCAACGAGCTTCCCGTGCCGGAGGCGCGCGTCGGCGATTACATCAGCCATGCCGGCAAACCGGTCGTCTTCGGCATCCGGCCGGAATCGATCACCGACCGCCAGACCCGTCCCGGATATGCCGACATCGAAGCGAAGATTGATCTTGTGGAACCGTTGGGGCCGGAGACCATGGTCTATTTCGCCATCGGCGAGGCAAATCTTTGCGCCTGCATCGATCCGGAAAGCGGCCCCAGGCCGATGTCGACGATGCCGCTGTCGTTCAACATGAACCAGATGCATCTGTTCGATCCGGCGACCGGCCGGTCGCTTGCGCTTGCCTGACGAGCCGGCAGACGTGAAAAGGCCGGCAGCCGCTGTCCGCGATTGCCGGCCTTGTTGTTGTCTCAGGCCGCCTGGCGGATCTTGGACGGGCGCGTCGCGGCGGCCTTTTCGACCATCGCGGTGACTTCGGCGCGGCGGGCGCCCGAAAGCGGCAGGCGCGGCAGGCGGACGCGTTCGGAGCCGCGACCCATGATCTGCTCGGCAAGCTTGATCGACTGCACGAGGTCGTGTTCGGCATCGAGATGCAGAAGCGGCATGAACCAGCGGTAGATCTTGCGGGCCTCTTCCCAGTCGCCGCGTTCGGCGGCGGCAACGAGCTGCACGGATTCCTGCGGGAAGGCGCTGGTGAGGCCGGAGACCCAGCCCTTGGCTCCGAGCATCAGGCCTTCGAGCGCGACGTCGTCAAGGCCGGCGAAGATATCGAAACGATCGCCGAATTCATTGATAAGGTCGGTGAAGCGGCGCGGATCCGGCGCGCTTTCCTTGACGGCCTTGATATTCGGTACATCGGCAAGCACCTTCAGCACATCGACGCCGATGTTGACGCGATATGCCGGCGGGTTGTTGTAGAGCATGATCGGCAGCGAGGTCGCTTCCGCGACGGTGCGGAAATGAGCGATCAGCTCTTCCGGCTTCGGCACATAGACCATGGCCGGCAGCAGCATCAGCCCATCGGCGCCAAGCTTTTCGGCATCGCGAGCATAGGCGACGGCGCGGCGCGTGTCGAATTCGGAGACGCCCGTCACGACGGGAACACGTCCGCTGACCACCTCGACGGCGGCTTTCAGGATCGTGCGCTTCTCATCGGGATCGAGCGAATTGTTCTCGCCGCAGGTGCCCATCACGATCAGCCCGTTGACGCCGTCGTTGACGAGCGCGTCCTGGACACGCTGGGTGGCGGTGAGATCTACGGAAAGATCTTCGTTGAACTGCGTCGTTACGGCGGGAAATACGCCCTTCCATCCTGTTGTCATCATTCGTCTCCTTGAAATCTATCACGCTTATATACAAACTGTCGACACGACACAATGATCTTGTTGCGGGAAGCAGCGGAAACGCAATACAAGGGTTTCATGAAAGAGGATGGACAGATGGAGAAGGAAGCGGAAAATGTGCGGGTGCGCGGCTCGGGCACGCAGAGCGTCTATGTGACGCTGCGCCGGGAAATCCTGTCGATGGCGCTGGAACCCGGCAGCCCGCTCGATGAAGTCCGGTTATCGGAACGCTTCGGGATGTCGCGGACACCCATTCGCGAAGCGCTGTTGCGGCTTGCCGCCGATGGGCTGGTCACTACCTTGCCGAACCGGAACACGATCGTTGCGCCGATCGATTTCGCAAGCCTGCCCACCTATTTCGAAGCGCTGACGTTGATGTACCGGGTCACGACGCGCGGGGCCGCCGAGCGGCGAAACGGCGACATCATGAAGAACATCCGCCTGCATCAGAAGGACTTCGCCGATGCCGTTGCCGCGCGCGACGCCTATGCGATGATCGAGGCGAACCGCGAATTTCACGTGGCGATCGCCGACCTTGCCGGCAATGCCTATTACACGACTTTCTTCACAAGGTTGCTCGACGAGGGCCGGCGCATCCTTCGCCTTTATTATTCGGCCTTCGACGACCGTCTGCCGCGCCAGTATGTCGACGAACATGAGGAGATGATTGCCGCGATCGAGGCCGGCGACGCCGAGCGCGCCGACCAACTGGCGATCGCTCACGCCGCGCAGATCGTCCGTCAGATTCAGGACTATATCGCCCGCGACCTCGACCGGCCGGTGGCGATCAACTTATCCTGAAGCGGCTGAGCACAGGAAGAACAGGAAAACGACATGTCGTGGCAGCACCCCGTACCCCGCATAACCGACGACGAAAGGCGGGTCCGCCTGTCGAGGCTTAGGGAGAGGATCGAGGCCGAAGGACTGGCCGGCATACTTCTCGGCTCGACCGAAAGCCTGCGCTATTTCACCGGGCTCGTCTGGCATCCGAGCGAAAGGTTCCTCGGGGCGCTCGTCACGCCCACGGCCGTTTCCTACATCGTTCCGGGCTTCGAGCGCAGTCGCGTCGAAACCCTGGCGCATCTGCCAGGGGAAATTCTTGTCTGGGAAGAGGAGGAGAGCAGTGCTGCCCTCATCTCCCGGCTTCTGGGCCGAAGCGGCACGCTTGCCCTCGACGACGATCTGCCGCTTTTCTTCTATCACGCACTGGCAGCGGTGGTGGGGGCCGAAAGGCTGGCCGATGGCGGGCGGCTGATCCGCGGCCTGCGCCGCATCAAGTCGGAGGCGGAGATCGCGCTCATCCAATATGCGATGAACTTGACGCTCGACGTCCACAGGCAGGTGCATGCGCTGTTGAAGCCGGGCGTGAGGGCATCCGAGGTGGTCGATTTCATCGATCGCCGGCATCGCCAGGCCGGCGCCGACGACGGGTCGACATTCGCAATCGTCTCCTTCGGCGCGGCGACCTCGCTCCCGCATGGCGCCGACGGCGATCAGGTCCTTGGCCAGGGCGACGTCATTCTGGTCGATACCGGCTGCCGGATCGACGGTTATCATTCCGACATCACCAGGACTTATATGCTGGAGGGCGGCGACAGCGCCTTCGAGCGCGCCTGGTGGATCGAACGCGAGGCGCAGCAGGCCGTTTTCGACGCAGCCCGGATCGGCGTGGCCTGCTCAATCCTCGACGATGCCGCCCGCAAGGTGCTTGCCCGGCACTCCCTCGGCCCCGATTACCGCCTGCCGGGACTGCCGCATCGTGCCGGTCATGGCCTCGGGCTGGAGATCCATGAAGAGCCCTATATCGTTCGCGGCAACGATACGCCTCTTGCCGCCGGCATGTGCTTTTCCAACGAACCGATGATCGTCTTTCCCGAAAAATTCGGGATCCGGCTGGAGGACCATATCACCATGACTGCCGAAGGCCCGCGCTGGTTCACCAATCCGGCGGCGGGACCGACCGAGCCGTTCTCCTGAACGGCGCCGTCTCCCGCCCGCTCAGGCCGAGCCGGTTTTTCAGGTGGCCGTCAGGCTGGGCAGAAACACCTCGTACAACAATGCGGCAGGGGCTCTCCACTGGTCGGGAGAATCGTAATTGCCGGTGGCAATGGCAAGGACGAAGTCAAAGCGCGGGAAAACAAACAGCCGCTGCCCGCCATTTCCAATTGCGGCGATGAAGCGCTCGCCATAGGTCCCAGTCCTATCCGTGATGGCTTCCTCACCCACATACCACAGGTAGCCGTAATGCATTCCCGGCCAGCCGATATCGACCATCGCGGCGGGCTGGAAACTCTGGTCCAGCCAGGATTTGGGAACGACGGAACGACCGTCCGATCTGCCACCGTCCAATATCATCTGCCCAATTCGAGCCAGCGAGCGTGGCGCCATCCGCAGCCCCGATGCGGCCGATGCCTTGCCGTCTTGGCCACGGATCCACTCGATGGTGTCGATCCCGAGAGGGGAGAACAGCTTTTCGCTTGCGAATTCCGGCAAGGATTGACCGGTGCCTTGCTCAATGATCTTGCCAAGCAGTGCAACAGCCCCGCCACTGTAGATCCATCCGCGTCCGGGCTCCGCAAGGATCGGGCGGTCGAGGATGAAGCGATAGCGATCCTGCGCCTGTTCCATGGCGATCTCGCTGTTGGCCGCATCAGTATAGGGCGCATTTTCGTTCCACTCCATGGCAAGCGTCATCGTCAACGCATGTCGGATGGTCACTCGTCTGCGCTGCGGGTCGCTGGCAAGATCGGAGTATTCGGGAAACTGCTTGATGATCGGTTCATCAAGCGCCGGCACGCGACCCTCTTCAAGTGCGATGCCATAGAGCAGACCGACGATGCTTTTGGTGACGGATCTGATATCGTGGAGCGTGTCCGGCCCGAATCTGACATTCCCGAGCGGCCGCCCCCACGTCATGTCGTTGCCGTCGAAATACCGCTCGAAGACGATACGGCCGCCGCGAAGGGCTACGACCCCATGCAGGCCCGCAAGCCTGCCACTTTTCTCCAAGTCGTCAAAGCGTTTTACTGGATCGGACTTGAATCCCGTCTCGCCCAAAGCGGCAATCTGTAGGTCGGTATGCTTTCCATATGCGATAGTCGGCGTCGTGCTCACCATGATCGTCGCTCCGATATGTCTGGGGATCTCGCTGCAATTTATTCGGGGGGTCATTGCTAGCCAATTCTGGCGTGAAATTCCATCGGGCTTTCGCCGAGCTCAACCGGAAAGGTGTTGCCAGTCTCGCCAGCGATGACATCTGAGCTCCGAACGACGGCCTCGATCTCGGGCCGCCGCGCCGTGAGCCTTTCATCCCAGTAGCTCGATCACGTTCTCAAAATCGGACCGATTCATCGCGTTCGCTGCATCTCAATCCTGAAGGCCGGCCGCGCTCGCGGCCTTGAGCTTGACCTCGATGACCGGGACCACGACCTTGGGCCGGCGCACCGGCAGGACGAATGTCAGCTCGTCCTCGGCGACGGGGAACTGGGTATTCGCCCACAATGTGTTGCTGGACGGGCGCAGCCAGGTAACCTCGCTGCCGTCATGCAGGAATTGCGCATATTCGATCTTCCCCGCCAGCGCATCGAAATGCAGATGGCGATAGGGCCAGTTGAAGAGGTGGATGTAGAGGCTGTCGCCATTCTGGGTCAGCCGGCAATCGGCCGGGGCGGTAAAGTCGGACTGAGTGCAGCCGATGATGCTGCGCTCGTGCACTGCCATCCACTCCTCATACGTGGCAAGGGCTGATATCGCACGGTGATCGAGCGTGCCGCGAGCCGTCGGCCCAACGTTCATCAGGAGGTTGCCGCCCATGGCGACGGTGCCAATCAGCATCTGTACCAGTTGCTCGGCACTTTTCCAGGTATCCTCATCGCGGTGATAACCCCAGGAGCCGCTGAGCGTATGGCAGGCCTCCCAGACGACGCGCCTGCTGTCGCGTTTCGGCCAGGCGCGCGGCATATATTGCTCCGGCGTGACGATGTCGGGCTGCAGGCCGGCGAGATCGAGCCGGTTGTTGATGATGATATCGGGGGCAAGCTCGCGCACCAGGCGCACGAGTTTCTCGCTTTCCCAGTCCCGATGGCCTTTGCCGACCAGTTCTCCGAGTTTCCACTGCGGATAGCTGAAATCGAACCACGTGATGTCGATCTGGCCGAACTCGGTCAGCAACTCGCGCACCTGCTCGCGCATGAAGGCTGCATAGCGCTTGATGTCGCGGCCTTCGTTGATCTTCATCGCATCTGGATGATTGCGCTGCGGGTGGCGCGGATCGACGGTGAAGTCGGGGTGATGCCAGTCGATCAGCGAGTAGTAGAAGCCGATCCTCAGGCCCTCCGCGCGAAAGGCATCGACAAAGGGGCGCAGCAGATCTTTTCCGTAAGGCGTGTTGGTCACCTTGAAATCGGTCGCCTTGGTGTCCCAGAGGCAGAAGCCTTCGTGGTGCTTGGTCGTCAGCACCACATATTTCATGCCCGCAGCCTTTGCGCGTCTTGCCCATTCTCTGGGATCGTAGAGATCGGGATCGAAATGATCGAAATATTTCTGGTAGTCGGCGTCGTTCAATTCTTCGCGGCTTTTGACCCATTCATGACGGGCCGGCAGGGCGTAGAGCCCCCAATGCACGAACATGCCGAACCGGTCGTGGACGAACCAGGCCTTCTTCTCCTCGGGCAAGGCCAGTGACTGCAGATTGTCGCCATCCATGGATATTCCTCCTGTTCCAAGCTTTAAGAGTTGGAGCATGATGTCGTCCGAAAACCGCTCACACTTTTCGGCATCCTACTCCGGTGGTGTTCAGGTTGTTTCGCGAACGATGAGCTCGGGCACGATGACGATGCCGTGCTGACGGTTCTTGGTGGCGATGCGGCTGAGCAGCAGGCGCACCGCCTCCTCGCCCATTTCCCGCTTCTGTACCCGCAAAGTGGTGAGTGCCGGAGACAGCAGCTCGGCCGTCGGTATGTCGTCGAAACCGATCAGGGCAATCTGCTCGGGGATCGAAATGCCGGCAGCCCGGCAGGCCTTCATGGCGCCGATCGCATTGAGGTCGTTGTAGCATACGAGGGCGTCGATTCCGGGCGCTTCCGCTAGCAATTGTGCTGCCGCCGTCTGTCCGCCCGCCGCGGTCGGATCGCAATAGACGATGCCTTCCGCCTTGAGCCCGTGGGCCGCCAGCGTCTTGCGGAAACCGATGAGACGGCTCTTGCCGCCGAACGAACTGCGCGGTCCCGCGACGATCGCGATCTTGCGGCGCCCGCGCTCGACCAGGTGATCGATGGCGCGGGAGGCCCCGGTCTCATAGTCCGTGACGATCGTTCCCGCGACCTCGGGAGGGGCCTCGCGGTTGATCAGCACAACGGCGCGGTGAGGTGCTAGCGCCTTGTGCAGGGCGGCATCCGGAAGCCGCGCGCTGCAGACGATGATCCCGTCGACCCGATGGCGCAGCAGCGCTTCGATGAGTTCACCCTCGCGTTTGCTGTTCTCGACGACATTGGAGAGCAGCAGGTTGTAGCCGGCGGCAGTCGCCGCATCCTCGGCCCCCCGGATGACCTCGGGAAAGAACGGGTTGGTGATGTCGGGAACGAGAAGGCCGATGGTCTTCGATCGATCGGAGCGCAATCCGCGCGCAAAGGGATTGGGCCGGTAATTGAGTTCGCTGGCCGCCAAGATAATGCGCTGAGTGGTCTCCGCGCTGGCGCCGCCCTGGTCGTTGAGCACGCGCGACACGGTCATCGGCGACACGCCTGCGGCGCGGGCGACATCGGCGATGGTTATTTTGGATTCTGGCTCTTTGGGGCGGCTCAACTGGGATGTCTCTTTAAACGGCAGGAGTTTGAGATAACGATAACTAACATAATTTCCGGGAAAGCCAAGGCGGTTCCGGACTCAGAGTGCGACAACAAAAAACTCTTTGACAGATTTTAACGGTAACGATAACGTAATTGAAAGAGGAGAATACGTTAACGATAACCTGGAACACGATCGTTGGGAGGAGAGAAATGCAGCACGTCAGAATTCTACGACGGCAGGTCGTTTCGACCATTGCCGCGGCGATCCTCATTGGCTCCAGTTGGGCGGGCGCCGCCTTCGGCTTTCAGGAGGCACCGGAACTTAAGGCGCTCGTTGATTCCGGCAAGCTGCCGCCGGTCGACCAGCGGCTGCCCAAGGAACCGCTTGTGCTTACGCCGCTGGAATCGGTCGGCACCTATGGCGGCACGTGGCGCACGGCCACCTTTGGTGGCGGCGACAGCGAGATCGAGCGTTCGATTGGCTATACCAGGCTGGTCCGCTGGAACCCCGAGTGGACCGAGGTGATCCCCGATATCGCCAAGAGCGTCGAGGTCAATGACAATGCCACCGAATATACCTTCACCCTGCGAGCGGGCACGCGCTGGTCGGACGGCGAGCCCTTTACCGCCGACGATCTGGTGTGGTGGAGCGAGAACGTGCTGCGCAACACCAAGATCACGCCGGCCGCGCCCGACTGGCTGACCGCGGGCGGAGAGACCGTCAAGGTCGAGAAGCTCGCCGACGACAAGATCGTCTTCAAGTTTGCCGCGCCGAATGGCCTCTTCTTGATGAATATGGCGACCGTGCGGGGCTCCGATATCCTGGCGGCCGCACCGGCGCACTACCTCAAGCACTTCCACAAGGATTTCAATCCCGACGGCATCGACGCCCTGGTAAAGGCGGCGGGGGCAACCGACTGGGTCCAACTCTTCAACAACAAGATCGGCTTTCCCGGCCGCTGGCGAGATCTCGGCCGCCCGACGCTCGATGCCTGGGTGCTGACCGCGCCCTATAACGGCACCACCCAGGTGGTCGCCGAACGCAATCCATATTACGCCAAGGTGGATACGGCCGGAAACCAGCTTCCCTACTTCGACCGCATCACCATCGATGTGATGCAGGATACCCAGGCGATCATCCTGAAGGCGATCAGCGGCGAAATCGACATGCAGAACCGCTTCATCGAGACGACGGATGCCCGCACCGTGATCGTGCAGAACCAGCAAAAGGGCGGCTACGGCCTCTTCGTCGCCCGGCCGGCATGGTCGAATGCCCTGCTGATCACCCTGAACCAGACCCATAAGAATCCGGCCTTGCGCGCCGTCTTTTCCAACAAGGATTTCCGCATCGGCCTCAGCTACGCCATCAACCGCGAAGAGCTCAACCAGCTGATCTATGCCGGACAAGCCAAACCCTATCAGGCCGCACCCCGCGAAGGCAGTGCGCTCTACGACGAGAAAATGGCGACGCAGTATCTGGAATATAATGTCGATCTCGCCAATCAGTATCTCGACAAGGCAGGCCTGACCAAACATGACGCCGAAGGCTATCGCCTCGGCCAGGACGGCAAGCGGATCACCTTTGCGATCGACGCCTTGACGGGAAGCCCGATCCAGATCGACGCCCTCGAGATGATCCAGCGCTACTGGCGGGCCGTCGGCATCGACATGCAGCCCCGCCCGGCCGAACGTTCGCTGATCTTCTCCCGCCTGCAGAACAATGAGAATGACGGCCTTGGATGGGTTGGCGGCGGCGGCTACGACTTCCTCGGCCTGCTCGATCCCAAATGGTATTTCCCGCACGAATACGAGTCGAGCTTCGCGACGGCCTGGGGCCTCTATTACCAGAACCCCAAGGATCCGAACGCTGAGGAGCCGAGCCCCGCTGCCAAGAAGCAGATGGATCTCTACCGGCAGGTGCAGGAAGCCCCGATTCTTGAAAAGCAGCTGGCCGCAATGAAGGAGCTGCTTTCGATCACCCGTGACGAATTCTACGTCATCGGCACGAACCTGGAGCCGGACCGCGTCGGCATCGTCAAGACCAATATGCGCAATGTCCCGAAGGTCATTCCCAGCACGTCCTTCTACATGACGCCGGGACCGGCAAAGCCGGAGACCTTCTACTACCAGCAATAAAGACAAATGATCGGCGGGAATGGCGTCCGTGGGCGCCATTCCACCACCAGCCCCGCCCAATCCCAATCCGATCGGCGATCGCCGGTTGAAGGAGCTTGAACATGGCCGGCTTCGTCATCAGACGTCTGCTCTACATGATCCCGATGATGTTCGCGATCTCGGTCGTGACCTTCATCATCATCCAGTTGCCGCCCGGCGACTTCCTGACCGCGATGACCGCGCGTCTGGCCTCGCAGAACGAAACGATCGATCCGGGCGTCATCGCCGGCCTGCGCGAGCGCTATGGCCTCGATCAGCCATGGGCAATCCAATACTGGAAATGGATCAGCGGCATCCTGCTGCGCGGCGATTTCGGCCAGTCCCTCGATTGGAACAAGCCGGTCAGCGAGCTGATCTGGGCGCGCATGGGCATGACGATGGTGGTCTCGGTCACCACGCTGCTCTTCGTCTGGGCGGTGGCCTTTCCGATCGGCATCTACTCGGCCGTGCGGCAATATTCGGTGGGCGACTACGTCGCCACCTTCTTCGGCTTCCTCGGCCTCGCCATCCCGAACTTCCTGCTGGCGCTCGTGCTGATGTTCGTTTCGTCGCAGTATTTCGGCCAAAGCGTCGGCGGGCTGTTTTCGCCCGCCTATATCAACGCGGCCTGGAGCTGGGCCAAGCTCGGCGATCTCATCTCCCATATGTGGATACCGGTCGTCGTGCTCGGCACCGGCGCCACCGCGGCGCTGATCCGCATCATGCGCGCCAACCTGCTCGACGAGCTCAACAAGCCCTATGTCGATATGGCGCGCGCCCGGGGTTTGAGCGAAATCCGGCTGCTGCTGAAATATCCGGTGCGCGTGGCGCTCAACCCCTTCGTCTCCACAGTCGGCTGGGTGCTGCCGCACCTCGTCTCGGGCTCGGTGGTGGTTTCGATCGTCCTCAGCCTGCCGATCACAGGGCCGCTTCTGCTCAATGCGCTGTTTGCCCAGGACATGTATCTGGCCGGCACCTTCATCCTGCTGATGAGCATGCTGACCCTCATCGGCACGCTGATCTCGGATCTGCTGCTCGCCTGGCTCGATCCCCGCATTCGCAACGGATGAAGGACATACAAAATGACAGATCAAGCCATCGCGCTGTCGCCTGAACCCGTCCAAAACGCTGACGCCCTGGCCGGACAATGGAAGCTCATCTGGTGGCGCTTCTGCCGTCATCGGCTGGCGCTCGCCGCAGGCATCGTCATCTTCCTGATCTACCTGGTCGCCCTATTCGCCGACGTCCTCGCCCCGGTTTCGTCGCAGACCTACGATTCCCGCTACACCTATGCGCCGCCCCAGCAGCTCAGATTCGCCGGCTACGATGCGGCGGGCGGATTTCATCCGCTTTATGTCAACGGCTATTCGATGAAGGTCGACCCGATCGCACTCAGCCGCGATTACGCGCCCGATCCGGCCATCGTCATTTCTGTCGGCTTCTTCGTGAAAGGCGAACCCTATCGGCTCTGGGGGCTGTTCAATTTTGATCGGCACCTTATCGGTCCGGTCGAGATGGGCAAGCCGTTCTACCTGTTCGGCGCCGACCGGTTGGGCCGCGACGTCTTCAGCCGGACGGTCCATGGCACTCGTGTCTCGATGTCCGTGGGCCTGATAGGCGTCGCGATCAGCCTCGTTCTCGGCATCATCCTAGGCGGTATCTCCGGCCTCTATGGCGGCTGGGTAGACGATGTGATCCAGCGCTGCATCGAGCTCATCAACTCGATCCCGACCATCCCACTGTGGATGGGCCTCGCGGCCGCCGTTCCAATCAGCGCCGATCCGGTCCTGGTCTATCTCTGGATCACGGTCATCCTTTCGCTGATCGGCTGGACTGACCTTGCGCGCGTGGTGCGCGGCCGCTTCCTGTCGCTGAAGACCGAGGATTTCGTCATCGCCGCCGGTCTCGATGGCTGTTCCCGGATGCGCATCATCTGGCGGCACATGGTTCCGTCCTTCATGAGCCACATCATCGCCTCGGTGACGCTCGCCATCCCGACGATGATCCTGGCCGAAACCGCGCTCTCCTTCCTCGGCATCGGCCTGCGTCCACCTGTCGTCAGCTGGGGCGTGCTGCTGCAGGAAGCGCAGAACATCCTCGCGGTTTCCAGCGCACCCTGGCTGTTTCTTCCTGGCATCGCGGTGATCGTCACGGTGCTCGCCCTCAATTTCCTCGGTGATGGATTACGCGATGCTGCAGATCCCTATGAATACTGACTCCAATTTCGCCGCCGCCGGCGGGCGGCGCGCCGATCGCGACCCGCTGATCGAGGTCGACGATCTCAGAACCCACTTCTTCGGCGGTTTGGGCACGATCAGGGCGGTCGACGGCGTCTCCTTCACCGTCCCGCGCGGCAAGACGGTCTGCGTTGTCGGCGAATCCGGTTCGGGCAAGAGCATCACCGGCCGCTCGATCCTCAATCAGGTTCCGCGTGGCGGCCGCATCGTCTCGGGCGCGATCCGCTACCGGCCCGATCCGGACGCACCCGCCGTCGATCTCGCGGCGCTCGATCCGCGCGGCCGTGACATGCGGGCGATCCGCGGCGCTCAGATCGGCCTGATCAGCCAGGAGCCGATGGCCGCCCTTTCGCCCGTCCATACGATCGGCAACCAGATGGTGGAAGTGATCCGCCTGCATCTGAAGATGGGCCGCAAGGAGGCGCGCGAGCATGCGATCGAGACCCTGGCTCTGGTCGGCATTCCCCGGCCGGCCGAGCGCATGGAAAGTTACGCATTCCAGTTTTCCGGCGGCATGCGCCAGCGCGTCTGCATTGCGCTGGCGCTCGCCTGTCGCCCGAAGCTGCTGATCGCCGACGAGCCAACCACGGCGCTCGATGTCACCACCCAGGCCAACATCCTCGATCTCCTGGCCTCGCTGCAGGCCGAATTCGGGCTCTCGGTGTTGTTCGTCACCCATGATCTCGGCGTGGTCGCCGAGATCGCCGACGAGGTCGTCGTTATGTATGTCGGCCGGGTTGTGGAGGCGGGCGACGTCGACACGATCTTCCACGCGCCGGCCCATCCCTACACCAAGGCGCTGCTGCAGTCGGTGCCGCGCATGCATGGGCAACCCAGCGAACGGCTCGCGGTCATCGACGGCATGGTGCCTTCGCGCTTCGCCCGGCCTGAAGGCTGCAGCTTCCATCCCCGATGCAAGCAGGCGAGGGCGGGCCTTTGCGACCGGAATGACCCTCAATCCGTCGTCATCGGCGACGGGCACGTCGCCAGCTGTCTGCTTTACGAAGGAGGACGATGATGGCCGGTCCCGCGACACCACGCAGCCCGCTGCTCGAACTCAACGACCTCAGGATGCATTTCCCCATTCGCAAGGGCGCGTTCCGGCACGTGGTCGGGCACGTCAAGGCGGTCGACGGCGTTTCGCTTCGCGTCGAGGACGGCGAGACGCTTGGCATCGTCGGCGAATCCGGTTGCGGCAAGTCGACGCTTGCCCGCACCGTCCTGCGCATCTATCGGCCGACGAGCGGGGAAATCCGCTACCGCGACCGCAGCGGCGGCACGGTCGATCTCGCCGGGTTGTCGGGTCCTACCCTCAAGGAAATCCACCGCGACCTGCGCATGGTGTTCCAGGACCCGCAATCCTCGCTCAATCCGCGCCTTCCCGTGATCGACATCATCGGCGAGGTCCTTAGCGTCAACGGCATCGTCAAGGGCCGGGAACTCGAGCACCGGGTCGCCGATCTGATGCAGAGCGTCGGCTTGCGGCCCGAATATATGCGCCGCTATCCCCATGCTTTCTCCGGCGGTGAGCGCCAGCGCATCGGCATCGCCCGGGCGCTGGCGTCCAATCCGCGCCTCGTCATCGCCGACGAGGCCGTCTCGGCGCTCGACGTTAGCGTGCAGGCACAAACCATCAACTTGCTGCAGGACCTGCAGGAGCAGTTCGGGCTGACCTATCTCTTTGTCGCCCACGATCTCTCGGTCGTCCGGCACATCTCCGACAATATCGCCGTGATGTATGTCGGCCGGGTCGTCGAAAAGGCTCCGACCGAGCAGATCTTTTCGCGCCCGCTCCACCCCTACACCGAAGCGCTGCTCTCAGCCGTGCCGATCGCCGATCCGAGGATGCGCCGCCACGGCCAGCGTATCCGGCTGGCGGGCGAGGTTGCCGATCCGGCCCATCCGCCGCCCGGCTGCGCATTTCATCCGCGCTGCCGCTACGCCACCGAGCTTTGTAAGCAGGAGGTGCCGGCCCTGCGCACTGTCACAGCTGACAGGCACGCAGTCGCCTGCCATCACGCCGAAGCTTTGAGCCTCAATCCCTTTGCCGATCGTACCATTCCGGAGTTCAATTGATGCCCGATTTCATTCCACGCTCCGAGCAGCGTCCTATTGTGGATACCTCCTCCAAGACGCTTGATCTCATTTACTTCGATCTCGTCATGCTTGCCTCCAACGAGCAGGACACCCGGCGATTGCTCACGCACGAAAGCCTCTACGTCGTGCTGTCGGGTCGGGTGGATATCGAGGTGGATGAGATCATGTTCGAAGCTGTGGGCCGGCGAGCCGATATCTGGGGAGGCGATGCCGACTCGGTTTACGCGCCGGTCGGCGCCAATGTCCGGATATCGGCTCACGGCGGACCTGCGGAAGTCGCCATTGCCGGCGGCCTCTGCGACACACGCTACGCCCCGTTCCGGGTCACGCCCGATGAGGTCGACGCGGTCAATGTCGGCTCGCCGGACACACACAGCCAGCGGCGGATCGTCCACCTGCTCGGCCAGCGACAGAACGGACGCTGCGGCAACCTGCTGGTCAGCGAACTCTATGCCGGCGAGGGCTGCTGGTCCGGCTATCCCCCACACAAGCACGACACCGAAGACGGCGATGCCGAGACCCGGCACGAGGAGCTCTATCACTACCGCTTCCAGCCCGAGACCGGCTTCGGCAGCCAGATCGCCTATGACGAGGACGGCCCGGTCAAGATCCTGATGACCCGCCACGGCGATACTTTCCTGCTCGACCGGGGTTACCACCCGACGGCCACCTCGCCGGGGCATCGCGGCTATATCTTCACCATCCTGGTCGGCAAGCACCGCCGGGGGCTGATCCAGCGCTTCGATCCTGCCCATCAGCATCTGACCAAAACCATCCCCGGCATCGATGCGATGCGCGACAAGTTCAAATGATCAGGCTTCTGCCGCATTGCGGGCACCGACCGCCTTCCGTCCAAGGAGAAACGACCCATGCGTGAACGTACGCGAATAAGCGTCGATGCCGGTGAAGCGGTCCGCCCGTTCAACCGGTTCTGGCGCGGCACCGGCTTTTCGCCGGCCGAACTGCTGCTCGAGCCTGAGATGCGCCAGATGCTTGCCTATATCGGCGGTCTGCCGAACGAGGGTATCCGGTATTTGCGTGTGCACTACCTCTACAATCTGCTGCGCGCGACCGGCGGGACCGGCTATGACTGGTCTCTGCTCGACCGCGCGCTCGACGTGATGATCGAACATCGCCTGAAGCCGTTCTTCGAGCTGATGGGCAACCCGTCAGGTCTCTTCACCGATTACGAGGACATGGATCAGGTCAGGCGCTGGCGGGATCTCGTGACGGCAACAGTGGACCGCTATGGCGCGCGTTACGGCATGGACGAACTGCGCACGTGGTATTTCGAAACAACCAACGAGGCCGACTCCGGCTGGTGGACCTACGGGATCAAGGGTTACACCAACTATTACGATGCCTGCGTCGCGGGACTAGACGCCATCGATCCCAACCTGCCGATGGGCGGACCCGGTACCGCCCGCACCCTGTCACCGATCTTCCGCGCCCTCATGGCCCATTGCGACAGCGGCACGAGCTGCCTGACCGGTGACGGGCCGCCGCGCCTTGACTACATCTCGATCCACGAAAAAGCCGTCAACGGCAGCAAGGAAGACCTGACTCCAAAAACCAATGCCATCGTCGACCGCACGCTTCTCGTCGTCGACTATCTCACGGAACATCACCCACGGCTTGCCGGCCTCCCCATCGTCAACGACGAATGCGATCCGCAGCTCGGCTGGAGCGATCATCACAGCTGGCACGGCAAGGCCTATTATGCTGGGATTATCGCCCGGATCATCGAACAGCACGACCGGCGCATCATCGCACCGAAGGCGGCGGATTTCACCTTCCTCAGCAATGACCATGCCTTTATCGGCGGTTGGGGTCAGCGCACGATCTTTGCCTATTTCGGTTCGCGCAATTTCACCAAGGCGCAGTGGGAGCACAAGACCGATCTGAACCGGCTGGTCACCGATGTCGATCAGGCACCGCCCTTCGACATCGTCAAGAAACCCGGCCTCACATCGATGGAACTGCTGGCAACGCTCGGCGATACCGTTTGCAAGGTGACGGCCGAACCGCCGCTTGCTCCCGATCAGGATGGCCTGGCGATCCTGCCGACGCGACTGCCGGGCGGCGGCGTTTCCATCAGCCTCATCCACAGCGTCGATGCCATCAACCGTTCGGGCCGGACCGCCGTCCGCCTCGAGGTGAACGGGTTGGTTCCCGGCCGCCACGCGCTTTGCCTGCTGCGCATCGACGAGGAATTCACCAATCCGATGGAGGTCTGGGAGGCCCAGCGCGACGAAAGCAATCCGCGCGGGCCGTTCGAGCCGGTCGGCGCGCCGTCCGAGCCCACCGAAGCGCAATTCGCCGAGCTGCGCCATGCGCAGGAACCCGCCTTGCTGCACCCAATCAGCGCCGTGGCGTGCGACGAAGGCCGGCTCAGCGTCGACCTGGATGTGCCGTTGCCGTCGCTGACGCAGGTGCTTGTCGTTCCCGACACCGGCGCGGCCCCGGCCGCGCCGACCGGCCTTGTCGTCGACCGTTACCTTGGTCTCGGCGGCCGGGAAGAACGCATGCTGTTCTGGGCCGCCGGCGATGCCGGCCCTGCCATCTTCTACGATGTCCTGGCCAGCGCCGACGGCAAGGCCTTTGAAAAAGTCAGCACGGCACCGCTGATCTCGACGGCATTCCTGCACATGTCGCCGCCTCAGGGTGTGCGTTACGCGGTCTGCGCCCGCGATGCATTCGGCCGCCGCAGCGAGCTTTGTGTCTCTGCCTCATGAACAGCATCTTCCGGATCTGAGCCATGGATATCGCCTATTTCACCAAGACCCTTGAGGGCTTGTCACTCGAAAGAGCGGCAGAGATGACGGTCGCTTTGGGCTTCGACTGCGCCGATCTTCTCATCCGCGAGGGACACGCCGTCTCGCCTGAGAGACCCGAGGAAATCGTCAAGGCCGCAAAGCTCTTTGCCGAGGCGGGGGTGCGCACGCCAATGGCGACGATCGATTCCACGCGGCCCGACGACTCCACGTCACGGCTTGTCGGCTGCTGCGGCGAGGCCGGCATCGGGCAGGTCAGGCTTGGCTTCTGGCGCTATGATCCGTCGCGCCGCTGGATGGTGCAGGTCGACGAAGCGCGGCGCGACCTCGATGGTTTCGAACGGCTCGCCGAGCGGTTCGGCGTCAAGCTGACCGTCCAGCTGCATGGCGGCACCTTGCACAGCTCCGGCGCGCTGGCGAGGCAATTGCTCACCGGCCGCGATCCCGTCAGGATCGGTGCCTATCCCGATCCGGCCAATCAGATCGTTCGCGAGGGCAGCGAGGATTGGCGTCTGAGCCTCGACCTTCTCGATCCGTGGTTCTGCTGCATAGGCGTCAAGAATGGCGGCTGGTTTCCCGGCGCTTACGGCGCCGACGGCCAACGCGCATGGCATTCGGATTGGTATGGGCTCGACGAGGGCATGGTGCCCTGGAACGAAATCGTCCCGCATCTGGTCGCCACCGGATTTGCCGGTGTGCTCTCGGTTCATTCCCAATACCGGGTCCCCCGCGAGCAGGCGCTCGGCAAGGCCCGCGCCGATCTCGCCCATCTCAGGCGCCTGGTCGCCGCAGCGAAAGAGCAAAACCATGCGTAAACAAGCTCCCGTCATCTCCGTTCTTTTGACCGAAAAAACACGTCGCATGATGCTCGACGATACGGCGATTGCCCAGTTGAATACCCTTGGCGATGTGCGCTGGCCGGCCGGCGCGACAATCGACGCAAGCGATGTTGATCGCCTGCTGCAAGGCGCCACGGCCTGCCTTACCGGATGGGGCACGCCGCCCTTTGATGCCGCCGCGCGCCAGCGCCATCCTCGGCTTGCCCTTGTCGCCCATTCAGCAGGCAGCGTCCGCACGCTCATACCGGCGCGCCTGTTCGACGATGGCCTTCGCGTCAGCCATGCCGCTTCGAAAATCGCCGCCTCGGTGGCCGAGTTCGTCGTCGCCGAAGCGCTGCTTGCCATGCGCGGCATTGATCGGCTGCATCATCGCCTGCGCAACGGCGGCGAATGGCTCGACGTCCGCGCCGCCGTACCGCAGAGATTGCTTGGCGCGAGAACCGTCGGCATCGTCGGTGCCGGCTATGTCGGCCGGGCGGTGATGCGCCTGCTTGTTCCTTTCGGCTGCCGCGTCCTGGTCTTCGATCCCTATCTGGACGAGACTGAGGCTGCCGCGCTCGGCGTTGTCAGCGCCGCGCTGGACGATGCGCTGGCTCAAAGCGACGTGATTTCCCTGCATGCGCCCGTTCTGCCCGAGACCCGCCGCATGATCGGCGCCCGCGAACTGGCGCTGCTGCGCCCCGGCGCGCTGTTCATCAACACGGCGCGTGCGGAGTTGGTCGATCAAGCGGCACTGCTCGCCGAGATTCGGGCCGGCCGTATCGTGGCCGCTCTTGATGTCTTCGACAACGAGCCGCTGCCGCCGGACAGTCCCTTCCGCGATCCCATGCTTGCGAATGTCACCATTTCGCCGCATGCCGCAGGTCACACCGAAGAGGCGCATTTCGCCCAGGGGCAGGCCATGGTGGATGAGATCGGAAGGCTTCTTCGCCGGGAGCCGCTCCACCACGAGGTCACCCGCGCCATGCTCGACCGCATGGCATGAGCATGGACAGAAGCACTGGAGGTTCCGTGACGGCGCGGCGCATCAGAATCATCGAAGTCGACGCCTTCGAGCGTGATATCAGGCTGCGCCTGCCGTTCCGTTTCGGCGCTGCCACCCTCGAAAAGGCGCCGCAGGCCTTCCTGAAGGTCCGCGTCGAGGATGAAGAGGGGCGAACCGCCATCGGCGCAGCCGCCGAAATGATGGTGCCGAAATGGTTCGACAAGAACCCGGCCTTCACGCCGGCGCAAAATGTCGATCAGCTGCGCGCCTCGATCCGCGCCGCTGCCGCTGCGTCGCTCGAAACATCTCACCCGACGACATTGTTTACCGCCGCACGCGTCAACGAGATCGAAACCGTGCGCCGCCTGCCGGGAAATCCATTGGCCGCCGGGTTCGGCCCTTCGCTCATCGCCCGCGCGGCGCTGGATGCCTATTGCCGTATGGCCGGCATTTCGTTTTTCGATGCAGTGCGCCGTAATATCATCGGCATCGGCGGCCATATGCTGCCTGGGGATATCGATGCCGATGCAGCGGCGGCGGTGCTTGCCGGCCTTCGCCCCGCCGGCTCGATCTCGGCCCGGCATACGATTGGGCTTCTCGATCCGATCACCGAGAACGATATCGCCGAACCCATCGACGATGGCCTGCCGCAGAGCCTCGAGGCGGTGATAACGCGTTATGGCAACCATTGGTTCAAGATCAAGCTTTCAGGCGTGATCGATGCCGATCTCGACCGCCTCAGACGAATCGCCGCCGTGCTCGACCGCGTGCCCGATTACCGGGTGACGGTCGACGGCAACGAACAATTCACCACCGCCGAACAGCTTGCCGCCTTGCTGGCGCGGATCGAGGCCGTGCCTCACCTGGCGCGGCTGCGCGCCGCCATTGCCTTCGTCGAACAGCCGTTCTCGCGCGAGATCACCATGGAAACGCCGCTCGGGGATCTCGCGGCGCAACTGCCCTTCCTGATCGATGAAAGCGACGACGGCGACGGCGCCTTCGCCCGGGCCCGCGGGCTCGGCTATATCGGCGTCTCTTCGAAAACCTGCAAGGGCATTTACCGCTCGCTCATGAAGGCGATCCGGATCAGGACAGGAAGCGTGCTGGGGTTGTTCCTCTCCGGCGAAGACCTGACCTGCCAGGCAGGACTTGCCGTGCAGCAGGATCTGGCGCTGGTGTCTCTCCTCGGCCTTTCCCATGTCGAGCGCAACGGCCATCACTATGTGGCTGGCATGCAGGGCGCGCCATTGGCGGAGAAAGCGCGCTTTGCCGCGGCCCATCCGGATCTCTATGAGCAAGGCCCGGATGGGCCGCTCCTGTCGATCCGCGACGGCCGGATCGCCATCGGTTCGCTCGGGACGATTGGCTATGCCAGCGGCGCCTTGCCAGCTTTCGAAGCGATGGAGCCGCTGTCATAATGTTCAAGAGTGGTTGGCATGGGTCGAGCGCTGCAATGCATGGACTCTCCGGTCCCTGCGGCGGGCGGGGCAGGCTTGAGGAATTGATGAGCACCTATATCTTTCCGGCTTCGGACGCTTCGCGTCGTGTCAATAGTTGCATATTGTATAGGAATGGAGGCATGTCGGCATGTCTGTGAAAGCGGTCAAGACACCAGGTGAGCTGCGGTCGGCCCGCTGGTTCGCATCCGAAGATCTGCGCGGCTTCGGCCACCGCTCGCGCCTGATGCAGATGGGTTACGACGCCGGCGATTGGGCCGGCAAGCCGCTGATCGGCATCCTGTCCACCTGGTCGGATCTCAATCCTTGCCACGCCCATTTCAAGCATCGCGTCGAAGACGTGAAGCGCGGCGTGCTGCAGGCCGGCGGCTTTCCGGTGGAAATGCCGGCGCTGGCGCTTTCAGAGAACTTCATGAAGCCGACGACCATGCTCTACCGCAACCTTCTGGCGATGGAGACCGAAGAACAGATCCGCGCCCACCCCGTTGACGGCGTGGTGCTGATGGGCGGATGCGACAAGACCACGCCGGGCCTGATCATGGGCGCACTCAGCGCCGGGATGCCGATGATCTACCTGCCGGCGGGGCCGATGCTGCGCGGCAATTATGCCGGCCAGCAGCTCGGATCGGGATCGGACGCCTGGAAATATTGGGACGAGCGGCGGGCCGGAACGATATCGGACAAAGAATGGGCCGGCATCGAGGCCGGCATTGCCCGCTCCTACGGCCATTGCATGACGATGGGCACCGCCTCGACGATGACCGCGATCGCCGACGCGATGGGCCTGACGCTGACCGGTGTCTCATCCATACCGGCGCCTGATGCCAATCATATCCGCATGTCGGCCCATTCAGGCCGGCGGATCGTGGAAATGGTCTGGGAAGATCTGACGCCGGACCGGATCGTGACGCCGGCGGCCGTGCGCAATGCGGCGACTGTCGCGATGGCGACCGGCTGTTCGACCAACGCGGTCATCCATCTCCTGGCGATGGCGCGCAGGGCAGGGGTCGCGCTGACGCTCGACGATCTCGACGCGCTCGGCCGCACCACGCCTGTCATCGCCAATATCCGCCCTTCCGGAAACACCTATCTGATGGAAGACTTTTACTATGCGGGCGGTCTGCTGGCACTGATGTCGCAGCTTCGCGAGCGGCTGGATCTTGGCGCGATGACGGTTTCGGGCGAAACCCTGGGCGCGGCGCTGGCCGGCGCGAAAGTCTACAACGACGATGTGATCCGGCCGCTTTCCAACCCGATCTATCCGGAGGGATCGCTTGCCGTGCTCAAGGGCAATCTGGCGCCCGGTGGCGCGGTGATCAAACCAGCGGCCTGCGACCCGCGCTTCCATGTCCATCAAGGCCCCGCTCTGGTTTTCGACAGCTACCCGCAAATGAAGGCGGCCGTCGAGGACGAAACGCTTGATGTGACGCCCGATCACGTGATGGTGCTGCGCAATGCCGGGCCGCTCGGCGGTCCCGGCATGCCGGAATGGGGCATGCTGCCGATGCCGAAGGCGCTGCTGAAGCAGGGCTATCGCGATATGCTGCGGCTCTCGGATGCGCGCATGAGCGGCACCAGCTACGGCGCTTGCGTTCTGCATGTGGCGCCGGAGGCCCATGTCGGCGGCCCGCTCGCCTTGCTGCGCAACGGCGACACGATCAGCATCGATATTCCCAACCGCCGGCTGGACATGCTGATCGACGAGGGGGAATTGGCCCGGCGTCGTGCCGCCTGGGTGAAGCCCGTCGATCGGTTCGGTCGCGGATATGGCTGGATGTATGCCGCCCATGTCAGCCAGGCCGACAAGGGCTGCGATTTCGACTACCTGCTGCCCGAATTCGGTCCGGCAGCGGGAGAACCCGATATTTTCTAGGAGGACATGCAGGGATGACGACAGTTTCGGACGGCACGCGCGAAAAGCTGATGCGGGTCAGCGTCGCCACCATCAGCACGGCGCTGTTCAAGCGCGGCCTGCGCAACCAGACCATTCAGGATGTGCAGCCTGTCGCCGGGAAAGGTCGGAACATGGTCGGCCCGGCCTATACGCTGCGCTACATTCCGGCGCGCGAAGACCTGAACAAGCTCGAGGTTTTCCGCAATCCCGAGCATCCGCAGCGCGCTTGCGTCGAAAGCTGCCCGCCCGGGGCCGTGCTGGTGATGGACAGCCGCAAAAATCCGCGCGCCGCATCCGCCGGCTCCATTCTGGTGACGCGGCTGATGGTGCGCGGTGTCGCCGGCGTCGTCACCGACGGCGGGTTTCGCGACAGTCCCGAAATTGCCGGGCTGGCGATCCCCGCCTATCACAACCGCCCGTCGTCACCGACTAATCTGACGCTGCATCAGGCGCTGGACATCAATGTGCCGATCGGCTGCGGCGATGTGGCGGTGTGGCCCGGCGATATCATGGTGGGCGACGATGAAGCCGTGATCGTCATTCCGGCCGAACTCGCCGACGAGATTGCCGACGAAGCCGTGGAAATGACGGCCTACGAGGATTTCGTCACAGAACGGGTGCTGGCCGGCCAATCGATCATCGGCCTCTATCCGGCGACGCAGCCCCACAATCTCGAGGATTTTGCCGCCTGGCGTGCCAAGCATGGCCGCTAAACCTGCTGATTCCCAAGGATGGCGGTTGTCTTCAATTCGTCGGCGACGTGTCGGTCGATTACGAAAACCGGACTATCTCAGACAGCAGGACGCGCAGGCGGCTGACGCCGCCTGCGGGGGAATACGTCCCGCGGCCTTGTTCCGGGGGAGAGGAACTCGACCGAAGAGGTTGACGATCGCCAGGCGTCGCGTGCCGGGCGCGGGACCTTCTGGCCAATAACCCGGCGAGGGCAGTCATCTCTGACCTTGCCCTCGCTTCGAAAGTTCGGGCTTGAAAGTGATCGCCGCGCGATCGTTGGATGCCTGCGGTTCCGAGTCGGCGGTATCAGGCCCGGTCGGGCGCACGAGGCGCTTGAGCGTCTCGTTGAGGTCGTCGACAAAGGTGAAGATGACAGGGATGACGATGAGGCTGAGCAGCGTCGACATCATCACGCCGCCGATCACCACGATCGCCATCGGCTGCCGGAAGCTGGAATCGCCGCCGGTCAGGCTGAGGGCGACCGGCAGCATGCCGGATGCCATGGCGATGGTCGTCATGATGATCGGTCGCGCGCGCTTGTGGCAGGCATCCACCAGGGCATCGAACCGAGGCATGCCCTGGTGGCGTGACATGATCGCGTATTCGATGAGAAGAATCGAGTTCTTCGTCACCACGCCCATGAGCATAAGCAGCCCGATGACGGCCGACATTGAGAAGCTGGTTCCGGTCAACACCAGCGGCAGCAGTGCGCCACCGAGCGAGAGCGGCAGAGCCATCAGAAGCGTGAACGGCTGCAGGAAGTCGTGGAAGAGCAGGACGAGGATCGCATAGATGCAGAACACCCCGATCGCCATCGCCAGGCCAAAGCTCTGGAACAGTTCCGAACTGCGCTGAAGTTCGCCCTGTTCGACAAGTGTGACGCCCGACGGCAGATGCCGGAGCGCCGGCAGCGCCTGCGCTTCGCGGTTGACGTCGCCCAGGATGCGGCCGTTGAGTTCAACCGACACGGTGACGTTGCGCATCCGATCGATGCGGTCGATCTCGGAGGGGCTGCCGCCGATCCGGATATCGGCGATCGACCCGAGATCGACATTGCCGTTCGTTCCCACAACCCGCATGTTCTTGATGTCGTCGAGCTTCGTGCGTGTCTCGGGGCTGAAGCGGACGACGATCGGGACCTGGCGTTGCGGCAGGTTGAGCTTTGGAAGATCGGCGGAATATTCCCCATTCGTTGCCACGCGCACTACCTCGGCGATGGCGCTCGACGTCACTCCGAGCGCTGCTGCTCGCGCGAAGTCGGGCGTGATCTGGATCTCCGGCGCCTGCCTGGCCGCGGTCGACGTCACCGCGCCGATACCCTGCACCGTGCGGAGCTGTTCTTCGAGCGCCGTGCTGGCGCTGTCGAGTGCGTTGGCGTCGTCGCTGGCAAGGGTGATCTCCAGCTTCGTACCGTTGCCGCCGCCGCCGACCGCGACCCGCACGCCTGATAGAACCGAGAGAGCCTGCCGGATGTCGTTTTCGATTTCCGATTGCTTGCGGTCGCGCTCGCCGATAGGCGACAGCACGGCGACGATCGTCGCGGATCCGACGCTGCTCGTCGTGCTCGAGTCGGGGCCGCCGCCCTGGGATGCGGAACCGACCGCGGAAAAGACATGCGTCACGTCCTGGAGCTTGCCGACGATATCGGCGGCCTGCCTGGTCGCGGCATCCGTCTGCTCGATGGTGGCGCCCGGCTGCATGGTGAGCGTGATCTGGGCTCGCGCGTCGTCGGAAGCGGGCAGGAAGCCGGATTTCAGGAGCGGGATGGTGGCGAGCGAAAGCGCGACGACGACGGCGGTCACGGCCACCGCGGTCTTCCTGTGGTTCATGGCGGCTTTCACGATTGCCATATAGGCGCGCATGATGCGGCCGTCGTTTTCCTCTTTCGGATGGGCCTTCATGAAATAGGCTGCCATCATCGGCGTCAGCAGCCGTGCGACGACGAGCGAGACGAGGACGGCAACGGCGGCGGTAATACCGAACTGGCGGAATATCAGTCCCGGTATGCCGCTCATGAAGGCCGTCGGCAGGAAGACGGCGACGAGCGTGAAGGTGGTTGCGATGACGGCCAGTCCGATCTCGTCGGCCGCCTCCAGAGCGGCGTCGATCGGCCGTTTGCCCATCTGCAGGTGGCGGGCGATGTTCTCGACTTCCACGATGGCGTCGTCAACGAGGATGCCGACGACGAGCGACAGCGCGAGCAGGGTAACGATATTCAGGCTGAAACCGGCCAGATACATGACAAGGAAGGTCGGTATGACAGACAATGGCAGCGCCACCGCCGACAGGATCGTCGCACGCCAATCCCGAAGGAAGAGCCAGACGACGACGATCGCCAGGATCGCCCCTTCGTATAGCATGTGCATCGAGCCATCGTAGTTGTCGATAATCGGCCCGATCGTGCTGTAGGCTTCCTCGATTTGCACGTTGGAATGCTTGGCTGCGAACTGTTTCATCGCCGTATCGACATCGGCCGCAACGCCGCTGTCCGAAAACCCGTTCGAGCGCTTGATTTCGACCGCGATCACCGGTTTGCCGTCGAGATAGGCCATCGAAGACCGCTCCGCGAAGCTGTCGGTGACGGATGCGACGTCGTCGAGGCGAACCTGCTGCCCGTTTGCGAGGGGAATTCGCAGTTCCTTCAGGGCATCGACCGAGGCAACCGCGCCGAGCGTGCGCAATGTCTGGCGCGTGCCACCGATTTCTCCGAGGCCGCCCGACGTATCGGCCTGAACCGACTTCAATTGCGCCGACACAGTGGTCGCCGTGACGCCGAATGCGGCCATCGTCGTCGGATCGAGATCGACGTGGACCTCGCGGTCGACACCGCCGATGCGGTTGACCTGTCCGACGCCCGGCACCGACAGAAGCGCCTTCGTCAGATCGTTGTCGACGAACCAGGAGAGCTCGGTTTCATTGAGGGTGGAAGACTGGACGGCATAGGTGACCAGCGCCGAATTCTGCACGGTAACCTTGGTGACTCCAGGCGTCTGCATCTGCGCCGGCAGATCGGCCTTGGCGCTGTCCACGGCATTGCGGACTTCGTTCAAGGCGGTTTCGCTGTCCTTCTCCAGTTTGAAGGAGACGCTGATCGACACCGTGCCGTCGGTGATCGTCGTGGTGATGTGATCGAGATAGCTGAGCGAAGCAAGATTGTCCTCGATCGTGCGGGCGACCTCCGTCTCCAGCTGCGACGGCGCGGCGCCGTCGAGCGTCGCGGTCACTTTGATGGTCGGGAGGTCCATATCGGGAAAATTCTGGATCGACAGGTGTTTGAACGCCAGCAAACCGCCGACGGCAAGCATCGCAAAGAGCAGGATCGCCGGGACGGGATTGCGGATCGAAAATGCGGAAAAGTTCATCAGCCTTCTCCCGCAATCTTCACGAGATCGTTGTCTGACAGAAATGCTCCGCCCGACGTCACCACGCGCGCCGACTTATCGATGCCCGAGACGATTTCGACCTCGCCGTCGTTGCGGCGGCCGGTCTCCACCCGCACCCGTCTTACCCGCTTGTCCTCGTCGGCCGCAAAGACGTAGTTGATCCCGTCGCGGAACACGATCGCCGTCTCCGGAACCGTCAGCGCCGGCGTGGTCCTGAGTTCGATCGTGCCGGTCACGTAAAGGCCGGTGCGCGGGTGAACGTCCTGGGGAAGCGCGACATAGACGATCGCTCGGCTCGTATTGGTGTCGACCGAAGGTCCGACGAGCCTCACCTTGCCCTGAATGCGGCGCCCGTCCGGCCCGTCGATGTCGACGCTCAATCCTTCCGAGATGCGCGAGAGGTAGCGGGCGGAAACCTCCGCCTGCCATTCGACCCGCTGCTGGCGGACCATACGAAACAGCTCGGTGCCGGAGGAGACGACCGCGCCGAGCTCGGCCGAGCGCGAGGTGATCAGACCGTCGTCGACGGCCGTGACCGTCGTCTGGTCGAGCTTGATCTTCTGGCTGTCGAGTGCCGCCTTTTCAGAGGCAAGACTTGCTGTCGCCGTCTGTTCGTCGGCGAAATATTCGACGATCTTCTCATCCGAGAGGGCGCCCGAGGGCTGAAGCTGGCGTGCCCGATCCGCATTGGCCTTCGCCTTTGCGAGTGTCGCATTGGCGGTCGCGATGGCCGCCTCCTCTTTGCGAAGGTCGGCCCGTACGCTGTCCTGCGACAGTCGGACGAGGGTCTGCCCTTTCTTGACCACGGAGCCGACATCGGCCAGGATTTCGGTTATGCGCAGGCCACTCGTCTCGGAAGCGATAATGGCTTCCTGCCAGGGCTTCAGCCAGCCGCTTGCGGGAACGGTTTCCGGCCAGTCCCGCTCAGCCGGCGTCACCAGCGAGACGGTGAGGGCCGGCGCAGCGGCTTGATCCGCCGCAGCACTGCGCAGCGGAAACAAAAGCGCCGCGGCAACAACGGCGGTGGCGAATATTCCAGACGGTTTTCTCAACGATGCACTCCTTGTGGTCAAAGACATCGCTGCCTTTGACCGATCCGCGCCAACTCGACGGATGATTGTTGCTCATGCGCGGCAACCGCCTCGGCGCGCGTCTATGTCATGGCAGGATAAGTAACGGAACGAACGTTAAGTGCGGTCAAGTGAGTGTTAAGTTAGGTAAAACTCGCTCCCACGACGGTGTTTGTGCTGTATGGCTTGACGGGATTAATGACGGACGAAGTGAATGAACAAGGTTCTCCTCATCGACGACGATGCCGAGCTGACGACGCTTCTGCAGGAATATCTGGTCGAAGAAGGATATGACGTCGTAACGGATACGGACGGCCGCGCCGCCATTGCGGCTGCCGCCGGCAATACGGTCGATATTATCGTGCTCGACATCATGATGCCCCGGATGAACGGGATCGAAGTCCTGCAGAGGATCCGGAAGCTCAGCCAGGTTCCCGTGCTGATGCTGACCGCAAGGGGTGATGACGTGGACAGGATATCGGGTCTCAATCTCGGCGCCGACGACTATGTGCCGAAGCCGTGTTCGCCGGGCGAACTGGCTGCGAGGCTGCGCGCCATCCTGCGCCGCGCCGGTCAGCCGGCGACCGGCGCGTCCACCGATACCGTAAGGGCGGGACAGCTCGTGATCCACCCGGGCAGCAGGATCGCCGAATGGCGCGGAGAAAGCCTTGACCTGACCGGCACCGAGTTCAGCCTGCTCGAGGTGCTTGCCCGCAGCGCCGGCCAGCTTGTGTCGAAGCAGGAGATTTCGAAGCGCGCCTTCGGTAAGCCGCTGACCCCGTTCGATCGCCGTATCGACGTCCATATCAGCAGCGTTCGCCAGAAGCTCGGCCAGAGGGAGGACGGGCAATCCTGGATCCAGTCCGTTCGCGGCCAGGGCTATCAACTTCTCGTGGACTGACCATGCCTAGGCTTTTCTGGAAGTTCTTCGCGACGATCTGGCTGACGCTGGCAACGACGCTCGCTGTCATCATCGTGATCGTCAACCTCTTTCAAATTCCGCCCCCCGGCCGCGATCGGGAATACCAGGAGCGGGCGATCATTCTGACGCTGACGGCGAATGTGCTTGCAAGGGATGGCGAGGACGCCGCCGCGCGCTTCATCCGCACAAGCGAGGAGACGGTGCCGCTCGGCCTGAGGCTTTCGAAAAGCACGGAGTCGCTTGCGTGCGCGGACGAGAGCACGGCAGAGACGAAATCGATCCTGAAGGACGGAACTTGCTACCGGATTTCGGTGACGCCGCAAGGCAGCTTTCTTCTCAACGTCGTGGACAACCTGGCTTTGCTGGTGCCCTGGCTTTCGATCTTCATTGCGAGCACGGTTGCTGCGGCCGCACTCGCCGGATACCTCATTCGCCCTGTCGTGCACCTTCGCGATGGCCTGAGCGCGCTTGCCCATGGCCGCTTCGACGTTCGTATCGGCGACCAGATGGCCGGCCGCAGGGACGAGGTCACCGCACTTGCGCATGACTTCGATTCCACCGCCGCGCGGCTTCAGGAGCTTCAGAATGCGCAGCAGAGGCTGTTCCACGACGTCTCCCATGAATTGCGCTCGCCCTTGTCCCGCCTGCAGGCCGCTGTCGGTGTGCTCCGGCAGAGCCCGGCGAAGCTTGGCGCCATGCTGGATCGCATGGACCGGGAGGTCGAACGGCTCGATGCGCTGGTCGGCGAAGTTCTGACGCTCGCCAGGCTGACCGCGGGATCCGGCCTGCCGCTGAAAACCCAGGCTCTGGATGTCATCGAACTGCTGAACGAAATCCTCGGCGACGCGGCATTCGAAGCCCAGACGCGGGATGTCTCGATTACAACAAGCGTCGACGGCGCCTTCCGCGCCGAGGTCGAAGGCGAGCTGATCTACCGGGCGCTCGAAAACGTCGTGCGCAACGCCGTCAAGTACACGGCCGAACATTCGGGCATATCCGTGTCTTGCGAGGCGGCGGCCGAGCGCCTCAAAATCTGCGTCACCGATCAGGGGCCGGGCGTCAGGCGCGACGAACTCGAGCGCATCTTCCAGCCGTTCTCACGCGGGAAAGAGGCCGTGCCGAGAGGCGGATACGGCCTGGGTCTCGCCATCACCCGGCAGGCCGTCGAGCGCCATGGCGGGCGGGTGCATGCATCCTTGCCTGACGGCGGCGGACTGGCCATCACAATTGAGCTTCCGCGGCGGCCGACGTCTCCTGGTTCGGCTGACACTCGCGATTTTACCTAACTTTACAGTTTCTTAACCGCTGTTAACGCTGGCCTCGCTAAGCCTGACCCACGATCCCGGTTCAGGAAGCTCGCCAGTGTATCCGTCGCTCTCTACAAGACTATCATCGCTCCGCTACGCCGCATCCGCCCTCACGCTGCTGCTCGCAGGCTGCGTCAGCGGGCCGGATCATGTTCCCCCTGAGATGCCGCTCCCCGCCAAATTCGCAGAGGGTGGCAGCAAGAGCAACGGCAATGTCGCGACGGCTGAGTGGTGGACGGCCTATCGCGACAAGCGGCTCGACGGCCTGGTGGCCCATGGCCTCCGCGAGAACCTCGATGTGCTGCAGGCGCTCGAGAGCATCAACTCGGCTTCCGCCAATGTCACGGTTGCCGGCGCCGGCGCTCTGCCGAGCCTCAGTGTCGATGCATCGCACACGGTATCCGGCGAGAAGGGGCGGCTCCGCACGACGGTCGGCACCACCAACACGACGGCCGGCGGGGCCAGCCTTTCCTGGCTGCTCGACCTCTTCGGCCAGTACCGTCGCTCGAAGGAGAGCGCCATCGCCTCGCTGGGGGCCGCCTATGCGACGGCCGACAATGCAAAGCTCACCTTCCTGAAAGACCTGGTCGAGAGCTATATCGACGCCCGCTACTATCAGGAGCGCATCGCGCTTTCACAGGCGAGCTTGAAATCCCGCCAGCAAACTTACGAACTCACGCAGCTGCAGCTCAAGGCAGGTGCGGCCTCCCGCCTCGACGTCGTTCAGGCCGAGGGCCTGGTACAGTCGACAAAGTCCGACATTCCCGGCCTCGAACAGAGCTTCACCGAATCGGCCCATCACATTGCCACGCTGCTTGGGATGCCGGCGGCCTCGCTGATGGACGAGCTGCAGAAAAGCGCCGGCCAGCCGGTTTTCCACGGCGACATTCGCGCCGGCATTCCGGCTGATCTCATTCGCAACCGTCCTGATATAAGAAAGGCCGAACGCGAGCTGGCGGCGGCCGTCGCCGATATCGGTACTGCCGAAGCCCAGCTTTATCCGTCGATCTCGCTCTCCGGTTCGATCTCGCCGAGCTGGGTCAAATCATCGGGTGCCAGCGGCTCGAGCCTCACCAGTTGGTCCTTCGGGCCGACACTCAACCTGCCGATCTTCGACGGCGGAAAATTGCGCGCGAATGTTGATATCGAGAAATCCGATGCCAGGACCCAATATCTCGCGTGGAAAGCGGCGGTGCTGAACGGGGTCGAAGAGGTCGAAAACGCGCTCTCTGCGGTTCGCCGCGACACGCAGACGCTGGAACCGCTGCGCAGGCAGGTGCAGACGGCACAGGAATCGCTCGCTCTTTCGACCACGAGCTACAAGGATGGCGCCTCGTCGCTGCTCGATGTCCTGGACGCACAGCGTTCAGTCTCCGATGCCCAGGCAAGCCTTGCAGCCACCGTGCAGCAGGTCGCCAAGGATTATGTGGATCTCTACGTCGCCGTCGGTGCCGGTTACCTCACGGGTCAAGGGCATAAAGCTCCCGAGCGAAAGGCGAAGTCGGGCTGATCGGCTGGGCGGTTAAGCGAGCGGATTGCGGACTATCGTCCTGATGTCTCCAGAATGCGGAGCGCGAGCTTGAGATGCGGCAGATCAAGCATACGCCCGTCAAGCTGGATGACGCCCGCGTCCGGCCTGGCAGCAAAGGCGCCGGCGACTTTCTCGGCCCAGGCGATCTCGGATGCGTCGGGCGTGAAGGCGTGGTTGATCGTTTCGACCTGGCTGGGGTGGATGGCCATCATGCCGGAAAAGCCGTCGCGCCGGGCGCGGCCAACATAGGCCCTAAGACCGTTGAGATCATGGAAATCGGGATAGACGGTTTCGATGGCCGGGACGGCGGCGGCATGCGCCCCGAATAACGTGAGCGAGCGAGCAAGTTCGTAAGGCGGCGTGTAACGGCCATCCGTCCTGCGCGCGGTCGCGGCACCCATTGCGGCGGGCAGATCCTCAGCACCCCAGGTCAGGCCGCAGAGGTTGGTTGCGACATCCCGGTAGCTGCCAATCTCGAAGATCGCCGATGGTGTCTCGGTCGCAATCGGCAAGATGGGGATTTCAGATGCAAGAGAGCCTGCGAGCTTCAGCACGGAAGCCGCCCCCTCGGCTTTCGGCAGCATGATTGCGAAAGGATGAAGGCCGCTCAGAGCAGCAAGGTCATTCTGGAATTCCGGGGAGGTGAGGGGGTTGATGCGGACAAGGAGAGGGGTTGCGCCGGCATGAGCGAGGACGAAATCGTGCACGGCCTCGCGGGCTCGCGGCTTGTTGGCGGGCGCGACCGAATCTTCGAGATCGAGAATGGCGGCATCGGCGCCTGAGGCGAGCGCCTTTTCGAAACGCTCCGGCCGGTCGCCGGGCACGAAGAGCAGCGAGCGCAGCCTCATGACGGTTTCACCTTCAGCATGGCCGTGCGCAGGCACTGGCAGACGATCTCATCGCGCTGGTTAAGCGTCAGATGCCGGAAGGTGACGATGCCGGCATCGGGGCGGGAGTTCGAGCGGCGCAGTTCCGTCACCTCCGTTTCCACCCTTAGCGTATCGCCGATGAAGACTGGCTTCGGCATCGTCACCTTGTCATAGCCGAGATTGGCGACGAGCGTGCCGAGCGTGGTGTCGCCAACCGAGAGGCCGACGGTGAGCGCAAAGGTGAAGGTGCCGTTGACGACGATGCGGCCGAATTCGGTGCCGGCTGCATAATCGGCATCGAGATGCAGCGGCTGCGGATTGTGGGAGAGCGTCGTGAAGAGCAGGTTGTCGGTCTCGGTGACCGTGCGACGGATCTCGTGGACGATGCGGTCGCCGACCACCCACTCGTCGAAATAACGGCCTGCCATCAATCCTCCTCCTCCACCACGGTGACGACCAGCTGGTTTTCCGAAACCCTGATGCCAGTGGAAGCCTGCAGCTTTCCGACGGTGCCGTCGAAGGGTGCGCGTAGCGTATGTTCCATCTTCATCGCCTCAACCGTCAGCAGACGGTCTCCTTTGGCAACGCGATCGCCTTCGGCGACATCCACCGAAATGACGAGGCCGGGCATGGGCGACAGGATCGCGCCATCGCCCGGGCCATGGTTCGCCTCGACCTCGCTCGCAGCAGGCAGGCCGATCGGCCAAGCGTTGCCGGCGTCGAAAAGCACCGTTGTTTCGTCCATCTCGACGGCATTTGGCTCAAGGTCCGGGCGTGCGCGTCCCCAGTAGAGGTGACCGTCGATGCGCACGCGCATTCGGTTGTCGTTTGGCCCGGCGATACGAAAACCGCGCAGCGCCGACCAGGGATCATCATCCGCGCCCATCGAAAGCGCAGTGGCCGCTCTGTCGATGACCGTCTCGTCAGGCTCCTTTGCTGCAAGGCTTTCACCGTGGCGGTCGAGGAAGCCGGTATCGATCCGAGCCGCGCGAAAGTCCGGCTCGACGGCAATACGGGCGAGAAGACCGGCATTGGACCTAACCGGCCAGACCTCGATCCCGGCGCAGGCGGCCGCGAGCTTTGAAAGTGCAGCCTCGCGGTTCGGCCCATGCGCAATGATCTTGGCGATCATCGGATCATAGAAGGCAGTGATCTCATCGCCCTGTTCGACGCCGCTATCGACGCGGACCCTTTGCGGCAGCTTCAAATGTTCGAGCCGTCCGGTCGACGGCAGATATCCGGCGGCCGGATTTTCGGCATAGAGCCGGGCTTCGAACGCCCAGCCGTTCCTGACGATCTCATTTTGCATCTTCGGCAGTGGCTCGCCGGCCGCGACCTTGAGCTGCCAAAGCACCAGATCCTCGCCGGTAATCGTCTCGGTGACGGGGTGTTCCACCTGCAGGCGTGTGTTCATCTCCATGAACCAGATACGGTCGGGATGCAGGCCGGCGGAAGCATCGGCGATGAACTCAATGGTGCCGGCGCCGACATAATTCACCGCTCTTGCGGCCTTCACTGCCGCATCGCAGATCGCCGCGCGTGTGGCGGCATCGAGGCCGGGGGCAGGGGCCTCCTCGATAACCTTCTGGTGGCGGCGTTGCAGCGAACAATCGCGTTCGAAGAGATGAACGCAGTTCCCGTGTTTGTCGGCAAAAACCTGCACCTCGATATGGCGCGGATTGCTGATGTAGCGCTCGATCAGCACGCGGTCGTCGCCGAAGGAGGCAGCCGCCTCACGCCGGCAGGCGGCAAGATGTTCAGCGAAATCCTGAGCGCGGTCGACGCGGCGCATTCCCTTGCCGCCGCCGCCGGCGACGGCCTTGATGAGCACGGGATAACCGGTGGCTTCGGCTTCCGCCGTCAGCCTCTCTTCGCTCTGGTCCGGTCCGAGGTAACCAGGGGTAACAGGCACGCCGGCTGCCTGCATCAGCTCCTTCGCGGCGTCCTTGAGCCCCATCGCCCGGATGGCCGCCGGGGGCGCGCCGACCCAGATGATGCCGGCTTTCTCCACCGCCTCGGCAAATTCGGCATTTTCCGAGAGGAAGCCGTAACCGGGATGGATCGCGGCGGCGCCGGTTTTCCGGGCGGCTTGCAGGATGCGTGCCTCTGAAAGATAGCTCTCGCGCGCCGGAGCCGGGCCGATGGCGATTGCCTCGTCCGCTTCCCTGACGAACGGCAGGCCGGCGTCGGCCTCGGAATAGACGGCGATGGTGCGGATGCCGAGCATCTTGGTCGTGCGGATGATGCGGCGGGCGATTTCGCCCCTGTTGGCAATGAGAAGGCTTTCCATCATCGCCGCTCACATCCTGAACAGGCCGAAGCGCGGCCCTTTCGGGATCGGCGCATTCAGGCAGGCGGAAAAGGCAAGGCCCAGCACATCGCGGGTCTGGCGCGGATCGATGATGCCGTCATCCCAAAGGCGAGCGGTGGCATGATAGGGATTGCCCTCGGCCTCGTATCCGGCGCGGATCGGCGCCTTGAAGGCCTCTTCCTCTTCAAGGGGCCAATTCTCTCCGCGCGCCTCCATCGCGTCGCGGCGGATGGTGGCGAGCACCGAGGCCGCCTGTTCGCCGCCCATCACGCTGATGCGGCTGTTCGGCCAGGTGAAGAGGAAGCGCGGGCGATAGGCGCGGCCGCACATGCCGTAATTGCCGGCGCCGAAGCTGCCGCCGATGATGACGGTGACCTTCGGCACGGTAGCGGTCGCAACCGCCGTCACCAGCTTTGCCCCATCCTTGGCGATGCCCCCGGCCTCATAACGGCCGCCGACCATGAAGCCGGAAATGTTTTGCAGAAAGAGCAGCGGCACACGGCGCTGGCAGGCGAGTTCGATGAAATGCGCGCCCTTCAGCGCGCTTTCGGAAAAAAGCACGCCGTTATTGGCGATGACGGCGACGGGCATTCCCCAGATGCGGGCGAAGCCGCAGACCAGCGTGGTGCCGTAGAGCGGCTTGAACTCATGCAGTTCCGAGCCATCGACAATCCGGCCGATGACTTCGCGTACGTCATAGGGCGAGCGCACGTCATCGGGAATGATGCCGTGAAGGTCCTCGGCGTTGAGCTTCGGCGGACGCGGAGCCTGGATGTCGATATCGACGGATTTCACGCTGTTGAGGCTGGCGACGATATCGCGCATCAGAAGCAGCGCGTGTTCGTCATTTTCCGCCACGTGATCGACGACGCCGGAGCGACGGCCATGGGTTTCGGCGCCGCCGAGTTCCTCGGCCGAGATGATCTCGCCGGTCGCGGCCTTCACCAGCGGCGGGCCGGCGAGGAAGATCGTACCCTGATTGCGCACGATCACCGTTTCGTCCGACATGGCGGGTACATAGGCGCCGCCAGCGGTGCAGCTTCCCATGACGCAGGCGATCTGTGGGATTCCCTCGGCCGACATCTGCGCCTGATTATAGAAGATCGCGCCGAAATGGTCGCGGTCGGGAAAAACCTCGGCCTGATGCGGAAGATTGGCGCCGCCGCTGTCGACGAGATAGAGGCAGGGCAGCCGGTTCTGCAGGGCGATCTCCTGCGCCCGCAGATGTTTCTTCACCGTCAGCGGGTAATAGGCGCCGCCCTTCACCGTCGCATCATTGGCGACGATCATCACCTCGCGGCCGGACACGCGCCCGATGCCTGATATGATGCCGGCACCCGGTGCTTCATCGCCATACATGCCATTGGCCGCCAGCGCGCCGATCTCCAGGAAAGGGCTGCCGGCATCGAGTAGGAGCTGGATACGGTCGCGCGGCAGGAGCTTGCCCTTGCCGGCGTGACGTTCGCGGGCCGCTTGCGAGCCGCCTTCGCGAGTCTTCGCCGAGCGCTCGTAGAGTTCATCGATGAGCGCCCTGTTCTTGATGGCATTGGCTTTGAAAGTCTCGCTGTCGCGATCGATCGCCGAGGAAATCACCGTCATGATGCGATAAGCTCCCGGCCGATCAGGTAGCGGCGGATCTCGTTGGTGCCGGCGCCGATATCATAAAGCTTGGCGTCACGCAGGAAGCGCTCGACCGGCCATTCCTTGGTGTAGCCTGCGCCGCCGAGCGCCTGGATCGCCTCCAGCGAGACCTTTACGGCATTCTCGCTGGCAAAGAGGATGGCGGCAGCGGCATCCGTGCGCGTCGTACGGCCGGCGTCGCAGGAGCGTGCGACGGAATAGACATAGGCGCGCGCAGAATTCAGCGCGACATACATGTCGGCGATCTTGGCCTGCATCAGCTGGAAATCGCCGATCGGTTTACCGAATTGCTTGCGCTCCCGCACATAGGGCAGCACGACATCGAGGCAGGCCTGCATGATGCCGAGCGGACCGCCGGCAAGCACAGTTCGCTCGTAATCGAGACCGGACATCAGGATCTTCACGCCTTCTCCCTCCCGGCCCATCAGCGCCTCGGCCGGCGCTTCGCAATCCTGGAACACCAGTTCGGCTGTATCGCTGCCGCGCATGCCGAGCTTGGAAAGTTTTTTCGAGACGCTGAAACCGGGCAGGCCCTTTTCGATGATGAGCGCGGAAATGCCTTTCGGGCCGGCTGCCGGATCGGTCTTGGCATAGACGACCAGCACATCGGCATGCGGCGCATTGGTGATCCAGAACTTGGTGCCGTTCAGGATATAGCGATCGCCCTTTCGCTCGGCACGCAGCTGCATGGAAACGACATCGGAACCGGAACCTACTTCTGACATGGCGAGCGAGCCGACATGTTCACCGGAGATCAGCTTCGGCAGATATCGATGTTTCTGCTCCGGCGAGGCCCAGCGGCGGATCTGGTTGACGCAGAGATTGGAATGAGCGCCATAGCTCAGGCCTACTGAGGCCGAGGCACGCGAGACCTCTTCCATGGCGATGACATGTTCGAGATAACCGAGACCGGCGCCGCCGAATTCTTCCTCGACGGTGATGCCATGCAGGCCGAGCGCCCCCATCTCGGGCCAGAGCCGGCGCGGAAACGTGTTGCTGTCGTCGATCTCCGCAGCGAGCGGAGCAATATGATCGGCGGCAAATCGCGCCGTCGTTTCGCGGATCGCGTCCGCGGTTTCGCCGAGCGAAAAATCAAACATGGCACTCCTCCCGATAGAATATGTAGCGCGGGTTGCGTCGGGTTCAAAGTGCCGTTGAACGATGCCGGCAAGTGCGCTCACATCTGCTCGGATGCCATTTTCTTGAAAATATGGAAAACATGGAATATATGGAAATCGAATGGAGATATTATCGATGCGACAATTCACGACAGGTGATCTCAACAAACAGGTCGGCGATGTCACCGATGCCGCGAGCCGCGAGCCGGTCGTTCTTACTCGCCACAACAAGCCGCGTTTCGTGCTGATGAGTTACGAGCACTATGAGCGCATGCGGAGTGGCAGCGACCCGCGCCGTGCCCACATCATCTCGGAGATGCCGGACGAGCATGCCGAACTGTTTGGCGAGGCAATCGAGCGATTGGCACGCGGCGAAGGCTGACGATGAACCATGAGTTTCGTCCCGGTGAGATAATAACCTATCCCTATCTCTGGGCGTGGCAACAGCAGCGTGGTGAGACCGAAGGATGAAAACAGCGGCCGGTCTGTGTTGTCGTTGCAATCCGTAGCGCGAGCGATGGAAATACGCACCTCGTCCTTCTGGCAATCACCACGCAGCCGCCGCAGATGGGGAGGGTTACCTTGGAAATTCCCGACATCGAGCGTCGGCGGGCTGGTCTCGGCGATCTCCAACAGAGTTGGATCGTCGTAGATGAATATAATTACGATATCGTCGAGCACTCCTGGTACATCGAGCCTCATCAGGAAGTTCTCGGTCGCTTCAGCAAATCCTTCATGATGAAGATTGCCGCGATGTTCGCGAAAGTGCGAGGCCAATCAAGTCGGGTTAAGCGGTTCGACTGACCTCATGCCTGTTCCCCCGCTTCCTCTCGCCGAAAAGTCTCGGGGCTCTTGCCCATCCATTTTCGGAAAGCACGAAAGAACGCGCTGGGTTCGGAATAACCGAGCTGCACGGCGATCTCGCCGATGGTCTTCGGTGTGCCCAGTAGCAGATCGACGGCGAGGTCCCGGCGGATGTCGTCTTTGATGGCAGCATAGCTTTGTCCCTCGTCGCGCAGGCGGTGGCGCAGCGTTGAGGGCGGCATGCGCATGTCTGCAGCGATTTCGGCGAAGCTCCGCCAGGCAGCAGGCGTTGCCTGGCTCAAGCGCCGGCGGACGGCCGCGGCGATGCCGGCATCATAGCGATAGCGCACCAAAATATTGGCGGGAGCGCCGCGCAGGAACTGTTTGAGCGCCTGTTCTCTGCGCGTAATCGGCAGGTCGAGCATGGTGCTGTCGAAGCCGAGCCGGCTGATCGGTTGCGAAAAGCGCACAGGCGCGCCGAAGAAGAGCCGGTAGTCGGCGCCTTGTTTCGGCTCCGTACAGCGGAAATCGACGAGGCGGATCGGAATGCGCCGGCCGACCAGCCAGCAGGTGATGCCGTGCAGGATGATCCAATAGGTGCGGTAGGCGAAGGCCGAACGCGGGTCGCCGGCATCCCGGAGTTCGATCTCGGCCAGACCATCGCGGATGACGAGCCGCCCGCGGGGGTCGTCGAGCATGACATCGAGGAAGCGCAGCGCCCTGCGTAGCGCATGACCCAGCGTCGGCGCGTGCAGCACGCAATGGCAGAGCAGCGTGAAGCTGCCGCTGCGCATCGGCCGTGCGCCCATGCCGAAGAATTCGTCGTCGAGTTCGGCGGCAATTGCCAGCCAGAGCGCCCCATAGGTTTCCGCCGAAACCGGCTGATCGACGAAGGACAGGCCGGCTCGGTCGAGGACCGGCGCCGTCGGTTTCCCGAGCCGCCGCAGGCTGTCGAGCGCCTCCTCCACGAAAGCAGGCGCGATCATCCGCCGCTCGATCTCGGCCATCTCAACCCCGCTATGGCAAAACTGGCCGAAATAATGGAGCAGTTCTGTCATCGCTTGCAATAGGGGGAGCGAATAGAATCGTACCTGCCGGCTGCGCTTGGAGGAGGACGTAGCCGGCAGGGAGGAAGATTCATGCTGATCCGAGGTGCAAGCTTCATCGTCACCGGCGGCGGCTCCGGCCTTGGCGCGGCCACAGTGCGTATGCTTGTGGAAGCCGGCGGGCGGGTAACTGTCGCCGACCTCAACGTGGAAGCCGGTCAGGAAATCGTCCGGGAATTCGGGAGCGATGCCCGTTTCGTCAAGGCTGACGTGACGGATGGCGAGGAAGGAGCCGCGGTGATCGCTGCAGCCCTCGAAGCTTTCGGGGACTTACGCGGCTTGGTGAATTGCGCCGGCGTGGCACCGGCCGAAAAGGTGATCGGTCGCGACGGGCCGCATCGGCTGGAAAGTTTTGCGCGCACCATCGGCATCAATCTCATCGGCACGTTCAACGTGATCCGGCTTGCCGCCGCCGCGATCCAGAATTCGGAGCCGGATGGCGAAGGCGAACGCGGCGTGATCGTCAATACTGCGTCGGTCGCAGCCTTCGATGGTCAGATCGGCCAGGCGGCCTATGCCGCTTCCAAGGGCGGGGTGGCGGCGATGACCCTGCCGATCGCCCGCGAGCTCGCCCGTCATGGCATTCGTGTCGTCGCGATCGCGCCCGGTATTTTCGAGACGCCGATGATGGCAGGCATGCCGGCCGAGGTTCAGGCCGCACTCGGCCAGAGCGTGCCCTTTCCGCCGCGGCTCGGCCGGCCGGCGGAATTTGCAGGGTTGGTGCGCCATATCTGTGAAAACAACATGCTGAACGGCGAGGTCATCCGCCTCGACGGCGCATTGCGGATGGGCGCGCGCTGAACGCGTCGCCCCAAGGAGGAAAGATGGTTTTGCAGGATCCCATCGTCATCGTCGGTGCAGCGCGCACCCCGATCGGCAGCTTTCAGGGAGAGCTGAAGGAGGCGACGGCGCCGGAGCTCGGAGCAACGGCGATCCGCGCGGCGCTTGAGCGCAGCCACATCGCGGCCGAGGCAGTCGAGGAGGTCGTCTTCGGTTGCGTGCTGCCGGCGGGCCAGGGGCAAGCGCCGGCGCGCCAGGCGACGATCCATGCCGGCCTGCCCTTCGCGACCGCGGCGAGCACCGTCAACAAGATGTGCGGTTCGGGCATGAAGGCGGTCATGATGACGCATGACGCGATCGCCGCCGGCAGCGCCTCGATCGCCGTCGCGGGTGGCATGGAAAGCATGACGAATGCGCCCTATCTCCTTGACAGGGCCCGTGGCGGCTACAGGCTCGGCCATGGGCGTGTCGTGGATCACATGTTCCTCGACGGGCTGGAGGATGCTTATGACAAGGGGCGCTTGATGGGCAGCTTCGCGGAGGATTGCGCTGAGGCCTATCAGTTCACGCGCGAGGCGCAGGATGCCTACGCCATCGCCTCGCTGACGCGGGCGCAGAAGGCGATTGCCGAAGGCTGGTTCGACAGCGAGATCGTGCCGGTCACGGTGAAGTCGGGCAAGTCAGAGCAGGTGGTGAGCCGCGACGAACAGCCGGGCAAGGCGAAGCTCGACAAGATCCCGACGTTGAAGCCCGCCTTCCGTGATGGCGGCACGGTGACGGCCGCCAATTCCAGTTCGATTTCCGATGGCGCGGCAGCCCTGGTGCTGATGCGCCGCTCCGAGGCGGAGCATCGCGGCCTCAAGCCGCATGCCACGATCCTTGGCCATGCTACCCATTCGCAGGCGCCTAATCTTTTTGCCACCGCGCCGATCGGCGCATTGCAGAAACTGTCCGATCGTACCGGCCTGGCGCTCTCGGAGGTCGATCTCTTCGAAATCAACGAGGCCTTCGCCGTCGTCGCCATGGCGGCGATGCGCGATCTCAAACTGCCGCATGAAAAGGTCAATGTGCATGGCGGCGCCTGCGCGCTCGGCCATCCCATAGGCGCTTCCGGAGCCCGCATTCTGGTGACGCTGCTTGCGGCGCTGGAGCGCTACGACCTGAAGCGCGGCATGGCCGCGCTCTGTATCGGCGGCGGCGAGGCGACGGCAGTCGCCATCGAGCGGCACTAGCGGGGAGGGGGAACAGATGATCCTTTCCGACCTCCAGCAGCAAATCTCAGATCTCGCCCGTGACTTTGCCCGCGACCGGCTGGCGCCGGGTGCGGCCAAGCGCGACCGGGAGCATCTCTTCCCGCGCGAGGAACTGAAGGAGATGGGCGAGTTAGGCCTGCTCGGCATGCTGGTGCCGGAAGCCTATGGCGGGTCGGATACCGGCGTGATCGCCTATGCCGCCGCGCTGGAAGAGATCGCCGCAGGCGACGGACCATGCTCGACGATCATGAGTGTGCATAGCTCGGTCGGCTGCGTGCCGATCCTGAAATTCGGCACTGAGGAGCAGCGGCAGCGCTTCCTGCCGAAACTGGCAAGCGGCGAATGGATCGGCGGCTTTGCGCTCACCGAGCCGCAGGCCGGTTCCGATGCCTCGAACCTCAAGACCCGGGCGCGGCGTGATGGCGACCACTATGTGCTCGACGGCTCCAAACAATTCATCACCTCGGGGAAGAACGGCGATATCATCATCGTCTTCGCCGTCACCGATCCGGGCGCCGGCAAAAAGGGGATCACCGCCTTCATCGTGCCGACGGACACCCCGGGCTACGAAGTGATCCGCGTCGAGGAGAAGCTTGGCCTGCATTCCTCCGACACCTGCCAGATCGCCTTCAACAGCATGAGCGTTCCCGTCGAGCTGAGGCTCGGGTCTGAAGGTGAAGGTTATCGCATCGCGCTCGCCAATCTCGAAGGCGGGCGGATCGGCATCGCCGCCCAGGCGGTCGGCATGGCGCGGGCGGCCTTCGAGGCGGCGCGCGATTACGCCAGGGAGCGTACGGCTTTCGGCAAGCCGATCATCGAGCATCAGGCGGTTGCCTTCCGCCTTGCCGACATGGCGGTGCGGATCGAGGCGGCGCGGCAGCTCGTGTTTCACGCCGCCTCTCTCCGGGAAGCGGAGCTTCCCTGCCTGTCGGAAGCTTCGATGGCAAAGCTCTTCGCTTCCGAGATGGCCGAGCGCGTCTGCTCCGATGCGATCCAGATCCACGGAGGCTATGGCTACACCGCCGACTATTCTGTCGAGCGCATCTACCGCGATGTGCGCATCTGCCAGATCTATGAGGGAACGAGCGACGTGCAGCGCATGGTGATCGCCCGCAATCTATGAGCCCGCAATCTATAAGAATGACATCCGGCCCGCTTCCGGGGAGAGGGGCAGGGCCGGCAAAGGGAGGAAAGAAACGACATGGTGGAATCCGCTCGTTTGAGCCTGCACGTCCCCGAACCCGCCGTCCGCCCAGGCGGCCAGCCGGATTTTTCCAACGTCAAGATCGCCAAGGCCGGTTCCGTGCCACGGCCGGAGGTGGATGTTGCATCCGAGGACATCCGTGATCTCGCCTATTCGATCATCCGCGTGCTGAACCGTGACGGCGAGGCCGTCGGCCCCTGGGCGGGCTCCCTCTCCGATGAAGAGCTTTTGACCGGGCTGCGAAACATGATGAAGCTGCGCGCTTTCGATGCCCGTATGCTGATGGCGCAGCGACAAGGCAAGACCTCCTTCTACATGCAGCATCTCGGCGAAGAGGCCGTCAGCTGCGCCTTCCGCAAGGCGCTCAACAAGGGAGACATGAATTTTCCGACCTATCGCCAGGCGGGCCTGCTGATTGCCGACGACTATCCGATGGTCGAGATGATGAACCAGATCTACTCGAATGAGAGCGATCCCCTGCGTGGGCGGCAGCTGCCGATCATGTATTCTTCCAAGGAGCACGGTTTCTTTACGATTTCGGGCAATCTCGCCACCCAATATGTGCAGGCCGTCGGCTGGGCGATGGCCTCGGCGATCAAGAACGACAGCCGGATTGCCGCGGCCTGGATCGGCGATGGATCGACGGCGGAATCGGATTTCCATTCGGCGCTCGTCTTCGCCTCGACCTATAAGGCGCCGGTCATCCTCAACATCGTCAATAACCAATGGGCGATCTCCACCTTCCAGGGCATCGCCCGTGGCGGCTCCGGCACCTTTGCCGCCCGCGGCCTCGGCTTCGGCATTCCGGCGCTGCGGGTCGACGGAAACGACTATCTCGCCGTCCATGCCGTTGCCCGCTGGGCGGCCGAGCGCGCGCGGCGCAATCTCGGCCCGACGCTGATCGAATATGTGACCTATCGTGTCGGCGCGCATTCGACCTCCGACGATCCGAGTGCCTACCGGCCGAAGACGGAATCGGAAGCCTGGCCGCTCGGCGATCCCGTGTTGCGGCTGAAGAAACATTTGATCGTCAAGGGCGCATGGTCGGAAGAGCGGTACGTGCAGGCCGAAGCCGAAATCATGGACGAAGTGATCGAGGCGCAACGCCAGGCAGAAACGCATGGCACGCTGCATGCCGGCGGCAGGCCTTCGGTGCGCGACATTTTCGAGGGCGTCTATGCCGAGATGCCGCCGCATATCCGCCGTCAGCGGCAGAAGGCGGGGTACTGACATGACCAGAATGACAATGATCGAGGCCGTGCGCAGCGCCATGGACGTCTCGATGGCAAGGGACGACAATGTCGTGGTCTTCGGCGAGGATGTCGGCTATTTCGGCGGCGTCTTCCGCAGCACGCAGGGCCTGCAGGCGAAATACGGCAGGACGCGCTGCTTCGATACGCCGATCAGCGAATCCGGCATCGTCGGCACGGCGATCGGCATGGCGGCCTACGGGCTGAAGCCCTGCGTCGAAATCCAGTTCGCTGACTACATGTACCCGGCTTATGACCAGCTGACGCAGGAGGCGGCGCGCATCCGCTACCGTTCCAACGGCGATTTCACCTGCCCGATCGTCGTGCGCATGCCCACAGGCGGCGGCATCTTCGGCGGCCAGACACATAGCCAGAGCCCGGAAGCGCTCTTTACCCATGTCTGCGGGCTGAAGGTCATCGTGCCGTCCAATCCCTATGACGCCAAGGGCCTGCTGATCGCGGCGATCGAGGACCCGGATCCCGTCATGTTCCTGGAGCCGAAACGGCTCTACAACGGCCCATTCGACGGCCATCACGAGCGGCCGGTGACGCCCTGGTCGAAGCATGATCTCGGTGAGGTGCCTGATGGCCATTACACGATCCCGATCGGCAAGGCCGAGGTGCGGCGCGCCGGCTCGGCGGTGACGGTGGTCGCCTATGGCACGATGGTGCATGTGGCGCTTGCCGCGGCCGAGGATGCCGGCATCGATGCCGAGGTGATAGATCTCAGAAGCCTTTTGCCGCTCGATCTCGATACGATCGTCCAGTCGGTCGCGAAAACAGGACGTTGCGTCGTCGTGCATGAGGCGACGCTGACCTCAGGCTTCGGCGCCGAGGTTGTGGCGCTGGTGCAGGAACATTGCTTCTATCATCTCGAGGCGCCGGTCGTGCGCGTTGCCGGCTGGGATACGCCCTATCCGCATGCGCAGGAGTGGGACTATTTCCCCGGTCCCGGCCGGGTCGGGCGGGCGCTTGCCGAAGTCATGGAGGCCTAAGCAGTGGGCGAATTCATCATCAAGATGCCAGATGTCGGGGAAGGGGTTGCCGAGGCCGAACTTGTGGAATGGCACGTGAAGACCGGAGATCCGGTCCGCGAGGACATGGTGATCGCCGCCGTCATGACCGACAAGGCAACGGTGGAAATTCCCTCTCCCGTCAACGGCACCGTCATCTGGCTTGCCGGCGAGGTCGGAGATCGCATCGCGGTCAAGGCGCCCTTGGTACGGATCGAGACGGCGGGAGATGCCGGCGGGGCTCAGGCGGTGCAGATCTCGCAGGCGCCGATTGCCGAAACGGTCAAAACCGAGATTGCGAAGCCTGTCCCGGCAGCGCCGGTGCCCGTGGCGCCGGCGCCGGCGGCCGCGCCGGCGGAAAAGCCGCTTGCCGCTCCCTCCGTCCGGCTCTTCGCCAGGGAAAGCGGCGTCGATCTCAGGCAATTGCAGGGGAGCGGACCGGCCGGGCGGATCCTGCGCGAGGATGTCGAGCAGTTCCTCGCCCAGGCGAGCGGAACCGCCCCTGCAGCGGTGAAGAACGGCTTTGCCAGGAAGACCGCGACCGAGGAGATCAAGCTGACAGGCCTGCGCCGGCGCATCGCCGAGAAGATGGTCCTGTCTACTTCGCGCATCCCCCACATCACCTATGTGGAGGAAGTCGATATGACGGCGCTCGAGGAGCTGCGCGCCACCATGAACGGCGACCGCCGGGCGGGTCACCCGAAGCTGACCGTTCTGCCCTTTTTGATGCGGGCGCTGGTCAAGGCGATATCCGAGCAGCCGGAGGTCAACGCCACCTTCGACGACGACGCCGGCATCATCACTCGCCATAGCGCTGTGCACATCGGCATCGCCACGCAGACGCCGGCCGGCCTAACCGTGCCTGTCGTGCGACACGCGGAAGCGCGCGGCATCTGGGATTGCGCGGCGGAGATGAGCCGGCTGGCGGAAGCGGCGCGCTCGGGGACTGCGACGCGCGACGAGCTTTCCGGCTCCACGATCACCATCAGCTCGCTGGGCGCTCTCGGCGGCATCGCCTCGACACCTGTCATCAATCACCCTGAAGTGGCGATCATTGGCGTTAACAAGATCGCCACGCGGCCGGTCTGGGACGGCGCGCAGTTCGTGCCACGCAAGATAATGAACCTCTCCTCCAGCTTCGACCATCGCATCATCGACGGCTGGGATGCGGCAACCTTCGTGCAGCGCATCCGCACGCTGCTCGAAACGCCGGCACTCATTTTCATCGAAGGCTGATCCATGAAAGAGATTGTCTGCAAGCTCCTCGTCATCGGCGCCGGTCCGGGCGGCTATGTCTGCGCCATCCGCGCCGGCCAGCTCGGCATCGATACCGTCATTGTCGAGGCCGGCAAGCCGGGCGGCACCTGCCTGACGGTCGGCTGCATTCCCTCCAAGGCGCTGATCCATGCCGCCGAGGAATTCGACGCCACGCAAAAAATGCTCGCCGGCAAGAACCCAATGGGCATTCGCGTCCAAGGGGCTTCGATCGATCTCGCAAGGACGATCGCCTGGAAGGACGGCATCGTTGGACGGCTTACAGGCGGCGTCTCGGGACTGCTGCAGAAGGCACGGGTCAAGATCGTTCACGGCCGCGCCCACTTCCGCGACGGCAAGACGGTGGAAGTGGAGACCGAAACCGGCCAGCAGATCATCCGCGCCGAGACCGTGGTGATCGCGACCGGCTCCGATCCCGTCGAGCTTGCCAACCTGCCCTTTGGCGGCAGCGTCATTTCCTCGACGGAGGCGCTGTCACTGACGGAGCTGCCGAAAAAGCTCGTCGTGGTCGGCGGCGGTTACATCGGATTGGAGCTCGGAACGGCTTTTTCCAAGATGGGCTCGGAGGTGACGGTCGTCGAGGCGACGCCGCAGGTGTTGCCGCTCTATGATGCCGAGCTGGTGCGTCCCGTCATGCGCAAACTCACCGAAAGCGGTATCAGGGTTCTGACAAGTGCGAAGGCGATCGGCCTTGCCGACAATGGCGAGGCATTGATTATCGAAACATCAGATGGCCGGCAACAGACCCTGCCTGCAGACCGAATCCTCGTCACCGTCGGCCGCCGCCCGAGGACGGCGGGCTCCGGCCTCGAAGAGCTCGATCTTGATCGCGCCGGTCCCTATCTCAGGATCGACGATCTGTGCCGCACCTCGATGCGCGGCATTTATGCGATCGGCGACGTGACCGGTGAGCCGATGCTTGCCCATCGTGCCATGGCGCAAGGGGAGATGGTGGCGGAAATCATTGCGGGCAAGAAGCGGGCCTGGGACAAGCGGTGCATTCCCGCCATTTGCTTCACCGACCCCGAAATCGTCAGCGCCGGTCTCTCGCCGGCGGAAGCCCAGGCCCAGGGCTATGAAATCCGCACCGGCCAATTTCCCTTTAGTGCTAACGGACGGGCGATGACGATGCTGTCCGATGAGGGCTTCGTGCGCGTTGTGGCCCGCGCCGACACCAATCTCGTGCTCGGCCTGCAGGCGGTCGGGGCCGGTGTCTCCGAACTCTCGGCCGCCTTTGCGCTGGCCATCGAGATGGGCGCACGCCTGGAAGACATCGCCGGCACTATCTACGCGCATCCGACCCGCAGCGAAGCGGTGATGGAGGCGGCGCTGAAGGCGCTGGGGAGCGCTTTACACATCTAAGCCGGGGCTCGACCGGATATCGCCGGATTCTTCGGCAGAACGTTAAGGCAGACTCGCCATCGCGCAAGCTTGCGGCCTCATCTTTAGATTGTCAAGATATATGAATTGCACCAAATAAATGCAAAAATTGCATAACGCCGGGTTATGCACACTTCTATGCTCGCTTACCGAAAACGCTGCCACCGATTTTGCCCCACGTACCGCCAATGGCAAGGTTATGTGTGGGGCGAGACACTGACTTTGAAGCGCCTCTTGATCCTATCGACGGGAGTTCCATCGAGGAGCGGAACCTGGACAAGTCTGTCATAGGGCTCAAAGCCCATCTTTGCGTAGTAGGCGAGGCCGCTGACATTGTCGGCACGAATGGTCGCATTGATGAATTCGAGCCCAAGTTCTTCAGCCGCTGCTCGTGTTGCAGGAAAAAGGGCGCGGCCGACACCGGGAAACTTGGGAGTCAGGCGGGCAAATGTCGCGATATCCGCATAGCCTCTCGGCGGATCGCCGTATGAGCTCAGCGACTGAAATCCGACAAGCATCCGATCATGCTCCGCGACATGACACACAAGGGGAAATTCGCCGTCAATAAACCAATCCGCAAACTCCGCAGCCGAAAGCGGAGTTTCGAGTGCGGTTGTTCCGCCCGCCAAGATGATTTCGTTCAGGAGGCTGGATAGCTCCTGTGCATCGGCGGACACTGCCTTTCGAACATGCATTGTCTTCAATCACTTTGACTTGGGTTCAAAAGGTAGCGACGGCACTCGGGAATGCTCCGTCGATCGGCGTTGTGAACTCCATGAGATCGTATAGTTGACGCGAAAACGCTTTTTGACGATACGGCAGGGTAGTCGCGAGTGGCAAGACAATGGCAGAGCTGGGGAGTATGGGGTTGAAACGAGCGGTGGATATTTTCCTGGCAGTGATAGCGTCGCTGATACTGCTTATTCCAAGCCTTATCGTCGCCCTTTGTGTTCGCCTTACGTCGCCGGGACCGATCCTTTATTGGTCAAAACGTGTCGGGCGTTTCAATCAGATTTTCTTGATGCCGAAATTTCGCAGCATGCGCATCGACACGCCGACTGTTGCCACGCATCTGCTCGAAAATCCTGATCTGTTCTTGACGCCCATCGGCTCGTTTTTACGCAAATCCAGCCTCGACGAGCTGCCGCAGCTCTGGTGCATTCTTGGGGGGAAGATGAGTTTTGTCGGACCACGGCCGGCGCTCTACAATCAGTATGATCTTATAGAGATGCGAACGGCCCACGGCGTCGACAGGCTCCTGCCTGGATTGACGGGGTGGGCGCAGATCAACGGGCGTGACGAATTGCCGATTCCCGAGAAGGTGAAACTCGATGTCGAATATCTCAACCGGCGTTCATTCGGCTTCGACATGCGCATCCTGTTTTTGACCGCCGGCAAGGTGATCCGCCGAAAGGGAATAACGCATTAATTTGCCTACTTCTGATAGATAATCGGTGCGGAAGACTGCGCTTTCCGATTATTTCAGTTGCGCTCATTGCAGAAAATGACAAGAACGTGGTTGTCTAATTGGTCCACGAGACGCTGGTAAGCAATGCCTGAAAATACGCCCACTGAGACGCTGCGCTCAGGATGGTTTCTAAAGCCGATGCAGGCGCTCGTCGGCCCTCTGCTGGCGATGCCGCGTGCTGCCAAACGCGCTCTGGCTTTGCTGGTGGATGCCAGCTTTTGCGTTCTGACGATCTGGCTGGCCTATTGCTTCCGTCTCAACGAATGGACGATGCTGAGCGGGGTGCAGTGGCTGCCCGTCTTCGTCTCTTTGTGCATGGCGCTTCCCATCTTCATCGTGATGGGCATGTATCGGGCAATCTTCCGTTATGCCGGTTTGGCTGCGTTCATTGCCGTCCTGAAGGCCATTGCGATCTATGGCGTCGCTTTCATGACGATATTTACGGCACTCAGCGTCCCGGGCGTCCCTAGAACCGTCGGCATTCTCCAGCCCTTCCTGTTGTTGATCGCGATCGGCCTGTCGAGGGTCGGTATCCGTTATTGGCTTGGGGATACCTACCAGCGTATCCTTCATAAGAATACGCTCGCCAAGATGCTGATCTACGGAGCAGGCAACGCCGGGCGGCAGCTCGCAGGCGCCTTGACGAACAGTGCTGAATTGAATGTCGTCGGTTACCTGGACGATGATCCGCGCCTCAAGGGCGGCATCATGGGCGGTTTGCCAATCTACGACCCGTCGGACCTTCCGGTGCTCGCCGAAGCGCTTGGCGTGCATAACGTGCTTCTTGCTCTCCCCTCCGCATCTCGGCAGCGCCGCAATGAAATCCTGGAGCGTATTCGCAAGGCCAGGGTAAATGTTCGCACGCTGCCGGATCTGACGGCCCTGGCTCAAGGGCGCGTCGCAGTCTCCGACATCCGTGAACTGGAGATCGAAGATTTGCTCGGGAGAGAGGCGGTTGCGCCGCGCCAGGAGTTGCTCGACAAAGCGATGCGCAACAAGGTGGTGATGGTCACCGGTGCGGGCGGCTCGATCGGCGGTGAATTGTGCCGCCAGGTCCTGCGCAATGCGCCTTCCAGTCTGATCCTCATCGATCAGAACGAGTTTGCGCTTTACAATATCCATGCTGAATTGCTGAAGCTGGCCGAGCTATACAAGCAAACGGGTCCGGAGATCGTTCCGATTCTCTGTTCGGTTCGCGATCAGGATCGCATGGAGCACATCATGCAGAGCTGGCGACCGCAGACGCTCTATCACGCCGCCGCCTATAAGCATGTGCCCCTTGTCGAGCACAATGCCGTGGAAGGTATCAAAAACAATGTCATCGGCACGTTGATCGCGGCACGGGCGGCGAATAGATGCGGCGTCTCGAATTTCGTGCTGATCAGCACGGACAAGGCCGTGCGCCCAACAAATGTGATGGGCGCCAGCAAGAGATTGGCGGAGATGGTCCTACAGGCGCTTGCGGCGGAGCCGGTCGTCGACGGCGTGCGAACGAATTTCTCCATGGTTCGCTTTGGAAACGTCCTCGGCTCCTCCGGATCCGTCGTGCCGCTATTCAGGCAGCAGATCAGAGACGGTGGTCCCGTTACGCTGACACATCCAGAGATTACCCGCTATTTCATGACGATTTCGGAGGCCTCGCAGCTCGTCATTCAGGCGGGCGCCATGGCCGAGGGCGGAGATGTTTTCCTGCTCGACATGGGCGAACCTGTTCGCATCGCAGATCTCGCCCGCAAGATGGTAGAGCTTTCCGGGCTGACCGTCCGCGACGAGGACAACCCCGAAGGGGATATCGAGCTGTCCGTTACCGGTCTCCGGCCGGGCGAGAAGCTCTATGAGGAACTTCTAATCGGGGATAATCCAACGGGGACCGAACATCCCCGGATCATGAAGGCGCGCGAGGATTTCCTGCTCTGGCCTGAGCTTTCGAAAAAGCTCACCTCGCTCACGGCGGTATTGGATCGCAATGACATGATCGGGGCACGTGCGATGTTGGCGGAACTCGTCTCCGGCTACTCGTCAACGGGTGAGGTTTCGGATCTGGCTTTTACCGGCGGTGCTGAAACCTATACATCGGCTATGGGGACATCGGTCGCCAGCTAAAGCATGTCGCGCAAAAGTCTGCATGCCGTTTGCGCTAGGAATGCTTGAAAGCGAAAGAGTGAAGGCACTTCCGCCCTCAGCAACAACGGAGATGCTCTCAGGCTGCTGGGAGCTCAGCTCTGTACGACGGGGACGAAGCGCGTATCGCCTCGGTCCGCGCAGATCAAGGCGACGATGAAGGCGAAGATCGGGTCCAACGCCTTCTGGCCGAACATGATACCAAAACTGCCCGTTATGACATAGCTGGTAGCCAGCAGGAGAGCGAGCGCAATGGCCATATCCCGGCCAGGTCCCGGTTCCTTTCTCCACGCGCCAATCAGCGGCGTCAGGAGCATAAGCGAAAGTGCCGCCATGCCGAAGACGCCGGCGTCGATTCCCGCGGTCAGAAAACCATTGTGAACGTGCGTGAAAGCGACCTGCTGTCTTATCTCTTCAGGAACCTCTGCCAGAACCGTACTCATCCTGTTTTGTGGACCGTAGCCGGTAAAAGGGTCCTTATTGATTGCCGACAAAGCGGCTTTGTACAGGGTGAGCCGGGCGCTGAGCGATGTAACATCGCCATCGCTGCGGTCGAGCGCGGCCACATTTTCTTGAAATGTTTGAATGCGATTGAGGATCTGGGCGCTGCTCAGAGCAAGAAGTCCAAACAACAATAAGGAGCCCGTGATGGCCAGGCTGCGCAAGCTGAAGTGGAAACGATGTCTGCTGAAATACCAGAGAAAGATGACGGCATGTACCGGGATGACCAACCAGGCCGATCGCGTTCCGGAAAGCAGAACGCAGCCTAGGCCTGCGGCATATCCAAGCACCGCTATTCTTTGCTCGGTCTTTCTGGGAGACTGAAGGTTGAGAAGCGCAATGCCGCCAAAGAGCACACCGATGATGCCCAACAAGGCGGCGTTCGTCGTGCCTGCTTCAGCCCTGTCAAAACCGAATTGCACCTGCCAGAGGCTCAAAACGAAGGTGGCGATCATGCCGATGCCTGCCCCGAGGATGAAGAGCGGCACGAGGCGGCCATTGGGAGATTGACGCATCCGCGGCAATATCAGCCAAACCGAAAAGAACGGCAGGAGCCGTATAATCCAGCCTAGCCCTTCGAAGGGCTGCGGATTGATGAATATGCCGGCAATCATCACCAACGGGTAGATCGACATGCCGATGGCGACCAGCCGGTCGGATTTCGACAGGTTCAGGGGAAAGCGGCGCGTCGCCAGACAGAATATAGCCCACACCATCGACACGGTGAGGATGATGGAATTCCCGTTCGGCGAAAGGCCCGGCAGTATGGCAAAGAGAAAGACCGAAATGCCGTTATTTCGATCGAGTGCATTCCTTGCCCCATTCCCGGGATAGAGCGCTGCTATCATGAGTTGATTGAAGTATTTCACTTTGCCGGTCCTGACCGCGTCAATGCTGCCTCGCTAAGGATCGAGACCCCCTCTGTCAAGCTGCGAATGAGGGCGCAATCCATGGCTTTTACCCGGTGTCGCATTCCGGCAACCAGATGCCCGGATGAACTTGTTCCAATTAATGACGCGGGTGGCGAGACAAATGCGACGGCAAGGCCGGTTTGTCAGAAAACACGTTTGAGGTGCGGCCCTAGTTTGAAATTTACGTCCGAACGCGTTCAGAAGCTATCTTCGTTTTTGAATCGATATGGTCATCGCCCTGCCAGAGCGGCAGGCCGATCTCTTCCGAGACCTGCGGGTCGGCCGTGTAGATGGGATAACCGAGACTGACGAGCCGTGCCAGCGTTTCAGCATCCATGCGGACGTGTTTGCGGGCCAGATTGACGCCATTGTAAACGTGGCCAGCCGAATGGGGATTGATGCCGGATATGATCACAGCCGTCGCGCCATTGTAGAGAGCAAAGAGCACCGCGATGATGCCGTTTGAACACTTTGTCTCGGCGTCGAGTTCAAGGTTCAGGCGTCCGCTGACCTTGTGCAGCAACGCGATCCGTTGATAGCGATCGACGATGTGGGCCTCATTGCAGCCATAACCAATGGCCTTGAGGCCTGCTTCCAGGCGCTCGCGGCCATGCCGCCAGGCGAGGACATAGAGGGCGCCCGTGCGCTTCCCGGCAAGAACGCGTCTCACTTCGACCGCACTCGTATTGGTGCCTTCGATCTCATTATAGCCCATCAGTGTAATATCGGGCGCGTCGATGTCCCAGGATTGAAGAGCAAGCTGCGAGGCGTTGACGGAGATGATGCGATAGGTCGCGTCTAGGCCAATCGGCTTGTGGGATTTCGGCGCGGATCCCAGCACCACGACAGGGCCGGCAAATGGCGCAGCAGTGGCCGGCGGCGTGGGCTTTCGCAACAGATATTTGATCCGGCGAGGGATATATTTCCTTGCCGCCGAAAACATTTTCAACATCGGCGATACCACTGTGGAGATTATCGCCGGTGTATATAGGCCGCCTTTGATCGATGCAAGCAGGCCCTTTGGTTGCGCCAGCCGTCAAGCGAGTTGGCGACGAATGTGCGGCAGGGGAGGGGCGTCACGTCGGCGATTTGGAAGGATCGCTATCACCAATAGGTGCGGGGCGAGCGCTCCTGCGCTGACCGGCCGATGAGATAGCCGAGCCCGAATGCCAGAATACTGGTGCCGAGCATCAGCGCGCCTGCTGTGTGCGGATGGTCTCTGGCGCCAGAGGCGACTGCGTAGATCTCGCGCTTCACCTCAGTGGCTGCGGACTGCGCGGCCTTGGCCAAACCTTCCGGTTGCTCGGCGGGTGTTCCTGTGAAACCGGCGTTTAAGTTTCGTTTGTCAGCCATGTCGGAACCTTTCTGAGATTGGCTCGAGGCGGCAGTTCAATCCTGTTCGCGCGTGCCGGGGGAGGCTCCGCGTTGATCTGCATCCTCAATATCCGTCTTGACGAGAAATGCATCGGCAAATTGGCGCGAAGCCTCTCTCAGTGCTTCTAGGTTGGGAGGGTTGCTGGCTTCGCTCTCGAGTTCGTGTTCGGCCAACTTCCAGTGATGTCCATGCCTTCCCTGCGGCCGACCCTCCTTCTCCCAAAGGAAATATGCCCTTTTCCGGATTTCCTCCTCGCGAATGGATGCCGGCGACCTGCCGTTTCCGACTGCGGCCCGCAGGGTCGATTTTTGCTTAGCCGCCTCCACCGCGGATGAATCTTTTGGCCGTGCGTCGTTGGTCGCCTTTCCGTTTGTCTTGCGTCGCACTTGGGTTTTCATAACCGTCTCCTTGGTAAGGATACAACCAACTCGGCTGATCGAAGTTCCAAGACATTCCCCTGGGAGCCGTCATAGGCTGTTGGAGAGCCACTCCTCTGCAGCACGACTTGGCAGCTGAAAACTATTGATATACTAGTATGCCATAACATCAGCGCCCGGTATCGCCATGCGACAGACATCAGAAACAGAAGTCTTCGTCCATCCGGCGTCGCAGGAAGCCGTCGGAAGGCTGCGCCGTGTCACCACGGCTGGCGCCATCTACGAGCGCCTGCATGCCGACATCGTCTCTCTCAGGATGCCGCCCGGCATGATGTTGCAGGAAAAGCGGATCGCCGAAGATTTCGGGGTCAGCCGCACGCCGGTGCGCGAGGCTTTGCTCAGGCTTTCCGAAGGCGGGTTGGTTGATATCTATCCGCAGTCGGGTACCATCGTGTCGCGCGTGCCGGTCTCGGCGATCCCCGAGGCGGTGGTGGTGCGCAAGGCGCTTGAAGGCGCGACTATCGAAACCGCGGCCCTGACCGCTACCGCAGCTGATATCGCTCGCCTCGACGCCATCATCGCCCGCCAGCAGTGGTATGCTGCGGGCGGCAACGCCTCGAGCTTCCATGAGGAGGACGAGGCCTTTCATGAGGCGATCGCACAGATATCAGGTTATCCCGGCATCTGGGCGATCCTGAAAACGGTGAAGATACAGATCGACCGGGCGCGGCGGCTGACGCTGCCGGTGCTCGGGCGCGCGGACAAGGTGGTGCATGAACACATGGTCATCCGCGACGCGCTCGCCGCCCACGATGCCACGGCAGCACGTGCCGCGATGATTCACCACCTAAGCGCCGTCATTCCAGATGTCGACGAGCTGCGCTCGCGCTATCCCGATTATTTCTGCTGACGGCAGACAACGCGAAACGAATAGGCAAGGGAAGGAAGAAGAATGCGGCAGGGTTGGAGATGGTTTGGGCCGGAAGCGCCTGTGACGCTGGACGAGGTTCGCCAGACCGGCGCGACCAATATCGTCTCTTCGCTGCATCAGGTGCCGATCGGCAGGGCCTGGACGGAAAGGGAAGTGCGCGAACGGCAGTCACTGATCGAGACGACGCCTGCCGATCGGTCGCCGCTCATCTGGTCGGTCGTCGAAAGCATCCCGATCCCCGATGCCGTCAAGCGCAAGGGCGGGGAGGCGAAGGCCGAAATCGAGGCGTGGATCGCCAGCCTCGAAGCGGTGGCCGCCTGCGGCATTCCGATCGTCTGCTATAATTTCATGCCCGTTGTGGACTGGACCCGCACCGACCTCGATTTCGTGACGCCGACCGGCGCCACCGCCATGCGTTTCGATCACGAGCGTTTCGCTGCCTTCGATCTCTTCATTCTGGAGCGGCCGGATGCCGCACACCACTATTCCGATGAAGACCGCAAACGGGCGCGCGTCGTCTATGAAGCCATGTCGGACGACGAGATTGCCGATATCACCCGCATTATTACCTCGGCTCTGCCGGGTTCGACCACCGAGCCTTTGACCATTCCGGCCTTCCGGGAGAAGCTGGTCGCCTACAGCGGCATCGATGCCACACGGCTGCGCCGGCACTTGGTCGAATTCCTCGAGGCGGTGACGCCGGCTGCCGAAGCGCGCGGCGTCAAGCTGACGCTGCATCCCGACGACCCGCCGCGCTCGCTGTTCGGATTGCCGCGCATCGCCTCGACGGGCGAGGATTATGCCGCACTCTTCGACGCCGTGCCTTCGGCCGCCAACGGCATGTGTTACTGCACCGGCAGCCTCGGCGTGCGCGCCGACAACGATCTGCCGGCGATCGCCCGGCGCTTCGCCTCGCGGATCCATTTCGCCCATTTGCGTGCCACGACCCGCGAGGGCGACGGCCGAACCTTCCACGAAAGCGCACATCTAGAGGGCGATGCCGACATGGTCGCGGTTCTCCGCGAACTGGTTGCCGAAGACCGCCGCCGCAGCGCTGAAGACACGATCGTCTTCCGCTCCGACCACGGCCATCGCATGCTCGACGATCTCGACAAGACGGTGACCCCGGGCTACCCGGCCATCGGCCGCATGCGCGGTCTCGCCGAACTCCGTGGCATCCTTCATGCGCTTGGCGCGCCGCCGAGCTGAGGATGTCGTCGAAGGTATCGGGCGACTTCGTAGTCACGACTGCTGCCAGCGGAACCGGGCGGGGGCCCGGATGATCGTGCTGTCGATCATATGTCGTCAGTTGTCGGTTAAGCCAAGCTCCACGAGTGTCTCAAGGAGAGCGACCAGACGCCTTGCTCGGCCCACCGTCGAAAACCGACGTAAAGGCCGGGATTTGCGTCCTCTTTCGCTGGGAAGGAATGGCTGGACAATATGCCATTGGGAGGGGCACCGCGGGCTGCTAAGCGGAACGGCTTGCCGGAGGGCAGTCGGTCCCGGTTTCCGCCCTTCAGGTCTACGCTTTGCTAATCCCCAACGGCTGCCCCGTTGACCGGTCAAGCTATGTGTGAACTGGCGCCGGAGCGCTGCGGGCACCGCGGCGACGCTGGAAGAGAACGGGCAGCCGCCAACCCGGCGACTGGTCTATCAAATCCAGGTGGTAGCCGCGTGACGGCATGGAAGCTCGAACTCCAGTTCCGCCCGAAGCCAATGTTTCAAGCTGCAAGCCAGCTTCGGCGCTGAGGCGGCTCCTTATGCGGTAGGAATCCTAAAGTTGCCCGAAAGCATGCCTGCCATTGCGTCTGCGATCGTATGATTGCTGTAGGGCTTTGAAAAGAACCGGCTTCCCTCGGGGAGGCTGCTCTCTTCGAGTATTGCCATGCCTGAAGCAACGATCAACTTCACCGGCGGCCATCGATTGCGGATGTAGTGGGATAGCTTGATGCCGTCCATCGTTCCGGGCATCTGCACGTCGGTGAACACCAGGTCGATGTCGGCTCTCGATTCCAGGATGCGGATTGCCTCGTCGGCATTGCTCGCCTCGAGCGCCTCGTAGCCCGCCGATTCCACGTTTGAGGTCGATTTCGTAAGCCTCGATCCTTGCACTACGGGACGCTGTCGCTTTCAGCAGCGAAGCGAGTTTTGGCATTGCCCATTCGCCGTTTCCGAGCTCGCTGAGCGCTCTGCCGGGAATTGTCGCAGGATCTATCTCGAAGGTCCGGCAGAAGGACGTGCTGGCTGCAATAACCTTCTGGTCCGCGGACAGGAAAAGCAGCGGTTCGTTCGATAAGACCACCACGGCAAGCGTGCTTGCCGCTTCGAGATGGACAACCGGTTCTTCTTTTGACATGGAAATGGCCCTCATGGGCCGAAAACTCGCGCAGCGAGCCATCACTCGGCAGGAACGTCGTCAACACAAACCACGGACGCTCTGACATACAGCAGCACCTCCACTGTAGATCAGCATCACACTTAATTGGCACGGCCGGTCACAGGGCGTTCCTACCCAATACTCGAGATATCGGCGCGGGCAAGGTTCAGGACAGTACAGCTATTTTTGACCTTGCAGACGGAGCAGGGCCTCGAGCGATCGCGCTGTGGCTTGGGTGAGGCACTGTCTGAAGATCAACTGACCGATCGGATGCTTCCCGAGCGTTCAAAAAGGCCCCGCCGAGACGGGGCAAGTTTGGTAAAGACGGATCGCACAGGAGGAACACCCGTGCTTTCCTACCTATCTAACGGATAAGGGATCGGCCAGGTTCCCGGTACAATCAAATAACGATGCCTGTAAAGAAAACCCCGTCAGAGCGGGGATCAAGAAATTGGGTGTTTTATAGGCATAACGCGTCATGGTGTTACAAGGATACTTTGTGCATCCTCTGTATCTTTTCAATAAATAATACTTTTTAGAGTTCTGTGTCCACAGATTTTCTTTACAATTAAAGAGTTCATTATTTGATTTCGCTCGAAAATACAAATTGAGCAGTGTTTCGATAAATAGTTTGTATTATTAGGTGGGCCGCTCAGCGAGCACTTGCTGAACCCCAAGCATTGAAATCTCCTGTGCGTTGGGCGGCCGCCACCTCAAACACCACTAGAGTTACAGGGCGTCCTGCAGACCATTAAGCTGGGCTTGTCAGATTAGCAGCCGGATCAAAGCGTCCTCATCCGTCACGATGGAATTTGGGGGCTGGACCAGCCTCCCTCTATTTGCATCGGTCATTTCGATGCCTGGGCGCCCAGGCCCTCCAAAACCTTCTTCGGCCGGCTTAGAAAAGGTGTTCCAATTCGGCGGGGATAGGGATGCCGGCAGCTTCTATCGCTGCTGGCTATGGGCGCCTTGGCATTCCTGCAATCCCGCACTTATCGCCACAGGGAAAACTCCTCGGAGCCATTGGAATCTTTTACGATAGAACCCTCAGCATCGCCCGGCTATAAGTTCACGTTTACTTTGGCCTTCTAGCGGTAGCCCATGCCTAATCCTCCCAAATCCTCAGGCGAAAGCGTTGACAACTCGAGCACGGGTCGCAATCAGCCCGCGGATACGGCAACTCAAGTGACCGCCTCGGATTCGCCGGAAACCACCCAGACCGACAGCCCGCAATTCCCCCACGGACCCTTCTTCCAAACTCGACAGGCCGCGAGCAATCTACTACGTGCGCTGCGCCACGATTTGCATGCAAGTTCTGCATTGGCAAAGACCAAGACGATGGCTTCGTTTTTGAGAACGAAGCTAAGGAGGTTGATGCGGCTGGAAAACATATCAGCTCCCACCAAATGGATGACGACTGCTGCGATCAAAGTCGGGCGCGGCATTCGTGATCGGCGTACCAAGCCGCGCGAAAGTCGCCGGCGCCGATGGCTTCCGGCGAACTGGTGGAAATTCGCTGTGGGGGCGGCCTTGCTTGTCAGCTTTCTCGCATGCAGCGTGCTGGTGTGGGCACTAAAAGACGTGCCGTGGAGCGAGATCCGTCACGGGACGTTGAAGCCTATCGTTGTTCTGGAAACCGCTGACGGTGCGCCGCTGGTAAGGCAGGGACCTTATCAAGGGCCATATGCGCAATACGACCAGTTCCCGCCCCATCTGATCGATGCCGTCCTTTCAATTGAGGACCGCCGGTTCATGAGTCATTTCGGCGTCGATCCACGAGGGATCGGGAGGGCGTTTCTCCGGAATTTGGAGGCTGGCTCAGTGGTGGAGGGTGGCAGCACGATCACCCAGCAACTCATCAAGCTGCAATACCTCGACAGCGATCGAACGATAAAGCGAAAGATACAGGAGGTTGTGATCGCAGTCTGGCTGGAGTGGAAGCTCGGCAAGAGGGAAATCCTGACGCGCTATCTCAACAGCGTCTATCTTGGCGCGGGGGCCACTGGCATGCCTGCCGCCGCGCGAATCTATTTCAACAAGGATATCAGCGCCCTTAACCTGCCGGAGTCGGCGATGCTGGCGGGGTTGCTGCGGGCGCCAAGTCAATGGAATCCTATCGACAATTTCGAAGGCGCCCGGCAGCGCACCACAGTCGTTCTCGACGCGATGGCAACAAATGAAAAGATCACCGCGCCAGAGGCGGCGGAGGCCAAGGCGAGCTTTACCAAGCTGCATCCAACGACGCCAACGCCGCGCTCGGGAAGCTGGTTTGCGGACTGGATTTCGCCGCAAGCGAGCGAAATCGCCGGTTCCTCGCCAGGTTCGACGACGGTGCGAACCACGCTGGTGCCGCAATTGCAGCAAATCGCCGAACGGGTCGTGAAAGGAGCCTTGGACGGTGAAGGAAAGACAGTCGGAGCATCGCAGGCCGCGTTGGTTGCGATGACGCCCGATGGCGCGGTCGTCGCGATGGTTGGCGGGCGCGACTACAAGGCAAGCCAGTTCAACCGCGCCGTCACTGCGATGCGCCAGCCGGGTTCCACCTTCAAGCTGTTCGTCTATTACGCAGCATTAAAGGCTGGGCTCACCTTGTCTGACCAGGTTCTGGATGCGCCAATTGACATCAATGGCTGGTCGCCAGAAAATTCCAGTGGCAATTATCGAGGTTGGGTTACGCTTGCCGAGGCGTTCGCGCGATCACTCAATGCCGCTTCAGTGGCGCTTGCCGAAGAGGTTGGTTTGGACAATGTGATCGCTGCAGCGCGTGAACTGGGCATCGATGCGCCTCTCGTCAGCACCCCGTCTTTGGCGCTTGGGACATCCGAAGTAAATCTGCTTAACCTCACAAGCGCCTATGCGTCTGTCCAACTCGGCAGGGCACCTGTTAAACCCTGGGGCATCATCGAATTTCAAGCGGCAGGGCAGCCCAACGTGTTTCGAGTTGGCTTACAATCAAAGCCGAATGTCGATCTTTCGCCCTACCAATCCGATCTCCTCGGGCTCCTGCAGTTGGTGGTCGAGCGCGGCACTGGGCGTGAAGCAGACCCTGGCTCGTTCGCAGCCGGCAAGACCGGCACCAGCCAGAACAATCGCGATGCCTGGTTCGTCGGCTTCACGGAATCGCTGGTCGTCGGTGTCTGGGTTGGCAACGATGACGACGCACCGATGAAGGGGGTGACGGGCGGCGCCTTGCCAGCGCATATTTGGCGTGACTTCATACGGCAGGCGACGGCCGAACCTACCCTGGATGGAGTGCGATCGACAGGAGCGGCAAGCGATGGTCAGGGCGTGCCACAGTCCTGTAATATCACCGCCTGCTCGCGCAGTTACCGTTCCTTCCGGCCGTCCGATTGTACCTATCAGCCATATTCCGGCGGCCGACGGCTCTGCGAAAAGTGACGTGGCGCGGTCGGATTCGGCGCGGCTCGTGACCGCGGGCGAGATTATGCGGTTAGTCCACGCGTGGGCCGCTTCGAAGGACAAATTTGCGTATATGAGTTACCGCCATCACAAGCGGATTGCTCCAAACTTCGCATCGCTTGGATAATGCTGGAGCGTCGCAACGGCCCGCCGCTTCGCCTCCCGAACGCGGTCAACGCAATCATCACGGCCTTCGCCCGCTCCATCGCCTCTTCATCGTTGAGACCGTCCCTGCCGGCCACGCTAACAGTTACGGCATCGCCGTCGTCACCGGCGGAGCGATACATAGGCGCGATCGCCAAAGGCCTCGTCCATTTTCCTGAGCTGCGGCAGGCCGAAAGAGGTGATTTACGAACTTAACAAACTTGACGAACTGTCGTATCCTGCCTAGGTTATAGCGCAGGAGGCCGAAGACCATGCCCGCTACGAAAACTCTCGCCAACGAACCCCGAAACGATTCTCCCACCATTGCGCTCTCGATGAAACTGCCACGGAAAGCCGATTTCGAGAAGGCGCTGATCAGACAATACGCCAAGGCGGTTAAGCTGAGCCGAGAAGCCGGCCATCAGGTCAGTTTCCGCGTCGTCGTGGATCCGCTGGTCGGAGCGCAGACGATTTCAGTCGTTGAAGAAGAGCCGCTGCCTCATCAGGATGTGTTTCCGGTAGAAGAGGTGCCAGAGCTGGATGACGAACTCCAGGCAGCGTTGGTCGCCGCACGGGAACGTGGCAGGCGTCGCGCGGCGGAAATTCTCGCGGAGGACGATATGCTCAGCGCGGAAGCGTTCGCGGACCTGCTCGGCGTTTCGCGCGTCACCGTCAACACAAAGCGCCAGAACGGGCAGGTTCTCGGTCTCGACGGCGCCAAACGAGGCTTCCGTTTTCCGTTATGGCAACTCGATCGGGACGGTCGGCCCTATCCTGCGCTTCCGAAATTGCATGAGGTTCTGGGCGGTGCATGGGCGGTTTACCGGTTCCTTGTCACGCCGCACGGGGCTTTGGATGGCCGGACGGGTATCGACGCGATGAAACGCGGTCAGGACGACGAAGTAGTTGCAGCGGCTGAGAGTGTCGCCCGCGGTGATTTTCGCTGAAAGACCGCAGTCAAGCCACCCGCAGGTTTCGAGAATTCCCCGCTCGATATCGAGACCATTCCTGCCGGCCGTCTAGGTTCTGGGCTTCGAGTCCGGAAACCGATAGGGTCCATGATCAGGACGGATGCTTCAAACTCGTTTGGAAAAGCAAAAAATGGTTCGACCGGTCCGTGCGATCATCATTGCAGCGCTGGTGTTGCTTGTCGCCTTTGCATCGGCCTGGTCGTCGCTCGCGCTTTGGTACCGCTTGCCGTTGCCCGAGGTTGGCAGGCACGCCAGCGCCATCTTGTTCGGGCTTTTTGGCGCCTGGGTCATCGTGGCTCTCCTTGGCAGAAGGCGCTTTCGTGCAGTCCTCGCGTTTGCGGCCGCGTTCGTCCTTGTCCTCGTCTGGTGGAGTACGATCGAACCGCCGGCAAATGGCGCGTGGGCTCCGGACGTCGCTCGTCAGGTCACCGGCGAATTCGACGGTGAGCTGTTGACGCTGACAAATGTCCGCGATTTCCAGTGGCGCAGCACCACCGACTTTACGGAACGATGGACGACACGCAGTTACGACCTGAACAAGCTGAAGAGCGTCGACATGTTCATGTCGTATTGGTCAGGTCCGAACATCGCGCATGTCATCATGAGCTTCGGCTTCGACGACGGCCGCTATCTGGCGTGGTCCATCGAAGTGCGTCGCCTTTCCGGAGGTTCGTTCTCACCGCTGGCAGACCTCTTCAAAAGCAGTCCCCTGGTCATCCTTGCCGCAGACGAAAGGGATGTGATCGGTCTCCGCTCCAATTTTCGTGGTGAGGACGTCCAGATCTATCGCCTGAGGGCGTCGCCGGGGGCTGCGAGGCTTCTTCTGCGCGAATACGTTTCCGACGCAAACACCCTCGCGGCCACGCCCGCCTTCTACAATTCGCTGACGACCAACTGCACGACGACCATCGTCAAGATGATGCGCGTCGCAGGCGACGCCGTACCGACGGACTGGCGCCTTATCGTGAACGGATACCTGCCGGAATACGCCTATGACCGGGGCGCGCTGGATACCTCGGTTCCCCTGTCCCAATTGCGGTCCGCCGCACACATCGCTGCAAGGGCGCAAGACGACGGTGTTTCGCCGAATTTCTCGCGGGCCATTCGCGTCGGTGTTCCGTCACCGCAGGGCGCGTTGTGAATCTCGCCGAAGCATTTGAGCGTGATCGGCGGTTCGCATCCTTCAATACCCCTAAGTCAACGAGGCAGCTTTCAGTCCGAGGCGCGCAATGTGGCCGCCGGTCGGGTCGTGAGCGCCAAGCGCATGTCTTTCCAAGCAGAAAAATCCACGCGATGCGACGGTCTTGTCGTGACAACGCGGCACAAGGCGGTGCTATCGCCTAATGTTGTCTCATCCCGCCAAGTCGAACTAACGCATACCCCGCGCCGCCCATTTGAATCAGAAGGTCTGCTCTCATTTCCCTGTCGGTGACGACCTTGATTTTGGTCCATTTGTCTATCGTTGTATCGAACGGGACAGGCAAGCCTTCTCTCAGCAAGAGGGTAAGCTCAGGTGCTCTTTCCGACTTGTAGATGCAAATCCTCATCGTACGGCGCCCCAACTGCACAGATTTGTGACAGTTATATTGCAGTGCGTTATCAACTATTGCAATGCCGCAAGACATTCTCTCTGCAAATATGTCGAGGTATGTTTCCGCTGCGAGGAAAACCACCAGGCAGTGAAGCAGCGCTTGGGGCCACAGGAAGGCGCCGGGCTGCGGCATCTCAGGTCTCATAGCCTTCGCCGGCCTCACTATTGGCGAGGTTGTCGCCTATGCCAGCGATGGCGCTGTGGCTTGGGTGAGGCATTGGCTGAAAATTAGCTGACCGATTGCATGCTTCCCGAGCGCTCAAAAAAGGCCCCGGGTTCTCTGTGCTGGTTGCGAGGAAAGGCCTCGATCAGCCGTCGGTCATGCTCCTCGGCGAGCGAGCTTAGGAACATGATGTTGTGGGAGGGCGGGCCGTGATTGGTGAGTGTAAGGAGGATACAAGAATAGGCCTGCTCGATCGATTGATGCAGGCTGAAAGCGGACAAGTTTCCCCAAACGACACCTCCTTCGGACCTTTGCCCTATTGCACAGAAAGGCCAGCGGCTTCTATTCCCGAAAGAAAACGCTTTTGATCTTCGGTCCGAGCCAGCCGCCTGGCGACCTCCTGCCTGATGTTTGGCATCAATGCGGGTGCCTCGCGCCTGATCCAATCAAGCTGTTCCGCTGCTTCCTGCTTTTTTCCAAGCGTGCCGAGAATGGAGAGCAATACGAGACGATGCATCGGATTGTAATTGAGATCCGACATGCGCGACCACAGTTCCGCAGCCTGCGTATCACCCCGCATGAAGGCGCAGAGCGCCATTCCGACCTCGTAATATCCGCGTGGTCCGGCATTCTTGCCGACTGCCTCTGAAATCAGTGTGCAGCCTTGATCCCATTTCCCCGACATTGACAGGCGCAGGCCGTATTCACCCGCCACCTCGGTATCGTTGGGATTGCTGGCATAGGCGGCGGCGCCGGCACTGAGGGCCCCGGCTGGATCATTGTCGAAAAAGTTTGCAAGCATCAGTGCCTGAAGCGCGCGTGCATTCCTCGGGTCGAGTCGCACGGCTTGCTCGGCAAGTTCCTTCGCCAGGCTGAGCGTGGCGGCCGTCGATTTCGTGTGAAGTTGGTATGAAAAGCGGAACTCGTCGAGATGGATCAACGAAAGAAGGGCCACGATATTGGAATCGGCCGGCATTTTTTTCACGGCCTGCTGCAGGCAGGATTTTGCCACCTCGTGAGCCTGCATGGTCATTTCGCTGCGGTAGCTGTAGTAGGACAGAACGCATGAAAGAGCGTCCGCGCTTCCGGCGATGGCCGCGGTATCGGTCTGGAACATCACGCCGAATGGACGCGCGACCGCCGTCGCGATATCCCCGGCAAGGCTTGCTTGCGTTTTCGGGATGCCTTGCACCTTCATGTCAGCATCATAATCGCTTGCCCAGATGACGGCGGCATCCGCCCGCCGCACGAGTCTGGCTGTCGAGCGCAGCTTGCTGCCTTCGATCCGCACACTTCCCTGGAGGGCGTAGAGCGGCCGTGACGAGGCTTCGCCGTATTTATTCCGCGGCATGTCGGTGACGACAACGATATCATTGAAGCGCACCAGCTTCTCGATGATGTCGTCGGTCATGCCGCGAGAGATGTCGGAGGCAAGGCTCCCGTCAGAGACGCTTTCAAAACGCTCGACGATAATGGTGGGGCGATTATCGGCTCCTGATGTCGTTTCGCGTTCCGCGCTCGGCAATCCGACCTGCCGAAGGAGAGCCGCTGCCGAGGCCAGGACAATCACCGCGCCCGCTGCAAGAAGCCAATATCTGCCGGGCCAGAAGCGCCGGTCCGCCTGTTCCCGGCCGATCGTATCCGCGGCCGTAGTGATCTGGCCGTTATCGTCGCCTGACGAGCCGGGCCGATCGGACTTCTCAAGCGCCGATCTATCAGTGGGTTCAGCACCGCTGACGACATCGAAGACCGGCGCGTAGCCGCCCTTGGGGATGGTGATGATGATCCGGTCCGCATCGCCGGCGGTCAGGTAGTAGTGTTCCAGTTCCCGTCTCAGCCGACCAGCTTCGATGCGAACGCAGGGATCCTGCTGGGCATCGAAGTTCGCGTCTCTGCCAAAAACGGCCTGTGCGATGGTAAAGGCCTTCAGGTAGTCGCGACGGCCCTCAAGCGTTTCCGTGACCACGAATTCAAGGAACCTCCTTGCCCGTTCGGGAAGGCGGAACTCCCGGCTGGAAAGAATGCGCTCGAGTTGCTGCTGCACCTCCTCCTGTGAGGTGGTGACCCTGTTTATGCCTGCACTCGTCATCGGTCCCCCCAGACTCCGATTGCGAACAACCAGCAGCACGCAGCCCTAGAGAATAGTCCCCGTCCAGCGTGACGGCAATGCCGCCCAGCCGAATAACCTAACCAATACTGAACGAAGCCCGTGAATAGCCAAATGATGGACGTAAGTCACAGTTTACGAAATGCACGCGTAGGATACCGTATTCTACCAGCGTCGACATGTATTTTACTGCCTTAGCCTCCAAGCGCGCTCTATCATCGCCGTGTATTCTGGAGGAGCCTGCGATGACATCACCTGAGACCTCTACACCCCAACCCATGACAAGCGCAGAGGAACTGCGCAAACGCGCTCTGGAGCTTCAGCTTCTCGAGATGGAGCGCAGCGAAAAGATCAAGGCGCGTGAAGCAAAGAAACACGCCGAGTTTGTCGAGGATTTCTTTCGCAAGCAGATTGGCGAAACAGAACGCGCCGTCATCAAGCGGCTGGTCATGAAAGCAGCCGCAGACGGCAAATACGAGGCGCTGATCTACAGCTTTCCGTCGACGTTCTGCACGGACAGCGGCCGGGCCATCAACAACAATCTGTCCGGATGGCAGAAGACGCTGCAGGGAAAGGCAAAGGAACTCCTCGAGCTCTTCGAGGAAGTTGCCAAACCGCAGGGTTATGGGCTGAAGGCCATGATCATCAACTTCCCGGACGGCATGCCCGGAGACGTCGGTTTCTTCCTCACTTGGGAGCCGCCTGTCGAGTGACCGGCAGCAGCATGTAGAGGCGATCAACTTGAAAGCGATCGAGATCGAGCGCAAGTTCCTCGTGCGTAACGAGAGTTGCCGGCGCTTCGCATGTCCTGCCGCAGGCTTATCTGTCTCGCGATGAGAACTCCGTACGTGTTCGCCTGATTGACGGCCGTTCTGCTTGCCTGACGATCAAATTCCGCACAGTGGGGCTCGCCAAGGACGAATATGAATACGAGATTCCTGTCGAGGAGGCACGGGATCTGCTTCTCCATGCGACCGGCCATGTCATTGAAAAAACCCGCTACCGGGTACTGCACGAGGGCAGAAAATGGGATGTAGACGTCTTTGCCGGAGCCTATGAAGGGTTGACGCTCGCGGAGTTTGAAATAGCGAGCGAATATAACCTGCCGCCCCTACCGCAATGGCTAGGGCGGGAAGTCACGGGCAACAAACGCTATTCCAATCGCGCCATGGCGGTTGCATCATGCAGCCGCCTCTGGGTACATGCGGCGGCCGACGACGGCGCTACGCTGTAAGACCCTATTCGCTTACAATAGTCCAATTGGCGTCCGGATTGAATTCCTTGATTGCGGCGGCGCGCTGTTCCGTTTGTGGCCCCAAATCGCGTTGATAGATCGCGCTCATCCCGTTGACGACAAAGGTCTGCACGCCGGTTACCCGATATTTGACCGGCCAGGCGATGAGCGCAAAGCCACCCGTCATATAACCATTGATGACGTAGCTCTGTTTGCCGCCCAGCACGTTGTCGCCCTGGGCGGTCAAAATGCGATAGCGGTATCCGAAATAACCTTCCCCGCGTTTGGCGGCGCCGAAGGCGGCCGTCTCGACCAGCGCGCTTGCCGGGCTTTCCTCCGCATAGACGTTCTGGTCCCAATAGAGGCCGTCCAGCTTGCCCGGACTGCTGATCAACTTTTTGGCGAACTCATAAATACCGTCACCATCGCGATCTTCGGACGCATATTGATACTGCGCTGCCACATATTCATGCATCGTGTCGATCGTCGCGAGTTCGTTTTCGCCGATGCGCCGATTGATGATCTCCTGGAGGCCGCGCTGCGTGTCGAAGGACCACTTCCCGTCCTTGTCCTTAGTCAGCGGAAACGGCAGAGGCCAGAGGCGATTGCCGATCACGACGATCTTGGCACCTTCGACGTCTTTCAAGGTCAGTTGTCGCTCGGCGCCTTCCCGGATCAATCCATAAGCGATCATAGCCTCGTTGCTCGAGCGCAGCCTGTCTGCGTTCAGGCCGAGCAGATCCCCAAGATCCCCGATATTGTTGGAACCGAGCACCGACTTCAGCCGGTCGAGTGCAAGAGACGGGCTGTCGAATTTCGGTGCGGGCGTTGCCGCCTTGTATTCGGCGAGATCCGTCTGCACCTGCGAAAGCGCCGGCGTCGTCGGCATCGTGCAAAGCGCTGCTGCAAGCATGAGCGGGACTACCATCGATTGATGTCTCATGATGTAACTCCATGGGCTCGTAAGGGGTGTCATCGCCGCCCGCCGCCGCCACGGCCGCCACCGCCACCGCGGCCGCCGCCACCACCGCGGGACGGCATCGGGCGCGAGTGATGCTGGGGACGGGCCGCCGGGCGGGCGCCCATGCTTTGCGCGCCTCGTTTCGAGGCGACGTTCTGCTGGCGGCCGGACTGCACATTGCCAAGTGCGCTCGACTGGCGTCCGCGATTGTCTGGCCGGGCGGCCATTTGCGGTTTGCTGGGTTTGTTGACGGATCTCTGTGCGGGGCGATTAGCCGAATTTTGAGGACGGGTTTCTGGCCGGGATACGTTCTGACGATTGGCGGCCGTCGGCCTGTTCGCCTGCGGTTTGGCCTTCAGCCCTTGCGCCGTGTTTTTTCGGATATCGTCCGCACGAGCGGCCGTCCCGCGATTGCCCGGCCTTTGACCCGCCTGGATATCTGCGGCCTTGTTGCGCAGTTGATTGCGATTGTCGGCCTGAAGCCCCGATTTGATCGCCGACCGGTCCAGCTTGGCAAGCTGGTCCTTGCCGATGCTCAGCTTACTGCGGTCGACATTCGCCCAGTCGACGTCGTTCCACTTCATTTTTCCGTTGAAGTTACGATTATTCAGGCAATTGTTGCAATCGATGTCGATATCGCCGCCGCCCCAGCGACCGCCCCATACGCCCCAGTCGTCCCAATTGACGACGGCGGCCCAGGCAAGCCCGGTGACCGCGCCGGCAAAGAACGTGGCGCCCGGATAGTAGTAGCTGTCGTAAGAATCGGGATAATAGGAAATCGGCGCCGCGGCATAGTCTGGTTCATAAAGCATTTCCGGCGGATATTGCGGGATATAGATCTTCTCGGGATTGGTCGGCCGGATAATGACGTTGTCGTTTTCGGTGACGACCGTCACCTTGTCGTCCGTCTTGATGATGTTCTTTGCCACCGCCTCGTCACGAAGCTGCTGGATGGCAATCAGCACGTCCTTCTGCTGATTGGCGAGTGCATCGGCGAGTGATTGAGTCCAATCGAGATCCTCGCTCATCATCTTGACGATGTCAGGGTAGTTGAGCAGCGAAACGACGCTGCCGTCCCAATCGCTTTTGGGCTTGAGATCGGCATTTTTCTTTTTCGCTTCCAGGAAGCGCTGCGCTTCGATGATTTGCACGGGAAAGAGGGAGGCGGCCGAAATCGCCGCGACCAGTTCGTCCGGATAAAGCGCGATCCGCGCCACCAGCACCTCGAGTTCATCCTCCGAAAGAAGGGCAGCCGCAGGCTGTTCTGGGCTCGGCTGGGTGGGCGCCGCAGCCGGCGCAGGGGCCTGTGCTCGTATGGGAAAGGCTGGCTGCAGCGCAATGATCGCCAGAGCGGACAACCCACCAAGCAGTTTGCGGGAAATTGCTTTCATCGCACATGGACCTCCCTAGAATCAGTTGAATGACGGATGCGTTCACGGAGATTTCGGGCCGATGGCGGGTGACCGCCGGAGCATTACAATTTTAGATTGTGAAATCGCCTCCCTCATCTCTTTCAACAAGGCATCGACCAGGCCTGCATATTCGAGCCGCCGCGCTTCTCTCAACGTGTCGGGCAACTGTTCGACATGCGCCAAAGCCTGCGCCGCGGCAGCGAGATCCTCGCACATGCTGTGAAAAGCCTCATCGACGTAGAAAAGCCGCTGCACCAGCCTCGCCTGGTCGGGGAAATAATCCTCTGCCGTTTCAAGAGCGGACAAATATGTCGAACTACTTTCTCCCGACGCCATCTCCGCCCCCGCCGACGAAACTGCACTAAGCAGTGCGGAAACTATATAACAGGCGGACCGTCTGGAGACGTAAAATACGCGATCCTACGGTGCTCGGCCTCTGAAGACGCATCCCATGCGCGATACGAGACGGCAAACGGGATTCGCCTCGCCGATCTCGCTCGTTTCCTTCCACGCCGACAAATCCCCCGGGCGGATCGTCCGCGAACGCCCCGATAGAGATTACGCGATGCTACGGGCCTTTGCGCCGAAACGGGCCTACTATTCCACCTTCGCTTTGCGATCGACGGCTCGGGTAAGCCAAGCCGGAAGGGAGGGGTCGTGTTTCTCGACTATTTTGCCTTGGGGGTATTGGCCTTTGTCGTGGTCACCCTTTTCTATGCCGTGATTGCCATTCACGACATTCCGCATCTGATCGCCAAGGCGCGCAATCACCCCCATCAGGATGCCATCCATGTCGCTGGATGGGTCAGCCTCTTCACGCTTCATGCGATCTGGCCGTTCCTGTTCATCTGGGCGACGCTTTACCGTGAAGACCGCGGCTGGGGTATCCGTCAAGACGGAAAACTATCGGCGGAAGCCGAAGCGAATGCGGAAATTGCTCGTCTCCATGCCCGGATCGCCGAGCTTGAGGCGCAAACGCCGGAGAAGGAGACCGCCTGATGGATCTGCTCCTCGTACTGACCTATGCCGCGATCTGCTGGACGATCTTCAAAGTGTTCAGGATTCCGGTGAACCAGTGGACGCTCGCGACGGCCGTCCTCGGCGGGATCTTCCTCATCTCCACCCTGCTGCTTTTGATGAGCTACAATCATCCGTATTCGAGCGACGGGCGCATTTATTTCACTTCGGCTCCCGTTATTCCCGTCGTCGGAGGACAGGTCGTCGAGGTGCCGGTGACACCGAATGCGCCCCTGAAGAAGGGCGACATCCTCTTTCGCATCGATCCCCGGCCCTATCAGTTCACGGTTGATCAGAAGAAAGCCGCGCTCGCCGAAGCCGAGCAGTCGGTTCTGCAATTGAAAGCGGCCTTGGATGCAGCCAATGCGGCGGTCACGGGCGCCGAAGCCTCAAGGGACAGGTCCCAGCAGGCCTTCGAGAAATTCCAGCAATCGAACGAAAATGCAAAGTCGAGCGGCAAGGGTGCCGTCTTTTCCGAACTCGAGGTGGAAAACCGGCGCGGCATCTATCTGACGTCGGAAGCTACGGTCGACACCGCCCGCGCACAAGCCGCGCAGGCAAGGCTCGCCTACGAGTCTGACATCAACGGAACGAACCCGACGGTTGCAAGGCTGCAGGCGGAGCTGAACAATGCCGAATACGAGCTTGATCAGACGGTGGTGCGGGCGCCGTCTGACGGCTACGTCACGCAGGTCTTCCTCCGCCCTGGAATGATGGCCAATCCCCTTCCGCTGCGGCCGGTCATGGTCTTCATCGACAGTCAGGACCGGATGCTGGGGGCAGCCTTCATCCAGAATTCGCTGCAGCGCGTCCACGTCGGCGACGAGGCGGAGGTCGCCTTCAAAGCCGTGCCCGGCAAGATATTTAAGGCGCGGGTGCAAGAGGTCATCGATGTGATGGCCCAGGGCCAGCTGCAGCCGAGCGGCGCGCTGATCGACCCGCAATCGCCCGAGCGCCTATCGCCCGGACAAACGCTGGCTCGGATCGAGCTGCTCGAAAACACCGATGATTATCAACTGCCGGGCGGCGTGGTCGCGGAGGTCGCAGTCTACACCCATCATTGGCACCATGTCGCCGTCCTGCGCAAGGTGCTGCTGCGCATGAGCAGCTGGATGAACTACGTGTTCCTCGAACATTGATGCGCGCCAGCGGCAAAGGATAAGGAGCCAGCGGTGATAGAGAGTCTTCCGATGTTGCGGGGCTTGGCCGGCTTCAACAAAGACTGGCTCCGCAGTGACATTCCGGCCGGACTGTCGATCGCCGCAGTCGGCTTGCCGAGCGCCATCGCCTATCCCGCCATCGCCGGCCTGCCGCCGGAGACCGGCATCTATGCCAGCATCATTGCCCCGATCGCCTATGCGATCTTTGGTCCTTCCCGGCTTTTGGTCGTCGGGCCAGACGCCGCGACCATGACCGTCCTGGCGGCCGCCATGGGTGCCATCATCGCGGCCGAACCCACGACGGCAGGTACCGACAGGGTCGCTATCGCGTCGGCCCTTGCGCTTGGCGTCGGTGTCTTTTGCATTGCGGCGAAATTGCTGAGGCTCGGCGTTCTCGCGAGCTTTCTGTCCCGTCCCATTCTGGTGGGTTTCTTCGCTGGCGTATCGCTCTCGATCCTTGTTGGACAAATCGGTCGCTTCACCGGAGTGAAGATCGAATCGGAAGGACTGATCCCGCCGCTCGTCGAAATGCTCGCCAAGAGTAGCCTGATCCACTGGCCTTCGCTCGTTCTCGGCCTCTTCATGTTCGCCCTGTTATGGATCGTCCGAGCCTTCCGGTTCAGAGTTCCGGGCCCTGTCCTGGTGGTTGTCCTCTCGGTCGTCCTTTCGGCGATCTTCGACTTCCAAGGCCGGGGCATTGCAGTTGTCGGCGATATCCCAAGCGGACTGCCGCGCCTATCCCTGCCTGCATTGCATCAGATGCCTCTCGACAAGATCGTACTCGGTTCGGCCGCGATCTTTCTCGTCAGCTTTGGCGCCGGCATCGTCGCGGCAAGAAGCTTCGGGTCACGAACCGGAGAGGAGGTCGACGCCAATCAGGAATTGATCGGACTTGGTGCGGCCAATATCGCGCCCGGCCTGTTCGGCTCGTTTCCCGTCAGCGTCTCGGATTCTCGAACCGCGATAAATCTGTCGACGGGCGGCGTCTCTCAGGTCGCAGGGCTAGTGTCGGCCGCGACGCTGATCGCAGCGCTCGTTTTCCTTCACAGTGCGCTGCGGATACTCCCCATTCCCGCGCTCGCCGCAATCCTCGCAACGGCGGCGATCAGCCTCATCGATATTCACGAATTGAAAAAAATCTGGCGCATCAGCCGCATGGAATTCATTTTTGCGCTGATCGCCATGTGGGGCGCAATCAGCTTCGGTGTTCTCAACGGCGTCATCGTCGCGGTTGCGGCAACGCTCGTCTATCTCTTGCGTCAGACGATGTTTCCCCGCGACGGTCTTCTTGGCCGTATCGATGGGCGGCACGGCTTTTTCGATCTCGCCCGTTTTCCGGAAGCTCACCCCATCGAGGGGGCCGCCGTCTTCGCCATCCAAGGCAGCATTCTGTTTTACAACGCCGATTACGTGCGCATGCGGTTGACATCGGTAGCGAAGGGACTTCCTGCCGAAACCAGATGCCTCGTACTCGATGCCAGCGCCGTCACGCATATCGACAGCACCGGCGCAGCCGCGCTCGATGCCGTGGCCGAGATCCTGGCGAAGCGAAATATCGTCTTTGCAATGACCGACCTCAGCGAACAAAGCCGCGGCATCCTCGAGCGCGCGGGGGTCGTCGAAGCGATCGGCGCCCACAATCTTTTCAACGGCAGGGAAGAGGCGTTGCAAGCGCTGATCGGACGTGTCGGCGAGGCCGGCAGCACCGCGTCGGCAGGCTAGGATATGTTCGCGCAAGGGAGAGAGAAATGGACGAGAATTACGAGCCCGCAAAGACGGATGGAGAGGCAGGCCGCGTCGGAAAGGATAAGAAGAAAAAGAAATCATGGGATTATGACAAGGAGATCGAGCGCCTGCAGGTCGAGTTGGCTCATTTGCAAGCCTGGATCAAGAAATCCGGTGCGAGAGTCGTCATCGTCTTCGAGGGGCGGGATGCCGCCGGCAAAGGCGGCATGATCAAGCGTATAACGGAAAAGGTCAGTCCACGGGTCTTTCGCGTCGTGGCATTGCCGGCGCCCACCGACCGCGAGAAATCTCAGATCTACATGCAGCGTTATATCGCTCATATGCCGGCCGCTGGCGAAATCGTCATATTCGACCGTAGTTGGTACAACCGCGCCGGCGTCGATCGTGTCATGGGATTCTGCAGCGAAAAGAAGGCGCAGCGCTTTCTTGAATTGGCGCCCCGCTTCGAGGCTGCGATCGTCGAAAGCGGCGTCGTTCTGCTGAAATACTTCCTGACGGTCAGCGAGGAAGAGCAGGAACGCCGTTTCAGGCGCCGGATCGACGACCCGACGCGACAGTGGAAACTCAGCCCTATGGATGTTGAATCCTATCAGCGCTGGTGGGACTACACGCGTGTCTATGACGAGATGCTGCGGATGACCGACAGCAACCATGCGCCGTGGTGGGTTGTGCCCTCGGACGACAAGAAGCGTGCCCGGGTCAATTGCATCTCGCACATCCTGCAATCAATCCCTTATGAGCGTGTGAAGTTTGAAGCACCCGATCTCGGCAAACGTCAGAAGCGGCCGGCGGATTTCATGGAGGACCGTAGCATCCGCCATGTTGTGCCGGATACGACGTCATAAGACGACCTCAGCCTGGAGCAATTCCAGGCAAAGCGCGAAGCGCTTTTGCCGGGAATTGCGTCAGAACAAAAGGTTAGAGCGGTTCTGCGTTTCCGCGAAAAGCTGAACCGCTCTAGAACATGGCGGACGGGACGCAACGATGGAGAATACAGGCGATACGGCGGCGCAGGGAGCCGGGTCAGGGCAGATTTCGATAGAGGCGAGAATAAGCGACCTTGTCCGATTGGGCATTGTCGGGCTTTTTGCCTACTGGACCGTCGTTCTGATTGCTCCCTTTGCGCTGATCGTCATCTGGTCGGCCATCCTTGCGGTCGCCCTTTTCCCGATATTCGAGGCGCTTTCCAGGCTGATCGGAAACAGGCCCGTCATCGCGGCCGCAATTATTGTCGTCTTTTGTCTCGTCCTGATCATTGCGCCCCTGGCCCTCGTTGCGGTGAATTTTGCCGACACCGCGCAGGTGTTGATCGACAAGTTACGGACGGGGAACTTCACGCTCCCTTCAGCGCCGGACGCCATTCGCGAATGGCCTGTCGTCGGCGAGCGGATCCACGACGCGTGGAATAAGATTGCAGGCGATCTGGCCGCTACCATCGTCAAGTTTCAGGCGCCCATTCGTGAAGTGACGGGCGTTATCGTCACGAAGCTTGCCTCGATCGGCGGCGGCGTTTTGAGCTTTGTCGTTTCGATCATTCTTTCGGGCGTATTGCTCACGCGGTCAGCACGCCTGGCTGCAACCATACAGGTGCTGGCAAGCCGGATCGCCGGTGAAAAGGGCGTCGGCTTTGCCCGGCTGGCGGGAGCTACGGTGCGCAATGTATCGCGGGGCGTCATTGGCGTTGCCTTCCTGCAAGCGCTGTTATGCGGGCTGTGTTTTACCCTTTTTGGTGTTCCGGCGGGCGGGCCTTTGACCTTTCTTGTGTTCGCCCTGTGCCTGATGCAGCTCGGGCCTGCGCTTATTCTTTTGCCGGTCATCGTTTGGGCGTGGTTCTCCTGGCCGACATGGATCGCCTTGGCTTTCACCGTCGTGGCGATCCCCATCATGATCGTCGATAACATACTGAAACCGATCTTGATGGCGCGCGGCCTCTCCACTCCAATGCCGGTGATACTGATCGGCGTCATCGGCGGCACCTTGTCACAAGGCCTGCTGGGGCTGTTTTTGGGGCCGGTCGTTCTCGGCGTCTTCTACGAACTGCTGAAAGCCTGGGCCTGGCCTTCGGGTTCGACTGGATCGGAAAATAGCCGCCCCGCGAGATTCGATGCTCAATCGGAACGCATCGAACACCCGCAATGACGGCCCCGTCGAGGCAGGCGAGATCCCCTCTGGGATAGATCGCCAGCGGCGCTGGCGGGACTCACCGGTTCTTGCAGTAGACGACGACCTCCTGCTCTATTTCGTGGCAGAGCTGTTCATATTCGATGATCAGCTTCTCGTCCCTCGGGCTCCTACTTCGGAACCGCTCCAGTGCATCGACGGCAAGATCGTAGGATTCAAACATCTCCGCGAGCGCTTCACTGGTCAAGCTCTCCAGAAGATGCCGGATATCGGGGAGTCGCAACATTAGTTTTCTGCGGCCACGTTCTTTGCTCATGGATCAGCTCCGCATTCAACACACCCCTGCAATGGATTACGAAGTCACCAAGATATCGGATCGTTCCCCGAGATCACAAATAAAATGTACGAATTTGGAAACGAGAGCCACGTGGCGCCGGCAATCTGGCGAGGTCTAGCTGTCGTCTCGGTCCGTCACGCTCAGGGCCTTTACTGTGACGGCTGCAATGACGCCGGTCAGCACGATCCCTGCAAAACCGATGACCAAAGCCAGTATTCGGGCCGAAACATGTTTGGGCGTGAAGTCGCCGTAGCCGATGGTCAGTCCCGTCACGAAGGTAAAATAAAGCGCTTCATCGATCCGCCAATTCTCGATCCGCCAAATTGCAAGTCCGGATGCGACCATGATCGACACGATGCCGGAAAGGATCGGCCAGATGACACGAAGCTGCTCTGCGAGTGCAATGAAGAACAGCCTTCTCATCTGCCGGGTATGATGTCCGCCGCCCAATCGCGCCCGTCTGGGAACGCGGGACCTCATCGTACTGCCGGCGGCAGGACGTACAGTGTTATGGCGAAAATCATATACACCATCAGCACGAGCACGCCGACAAACCATGCGGATCGCCCGCTGTTGGTGACGAACATCGCAGTCACCGTCGCAAGAAACATCATCGTCACGGCACCTGGCCAGAATTGCAGATCCATCGGTGACGGACCGATGAAATAACTCATCAAGACCAGAACGGGCGCAACGAACAAGGCAATCTGGGAAGCGCTCCCGAGCGCGATGCCCACGCTCAGATCCAGCCGGTTCTTGCGCGCGCCTGAAAACGCCGAGGCCATTTCGGCTGCGCCGCCGACCAATGCGACGACGATGAAACCGACAAAGGCGGGGGTCATTCCGAAGGCTTCGGCCGCTTCCTGCACGGACTCGACGAAAATCTCGCTCACCAGGGCCACGAGTACGGTGACGCCGGCAAGTGTGCAAAGAGCAAGACCAATCGGCCACGGCGCTTCGCCGGCCTCGGCATGTTCCGTTGAAGAAAAAAATTCCCGATGCGTCCGAAGCGTGAACAACAGCCCAAGCCCGTACCCGACGATCAGCAAGGCAGCGAGGCTGAGACTGAGCGTTTGAGTGACTGGCGCGACCGATGCCGTGTCCAATTCGCCAAGCGCCGAAGGCATCAGCAGCGCGACTGTGGCCAGGAAAAGCAGGCCGGATTGAATACGCGCACTGGCCCGGTTGAACTCCTGAATGTGGTATTTGAGCCCGCCGAGCAGAAACGAAGCACCCAGCATGAACAGCGTGTTGGTAACGATCGCTCCGGCGATGGATGCCTTCACCAGCGTATATTCGCCGGCCTGCAGGGCAGCCAGCGCGATAACCAGTTCGGTAAGATTGCCAAGGGTCGCATTCAACAGCCCACCCGCGGCGTCACCCGTCTTGGCGGCAACGGATTCGGTCGCATGACTGAGCAGGCCGGCCAACGGGACGATGGCCAGCACCGACAGGACGAAAAGCGCCGTATGGGCCTCGGGGAAGAGCGCCGCAGCTGCGAACACCACCGGCACGGCGGCCAGCAGCCAGAGCATGGGGCTATCGCGAATCTCTTTAAAAAGGAGGCTCAACTTTCACTCCCGTCTGATCACCTGGATGGCGATGATCTGTTGCCGCTCTCTCCTGGCCGACGCCGATGATCCCTGTCTTGCTCGGTCTTTTCTACTCTGCTCGTGGCCTCATTCCGGAAGGGCCGTCTGCCGGAAGAAGGTCACGACTGCGTCGTCAGGTTGCCCAAACCATGTTGTAAAAAACGCCCGGAAATTCTGTGCTGCATAGGCCTGGCTCAGTGCGCGATCGACGGCGAGGCGAAAATCCTCGTCCCCGCGCGCCAGCTCGAGGCCGAGGGGTTCGTAGGTGAAATGACGCTCAAGGATGATGAGATTACCGGAATTGTCGCTGCGGGCGGCGGCATCCATCAGAAGTGGCATGTCGCCGAAGAGTACCGCCGAACTGCCGTCCAGGACGCGCTCTATCCCCTGTTGATAGTTGCTCACGGGCGTCGCCGTCGCCGCGAGCTGAAACGTCTTGATCTTGTCGGACAGCCAGCCTTCGCTTGTCGTTCCGGCTATCGAGGAGAATGTCTTGTGCTCGAGGATCGTGCGGGCCGGCGCGCCGCGCCACACGGGGCGGCTTGATGGCTCGCCATATTGCAGAACCTCGCGCAGGGCCAGCGGAGCACTCGCATTGAGCAGCGCCCCGGTGCCGCTCGGGAAGATCGGCAGCGAGAATGAGACCTGCTGCCTGCGACTGAGCGTCACCGGCTCTGCCCCGCAGACAAGGTCCACCGTGCCGTCCTGTATGGCACGCAGCTTGGCGTCGCCTGAAAGGGAAACCCATTCCACGTCGAGCTTCGACAGGTTCAGCTGCGCCCTCAGGCTATCGGCGATCCGGTCGCAGAGGGCAACCGCATAGCCGTCGGGTTTGCCCTGCTGGGCATCGAATGAAAAAGGCCTCGCGTCGGGGTCGTAGCCGAATTTCAGCGCGCTGGTCGTCCTGACGCGCTCGAGCGTCTGTGCATGGGCGGGCGGTGCGACGGCCGAGGCGGCCATTACGGCGAGGGCAGAGGCGGCAATTGCCGCCCAGCGACCATTTCTCCCTGACATGTTTGGTCCTCCCTGTGTTATTCGGCCGGCGCCCGGTTCACGCCGCTGGCGAAACGCGGGGCGATAAGCCCGTAAATGATGAAACCGATCCCTGTGACGATCATGCCGCCGAGTACCGCATCCTTGCCGGAGGCATAGATGGCGAAAACGCTGTAAGCCATGCCGACCAGGGCGATGACGGCGTTCAGCCTGTATTTCGCCTGGGGCACACCGGCAGCCTTCATCATTACGAACAGCGCTGAAAGCGCGATGATATAAGGCAGCACATTCGTCACGACGGCGAGATTGACGAGAGCGGAGAACTGCTCGCTGAGCGTCGGTGAGATGGTCATCAGGGCGAGACAGGTCTGCACGATGCCGAGAATGATCATGCCGCTGACAGGTGCACCCATCTCGTTAACCCGTGAAAATATCGATGGAAACATCCTCTCTTCCGCAGCAGTCTTGGCCGTCTGGGCGATCGTGAACTGCCAGCCCAGCAAAGAGCCTAGGCAGGCAAGCACCGCCAGCGCCATGACGATCGAACCGATCGTCGAATTGAACATCGTGGCATAGGCCAGTGCGAACGGCCCTGTGGAGGTGGCGAGATCGGCATTTGGCACGATGCCCTGGATGACCGTCGTCGACAGAATATAGATGACGGCGGCGCCCAGCGTGCCGAACATGCAGGCGAGCGGTACGTCACGCTTGGGATTCTCGACGGCATCGGAATTCTGCGCGGCGGACTCCATGCCGAGGAAGGCCCAAAGCGTCAGCGAAATGCTCGATCCCATGCCTTGCGCAAGCGTCAGGCCTTTCGGATTCCAGGCAGCGCCGAATGTGCTTGAACTGAACCAGAGCCAGCCGATGATCGACAGCAGCCCGACCGGAAGGATGACGCCCCAGACCGTAATCGAGCCGATACGCCCGGTAATGCGCGGCCCGCCGAAATTGGCAGCCGTGGTCAGCCATAGGAGGATGATCAGCGCCACGCATGTCATGATGGGCGTGGACGTCAGTATAGGAAAAAATCCGGCCAGATAGCCAACGGCCGAGATGCCGATCGCGACATTGCCGACGGCAAGTGAAAGAAAATACAGGAAGAACACCATGAAGTAGCCGTCTTTCCCGTAGGCATCCTCCGCATAGGCGGACATGCCGCCGGGACGCTGGTTGAACAGCCCGGCCTGGGCGAAGCCATAAGCGATCGCCATCGAACCGATAGCGGTCACGAGCCAGGAAAGCAGCGAGATCGCGCCGACCTGGGCCATGTTGGCGGGCAGCATGATAATGCCCGACCCCATCATGTTGACGGCAACGATGAAGGTGAGCTGCATCAGGTTCATCTTTTTCTTGGTCGTGGCCTCGGCCGCGAGATGCATTGTGTTGTCGGTCATGACGAAACCCTCCCTGCGTCTACTCGCGCACGACATATGTGTGGAATTTGATCCGCCCGCCGATCCTTTCCTGGAACACGCCCTGGACTTCGTAATTGAACCCCGGAAATCGGTTGAAAGACTCTTCGAAAGCCAGGAAATAGTCCCGCATCGGGCGCGCCCTGTCGTCCCAGCGCTCGCCGGGAACGATCACGCCGATCCCTGGCGGATAGATCAGCGCCAGCGTTGCCGAAATGCGGCCGGCAGCCTGCGTCAGCGGCACATAGTCGACATCGTTGGCGACCAGCGCTTCATAGGCCTGCTTGGGAGCGATAGCCGGTTCCGGAAAACTTTCGGAGCGGAAGCAGAGACGCTGCAGCTCTTTGACGCCCGCCTCGCGATAGAAGGAATGCATCTCGCGGCAGACCTGGCGGACCGTATAGCCGGCATAGCGCTCTCGATTGGCCGCAAAGACGGTCGGCAGCACCTCCTGCAGCGGTGCGTCGCGATCCCAGAGATTCTTGAACTTGACCAGCTTGGCGACGAGCGTGTTCAGCTTGCTCTCGTCCTCCGCCGGCGTCAGCAGGAAGAGAAGACTGTTGAGATCGCATTTTTCCGGCACGACCCGCTGTTCGCGCAGATAGTTGGCGACCACAGTCGCCGGAATGCCGAACTCGCGATATTCGCCGGTCTTGCGGTCGATGCCGGGTGTCAGCAGCGTAAGCTTGTTGGGATCGACCATCGTATATTCAGGCGCATATCCGGCAAAGCCGTGCCACTTTGCCTGCGGATCGAACCGCCAGCATTGCTGCTCGCGCTTGAGCACGTCCGTGGACACATCCTCCCACCGCACGGCTTCAAGGTCGTTGGTATGTTTTGAGCCCGAAATGGTGACCTTGTCCGGCACGAAAGGATCGAAGAACCATTTCTCTTCTGCGCCTGCGGCCTTGGTTTCGTAGTGCTCAACGAAACCGCGCAGCTTCTTGCGAACTTCGATCCCAAGCTCGATGCAGCGGTCCCAGAGCATCTCACCCGCCTGGCCCTCGTGCACCTTGGCGTTGACGTCAAGCGAGGCGAAGAGCGGATAGAAGGGAGAGGTCGAAACATGCATCAGCAGCGATTCATTGAAGCGCTTGTGTTCGACGAACCGGCGCTGGCCCTTGATATGTTCGTCGCGTTTGTGGATCTGAGAAGCCTGGGAGAAACCGGCGCCCTGCTTGTGCACGGACTGCGTTGAGAACAGTCCCGGCATATCCGCCCGCAGGTCTTTCAGCCGCATTGGGCTGTGGCCCTCGAAGAGCGGATGGAAGGCGTTGTAGCCGATCCAGGCCTCGTCCCAGAGCACATAGTCGCAGAGATGGCCGATCTTCTCCATCACCTGTCGCACATTGTAGATCGTGCCGTCATAGGTCGCGAGCTGGATGCAGGCCAGGCGGAAAGGCCTTTCAGCGCTCGCGCGGCTCTTATCGGTGATGAGCGGATGTTCCTGTATCTTTTGCCGCAACCAAGCCTCGTCCCAGGCTGCCCAGTCGACAGCCCCGATCATGCCGAAGGAATTGCGGGCCGTCGGCAGATAGATTGGGATGGCGCCAGCCTGCACGAGCGCGCCCTGATGCAGGGATTTGTGATTGTTGCGATCGAAAAGCACGAGATCGCCGCTTCGCAGCACCGCATTGGCGACCACCTTGTTGGAGGTGCTCGTGCCGTTGAGAATGAAATAGGTGCGATCCGCACCGAAGATGCGCGCCGCCTGCTTCTGTGCCTCGACGGCAGGGCCTTCATGGATGAGGAGGTCGCCGAGATCGACATCGGCATTGCAGAGATCGTTGCGGAAAATGCTCTCTCCGAAATATTTGAAGAAGAGCTGGCCGGCCGGCGACTTCCGATAGAACTGGCCGCCCTGATGCCCCGGGCAATCGAAGGCGATATTCGCCTCGCCGTCATAGGCCATCATGCCGCCGAAGAAGGGTGGCAGCAAAGACTTGCCGTAATTGATCGCACTGGACACGATCTGCTTGGCATAGAAGGTCGGCGTCTGCTGGCCGAGATAGACGAAGCCATCCACCTCGCCGGCCATCTCGACGACATCCATATCCGCAATCGTCAGCGTATCCGCCATTGCCCAAATTGGCGTGCGAAAACCGATATCTCTCACGGATCGAAGGAAGCTGCGCGCCGCCGGCAGCTTGCCGCCCTCGACCGATCCGATGTAGGCGCCGACGTCAGCATCCTCAGATGCATCAGCGGAATAGTCGTTGCGTAGTTCTACATGGAAACCCTGGGCGGTAATCTGTGCCACCAGTTCCTGGGCCTGAGAATTATCACGGTCGATGACGGCCACGATCTTCAGCATCTTGTGAAACGGTATGGCGACCGTCGGAGATTTTACATCGCGCGGGATCATTCCTGCTCCTCCCCTGCAATGCAATCGACAAGATAGCGGCGACCGCCGTCACCGGGCGCGAAGCGAAGGCCGTGGATGTCGGTCTCGAAACCGGGGAACTTCCGGTCGAAATCACGGGCGTACAGCAGATAGTCCTGAATGGACTTCGTCGACTGGGTAATCCGCTCGCCCGGCATGATCAGCGGAATTCCCGGCGGATAGGGTACGATCATCACGGCAAGGATGCGGTCCATGAGATTGTCGATCTCGACACTCTCGATCCGGCCCTTGACCAGCCTGTCGTAGGCATCTGCCGGACGCAGCGCCATTTCGGGTAAGACCGTGTACATCTCGCGCTGTGCCTTCGGCACATCGTCCTTGCGATAGATCGAATGAATCTGTTCGCAGAGATCTTTCAGCCCCATGCCGGCATAGGCTTCCGGATGTCCAGCGGCGAGCGCCGGCAGCGCTCGGGTCAAAGGCGCATTGGCGTCATAGAGATCTTTGAAGTTGAGGAGTTCGGTGACGAGCGTGCTCCATTTGCCGCGGGTAATGCCCATCGAGAAAAGCACCAGAAAGGAATAGAGGCCGGTCTTTTCAATCTCGATGCGTCGCGACGACAGGAACTTGGTAATGACGGCGGCCGGTATGCCATGCTCGTCCATGACGCCGCTTGCCGAGAGGCCCGGCGACAGGATGGTGACCTTGATCGGGTCGACCATGACGTGGTTTTCGGCAAGGGCGGTAAATCCATGCCAGGCATCATCAGGCTTCAGAACCCAGTCGGCATGGGTATCGCTCGGCGTCTGCTCGGCAACCGCCGGCTCCCAGACATCGAACCACCAGCTGCCATCCGTCTGTTGCCTCATCGTGTTCATCGCCCGGCGGAAGCTGATCGCCTCGTCGATCGTCTCCTGCACCAACGCGCGCCCGGCAGGCTGCTCCATCATTGCGGCTGCGACATCGCAGGAGGCAATGATGCCGTATTGCGGCGAGGTCGAGGTGTGCATCATGAAGGCTTCGTTGAAGCGGGTGACGTCGAGACGCTTGTTCTTGGCATGCTGGATATGGATCATCGAGGCCTGCGAAAGAGCGGCGAGCAGCTTGTGCGTCGAGTGCGTGGCAAAGGTGATGGCGTTCTGCGATCGGGTGGGCAGGTTCGACGAGATGCCGTGGAAGCCATCGTAGAATTCATGGAAATTGGCATATGCGTACCAGGCCTCGTCGAAATGCAGCACCTCGACTGCGTCGCCGAGCGATGCCTTGATCGCATCGACATTGTAGCAGAGGCCGTCATAGGTCGAATTGGTGATGACCATCAGCCGGACCTTGCCGCTCGTCTGCCCGGCAAAGGGGCTCGCGGAAATCTTCTGCGCGATTGCCTCGGGCGTGAACTGGTCCTTCGAGATCGGGCCAATGATGCCGAGCCCGTTGCGCGACGGCGTGAGATAGATGGGTGTTGCGCCCGTCATGATCAGCGAGTGCAGGATGGACTTGTGGCAGTTGCGGTCGCACAGCACCAGATCGCCGCGCCCGACCATGCCATGCCATACGATCTTGTTTGCCGTCGACGTGCCGCCGACCACAAACAGGGTCTCGTCCGTGCCAAAGATGCGTGCGGCATTGCGCTCGCCCTCGGCGATCGGCCCGACATGATCCAGCAGCGAACCGACGCTGCCGACCGATACGGAGATATCGGATCGCAGCGTGTTTTCACCGAAGAAAGTATAGAAGAGCTGGCCGACGGGGCTCTTGCGGAAAGCGACACCGCCGCCGTGGCCGGGCGTATGCCAGGAATAGGCGCCCTCGAGCGTGTAGTCCATCAGCGCCTTGAACATCGGCGGCGGCAGCTGGTCGAGATAGTTGCGGGCAGCCTGCGCTATGGCGCGCGCCATGAATTCCGCCGTATCCTCGAACAGCCGAAAGAAGGCGTTGGCGTGGCGCAGCACCCCGGCGGGGACGTCTTCCGCGGTCGTATCATCGCCAAAGAGGAAAATCGGCAGGCGGTCGTTCCTCTGCCGCTTTGCGGCCAGCACCTCTCCCAATAGCTGCCAGCGCGTGGTCTTGTCCTCGGTCCCGTCGACGGAAACCAGCCAGCAGGATTCGGTGTTGAAGATATGCACGAGGCGCCGCGCATCCTCGTAGGAAACGCCGGAGACGATCCGGAAGCCTTCCTTTTCGATTGCGGCCGCCAGATCGCGCATGCCGCGTCCGGCAGCGCTCTTGCCATCAAAGTCCTCGTCGATAACGGCTATCGGAAATGCCTTCTGGAATTCCATGCGTTCCTCCGGAAACCGAGGGCCAAAGGCCGTGACCGCTCTGCAGCGATGCGCATCTCAGCTGGAGGGATCGTACATGACGGGTGGTGCACCGTCGTTGATTGCAATCAACGTGAGGCAAAGCATTTCGATATCGGTGGAACGCTGATGCCGGCCTATTCGGCCCATTCCGCATCGGCCGTGAAGGCAATCGTCAGCCAGCGATTGGCGCTCTCGTCTCCGATCGCGGCCCCTATCTCGTCGCGGAGTGCGTCCCATTCCTCTACAGTCTTTGCCGGAAGTCCTTCCGGCACGATGAAGTAGAGTTCGATCTGCATTGCGCGACCGACCCGGGCGACATAGGCGCGGTGCGAAAGGAAGCCGAGGCGGCGAACCGTTTCCGAGGCGACGCGGTCGACATGCTCCTGAAGGTCGACAGGGGCGATCAGCAGGATCTCGCTCAACGCCCTCCAGACGGTGCCGATCGGAAGCGGGATCATGACCAGGCAGACCAGCGCCAGAACCGCGGGGTCCATATAGCTGGCGACCCATGCGACCGGCGTCGCCTGCACGGCCATGCCGATCAGAAATGCAATCAGCAGCGCTAACGCGATGCCGCCGGACATGATCCAGGCCTTGATGTCCAGCGAGATGAAATCGGATTTGATGCTGGCGTTCAGCCTAATGCCAAGGAAAGCCATAGCGGCGCAGACAAGCAGGGTCGCCGCGGAATAGGCGACCGCCATGCCGAATTGCAGTTCGTGGCCACCGCTCAGGATGCTAATGACCGCGCTGATCAGCGCATAGACGGCGACCGTCATCAGCAGGCAGCCATTGAGCATCAGCACGATGGGCTCCAGATGCCAGAAGCCCATGGTAAAGCGGTTTCGGATTCTGCCCGACCGTGCGTCGCTCTGCGTCGATTGTATGATCAGGCTGGAAACCCAGAGCGCTAGCCCGGTCATCGCCGCATCGGCCAGCGAATAAACGCCGTCGAAAGCGATGGAGAACGATCCGGAAAGAATGCCGAAAACCACGCCGAGTGTAGCGACCACAACCGTCGCCGCGATCGAGATTCTGAGAAATCCCTGCTCGTCTAACCTCATTGCCCCCGCCTCCGACACCCTTCGTTCCAATCGTTTTATGCTGATCGTGAAGGGGAGACGAGGTGTGAAACGGGGTGGTTTTGCTTTTATCCGTTGCCGGCCGCAGTCGCGCTATGGCAGCCGGCCGGTCATCCGGTGGACGAGCAGGCAAGGCCGCGCAGAGCTGCCCAGCCTGAAATTTACCCGGAACAGATGCCGCTCATTTTGTATAGAAGGTCATGTTGCCGTTGCGTGCCCGCGAGACCCATTCGATGTCGTTCGCGGTAAGCTTCTTGGTCTTGAGTTGGGCTGTAAGCCATTTGTTCGCACGAATTGCGTCTCTGATGGCTTTGACATGTTCTTCACTTCCCTGCTTAGGGTGTGAGCCGGTCTCCGAAAAATCTGCCACCCTGTAGCTAACGATGGTGAATCGTCTGTCGTGATAAGTTCGCACCGCCTCCGGCAGATTCTCACTCCAGTTCATTCTCCGATATTCGCGTCGAGTCTGCTGGGCCTCGACCGGGGCAATTCCGGCGGCGGCAGTCAATACGGCAAGTCCAATGATCATGGCCATCTTCATCGCTCTAACTCCCGAGAACCAAATGATGTTCATTTGGGGAAGATAGCTCATGCACCGAAGCCAGGCATTGAGTACGATCAATCGCCTCGCGTCTGCTGGACGTGAGCTGAAGCACGATGCGGAAAAGCGGGAGCGGTTTTCGAGCGACATCATGCTTCAGCTCTTTAATCCAGGCCATCCCAACAGGGTCACCCACTACGCATTGAACCGGATTGCGGCGTCTATTCTTTGGGAGGAAGATTGCCTCCGGGAACAGATGTCCGAGACGATATCGGCGTCGGAAAGGATGTTTTCGGGGAGGGGACCATGACAACGTCGCCAAATGGCAAGAGCCTGGGACTTGCTGCCTGCACCGCCATCGTGGTGGGAAACATGGTCGGGTCGGGCTTTTATCTTTCGCCGGCCGCCGTCGCGCCCTATGGCAACCTCGCAATTATCGTCTGGATCATCATGGGCGCCGGCGCGATCTGCCTCGGCCTCACCTTTGCGCGCCTGGCGCGCCTCGTGCCCGCTGTTGGCGGCCCCTATGCCTATACGAGGCTCGCCTATGGCGATTTCGCCGGCTTCCTGATTGCCTGGGGCTACTGGATTTCCATCTGGACGTCGCTGCCGGTCATCGCCATTGCCTTTGCCGGCGTAATGGTCGATCTCTTCCCCGCTCTCGCCAACCGCTTCGCCGCGACCGTGCTGACGCTTGGCGTGATCTGGGCGATCGTGCTCGTCAATCTCCGCGGCGTTCATGCGGCGGGCGTCTTTGCGCAGGTCACCACCTATGCCAAGCTGCTTCCCTTCGGCGCCGTCGCCATTATCGGCCTTCTCTTCATCGACACCTCGCATTTCTCCGAATTCAATCCGAGCGGACAATCGCTGTTGCAGTCGGTAGCAACTCTGGCGCCACTGACGATGTTCGCCTATCTAGGACTGGAATCGGCGACCGTGCCTGCAGGCGATGTCGAGAATGCCGAACGGACCATCCCCCGTTCGACCGTGCTTGGCATCTCGATCGCCGCGGCCCTCTATCTCCTGGGCACTATTGTCGTGATGGGCCTCCTGCCGCGCGAACAGCTCGTTCGTTCGGTTGCGCCATTCTCCCAGGCCGCGGGGGTCATGTGGGGACGGCCCGGCGAGCTGGCGATCTCGGTTGCTGTGCTGCTCTCCTCGATCGGCGCTCTCAATGGCTGGACCTTGCTGATGGGGCAGGTTCCGATGGCGGCTGCCCGGGACGGGCTGTTTCCGCCGCTTTTTGCGAGACTCTCCCCGCGCGGCGTGCCGGCATGGGGCATGATCGTCTCAGCCACGTTCGCAACGCTTTTGGTGCTCGTCCAGGCGATCGGCTCCGAAGGTTTCGCGGCCGTCTACCGGCTCATGGTCGGGTTGAGCACCATGGCCGCCGTCATTCCCTATGCCTTCTGCTCGCTTGCCAGAAGCCTCATTGCGGGTGTCGCCCATGGGCGAATGCCGCGGGTGAGCGCAATCGAGATCATCGCCTTCGTCTTTGCAATCTTCACCCTCTACGGCTCCGGTGCCGAACCGGTGCTCTATGGTCTCGTACTCTTGATGCTCGGCATCCCGGTCTATGTCTGGCAAAAACGAAATGCAGCTGGCGCCACAGACAAGGAGACGGCAGCAGCGAGCGCGGTACCGCGCCCGCTGCCGCCTCAGGATAGGTTTGCTTGAAGGGTCAGGATCGGACGGTTAGAGCGGTTCACCTTTTCATGGAAACGCAGAACCGCTCTAACCTCTTTTTTTGACGCAATTCCGGACGGAAAACCGCTTCGCACTTTTCCCGGAATTGCTCTAGGTGTGCCAGCTCAGGCCGGCAAAATTTTCACTGATGATCGTTCCGCGTTCGCCGCGCACCAACCCCGCGATGTCGGCGAGGGCTCCGATGGCCGCGGTCTTGCCGCTGGCCCGCGCAAAATGGCAGGCGGCATCGACCTTCGGGCCCATCGACCCGGCCGGGAAGGAAAACTGCTTGAAGTCGTCGGGACGGGCCTGATGGATCGCCTTCTGGGACGGCTTGCCCCAGTCGGTGCAGACGGCCTCGGCATCGGTCGCCATGATCAGGAGATCGGCATAAAGCTCGCGGGCCAGAAGCTCCGAGCATAGGTCCTTGTCGATCACGGCTTCGACACCGATCAGCTTCCGGTCGCTGCCCTTTTCGTACATTGTCGGAATGCCGCCGCCGCCCGCACAGATGACGATGGTGCGCTGTTCCAGCAGCCAGCGGACCGGACGGATCTCGAAAATGCGTTTGGGCGCCGGCGAGGCGACGACACGCCGCCATTTTTCGCCATCCTGCTTGAACCCCCAGCCTTTTTCCTTGGCGATCCGGTCAGCCTCGGCCTTCTCATAGACGGGGCCGACGAACTTTGTGGGGTTCTGGAAGCCCGGATCGGCCGCATCGACCTCCACCATGGTCAGCAGCGTGGCCAAAGGCTGCTCGAACGGCAGGAGATTGCCGAGCTCCTGCTCCAGCATGTAACCGATCATGCCCTCGGTCTCGGCGCCGAGAACATCGAGCGGATAGGCTTCCTCGGGCTTGTAGGCCGCCCCCTGCAGCGCAAGCAGCCCGACCTGCGGCCCGTTGCCGTGTGTTATGACCAGCTCGTGTTCAGCGGCCAGGGGCGCGATCGCCCGGGCTGCGGTGCGCGCATTTCGCCTCTGTGTATCGGCAGTCATAGGCTCCCCGCGCCGAAGAAGCGCATTGCCGCCCAGCGCAATGACGACACGCATGTCAATCTCCCAAGGTAGCCACAAGCAGGGCTTTGATCGTATGCAGGCGGTTTTCCGCCTGCTCGAAGGCGACATTGGCCTCGGACTCGAAGACGTCGTTCGTGACTTCGAGGCCGTTCGCCATGCCGTAGTCTTCGGCGATCTGCTTGCCAAGCGTGGTTTCGGTATCGTGGAACGCCGGCAGGCAATGCATGAACTTGGTCTGCGGATTACCGGTCGCTTTCATCAGGTCCTGATTGACCTGGTAGGGGGTGAGCAGCTTGATGCGTTCACGCCAGACATCTTTTGGCTCGCCCATCGAAACCCAGACATCCGTGTGGATGAAATCGACGTCCTTGACGGCTTCTTTGGGATCCTCGGTGACCAGCAGGCGTGCGCCCGAGGCCTTCTGCAGATCCTTGGCGATCTTCATGTATTCCTCAGACGGCCACAGCGATCTCGGGCCGCAGATGCGCACATCCATGCCGAGCAGGCAGCCGACGATCAGCAGTGAATGCCCCATATTCGAGCGCGTGTCCCCGACATAGGCATATTTGATGGCGGTGATCGGCTTATCGCTGTGTTCACGCATGGTCATGACGTCGGCAATCATCTGTGTGGGATGATATTCATCCGTCAGGCCGTTATAGACGGGCACTCCGGCGTAACGTGCCAGCGTCTCAACGCCCTTCTGCGCGGAGCCGCGATATTCGATCGCATCATACATACGGCCGAGCACCCGCGCCGTATCCTTGAAGGATTCCTTATGCCCGATCTGCGAGCCTGACGGGTCGAGATAGGTGACGTTGGCGCCCTGGTCCGAGCAGGCGACCTCGAAGGCGCATCTCGTTCTCGTCGAGGTTTTCTCGAAGATGAGGCAGATTTCCTTGCCTTTCAGGTGCTCCTGCTCGGTGCGGGCATATTTGGCCCGTTTCAGATCGCGGGCGAGATCGAGGAGATAGCGGAACTCCCGCGGGGTGTAATCCTGCACGGTCAGAAGTGAGCGATTGCGCAGATTGAAGCTCATTGTCTTGCTCCGTCGGTCCGGTTCGTGGATGGAAACGTCAGTAAGCAGGGTCGCGCCAGATGGGGCATGTCATGCAATGTCCGCCACCACGGCCGCGTCCGAGTTCGGAGCCGCGAATGGTGATGACCTCGATCCCCGCCTTGCGCAGCAGCGTATTCGTGTAGGTGTTGCGGTCGTAGGCGACGACGACGCCGGGCTCGAGCGCGACGACATTGTTGCCGTCGTCCCATTGCTCGCGTTCGGCCTGATAGGAATTGCCGCCTGTTTCGACCGTGCGTAATAGCGGCAGATCGAGTGCTTCGGCGACGACATCGAGCATCGGCTGGCTTTCGGGATGGATCTCGAATGTGCCGTCGTCGTCTTTCGGATACATGCTGTAGCAGCGGATCTGATCGACGACCTCGGCAAACAGCGTGACGACATCGCGATCGCAAAAGCTGAAAACGGTGTCCAGATGCATTGCCGCACGGCTCTTCGGCATCAGGCAGCCGATCACCCTCTTTGCGGCCTTGTTCCTGAATAGCGCCTGCGCGACCTGGCCGACGGCCTGATAGGTCGTACGCTCGCCCATGCCGATTAGAACCGTGCCGTTGCCGATCGGCATGACGTCGCCTCCCTCCATCGACGCATTGGCGAACTGATGGTCTGAATCGCCCCACCAGATCTGGAAATCGCCGCCGAGGAAGATTGGATGAAACTTGTAGATCGCACGCTGGATCAGCGTTTCCGCGCGTCTTGCCGGCCAGAACATCGGGTTGCAGGTCACGCCGCCGTAAATCCAGCAAGAGGGGTCGCGCTGGAATAGCGTGTTCGGAATCGGCGGGATGACGAAATCCGTTTCCGGCAAGGCGCTGAGCATCAGCGACTTCGCCTTGACCTCAGGCAGGTCGGAGATTGCGATGCCGCCGATCATGAATGCGGCAAGCTGCGCGGGCGGCATTTCGTCAAGCCACGGTCGCATCGCCTCGGCGATCTGCGAGCCGAGCACATTCGGGGTGATGCGCCGGTCCAATATGAAATCGCGCGCCTGTTTGTTGGCAAGCGCCTGGCCAAGCAAGTCGTGGAGCTCGAGAACTTCAACGCCCCGTTCCTGCATCTTCAGCACAAAATCAAAGTGATCTTTCTGAGCCTCATGTACCCATAGGACATCGTCAAAAAGCAGATCATGGCAGTTGGCAGGCGTCAGGCGCTGATGAGCCAGAGACGGCCTGCAAACCATGACGGTTCTCAATTTCCCGATCTCCGAGTGAACCCCGAAACCACGCATGTGGTCCTCCTTCCAGCTTTCCGGATCGCGGCCGCGCCGGCCGTTCTTCGAAAACCAGACTATTTCGGCCAGATCGGTCGTGTCATTGATCGCAGACAATCCACGGAGCAGTATGTTGCTGCCCTTCCGCCAGCCATGGGCGGGAGTTCATTGAAGACCTGAACCATCGCGTCGATGGATTTGCCATAGGCGCCAATGGGTAGGATGAATGTCGAGCGTGTCGCCGGTCACCGCATTGATCCAGCCATCGGGTAGACGCTGGCACGGGAAAACCAGGGCATGGACGCCTTCGTCGTCGATGACGGCGAGCTCTATATCCTGTTCGAACGGAGCTTCGACTGGCAATCGCCACATCACCAAACCCTCCCGACGATCCACCAGGTCAACCGGACATGAGGTGGTCATTCCGGCACGCCACTCGTCCATCCGGCATGTTTCGCCTGTCCGGCGATCAGCCGGAACTTGTGGGTCTTGTCTGCGGAAATAGATCCGACGAGCTATGGCCATCACTCGGTCGCCGATATTCCTTGCGGCTCCCCCGTCCACGGGTGACGGGGGCGTCTCAATCTTTTAGCTCCCTTAAACGGCCACTTGCCCTTTGTTTCTCACCATAGTGGAACAATGAGGCAGAGGCATTGAGCCGGATCAACGCCCGCCATGGGTTTGCGCCGAAAGGTTCGCTAGGGAAGACCAATAGAGGCTACGCGATACTACACGGATTAGCCGCCCAACGGTGGTATTGTGCAGTCATTCTGGAGGACAAAAGACGGTCCGTGGGCCAAGACTTCTCAAGGGACGGAGGAGACCATCATGTCCATCAAGATGCAGGCGCCGCGTGTCGTCGCCGAAGCCGGTTCCGCCGTCGCAGTCGTGGCAGGACAAGTCCCATCCGAAACGCCGCAGGCGGTGTCTCACGAGCCGGCGTGCGCTTTGCGCGAAGGAAATGGTGGGCTGCGGATGGACTGGATCCGGCAACTCCACGAACACATGCCGGACGCGGTGTTTTTTATCGATGACCGCCATAGAATTTCAGCCTGCAACAAGGCTGCGGTCGCCATGTTCGGTTATGAAGAGCGCGAATTGATGGGCCGAAAGATCGGCTTCATCTGGCATGCGACACCGAATGTTCAATTGAATGGGCGCTGGGCAGACCACGGGGCGGTGCGTGCCGGTCTGGCGATCACCAAGAGCGGAGTTCAATTTCCGACCGCCCTTACCATTATCAGGAAGCATGATGAAAAAGGCGTCTTCACTGCGGCGATTTTTGAGGACTTTCGAACCGAACGCGAGACTTTGCAGCAAGTTCAGGAGCTGCAGCATGAGATTGCCCGCCTTGCAAGAATGACTGAACTGGGCGAGATGGCGTCTACACTTGCCCATGAACTTTCCCAGCCACTGTCGTCTATCGCAGCCTATTCCGAGGGGTGCGGGCGCCTTGTCATGGGCAATCGTCGCCGGCGCGGTGAACAGCTTCGCGAAGCGCTGCTGGAAATTACGCAGCAGGCGCTCTGGGCAGGAAGTATCGTCCAGAACGTCAGAGAATTCGTAGAGCGTGGCGCTTCCGAGAGGAAACCGGAGGCGATGCACGAGCTGATCCATAGGGCGACAAGGCTCGCGCTCATCGGGGCGCGGCGAAAAGACCTTCGCACCGACTTTCGGCTCGAAGCATCGCAGAACACTGTCCTTGGAAACCGCGTTCAGATCGTGCAGGTGCTCACGAACCTCGTTCGCAACGCCCTAGAAGCGACCGAGTGTGTGGAGCAGCCCTCGATTGCGATCCGGACAACAGTAGACAATTCCTCGCATGTCGTTGTTGACGTGTCCGACAATGGCTGCGGAATTGCAGCCGAGATGGAAGAGTCGTTGTTTCTTCCCTTCGTGACCGGCAAGCCGCATGGCCTTGGTATGGGCTTGGCGTTGTCCAAGCGCATTATCGAGGCGCATGGAGGCCGCATAAGTGCGCGTAGAAGAACAGAGAATGGTTCAGTCTTCTCGTTCTCGCTTCCGCTGATGGAGACCGAAATCGATGACGAACGACCTTACGATCCATCTCGTCGATGACGAGGAGGTATTGAGACGATCTTTGACATTCTTGCTGGTATCGGCAGGTTTTGCCGTGCGAGCGCACAGCTGCGCAAAGGCATTCCTGGATATTCTGCCTCTTTCGGGTAGAAACTGCCTGGTGACGGATCTGCGCATGCCCGATGTCAACGGCATCGAATTGCTTCACCGTCTGCACCGGTTCAGCGCAGACGTTCCGGCGATCGTCATTACCGGCCAGGGCGATATCGCTGCAGCCGTTCAGGCAATGAAGGCGGGAGCGTCGGATTTCCTTGAAAAGCCCCTCAGGGAGGATGCATTGATCGCGGCGATCAATCTGGCAATGGGACAAAGGCGGCCAGGCAGCGCAATCGCCGATTCCGAAAGCGTCGCGGCACGAGTTCGTCAACTCACGGACCGCGAACATCAGGTTCTGAACGGCGTGCTCGATGGTTTGCAGAACAAGATGATCGCCTATCATCTCGGCATCAGCTCGCGCACGGTGGAGGTCCATCGCGCCAACGTCATGGCCAAAATGGGAGCTCGCAATCTTGCAGAGCTCATGCGCATGGCCATCGCCATCGACGCGGTCGAGCTGTCGACCGAAACCGGGCGGACCTTACCGGCTAGTCCCTGGCCAGCCTACGCCCGATAATTTGAAAAGTGATGCTTGCAACTGGAAGCCTCTGAGATATGATGATTTAGAAGATGCTTAAATAATTGCGTGATCAGTCGTAGGGGCGATCATGAGAAACGCAACAAAGATCGATGTATTCAGCAGTCTTGGACCGACGGCTGAGGAAATCTGCCGGCAAGTCGAGCGAATTCTCGCAAGTGAAGAGTTTCACGCGCCGAAGCGCGGGCGAAATTTTTTGGAATTTGTCGTCAGCGAGACGCTCGCTGGTCGATCAGGCTTCCTGAAGGCATTTACCATCGCAAATATGGTTTTTGGTCGGGAAGCGTCATTCGACCCGCAGAATGATCCGGTCGTCAGGATCGAGGCAGGCCGAATACGAAAGGCCCTCGAACGTTATTATCTCGTCGCCGGCCAGGCGGACGACGTGATTATTACGGTGCCGAAAGGCGGATATGTGCCGCATTTCGAATACACCCGCGATGCGTCGGTGCCGGTTCGGCCCGAAAAAGACGCGGAAAATCCGCGGATCGAAGAATTCGAGGATCAAGGTCATTCGCCTCAGGCGACGACCCCTCCGGCGCCGATCGCTCGTCATCTCGGAACCGGTCTGCTGGCCATCCTTCTTCTTCTCGCCCTTGCATCGGCATTTCTTGTGGCGGGAGGTGCCCGGATCAGGCCGCTGCCGCCGAAAGCCTCCCTTCCGACGGTTGCTGTCGAGGTTTTTGCAGAGAGCAGTTCCGTCGATTCCAGTTCGGATATCGCCCGCGGCCTGAGGGACGATCTTATCGGTCAGCTTGCCCAGCTCGATGACATCGTCGTGGTCGCCGATCCGCCGATGGGTGATCGTGCCACTGCTGCCGACTACGCGCTTCAGGGCAACGTCCAGACGGACGGAAGCCGGTTGCGCTCCGTTGCCAGGCTGGTGCGTCGGGCGGACGGGGCCGTCATCTGGGCCAATAATTTCGATGCCGATCTTCGCGCTCAGAATAAGCTCTGGATTCAATCAAACGTTGCCCGGCAAATCGCCGGCGCGGTAGCGCGGCCCCATGGCGCGATCTTTCAAGCCGAAACAGCCATGATCGCGCAGCCGGCGCAGAAAGCAGACCAGGATTCCCATGCCTGTATTCCGGCCTATTATAGCTATCTCCAGGCGATGACTGTCCAAAGCCATGGTGCAGTGCGCGAGTGCCTGCAACAGGCACTCCGGCGCACCCCGGATGATGCGACGTCATGGGCGCTCTTGTCTCTGGTCTATCTTGACGAAATTAGATTTCGCTACAAGCTCGGCACACCCTCTTCGGCCGAGCCCCTCGAATTGGCAACGGCTTCGGCACAGCGAGCGGCATCGCTGGCGCCGGATAATCCCCGCGTGCTTCGCGCCGTTATGCTGGTGAACTTCTTCCGGGGAGATATCGACAAGGCACTGGCGGCCGGGACGGCAGCCTATGCCGCAGATCCCGACGATGTGGAAGTTGCTGGCGAGTACGGCTTACGATTGGCGATGTCGGGAAAATGGCAATCGGGCTGCGAGTTGATATCGATGGCGCTTGACAAAAATGCCGGCCCCCGTGGCTATTACGAGGCGGGCATGGCGATGTGCGCCTTTATGAGGGGCGATATCGAAGCGGCGGAACAATGGTCGCGAATATCAGATCTCGACTGCAACCCCATGCGCCACCTTGCCTTGCTGTCTATTCTCGGAGCCGCGGGGAAGATGGACGAGGCCAAGTTGGAGCAGAATTGGCTCCAGTCCCACGCGCCGGCATTGATGACGAACATCCGCCAGGAGATTTCGCTGCGCCTGCAGCGCCCGGCGGATCAGGAAAGGTTCTTTGCGGGCCTGCGCGCCGCAGGGGTGGCCGTTGACCTGCCATCGGGAGGATAACGGCGCGAACGATCCCGGATGGACAGTCCCGCCGGCGATCTGAAGCGCGATCGCTTGCGATGCGGCTACGGAATCGGGCCTGCGCCGCCCAGTTTGTGGTCGCTTGAAATTTCCATAATGATTTGAGCGGCAATTTCGTCCTCGACATCGAGAATGGTTTGATCGCGCAGCGCGCGATCATATTGATTTGCCCAGACGACCGCGCCGTCGGCGCCGTTGATCAGGCGGACATGCAGATGAAGAACCGTGCCCTCGACAAGGGCGCTTCCCTGCAGACTGAACAGCGAGCCGGTCGACTCCATGCTGGGTCGATCGGGGGCAAGCACGACAAGGTTGTCCACTTTCATGAGCTTGGCGATCAGTTGATCGGCCAGCCCCTTGGCAAAATCTGCGCCGCGCGCAGTGCCGCCGAGGGCCGCGAAGGGTTCGACAACGATCCTGGTTTTGCTCTTCAACGTCGAGGCGGCAGCCGGCGGCGTTTCCGGCGGTGAGAGGTAGGATTCGAGCGGACGGATGAGGGCGAGTACCGCCATTGTGCCGAAGAGGGCGGGAATGCCGATCGGCAGGAGAAGATCGCGATATCGAATCGGTCGCTCATGCCCGGGATGGCTGCGCTTGTTCTCCTGAATTGGCGTATCGGGGGCCTCGACGGTCGAGGTGTCTTCATCGCTCGAAAAATGCGGAGCATAGCCCCCTTTGGGAATGGTGATTTGGATCGGGTCACTGCTTCCGCAGACGAGATAGTATCGTTCAAGGGCGCGACGGATGCGCCCCGCTTCGATACGGACAACCGGATCGTTCTGCGCATCGAAGGAGGCATCACGGCCGAACACCGCCTGTGCAATCGTAAAGGCCTTGAGCTGTCCGGCGTGCCCTTCAAGCGTCTCTTCCACAATATATTGCAGGAAGCGGCGCCCGCGTTCAGGCGCGAGAAATTCCGGACTTGCGAGTATACGATCAAGCTGCGCGCGAACGCTTTCGGTGTCTTGACGTGCCTGGCTGTCCCCTCCCTCTTCCGGTGCCATCTAGACCTCCCGCGATACCGCCGTATCACTCTCAAGGGGTGAGAGCATTATACACCCGCCGGCGATCGAGTGCTTCCGTAGCAATACGTAAGGGGTATCTCGAATACCGAAGCACGCAACGATTGCTTATGCTGGACGCGGATGGGGGACGACGCACATGCTCCAGGATCACGCGATCGGAAAATACACAACGGTTCCCGGCCACCACCATGGAACGGTTTCCGCGACAGCCAAAGATCAATCGATCAAACTCAGCGCCGACGAAACGATCTACAGCGAAGGCGAATACGCCCTTGCCATCTACCAGGTCGAAGCAGGCGCCGTGCGGATTTACCGCCTGACGTCGAACGGCCAGCGGCATATCCTATCCTTCTGCAGCAAGGGCGAATGGTTCGGGCTCGAAAACGGGAATGTCCGAACCGATTTTGCAGAAGCCATCTGCGAATCGCGCGTAAGGCCGTTTCGCACCAATCAGGACGCAGCCGTCCCAATCGATCTTTTGCGCATTGCCCTGACGAACCTGGCGAAGGCGCAATGCAAACAACTCATCATCAGCGAGCAAAGCGCCTTGAAGCGCCTTGCAGCCTTCGTTCAGGAGATGGCCGACCGCCATCCCGAGGATCCGGAATTCGATATGATGATGTCTCGCAGCGATATTGCCGACTATCTCGGGCTGACGGTGGAAACAGTTGCCCGCTCTTTTACCAAGCTCCGGGAAAAACGCATCCTTCGTCTTGCCGGCAAATCACAACGGATTGTTCGGCTTCTCGATCGCGATGCGCTCGTCGCCCTGACGATTTAGCAATGCAGAGTGTGACAGCGTCTCTTTGCGTGTCTGACGACACACGCGGCGCTGCAGGTCACGATAGAGGGATTGAACCATGACCCGCCGAAAATCGATCGCGTTGACCAAAAGGGTTCTTGCCAGCCTGGTCGCCGCCCTGACTCTGGTGCCAGTTTTTCAACTGCACGCCGTCCAGGCTGAGGACGATCCCTTCTCTCAGTTTCCGTTGGTCATCCATTGCAAGTACAACGAAACCTACCATGCCTTTTACATATCGCGTGTCTCGCACGACGGCGTGGCGACCTATGTCGCATCCGACCGGATCGCCGGCACGATCACGCTCGATGGAAAGGCAAAGGCAATCGGCGGCGCTGGCGGGGGCAGCTGTGTCGGCAAGACGCTGGTGGAGCTTCGTGCGTCGCAGCAGGCCTATGATCTGAAACCTTAGCGCCTTTAATCTGCCTTCGCCGGCCAGATCACTTCGCCGGCGTCGCCGCGTTTGCCGCCTGCTGCGCAAGGATCGCTTGAGCGGCCGCCGCGCCGCCGCCGCCCTTGTCGTCGCCTCCGACTTGCACCGTTGGCTGCGCGAATGCGATGCCGTTTGCCAGGAACACCTCCCGAATTTTGGCATAGGCCTTACGACGGATATAGGTCTGCATGCCCGGAACCGTGGTCATGGCGAAGCTCAACACGATGCCGTAGTCGCCGAACTGCTCGACGCCCTTCATTTTCAGCGGCTCGATGAAGTGCTGGCCGAGTTCCGGATCTTCCATCAGATCGGCTCCGACCTTCTTGGTCAGCTTGCGCGCCTTTTCTATGTCGGTATCGAACCCGACGGTGATCCTGAACTTGTCGATCACCCAGTCCCGGCTCATGTTCTCGACGGCACCCAACTCGCTGAACGGCACCGTGAACACCGGGCCGCGATGATGGCGCAGACGCACCGAACGGAGGCTGAAGCTCTCCACCGTCCCCTTATAGTCCTTGGCCTGGATGTATTCACCCACTCGGAAGGCGTCGTCGAGCATGTAGAAGACACCGTTGATGACGTCCTTGACCAAAGTCTGCGAGCCGAAACCGATGGCGACTCCGAAGATGCCCGCTCCCGCAATCAGCGGTCCGATCTGCACACCCATTTGCGCGAGCACGATCAACCCCGCCATGACCGCGACAGCGACGGCCAATGCATTGCGAAGGATAGGGAGAAGCGTCCGAAACCGCGCGCGTCGGGCGGCGTCGGCCGGTGCAAGTGATGTCGTGCTGGTCGATACGCGCAGAGTTCGGTCGATCCAGTTCCGCGCCACTTGCCAAAGAAGGTCGGCGACCACGAGAATCAGGACGCTCTTCAGGCCGCCGTAAAACAGAGCGGCGATCATCGGGTCGCGTTGACCCAACGTATCCGGATTGAGATGCCAGACGAGCGCCAGCCATCCCACGGCGAGCGCGATAACCGCGGCGCGCGCGCCGCGGGCGACCAGGATACCGCGCAGGCTGCCCGGATCGCTGGCGAGGGATAGTGCCATGCGGCCGACGGCATTCAGGACCGCCGGCAATACCAGCGCGTAGATGCCGATCCAGAACAGGCCCTTCATATTGAGGCACCAGACGAACCACAGGACGACGAGGAAGGCCGTTATCGCCGCTTTCCGGGCGCGGCTCCCTTCCCAGATCGACCACACGGCCTCGATGGCAAGAAGCAGTCCAATCACGGAGAAGCAGTAGCTGATGGCGTCGCTGACTTCAGGGGAAACGCCAAGCGGCTCGCCGACGGCTGCTGTCGCCATCGCAAAACTGATGAGCCCGAACAGGATCAAGAGCCTGATCCGCAGCGACGAGCGCATCGCCGCCGCGGACAGGAGTGCCGCCGCCAATCGAAACAGAATGAACGCCGAGAGATAGGCAAGGAGCGTCACCCGCGCGAGCGGCGGCCATTCGACCGCGAAAAAGACGATGCCCATCGCGCCGGCGAATATGCCGATTGGGACAAGCCGACCGAACAATGTCTCGCGACGCGCGGCAAACCTGCGATACACCGCCTCGGCGGCAAGACCAAAGGCGACCAGGCCGCCGAATATGACGAATGCGGGCGCATAGCCTCTGCCGGCGGCCTCGCGCCTTGCTCTTGTTGCCGCCGCCGACACCTCAGTGGGGATCGCCGGGATCGCCGCCAGAATCGCGTTCACACGCTCCCGCGCGCCGGCCTCCCACCTGGCCAAGGCCGAATTGCCGGCCGGTGAAACGGATGGCACGGACCCGCTCTCCTGCTTGCGGCTGTCAAGCCAGGCCTTCACCTCGGGATCCTGCAGCAGGCGCACGAGTTCGTCGATCTTCTGCTGAGGGCTCACCGGCGGCGTTTGCGCCAAAGCACTCAGCGCGAAGAGAAAAACGGCGGTGAAGGAAAAAAGCCATTTCAACCTGAAACTCCTCACTGCGTCAGCGGCTGTTGTTTCAGGTCGCCGTCGAGCATCTCGTTGGCGGATCGTGGCGGTCTCGTCCGCGTGACGGGCTGCTCGATGATCGCAACCGGCGCCGCGACGGCGGTGGCAGCTACGGTGCCGATATTTGCCGCCGTTCCGCCGATGACAGCCGTAATGCCCTGACCCAGTGTGGCCTTGGAATCGGTAAGGGTCTGGCCGGTCATAAGGCGCTGGCCGATGAGTTGGACAATCTCGGGACTTTCCGCAAATTTGCCGTGATTGAGCTTGTCGTTGGTCTTCACCTTCGTCAGGTCGATGGCGGTGATGCCGGCCTTTTCCAATTTCGAGGTGTAGGGCTCTTCAGCAGGATTGATCGCGCCGAGACGGGATACGCGCCCGGTGAGGAAGCTGGAGAATGCGAGAGCCTTGTCATCCTGGGAGACAAAGATCGTGAATTTCGGACGCGGCTCGCCCATCTCCACAAATTGTTTGGCGAAGACCTGAATGTCGATGTCGGGAGAGGCCAGGATAACATTGTGGATTTTCGAATTGACGTGGCCGTCGCGTATTCCCATCTGCCGTAGGGATTCCATGGCAAGCCAGGTTCCCATCGAGTGGGCCATGACGGTGATGTCCTTGACGTTGGGATCGGCCGCCAACGTGCGAAGCGCCTGCTCCAGCGCCGTGCGCGAATAGTTCGTACTTTCCTTGTCGTACTCGTAGGCGACGATTTCCGCTCGCGACGGCCAGGTGAACAGGAGGGGCGTCGCCTGCATCTTGCTGTCGTGCACGATCTGCGCCAGCCGGAAGACAGAATCCTCATAGGTGTTGTTGAAGCCATGAATGAAGACGAGTGCGTGCCCGCCGTTCACGTGCTGCCGGAACCAGACGCGGCCTTGCGCGATGGTGTCGATCTGCTGAACGTTCGTTACGGCAAAGTCGGTGGCAGGATCGGGGGGAACGCGTTTAGGCCACTGAACCGTGCCGGCTTCGCGCTTCGCCGGGATTGAAACAGAGATCTGGGTCAGATGTGGCTTTGAACTGCGCTCGCCGTTGAAGAGTGTGGCCGGGTTTCCCGAAGGCTCGCGGGTGGTCGCAACCAGCATGTCGACCCTTGATGTCGGCGGCGTCGACGATGAAATTGAAACCGGCGTCATCACGCCGCTCGGATGTCCGCAACTCGTCAGAAGAAGAAAAAGAGCCACGCTACGCTTTGCCATTCACACATCCAGCAATCGCTCAGGAGGAGGCTTTCGGAGCCGGAATACTAGCAGGTGGGTCTTAGTGGCGCCTGTAGCATCACGTAATATCTGTGCGCTTTTGAAAGCGATCGTTGCGCAGGCGCGGATAGGAGTCGCGTCCCGCACAGGCCGTCCGAGCGCAGCAAAAGGAAGCCGGCATTGGCGGCAGGTGTCGGATACGGTACGGCTTGCGGCTATCCGACCGCGAGATTGTGTCCGGCACGATCTGGCTGCTGCGGAGCAGCTTCCTCCCGTGCCCCAGCTGGCGGGTCGCCCGTAAGCAGATCATCGTGCTCTGGAGCCCGGGCGCTGCATCAGAGCGCACAACCTTTCAAGAAAAGATCGGCGCACATTTTTGCCCGCGCCGCGATCGCATCGATCTTCGGCGGCGCTTCCTGGCGCAGCATCGCCGCGCGCTGGGGCTCCATGATCATCATGCCGCGCAGCATGCCGCAGGCCGCATGCGGATCGTCGAGCGCAATCAGCCCACGGTCGATCTGCTTGCGAAGCCAATCCTCCATCAGCCTGTTGGTTCTGACGATCGCCTTTTCATAGAAGCTATTGGCGATCTCCGGAAACCGGTCGGACTCACTGATGACGAGGCGGGTGACGGTGATCGTATCCAGCGAGAGCGTCAGCATGCCATAGGCCATCAGCATGCGCTCCAGCCCCTGCCTGAGATCCGCCGCGGCGAGTGTGCCGGGGTCGAGCGCCGTGAGGAAGCGTCCCGTCCGCTCCGTGATCATCTCGGCAAAGAGATCGGCCTTTGTCGGGAACAGGCGGTAGAGCGTCTTGGTCGAAACACCCGCTTCCTGGGCGATTGCAGCGATGCTTGCTGCGGCATAGCCGTTGTCGTGGAATTGCCGGTTGGCCGCCTCGATGATCACGCTTTTCGTATCGTCGTCGCAGCGGACCTGGGGTCGGCCTCGCGACCTCTTCTCGATTTCGTGATTTTGGACCATGACAATTTTCCAAATTCTTGTTGACTTCTATTTTCTAGTACATATTTTGGAAAACAGCAAGTTTCCAATTTGCATTTCACTTTGTTCGAAGGCCGCGGCCGATAGCGACAGCGACCTCCACTACCTGGAGAGAGACGATGTCGATTAAGACGCTGCAAGCCCTGAATAACAACGCACCTGCCACGGAAACGACGGCGGAAGCCGCGCCCTCAACCCTTGAGGCCGGCAACGCACCGCGCGTTGTCGAGCCTGCCGTTGTTTCGGAGCCTCCGGCTCGCAAGCGCCGCGGTCGCGGATTGCTGCTCGGCGCTACGGCCGTCGTGCTGATCGCCGCCGGCGCCTATTACGGCCACGATTACTGGACGGTCGGCCGCTTCCACATCTCGACCGACGATGCCTACGTAAAGGCCGACAGCACGACGGTCGCGCCGAAGGTCTCGGGTTATCTTGCCGAGGTCCTTGTGATGGACAACGAGACGGTCAAGGCGGGTCAACCCCTTGCCCGCATTGACGACCGCGATTTCCGCGCCGCGCTCGATCAGGCAAAGGCGGATGTCGCCGCGGCCGAAGCCATCATCAATGCCAAGCAGGCTTCGCTCGATATCCAGCAGTCCACCATCGCTGCCGCCCGCGCGACGCTCGATGTCGATAAGGCCAATGAGACCTTCGCCGAGCAAAACAACAAGCGTTACACCAACCTTGCCACCAACGGTTATGCGCCGGTTCAGACGGCACAGCAGGCCGCTTCCGCCATCGCTGCCGCCCAGGCAACAATCGTGCGCGACACGGCTGCCCTCGACGCCGCAACCAAGCAGGTCGATCTTTTGAAGGCCGAGCTTGCTCAGGCCAAGGCGACACTTGCCCGTGATCAGGCCGTTGCCCGTCAGGCCGAGCTCAACCTTTCCTATGCGACGATCGTTGCGCCCGTCGACGGTACGGTCGGCAACCGCACGCTGCGTGTCGGTCAATATGTCCAGGCCGGCACCCAGCTGATGGCTGTCGTGCCGACGGCGGCTGCCTATATCGTCGCCAACTACAAGGAGACGCAGCTGACCGACGTGCATGCTGGCCAGCCTGTCGATATCGAAGTCGATATGTTCCCAGGCCGCGTCTATCGCGGCCATGTCGACAGCCTTGCGCCCGCCAGCGGCCAGGAATTCGCGCTGCTGCCGCCCGATAACGCCACCGGCAACTTCACCAAGGTCGTCCAGCGCATTCCGGTCAGGATCGTGCTTGACGGCGACGCCGCCGCAAATGGCGATCTGCGCCCCGGCATGTCCGTCCAGCCGAGCATCGACACCAAGAACGACCGCAGTTAGGCGGGGGATGAGGAGTTCGTGTCATGTCCACAATCGCAGCAACAGCCATCGCCGTTCCGCAGCCAAGGGTAGGGGCCAGCACCAGAGACTGGATCGCCGTTCTCGCCGGCATGATCGGCGCCTTCATGGCGATCCTCAACATCCAGATCACCAACGCCTCCCTCCTCGATATCGAGGGCGGCATCGGAACGGGTGTCGACAACGGCGCTTGGATTTCGACGTCCTATCTGATCGGCGAGATCGTCGTCATTCCGCTGACGGCTTATTTCAGCAACGTTTTCTCGTTCCGCCGTTATATCCTCGTCAATTCCATCCTGTTCCCGCTCTTTTCGATGGCCTGTGCCTTCGCGCATGATCTCGGCACGATGATCCTGCTGCGCGGCCTGCAGGGCTTTGCCGGCGGTGTGCTGATTCCCATGGCCTTCACCATGGTGCTGACCAAGCTGCCGAAGAACCAGCAGCCGCTTGGTCTTGCCATCTTTGCGCTGTCGGTCACCTTCGCTCCGGCGATCGGCCCGACGATCGGCGGCTACCTGACCGAGAATTACGGCTGGCAGACGATCTTCTTCATCAACACGATCCCGAGCCTCATCATGGCGGCGGCTCTCGCCCTGACGCTGGAAAAGCAGCCGATGCAGCTTCAGCTTCTGAGGGAAGGCGACTGGGCCGGCATCATCACCATGGCGATCGGCCTCTCGGCACTGCAGACCGTGCTGGAAGAAGGCAACAAGGACGACTGGTTCTCCTCGCCTTTCATCATCAAGCTCAGCATCGTCGCCTTCGTCTTTCTGGCCGCCTTCATCTGGATCGAATTGACGGTCAAGAAGCCGCTGGTCAAGCTGCGCCTGTTGACACAGCGCAATTTCGGCATCGGCGTGCTGGTCAACGTCCTGGTCGGCGTCGCCCTCTTCGGCACGGTCTATATCCTGCCGCAATATCTCGGCCAGGTGCAGCGCTATAATGCCGAGCAGATCGGCAACGTGCTTGCCTGGACCGGCTTGCCACAGCTTTTGCTCATCCCGCTCGTGCCGGTTCTGATGAAGCGTTTCGATGCCCGCTATATCGGCTTCCTCGGCATCTCGATCTTCGCGATCAGCTGCTTCATGAACATCACGCTTTCGGCTGACAATGCCGGCGACCAGTTCTGGATCCCGAACATCGTGCGTGCCATTGGTCAGGCCCTGGTGCTGACGCCGATCACAGCTATTACCACGGCCGGCATTGCTCCTGCCGATGCCGCCGCCGCCTCGGGCCTCACCAATATGCTGCGCAATCTCGGCGGCGCGGTCGGTACGGCGTCGCTCGGCACCATCCTGACGAAGCGAGAGCAGTTCCACTCGAATATCATCGGCCAGTCGATCACGCTGACCCGTGACGAAGTTCGCGATCGCCTGGCCAAGCTTACCGGCTACTTCATCCAGCACGGGGTCACCGATCCGGCTGTCGCATCGCAAAAGGCAATCGTCGCGATGGGTCAGATCGTCAAGCGTCAGGCATTGATCCTGGGCTTCAGCGACACTTTCGCCGTCATCGGCGTGGTGCTTGCATTGGCGGCGATTGCCCTGCTTCTCACCAAAAAGCCGCAGGCCGGCGGCGGTGCGGGCGCCCATTGAAGGCCGGCAGACGCCGCAGGAAGAACCCTCTGAAGAAAAGCCCCCCTTTGCACGTCATGCGAAGGAGGGCTTCACCCGTGAAAGCCTATTGCCCGATCTCGACAGTGAAGGCGAAGCGCGCCACCGCACCCGGCGCGAGCAGCGTGGTCGAGGGCCGCTCCGACAGCTCGCTCGAAGCCCCGGCTTGTGCAGCGGTCCCATGCCACGGCTCGACGCAGAGGAAGGGCGCCCCCGGCTTGGTCCAGAGAGCAAGGTTGGGCAGGTTTTCGAAGCGGAACCGCAGGCTCGGCCCGCCTTCGGCGCCATAGCGCAGCCCTCCGCCGGCACCCTTGGGGAAGATCATCGCGTCCTGCTCGAACATCACGTGATCCAGCACCAGCCGGCCAGCATGAAACGGCGAAGGCAGCGCTGCGGGGTTGATAAGGCCGCCCGCCAGCCGCACGAGCTCGGGCTCGCCCTGATTGTCGAGCGTGATGCTGTGGGCGCGTCCGGAAGCACCGGGCAGCGGCCAGGCGAAGGCCGAGTGAAAGCCGAGCCCGAAGGGCATCGTCTTTTGATCGCGGTTGGTCACCTCAGCGCTGACGGTCAGCGCGCGGCCTTCCACCGCATGCTCCACGGCGAGCAGGAAATCGAACGGATAGACCGCCCGGGTGGCCTCGGAGGCGGTCAGCTCGTATCGGCACATCGTCGCGGTGGAAGCCGCGAGTGTAAATTCGCTCCGGCGGGCAAAACCATGCTGGGCCATCGGATAGACAGTGCCGTCGATCGCGATCTTGTCGTCGGGGGCCTTGCCGACGATCGGAAACAGGATCGGCGAGCGCCCGGTCCAGAAAGCGGCGTCGCCCGTCCAAAGCCAGGAGCGTCCGTCGCTGGTGTCGAGCGTCTGCATCTCGGCGCCGAGGGAAGAGACGTCGCTGGTGAGATCCTGATTTCCGATCCGGATTGAACTTGGCATCGCAATTCCCTTTCGCATTGGTTCGGCACCAAGCATAGCTGCCGGCACCGCGATTTCTATCGGTAGGTGAAAGATGCGCGTCAGCCGTTACTTTCGTACCGCGCCCAATCTCGCAATCACTTCGTTCGGAATGCCGTAGCGCTGGATGGCGTCACGGTTGTTGCGCAAGCCGCAGATCTCCCGCTGGATGAAGAACGCCCAGACGGCGTCGGAGGCATCATTGAGAAGCCTCTCACGCTCTTCGGCGCTCTGTCGGTCGGCAGACCAGGATTTCAGGGCGGCGAGGGCCGCTTCGACCTTCAGCCCGTGACGGCCAAGTGAATCGGCGCGTTCCGACATCAGCTCGTATTCGAGGACATTGAAACCGTTTTTATCCTGCTGGGATGATCTGAAGGACTGCGGCGGACGAACGCTCATTGGCAGGGATTCCCTTTGGCGTAAGCCACGATATTATCCAATCCGGATCGAAATCAAGAAGCACGGTCTTATCGCGTCCCGAAAACCGCGCACGCTTTTCGGGACGGAAAACGGGCTATCCTGCCGCTGCCTCGCATGGCATAAGGGCGCCAAAATTTCTTCCCAGGCCCGCGCACGCATCATGATTCGTATCGAAAATATCAGCAAACAGCTCAGCCATCGCATCCTCTTCATCGAGGCCTCGGCAGCGCTCAACAGAGGCGAGAAGATCGGTCTCGTCGGTCCGAACGGCGCCGGCAAGACGACGATCTTCCGGATGATCAACGGCGAAGAGCAGCCCGACGAAGGCCAAGTCTCCTGCGAGAAGGGCGTCACCATCGGCTACTTCAACCAGGATGTCGGCGAGATGGCTGGCCACAGCGCCGTTGCCGAGGTGATGAACGGCGCCGGCCCCGTCAGCATCGTCGCCGCCGAGCTGCGGGAACTCGAGGCCGCCATGGCCGACCCCGAAAGGGCCGGCGACATGGAGGAGATCATCGAGCGCTACGGCGAGGTGCAGGCGCGTTACGAAGAGCTGGACGGCTATGCGCTCGATGGCCGCGCCCGCGAAGTGCTCGCCGGTTTGAGCTTCAGCCAGGAGATGATGGACGGCGATGTCGGTGCGCTGTCGGGCGGCTGGAAGATGCGCGTGGCTCTCGCCCGCATCCTGCTCATGCGCCCCGACGTCATGCTGCTCGACGAACCGAGCAACCATTTGGATCTCGAAAGCCTGATCTGGCTCGAAGAGTTCCTGAAGGGTTATGAGGGCGCGCTGCTGATGACGTCGCACGATCGCGAGTTCATGAACCGCATCGTCAACAAGATCCTCGAGATCGACGGCGGCGCGCTCACGACCTATTCCGGTGACTACGAGTTTTACGAGCAGCAGCGGGCGCAGAACGAAAAGCAGCAACAGGCCCAGTTCGAGCGCCAACAGGCAATGCTCGCCAAGGAAATCAAGTTCATCGAGCGTTTCAAGGCGCGCGCCTCGCATGCCTCGCAGGTGCAGAGCCGCGTAAAGAAGCTGGAGAAGATTGATCGGGTGGAGCCGCCCAAACGCCGTCAGTCGGTCGCTTTCGAGTTTCAGCCGGCCCCGCGCTCGGGCGAGGATGTGGTCAGTCTGAAGAACGTCCACAAGAAATACGGCAGCCGAAGCATCTATGAGGGGCTCGATTTCATGGTGCGGCGCAGGGAGCGCTGGTGCATCATGGGAATCAACGGCGCCGGCAAGTCGACGCTGCTGAAGCTCGTGACAGGCACTACCGCGCCCGACCAGGGCAATGTCGCTCTCGGGGCCAGCGTCAAGATGGGTTACTTCGCCCAGCACGCCATGGATATTCTCGACGGCGAGCGCACCATCTTCCAATCGCTGGAAGACCGCTTTCCCCAGGCGGGGCAGGGGCCTCTGCGCGCACTGGCCGGATGTTTCGGCTTTTCCGGCGACGATGTCGAGAAAAGGTGCCGAGTGCTGTCCGGCGGCGAGAAGGCCCGGCTGGTCATGGCAATGATGCTGTTCGATCCGCCGAACCTGCTGGTGCTCGACGAGCCGACAAACCATCTCGACCTCGACACCAAGGAGATGCTCATCAAGGCGCTGTCGCAATTTGAGGGCACCATGCTCTTCGTCTCGCACGACCGACATTTCCTGGCCGCACTCTCCAACCGCGTGCTGGAGCTGACGCCCGAGGGCATCCACCAGTATGGCGGCGGCTACACCGAGTATGTAGCGCGAACCGGCCACGAGGCGCCTGGCCTGCGGAGCTGACGGCTGTTTTTTTGAAGCGGCATGTCGAAACCGTCAGGGTCGAACCGACCAGCAGAGACCGATCGCGATATCGGTCGAACGGTTGGAGCAACGGAGGAGAATTGCCCATGCAGCTGAACGGGATCGAGGTCATCACGTTGTTCGTCGATAATATCGACGATGCGAAGTCATTCTATCAAAAGGTCTTTGCCTGCGAGGCCGTCTATCAGGATGCAGTCAGCTCCGTCCTGAATCGCGGGGGTGATGGTCAATCTGCTGGAGGCCACGCAAGCGCCTCAACTGGTCGAGCCATCGGCGGTGGCAGCGCCCGCTTCCGGCGTGCGCGTTCTGCTGACGATCAAGGTCGATGACGTCGATGCGGTCTGCGCCGAACTGCGCAAGCTTGGGGTAAAGCTGCTCAACGGCCCGGTCGATCGCCCATGGGGGCGCCGCACGGCGGCCTTTGCCGATCCCTCGGGCCATGTCTGGGAAGTTGCGCAGGAGTTGGGCTAACCGCAGCTGATTCGTATCGGCAAAGGGCCGGCTTCGGTCGATATTGCGGCCGCTTGCCACGATGATGACCCAATTCCGTGGTGATCGGGACCCTCCTCAGACAATCGGGGCGGGCATCTGCATGGACTGGATCAATCGTTACATCGATCAGCCGTTATTGAACGGCGCGGCAGGCTTGCTGCGGAGCTGGCACATCCGCACGCGCCAGCCGCCGGAGCTGCTGGAGCCGACGTGGAATCTTGCCGTGCTCTCCCTTCTCCTGATTGCCAGCGGACAGGTCATGGCCGGCAAGCCTTTCGCGCTCAGCGTCATCGCCCTGATCATGCTGGCACTGCCTTCCGCACGCAAACTGCTTTCGGTGGTGAGGGCGGGGAAAAATGTCTACGGCGCCCGGGAATACAAATCGCTGAGAGCGCGCGCGGTCACCAAACGCGATGCGGAGTGGTCCGTGCGGATCATCGTGCTGTTTGCAGCCGCTTGCCTTCCCTTCGTCGCCCGCATCGACGATCCGGTCGGAGCCTCCTTCATGCTGGGGGCGAGCGTCTGGTTCGTGCTGACTGGTCCGCTCAAGGCCTATCTCGATGCAGCCGAGCCTCCCGAGCCGAATGAAGGCGACCGGATGTACAGCGGCGTCTTTCATTTCGGCTGAACAAAGCCGCTGCGACAGCTCCGGCCGTGAGGGAACCAAAGCGGGCGGTCTCCGTTATTACCGCAGCAACGTAAAAGGAGATCGCGATGCTATACTACGCTCTGGTATTTCTCGTTGTGGCCTTGATTGCCGGCGTCCTCGGATTTGGCGGCATCGCAGGGGCTTCAGCTTCCATTGCCCAGGTTCTGTTCTTCATTTTCCTGGTGCTCTTCGTCGTTTCGATCGTCATGCGCCTGATGCGAAGAGTATAGCGCGGACAGATCGAGAATAAAAACCCAGCCAAATTGAACTGGCCCCAGAAAATTGGACATCAATCTTCGGGGTCAGTTCAAGACGTCCCCGGGTTTTCCTTCTATTGAAGATTGCCGTTTCGATCCCGGTCCGCCGTTGCGAAATCCGCCATCACCCGTTGCATGAACTCGCTCTTGGTGATGCGGCCGTCGTGGTTGGCGTCCGTCAGGGTGAATTGCTCGACGGTCAGGATCTGCACCGTCTCATCGGCTTTCAGATTCCCATCCTTGTTCTTGTCGAGACTGACAAAAGCCGTACCCATGAAGGCTTCATATTCGGAACGATCGACCGTTCTGCTGGAATTGACGTCGAGCCTGTCCATCTGCCCCTGATACATCGAGGCAGGTTGCTGGGAACCGGGCTGCTGGGCGAGCGCGCCGGCATATTGGTACAGTATGATTGCCATCACCAAAGGCAAGGTTTTCATTGCTCTATCCTCCTGAATTATTTGCAAGCCAGGCGATTGCCCACGAAACCGCCGCCGGCTATGCCACCGCCGATGGCGAGGACCTGGCCGGTGCCGGCGCCAATGGTGCTGCCGATCAGGCCGCCGACGATCGCGCCGCCGACGGTGCCGGCAATACAGCCGAATTCGGAATTCCGGTCCGAGACGGCCTGTGACGTCGTCCCGGACTGACAGGCGGATACGGCAAGGCTTCCCGCCAGTATGATAGTTGTGCGTACGCGCATTTTTCCCTCCCAATGAACGATACGCCGCCATCTCAAATAGAGATCGGCGGGCGTGCTGTTGTCCGGCCCGGCAAAAATAATCTTCTGGGTATGGATCACGAATTTCAGGCGGCATTTCTGTCAAAGTGAAAACAGAAATGCCTTGGGAATATGCAGAAATTCTGCGGCAATGCCGGAAAATGCCATATGATTCTCCCTGCTTACGGTTCTGCAAGGAGAAAGCTTCCGAATACTACAGCTATACATGCGGCGTGGCAACCTGCGCGATCATCGGCGGCGGCATCGGATCGATGGTGCTGACGTGCGCAAGGCTCCGGAGCAGCGGGCCGGATGATCGAAATCGTGCCTTTTTTGCAACCATTCCGGACAAGATCGTGAAATGGCGCAGAAGGCGGCATGGTGCCTTCGAAATGTCCGAAAGGGGGCCGAACCGTGAGCCTGTTGTCGCTTGCGCTCTTCCCATGCGCTTTCATATGCGATGCGGAAATGGCGCCGGTTTGGGATCGTTTTGCGGTTCCGTCCGTTATCTGGTGTCGGGCAGCCGCGTATATGCTCCCGCCACGATTTGAGAAGGAGAGACTTATGAATAAAACTCTTGCAACGGCGTTTGCCGCGGCATCGTTGACCTTTGTCGGCGTGGGGGCGGTCAGTGCCGCCGATCTCGTCACCAAGACATATGAAGAGCCGGATCTGCGCAACGGCGTGAAAATCGGCTATCTCACCTGCGATATCGGCGGCGGCACGGGTTATGTGCTCGGTTCATCCAAGGAAGCCGATTGCATCTTCCAGTCCATCGTCGGCAACGAGCTTCTTGACCGCTATACCGGTGAAGTGAGAAAGCTTGGCATCGACCTCGGCTTTACCACGCGCAGCCGCCTGATCTGGGCCGTGTTCGCGCCGACGGCCGGTTATCATCGCGGATCGCTTGCAGGCCTTTATGTCGGCGCCACCGCCGAAGCGACACTCGGCGCCGGCGTCGGCGCCAATCTCCTGGTCGGGGGCACCTCCGGCTCGATCCATCTGCAGACGGTCAGCCTGACCGGCCAGCTCGGCCTCAACGTTGCCGCCGGCAGCGCTTCGATGACGCTGACCCCGGCGAACTGACGGGTCCTTTGACGCGCCCCTGCCGGATCGCGGCGGGGGCGTCACCTCATCAGACGCCAGATCCCCCGCATGCTCAACGCGGATTGTGAAATGATCGATATTCGAATGGCGACGTCCGCTGAGGACGAGGTTCTCGTCGAACACTATCTGAAGATCTGGGACAGCTATGGGACGCCGCCGGAACACTACAGACCGGATGCGGCGGGATGGATATTGTCTTTCATCAGAAGCGGCCGCGAGGAGCGATGCCTCACCTCGTTTTTTGCCATTGTCGACGGTGAAATCGCCGGTTCCGTATCCTGCCAGCTGCATCAGTCGCCGTTTCCCGAAATCATTCGGCCGGAGCAACGGCTGCTCGGTTATATCTGGTCCGTCTATGTCGAGGACGCCTTCCGCCGGCGCGGCATCGCGCTGGCGCTGACCAAAAAGGCTGTCGACCACCTGAAATCGCTCGGCTGCACCACGGCTGTCATCCACGCCTCGGATGCCGGCGAACCCGTCTATCAGGCCGCTGGTTTTGAACTGGCGAAGGAAATGCGCCTGAAGCTTGCGGCCGATTAGGAAAAAACCCTAAAGCGCGCCGAGGAAGTCGATGATGCGGTTCCATGTCCGTTCAGCGGCCTCGTCATCATAATCGGGCAGAGTCGCATCGGTGTAGAGATGGCCGATGCCGGGATATTTGAATATCTCTGCTGATATGCCCAAGCGCGCCGCCGCCGCTTGCCAGGCAGCAACCTCGTCGGCAGGGCCGAAGCGATCCGGATCGGCAAGATGGACCTGGACGGGCAGGCCGCTGCGCACATTATCCGGAATTCCACCAACGCTGTGAAGCAGCAGTACGCCTGCCGTCAGCGGCCGCATCGGCCAGAGATCGGCTGTGATGCCGACGCCCATCGAAAATCCGCCGAGCACGGCCGAGGCAGGCAGCGCTGCAGTCGCCTTTTCCGCCCGTTCGCAAAGAGTGGGCCAGCCGATCGCTTCCTTCAGCGCAAAGCCCTCATCGATCGATCGGGCGACCTTGCCCTCATAAAGATCGGGGGTGAACACATCATGTCCAGCCGCCCGCAGGCGCTCCGCCGAATCCCGTTCAAGGGAGCGCAATCCGTAGACAGAATGGAACAGGATCACTGTAGCCATGGATATGCTCCTCCTATTCTTGGCTCAATCCAGCGCGATCCGCCCAGATCCCCTAGGTTTTCGCCCGCCCGGGCGCTGTGAATGCGGCGATCGTCTCCTCGTCATGGCCGGCCTCGCGCAGGAAGCGGCTGGCAAATTCGATGGCGGGGCTTCGAAGCGCATCGTCCGGGCGGATCAGGTGGAAGGCCACGTGGTGGTCGATCGCGCGCTCCGACACCGCGACGATGCGCCCGGCGGCCAGCGCCGCATCCGACAGCGGTGGGCGGGCGAGCGCGATGCCGAGTCCCTGCGCGCAGGCATCGATCACCAGATTGTAGTCTTCAAAGCGCCGGTCCTGGCCGCGCGGGACATAGTCGATACCTTCGCGGGAGAGCCAGCGGCGCCAGCCTTCGATATTCGAATCGTGAAGGATCGGCAGATCGAGCAGCGAAATGGCATCCGAGCGCCGCCCGAGGCGCTCCGCCAGGATAGGAGCGGCGATCGGAAAGGATTTCTCCTGCCAGAGCGGTAAAGCGCGCACGCCGGCCCATGGTCCCTTGCCGCAGCGAATGGCGAGATCCGTGCCTTCGCCGAAATCCGCCAGCCGGTGTTCGAGCGTCAGTTCGACATGCAGCTCGTTTCCTTCGAGCTTCGGCAGGCGCTGGAACAGCCATAACGAAGCGACTGACGGCGTTACGGAAAGGCGCACCACCGCCTTGTTGGGCCGGGGCAGCCAGCGCTCGCCGGTGTTGCCGAGCAGGGAAAGCGCTTCCTCGGCACGCGCGAAAAACCGCATGCCCTCCGGCGTCAGCCGTACGCCGCGGGCTTCACGCGCAAACAGGCGCACGCCCATCCAGCGCTCGAGCCGCGAGACCTGTCGCGAGACGGCGCCATGGGTGATTCCGCTTTCCTCGGCCGCGGCGGAAAACGATCCGAGCCGGGCGGCGCGGGCAAAGGTCTCGAGCGTGTCGAGCGGCGGAAGCACGGGCGAGCTGTGAACCATACGCACATTTGATCATCGATTGCGATGCTTTTCAAGCACGCGTCAAAGGCTTAATTCATGGTCGCAACGAATAGTGGAGGTGAAAATGAGCATGGCGGCAAGCACACCGGTTTCGGCGAAACAACAAGGCACCTTCGATTTTGTGGCCTTTGCGGCGATTGTCGTCACCATCCTCTTCTGGGCTTCTTCCTTCGTGGTGATCCGCATCTGCCTCGGGCCTCTGACGCCGATCGAGCTGGCGACAGCCCGCTATGTGGCGGCTGGCGTCCTCGCTCTTGTTTATCTGGCCATCTACCGACCGATGCCGGAAAAACGTGATTTCCTCCGCCTCTCTATCGCCGCCGTGCTCTTCATCGCCGCCTATGCGGTGCTCTTGAACACCGGCGAGCAGACCGTTGCGGCGGGGCCGGCGAGCTTCATCATCAACACCATGCCGGTCTTCACCGCGCTCATCGCAACATTCGCACTCGGCGAGCGCTTCGGCCGCTGGGGATGGGCGGGCACTGCGGTTTCCTTCGGCGGCGTGGCGCTGATTGCTGTTGCTTCCGACAGCGGCTTCAAGCTCGATCCGAACGCCGTGCTGATTCTCGGCGCCGCACTCTGCTCGGCGATTGCCAGCGTGCTGCAGAAGCCGCTGCTTGGCCGGATGCCGGCGCTTGCCGTCACCGCTTGGATCCTGCTGATCGGCTCCGTGCCGCTCTTTCCGGCCGTCCCGGCGACGGTGCGCGCTCTGGCGGCGGCGCCGGCGGACGTGAACGGGGGCGTCGCCTACCTCGTCATCTTCCCCACAGCGATCGGCTATCTGACCTGGGCCATCGCATTGAAGCGGCTGACGGCTGGGCGCGCTTCGAATTTCCTTTACGGCGTCCCGCCGGTCGCAACGCTGATCGGGTTCGTCTGGCTCGGCGAGGTGCCGACGGTGCTGGGCGCTGCCGGTGGGATCATGGCAATCCTCGGCGTGGTCGTGGTCAACGTGATGCGGAAGCGATAGTCGCGCCTGGCACGGCGCAACACATTCGGAATATGGAAGCCGGTGACTGACAAATAGGCATTGCGCCGCTCTTCGCTTTCTTTAAAACGAAAGTAGATCGAAAGGGGCGCCTATGTTTTTGAGCGACCGGCAAACTGAAATCGTGGCGATTGCGAAATCGAGCGGCAGGGTCCTGGTCGAGGAACTCGCCGCCCGTTTTTCGGTGACGCCACAGACGATCCGCAAGGATCTGAATGATCTCTGCGATGCGCAGGTCCTGACGCGCATCCATGGCGGCGCGACCTTCCCGAGCGGAACGGAGAACGTCAAATACGAGGCGCGGCGGCAGATCGCCGCTTCCGAAAAACAGGCGATCGGCCTGGCGGCCGTCGAGCTGATCCCGAGCGGAGCCTCGCTCTTCATCAATATCGGCACGACGACCGAGGCGGTGGGAGAGGCGCTCGCCAATCATCACGAGTTGATGGTGATCACCAATAACATCAATGTTGCCAATAGATTGCGCCTGTTCCCAGCGATCGAAGTGGTGATCGCCGGCGGGGTCGTGCGCGGTTCGGACGGCGGGATCGTCGGCGAAGCGGCCGTCGATTTCATCCGGCAGTTCAAAGTCGATTACGCCGTGATCGGCGCGTCTGCGATCGACATCGACGGCGCCCTCCTCGACTACGATTTTCGCGAGGTGAAAGTCGCCCAGGCGATCATCGCCAATGCCCGGCATGTCATCCTCGTTGCCGATTCGACCAAGTTCGAACGCACTGCACCGGTCAGGATCGGCCAGCTTTCACAGGTTCATACCTTCATCACCGACCACTGTCCGCTGCCCTCGATCCGCAATCTCTGCCTCGAAAACAATGTGAAACTAATCGAAACCAACGGCAGATCGCGATAGACACGCGGCGCTTCAGCGCTTTGTTTCAGGGCATTCCCATGAAAGCCGTTGAGCATTCTTTCTGGAATCTCTTCCGGTATCGATCTGCGAAAACATTCGTTTGACATTCGTATCTCTTTCGTTTTAACTGATGTTGCTTTCGCAATTGCGCAGGTTTTGTGCAATGCGAAATCCGCAGCAGGCTCGGAGGGGAAGTTGGGCCCGGAAATTCACGACATATTCGTCATCGGCGGCGGCATCAACGGCTGCGGGATTGCGCGCGATGCCGTTGGGCGCGGCTATTCGGTGGCGCTGGCGGAGATGAACGATTTTGCGTCTGGTACTTCCTCGGGCGCCACCAAGCTCATCCATGGCGGCCTGCGTTATCTAGAGCACTACGAATTCCGCCTGGTGCGCGAATCCTTGATGGAACGCGAGATCCTCTGGGCGATGGCGCCGCACATCATCTGGCCGCTGCGCTTCGTGCTGCCCTATCACAAGGGCGGCATCCGCCCGGCCTGGCTGATCCGGCTCGGCCTCTTCCTCTACGACCATCTCGGCGGCCGCAAGTTGCTGCCGGCGACATCCGTGCTGGACATGCGCAAAGACGCGGCCGGCAAGCCGCTGAAGGCTTTGTTTACGAGGGCTTTCGAATATTCTGACGGCTGGGTCGACGACGCGCGCATGGTGGTACTGAACGCCCGCGACGCCGCCGACAAGGGGGCGACCATCCTGCCGCGCACCAAGGTGGTGTCGGCCAGGCGCGAAAATGGCCTCTGGCACATCGACACCATCGATACGGTCACCGGCCGCAATGGCAGCCATCAGGCCCGCATGCTGGTCAACGCCGCCGGCCCCTGGGTCGATCATGTCATCCGTTCGGCCTTCGGTCAGAACGAGGCTCACCATGTCCGCCTCGTCCAGGGCAGCCATATCATCGTGAAGAAGAAGTTCGATGATCCCAGGGCCTATTTCTTCCAGAACCCTGACAACCGCATCATCTTCGCCATCCCCTATGAGGGCGATTTTACTCTGATCGGCACCACCGACCGCGATTACACCGCTGATCCCCGGGACGTCCGGATTTCCGAGGAAGAGACCGTCTATCTCTGCAATGCGGCATCGGAATATTTCAAGGAGCCGGTCAGGCCCGAGGATATCGTCTGGACCTATTCGGCGGTCAGGCCGCTTTATGATGACGGCGCCTCGAAGGCCCAGGAGGCCACGCGCGACTACGTGCTGAAGATCGAGGGCGAAGGCGGCGCGGCGCCGTTGTTGAACGTCTTCGGCGGCAAGCTCACCACCTATCGCCGGCTTTCCGAACATGCGCTGGAGAAAATCGGCGCTGCGATCGGCGTCAAGGGCGCGCCCTGGACGGCCAAGAGCCATCTGCCGGGCGGCGATTTCCCGGTCAGGGGTTATGAGGCCGAGGTCGCCAAACTGAAACGGCGTTATCCGTTCCTCGCCGATACGCATGCGCGCCGTCTGGTGCGCCGCTACGGCACCAGGGCCGAGGTACTGCTCGGCGATGCCCGCGGCCCCGAGGATCTCGGACGGCTGTTCGGCGGCGATCTTTACGAGGCTGAGGTCACATACCTCGTCGAACATGAATGGGCCCGGCACGCCGATGACGTGCTGTGGAGGAGAACAAAGGATGGTCTGCGCCTTTCGAAGGAGCAGGCTCAGTCATTGGAGGAGTACATGGCTGCCAGACCGGCGATGGCCGGATAGGCGCTATGTGGTCCCCGCTGCGTGGAGGCACGGGAACAGGAATGCTGGAACTGCGAAACGCCGCCAAGATGGTGGGGGCGGATTATCACATCTATCCGACCGATCTGGTCCTCGAGCGGGGAACGCTGAACGTCCTGCTCGGGCCGACGCTGTCGGGCAAGACGTCGCTGATGCGGCTGATGGCCGGGCTCGATCGTCCGACCGCCGGCTCCGTCCATTTCGACGGCGCCGATGTCACCGGCATGCCGGTGCAGAAACGCAATGTCGCCATGGTCTACCAGCAGTTCATCAACTATCCGGCGCTGACCGTCTATGAGAACATCGCCTCGCCGATGCGCATATCCGGCAAGGATGCCGCCACGATCGACCGCGAGGTGCGCAAGGCGGCCGAGCTTCTGAAGCTCACGCCCTATCTCGACCGCACGCCGCTCAACCTGTCCGGCGGCCAGCAGCAGCGCACCGCGCTTGCGCGCGCGCTGGTCAAGAATGCCAGCCTCGTTTTGATGGACGAGCCGCTCGCCAATCTCGACTACAAGCTGCGCGAGGAACTGCGGCAGGAATTGCCGCGCATCTTCGCCCAGTCCGGCGCGATCTTCGTCTATGCCACGACGGAACCCTCCGAAGCCTTGTTGCTTGGTGGCAATACGGCGACGCTCAACGAAGGCCGGATCACGCAGTTCGGCCCGACGATCGAGGTCTATCGCAAACCGCTCGATCTGACGACGGCGAAAACCTTTGCCGATCCGCCGCTGAATTTTATTGATCTGGTCAAATCGGCAGGCAATTTCCTGCGCGATGGCGCTGTGATTTTTGCCGTGCCGCCGCACCTTCAGAACGTGCCGGACGGGCCGGCAACGATAGCGTTTCACCCGCATCATCTTGCACCAACCGCCCAGACGGCTGATTCGGCGCGGCTGACAGCACGGACACAGATTTCGGAGATCACGGGGTCGGAAAGTTTCGTGCATCTGCAATTTGCCGACACCCGCTGGGTGATGCTTGCGCACGGCATCCACAATATCGACCCGGACACGGACCTCTCCGTTTTCATCGATACGCGCCACCTGATGGCGTTCGGCGCGGACGGCCGGGCGATCACCACCGCCGGGCAGAGGGGCTAGGAGAAGATCATGGCACGTATCACCCTCGATCATATCAGACATGCCTATGGGCCGAACCCGAAGAGCGAGAAGGACTACGCTCTCAAAGAAGTGCACCACGAGTGGAACGATGGCGGCGCCTATGCGCTGCTCGGACCTTCAGGCTGCGGAAAGACCTCGCTGCTCAATATCATTTCCGGCCTTATTCAGCCGTCCGAAGGGCGAATTCTTTTCGACGGACAGGATGTTACGAACCTGCCGACGCAGCAGCGAAATATTGCGCAGGTATTCCAGTTTCCGGTGATCTACGACACGATGACCGTCTATGACAATCTTGCTTTCCCCTTGCGCAACCGCGGCGTGGCAGAGCCCGACGTTGATCGTCGTGTCCGTGAAATATTGGAGATGATCGATCTTGGAGACTGGGCCAAGCGACGTGCCCGCGGTTTGACGGCGGACCAAAAGCAGAAGATTTCGCTCGGTCGCGGCCTCGTGCGCTCGGATGTAAACGCGATTCTCTTCGACGAGCCGCTCACTGTTATCGACCCGCATATGAAATGGGTGCTGCGATCGCAGCTGAAGCGGCTGCATAAGCAGTTCGGTTTTACCATGGTCTATGTCACGCATGACCAGACGGAAGCGCTGACCTTCGCCGACAAAGTCGTGGTGATGTACGATGGCGAGATTGTGCAGATCGGCACGCCGGCCGAGCTCTTCGAGCGTCCGAGCCATACCTTCGTCGGCTACTTCATCGGTTCTCCGGGCATGAACTTCATGCCAGCCAAGGTGGAAGGCCGCACGATTCGGGTGGGCGAGCATGCTCTGACGCTCGACTATGCGCCAAAGACTTCGGCAGCGGCCAAGGTTGAGCTTGGGATTCGGCCCGAGTTTGTTCGGGTCGGCCGCGAGGGCATGCCTGTGACCGTCAGCAAGGTGGAAGATATCGGCCGGCAGAAGATCGTCCGCGCGCAGCTTGCCGGCCAGCCTATCGCGATCGTCGTCCCTGAGGACCAGGAAATTCCTGCTGATCCCCGGGTGACCTTCGAGCCATCGGGTATCAGTGTCTATGCCGACTCTTGGCGCGCCGGACCGGAGGCTTGATCATGGAAAAAACCTGGAACAACAAAGCGTGGTTTCTGGTCCTGCCGGTCCTCGTGCTCGTGGCATTCTCGGCCGTCATTCCCTTGATGACTGTTGTGAACTATTCCGTTCAGGACACTTTCGGAAACAACCAGTTCTTCTGGAACGGAACGGACTGGTTTACCCAAATCCTGCACTCCGACCGTTTCTGGGCCGCCCTGCAGCGAAATCTAATTTTTTCGTTGATCATTCTCGCTCTTGAGATCCCGCTCGGTATCTTCATTGCGCTGAACATGCCGAAATCGGGCATCGGCGTGCCGGTGTGCCTGGTTCTGATGGCGCTACCACTGCTGATCCCGTGGAACGTTGTCGGCACGATCTGGCAGGTGTTCGGCCGCAATGACATTGGTTTGTTCGGCTATTCCCTCAATGCCATCGGCATCGATTACAACTATGTGCAGGATCCGCTTGACGCCTGGGTGACGATCATCATCATGGACGTCTGGCACTGGACGAGCTTGGTCGTCTTGCTCTGCTATGCAGGCCTCGTTTCCATTCCGGATGCTTTCTATCAGGCAGCCAAGATCGACGGTGCGTCTCGTTGGGCCGTGTTCCGCTATATCCAGCTGCCAAAGATGAAGCGCGTTCTTCTGATCGCCGTGCTGCTGCGTTTCATGGATAGTTTCATGATCTACACCGAGCCTTTTGTCGTCACGGGTGGCGGTCCCGGCAACGCGACCACGTTCCTGTCGATCGATCTGGTCAAGACCGCCCTCGGACAGTTTGACCTCGGTCCGGCCGCTGCCATGTCGCTGATCTATTTCCTGATCATCCTGCTGCTTTCGTGGGTGTTCTACACCGTCATGACAAGCCACGACGCGGAGAATTGAAATGAGCGCCTCCAACGAAACGACAGCGAGCCGAAAAATCTCAAGCGTTGCCAGTGTCGCAAGCGGTCTCTCCTCCGATGAAGTCAGCCGTCTGATGCGCCGGCGCGGCGAGGAATCGCGCTGGTGGTGGCTGGTTCCGACGATCTATATCATCGTGCTCCTGCTGCCGATCTATTGGCTCGTCAACATGAGCTTCAAGACCAATGCGGAAATCGTCAATTCTCTGACGCTTTATCCTCATAACCCGACGATCGCCAATTACGTGACGATCTTCACGGAGAAGGCCTGGTATTCCGGCTACATCAATTCAATCACCTATGTCGTGATCAACATGGTGATCTCGGTCGCAGCCGCGCTGCCGGCGGCCTATGCCTTCTCCCGTTATCGGTTCCTTGGTGACAAGCATCTTTTCTTCTGGTTGCTGACGAACCGGATGGCGCCGCCGGCGGTCTTTGCCCTGCCGTTCTTCCAGCTCTACTCAGCCTTTGGACTAATCGATACGCACATCGCCGTGGCATTGGCGCATTGCCTCTTCAATGTGCCGCTTGCGGTCTGGATCCTTGAAGGCTTCATGTCCGGCGTGCCGAAGGAAATCGACGAAACGGCCTATATCGATGGCTATTCGTTCCCGCGGTTTTTCCTGAAGATCTTCACGCCGCTGATTGCGAGCGGCATAGGTGTCGCCTGCTTCTTCTGCTTCATGTTCTCCTGGGTCGAGTTGCTGATCGCACGAACGCTGACGACGACCGACGCGAAGCCGATCGCTGCCACCATGACCCGTACCGTCTCTGCATCCGGCATGGATTGGGGCTTGCTCGCCGCCGCGGGTGTTCTGACCTTGATCCCAGGGGCGCTGGTGATCTGGTTTGTGCGCAATTACATCGCCAAGGGCTTCGCCCTGGGGAGGGTTTGATGAGCTTTTCGCTTCCCGATTTTTCATGGATGGCATGGACCTGGCCGACGGCCGCGTTCTTCATCGTTATCGTATTGCTGCTGATCGGCATGGGGGTCTGGGAGTATGCCGTGCCGGGCGGCAACCCGCGGATCGGAATCCTGCGCTTCGAGACGACGCGCGGTGACCGGCTTTTCCTTTCGCTGCTCGGCAGCGCCTTTATCCATCTTGCCTGGCTTGGTCTCGCGGGATCAAGCCTCTGGTGGGCTCTCGCTCTCTCCGTTGTCTACGCCGTCGGCGTATTCCGTTACGTGTGAGGCAAACTGATGCAGATGGCCGGGGGTATTTCTGGCCGCCTGAGACGTGAAGACTGCAATCGCAAAACCCTGGGAGGATATCATGCGAAGGCATTTATTGACGACGACAGCAGCGGTACTGCTGGCCATGACCGGGTCGGCCTATGCCGGCATGGACGAGGCAAAAACGTTCCTGGACAAAGAGATCGGCGACGTGTCGACGCTCTCTCGCGCAGACCAGGAAAAGGAAATGCAATGGTTCGTCGATGCGGCGAAGCCCTTCCAGGGTATGGACATCAAGGTTGTTTCGGAAACCTTGACCACCCACAAGTATGAGTCCGAGGTTCTGGCTCCTGCCTTTACTGCGATTACCGGCATCAAGGTAACGCACGACGTCATTCAAGAGGGTGACGTTGTCGAAAAGATTCAGACACAGATGCAGACCGGGCAGAACCTTTATGACGGCTGGGTCAACGACTCCGACTTGATCGGTACCCACTGGCGCTATCAGCAGGTGCGCAACCTGACAGACTGGATGGCCGGCGAAGGCAAGGACGTTACCAACCCCGGGCTCGATATCAACGACTTCATCGGCACCAAGTTCACGACCGCGCCTGATAAGAAGCTCTACCAGCTTCCCGACCAGCAGTTCGCCAACCTCTACTGGTTCCGCTACGACTGGTTCAACGACGAGAAGAACAAGGCCGATTTCAAGGCGAAATACGGTTACGATCTCGGCGTTCCGGTCAACTGGTCGGCTTATGAGGACATTGCCGAATTCTTTACCGGCCGTGACGTGAACGGCAAGAAGGTCTTCGGCCACATGGACTACGGCAAGAAGGACCCGTCGCTCGGCTGGCGCTTCACCGACGCCTGGCTGTCGATGGCCGGCAACGGCGACAAGGGCCTGCCGAATGGCCTTCCGGTCGACGAATGGGGCATCAAGGTCGACGAGAAGTCGCGTCCTGTCGGTTCGTGCGTCGCACGCGGCGGCGATACCAACGGACCGGCATCGGTCTATTCGATCCAGAAGTATCTCGATTGGTTGAAGGCGTACGCACCGCCGGAAGCTCAGGGCATGACCTTCTCGGAATCCGGTCCGGTGCCGGCACAGGGTAACGTCGCGCAGCAGATCTTCTGGTACACGGCGTTTACCGCAGACATGGTCAAGCCTGGCCTGCCTGTTATGAATGAGGACGGTACGCCGAAGTGGCGCATGGCACCGAGCCCGCATGGCGTTTACTGGAAAGACGGCATGAAGCTCGGTTATCAGGACGTCGGTTCCTGGACTCTGATGAAATCGACCCCGACGGACCGTGCGAAAGCTGCCTGGCTCTACGCACAGTTCGTGACCTCCAAGACGGTTGACGTGAAGAAGAGCCAGCTCGGTCTCACCTTCATCCGCGAATCCACCATTCGCGACAAGAGCTTTACGGAGCGTGCTCCGAAGCTCGGCGGTCTGATCGAGTTCTATCGTTCGCCGGCCCGCGTTCAGTGGTCGCCAACCGGCACCAACGTTCCCGACTATCCGAAGCTGGCTCAGCTTTGGTGGCAGGCTATCGGTGACGCCGCTGCCGGCGCCAAGACTCCGCAGGAAGCCATGGATTCTCTTTGCGGCGAGCAGGAAAAGGTCATGGGCCGTATCGAGAAATCGGGCGTCCAGGGCGATATCGGCCCGAAACTGGCCGAAGAGCATGATCTCGCTTACTGGAACGCGGATGCGGTGAAGAAGGGCAACCTTGCGCCGCAGCTGATGATCAAGAACGAGAAGGAAAAGCCGGTCACGGTCAACTACGACGAACTCGTCAAGAGCTGGCAGTCGAAGTAAGGCGAACCTGGCCGGAGGCGACGAGGCTTCCGGCCATCACTTCTGCCACCGGCGGCAAGCCGGTGGCACCCACAATCTTTCTCTCATGAAATCTCCGCATCCGCCCTCTTCGCCGGGCGGGGCGGTTTCGTGCGAGCCGGAGACGGATATGAGCGGCTATATTCTTTCAATCGACCAAGGCACGACATCGTCGCGCGCCATCATTTTCGATGGCGACATGAAGATGGCCGGCTCGGCCCAGGCGGAGATCACCCAATATTATCCGCAGCCCGGATGGGTGGAGCATGACGCCGCCGAAATCTGGCAGTCCGTCGTTGACACGGTGCGCAAGGCGATTGCCGATGCTGGTCTTGACGCCACCGATATCGCTGCAATCGGCATCACCAATCAGCGCGAGACTGCGGTCGTCTGGGATCGCAAGTCCGGCACACCGCTTCACCGCGCGATCGTCTGGCAGGACAGGCGCACGGCCGAAATGTGCGAGAGCCTGAAGGCCGACGGATATGAGAAGCTGTTCAGCGCCAAGACCGGCCTGCTGCTCGACCCGTATTTCTCCGGAACCAAGCTGCGATGGCTGCTCGACAATATCGATGGGCTGCGTGGGAAGGCGGAGGCGGGCGAGGTTTGCTTCGGCACGATCGACAGCTGGCTGATTTACAAGCTGACTGATGGTCGCATACACGCCACTGATGCGACCAATGCCTCGAGGACGCTGCTCTACAATATCGATGACGGCGCATGGGACGAGGAGCTTCTCGGTATTCTCGGTATTCCCTCAGCCATGCTCCCCGAGGTGAGGGAATGTGCCGATGATTTCGGCCGCGTCGACGAGGCGCTGTTCGGAGCCGCACTTCCTATCCTCGGTGTCGCCGGCGATCAGCAGGCGGCGGCCGTGGGCAATGCATGCTTCGAGCCCGGCATGATGAAATCCACTTATGGCACTGGTTGCTTCGCGCTGCTCAACACCGGCAGGGATCGTGTTTCCTCCTCGAACCGCATGCTGACGACGATCGCCTGCCGGCTCGACGGCGAGACGACCTATGCGCTCGAAGGCTCGATCTTCATTGCCGGTGCAGCCGTGCAATGGCTGCGCGACGGTCTCGGCATTATCAGCCAGGCTTCGGAGGCGGGGATTCTGGCAACCAAGGCCGATCCCGGACAGCAGGTTTATATTGTTCCTGCTTTCACCGGTCTCGGCGCACCCTATTGGGATCCGGCCGCCCGCGGCGCGATCTTCGGCCTGACGCGCAACAGCGGCCCGGCGGAATTTGCTCGCGCCGTGCTCGAATCCGTCGCCTACCAGACGCTCGATCTGCTGGTGGCGATGAAGAAGGACTGGGGCGCCAACCAGCTGGAAACGGTGCTGCGCGTCGATGGCGGCATGGCGGCGTCGGACTGGACGATGCAGTGCCTGGCCGACATCACGGGAAATCCCGTCGACCGCTCGGCTATCCGTGAGACGACGGCGCTCGGAGCTGCCTGGCTCGCCGGCTCAAAGGCCGGCATCTGGCCCGGCAAGCGGGATTTTGCCAAGGCCTGGGCCTGCGACCGCCGCTTCAGCCCTTCGATGGAGGAGACCGAGCGGCAGGGCAAGATCATCGGCTGGAAGAATGCCGTATCGCGCATGATCTCGGACGCCACGGCGGGTTAGAACGTTTCGGCATGCCGCCGCAATAGCGGCTTTTCTCACACGCCGACGGTGGCCTTTCTGTTGATGAAGCTCAGGGCGAGCACCGCAAAGATCAGTGTTCCCGTGCCGACCTGCTGCCAATAGAAGTTCAGATCGGTCAACAGCAGCCCGTTGGCGACGATGCTGAGTAGCAGCGCGCCGAGAACGGTCCCGCCGACATTCGGCCGTCCGAGCGGGTTGAGCGTCGTGCCGATGAAGGTTGCCCCGATGGCGTTGAGCAGGAAGGCATTGCCCGAGGAGGGGATGTAAGTGGTGACGGTTGCGGTCAGGATCAGGCCGGCGATTGACGCGATCAATCCGATGAGGATAAAGGTTACGGCGATATGGGCTGGCGCGGCGATACCGGAATAGCGCACGACGCCCGGCTGAATGCCGATCGACAGGATAATGCGGCCGAACCGCGTGCGGGCAAAAACCACCGCAGCGGCGGCAATGACGACGATGGCGGCGGCAAGCGGCACCGGAAAGCCGGCGATCGCGCCGTGGCCGAGGAAACGGAAGGCTTCCGGCACGCCGTTCGGCGGCAGATAGATCGGATTGCCGCCATTGGTCAGCAGCTGCTGGACGCTGCGGCCGATGAACAGCGTGCCGAGCGTGGCAAGAAACGGCGACACGCCGATCCCTGAAATCAGCAGCGCGTTGAAGGCACCAACCAGCGCCCCGGCGGCCAGTCCCGCAAGTGCGGCGATGGCTACCGGCTGCCCGGCGAGGACGAGCGAAACAAAGGCGAAGCTGGCAAAATCAACCGCCGTTCCGACAGAAAGGTCGATGCCGCCCGAGGCGACGGCGAAGGTCATGGCGATGGACACGATGGCAAGCAGCGTGAAATTGTTGACCAGAATGCTCTGCAGGTTCGCAAGCTTCAGGAATGTCGGTGTTGCCACGGAGAAGACAGCAAACACCACGACCAGGGCGAGGACGAGGCTATAGCGCACCAGGCCTTCGGCGATCAGACGCGGCAAGCCGGGGGTGGCAGGGGAGTGGGTCTCGAGCGACATGGTCAGCCCTCCTGCCGGCGCAGTAGCGTGGTCGCGGAGACCACGATGAGAATGAGCAGGCCCTGGACGCCGCTGACCAGCGTGCTCGAAATGTTCAGCAGCTGGAAGCCGTTGGTGAGGAAGCCGACCAGCAGAGCTGAAAGCAGCGTCCCGGTCACGGTCGGAACGAGCCGCCGCGAAAAGACCGCGCCGAGCAGGGCGGTCACCACGACAGGCAGCAGCATCTCGCCCGAGCCGGTCGTGCTGCCGCTCAGATAGGAAACGGACAGGATGCCGGCAATGCCGCCGGCAAGGCCGCTGGCGACGAAGGCGCCGGCGAGCAGGCGGCGGAGCGGCAAACCGGCGGCGCGCGCCGCATCCGGAAACTCGCCGACGGCGTATAGCCGCAAGCCGAGGGGAGTATATTGCACGATCGCCGTTGCGATGGCCGTAAAGCCGAGGAGCACATAGGCGAGAACCGGTATGCCGAAAGGATCCGAGGCCGAAAGCGCGGAGAGGAAAGGTGTCGAAGCCGGCAGCACGGTATTCCCGGTCAGCACCAGTTCCAGGCCGGCGACGACGTTCATCACGGCAAGGGTGGCGAGCAGCGGCACGATGCCGGCATAGACCACGGCGACGGCATTGACCGTGCCGATCAGGGCGCCGGTCAGGAGTGCTGCCGTAATCGCCGTCGCATCGCCGTAGCCGAGCTGCGTCAGGCTCGCATAGACGGCGGCGCTGAGGCCCATATTGGCCGCCAGCGACAGGTCGATGCCGCCGGTGACAACATTGGAGCCGCCGGCGATCAGCACGATCGTCAGCCCGATGGCAAGCACGCCCGAGATGGCCGATTGGCCGAGCACATTGCCGATATTGCCGATGCTGAGGAAATAGGGTGCGGTCAGCGAGAAGATGATCAGGATGGCCGCGAAAGCGATCAGCGATCCGAAGCGTAGTGCTGCGGCGGCAATATTGAATGTCAGCCGGGGAGGCGGTTCCGTAGCGGAAAAACCGGAAGGCGAAAATTCTACGTCAGCGGACATGGCGCTGTCCCTCGGATGATCCAGTCGATTGAGCCAGCACGGCATCCGCCGTGGTCTCCGACGATATGAATTCCCTCACCACGCGGCCGCGGAAGAGCACAAGGATGCGATCGGTGATGCCGATGAGTTCGGGCAGATCCGAAGACAGCACGATGACGCCGGCGCCGCGTTCCGCCAGTTCGCCGATCAGCGTATAGATCTCGACCTTGGAGCCGATATCGACCCCGACGGTCGGTTCGTCGAGAAGATAGATCTCCGAATGGCGGCTCAGCCATTTGGCGATCGCCACCTTCTGCTGATTGCCGCCTGAAAGCGTGCGCAGCAAGGCATCCCGCCCGTTGGTTTTCACCTGCAGCCGCGTAATCAGAGCGTCGGCTTCCTTCTTTTCGCATCCGCGATCGAGAAAGCCGAAGCGCGTGAAACGGCCCAAGCTCGAAAGGCTGATATTTTCGGCGACGCTGAGGTCGAGCGCGACGCCATGGCGGCGCCGGTCTTCCGGCACCAACGCGATCTCGCGGCCGGCCGCCTGCGTCGGATTGGTGAAACGAGCAGCCTTTCCGCCAACTTCGATGCGGCCGGACGCAGCAGTCTCCAGGCCGAAGAGGGTGCGGACCAACTCCTTTGCGCCGGAGCCGAGGAGGCCGGTGAGGCCGAGCACCTCGCCGCGGCGAAGCGTGAAGCTGATATCGCTGTATTTCCCCGGCGCCGACAGCCCCTCGACCTTGAGGATTTCCTCGCCGGGCGTTACCTCAGGCTTCGGAAACATCTCCTTGATGTCACGCTCGACCATGAGCGTTGCAATCGCTGCGGCCGAAGTCTCTCCGATTGGCGGGGAAGCCACGTCAAGCCCGTTGCGCAGCACTGTGACGTGGTCGCAGAGCTTCTCGATCTCGTTCAGATAATGCGAGATATAGATGATGGTGACGCCCTCGTCGCGCAGGCGGCGGATCAGTCGGAAGAGGATATCCGCCTCGCGGGCGACCAAAGCGGCGGTCGGCTCGTCGAAGACCAGCACCTTCGGCTGATTGAGGAGCGCGCGGGTGATCTGCACGATCTGCTTTTCCGCGGTCGACAATTCGCCGATCAGGGCGCCGTTCGGCAGCCGGACGCCGAAATAGTCGTTGAGAATCTCGGATGCGCGACGCTGCATTAGCCGACGGTCGAGGAAGGGCGTGCCTGATATGCGCGGCTCGCGGCCGAGAAACAGGGCTTCGCCGACGGTGAACGTCGGCACAAGCAGCCGATCCTGGTGGATGAAGTGGATGCCGAGCTCTTCGGCAAGATGCGGTGTCAGCCGATCGAATGTTTGCCCTTCGATCTCGATCCGGCCGCCATCCGGCTGGTGAAGGCCGGCAAGCAGCTTGATCAGCGTCGACTTGCCGGCGCCGTTCTGGCCGACGAGACCGTGGATGGTTCCGCGCTGGACGATCAGCGACGCGCCGGCAAGCGCCTGCGCGCCGCCGAAGTGCTTGACGATGCCTTCGAAGCGGATGATGTCGTTGCCTGCCGTCACCGGCTGCTTCAACGCAATGGCCGTCATGTCGATCTCTCCGGGCTTGCAAATTCCGAGCGATCCGGCATGGCGCGGATCGCTCGTCAATCTTGTTAGCCGATGCCCAGCTTCTTGGTGACTTCGCCGACATTGGCCTTGTTGGCGAGCAGCGCCGGAACATAGGTTTCGCGCGGCAGCGTCTGGCCGGCGAGCAGCTTGGCGACGTTGCGGATGGCGGTGCGGCCGATTTCCGCCGGCTGCTGGGCGACATCGGCCCCGGCCGGCGAATTCGGATCGGCGATGAGCTGAAGCACCTCAGGGCTGCCGTCGACGCCGTAGGTGCGGATCTCGGTTCGTCCGGCAGCCGCTAAGGCCTGGGTAGCCCCAAGCTGCGGAATGTCCCAGGCCGACCAGATCGCCTTGATCGAACCCTTTTCCGGAAATTTGTTGAGGATTGCCGTGATCTGCGTGAAGGCGTCCTGCACGGTGTTGGGGATGACGTCGCGCAGTTCCGGCTGGAGGATTTTCACCTTCGGGAAATATTTGACGACGTTGACCAGCTGATCGTAGCGGATCGCGCATGGGGTCACGCCGTAAAAGCCGTTGAAGACGACGATATTGCCATCACCGCCGATATCGGAAACGAGCTGCAAGGCCAGGTCCTTGCCGATCCCCCAATTGTCTGAGGTGGTGTTGTTGATCGAGTTGGTCGAACCGACATCGACGGTCAGGACCGGGATGCCGGCGTCGCGCGCCTTTTTCAGCCAGGGGTCGATGACGCTGAGCGTCCCGAGGATCTGAACGATCGCATCCGGCTTCTGGGCGATCAGCGTCTGCAATTGCGAGACCAGCTTGCCGTCATTGCGTCCCGCATCGACAGCGATCGGCTCGCCCCCGAGGCGCTTTACCTCTTCGATCTGGGCATTATAGGCCTGCAGGTCGAAGAAATGATCGGTGCCGGTCGCGCTGATGGCGATGCGCTTGCCCTTCAATGACAGCTCTTCGGTTGCGAAAACCGGCTTCTGCCCGATCAGCGATGCGCCTGCGACGGCGACCCCGGCGGCGGCAGACAATTTCAGCAGGTCTCGTCTTCCGAGACCGTTGTCGGACTTTTCGATGCTCATTGCCACTCTCTCCAATTAATTATGTCTATAGATTAAATGTATTAATACGGATGAGGAGGAACGAATTTCCAAAAGAACGATCTACAGGGAAAAGAGTGGAGGGAGCGAAAGTTGATCCGTGGCCGCGGTTTCCCCATGACCGGGAATGATTCCGGATGTTTTAGCACTTTGTCAGCGCGATCAGATGGGTCTACAGGATGCTCGCCAAAACCTCAGAGATAACGGAGAATTTCGTGGCCTGCCACCGTCTGTAGTCGAAGACGAATTGCGCGGAAATCCAACAATCCCCGCTCATCTGGGTAGCCTCCCATCCTAGTAAGCCTCGATTTTGCGCGGTGGCAAGCAATCTGCCGGCATGGCTGCGGGAAATTACATATTCGATAGCGGTAAGTCGTGCAGAGACATCGCCCACCCAGGAGCGCTCACCTGAGACCGGTGCCAGCGGCACACGCGACATAAGGTCATGCAATATATTGCTTCCGGATTCGGTCCTCACGAACAGCGCAATGCTTTCGGGCGGATTATACCAATCAGGATGGTTAAACAGCCGACGTGCTATACGCGGCTGAGCGCGATATAGAATTGTCTCGTCAACCTCCGACCGCCGATACCGATCTCCCGCGTCGATGCGATCCAAGGAACGAAGGTGCCCTTCGAACCATTGCCGAATGAGGGTTTCAGCATAGGCGGTTGCTTTTAGCGGGTTGGCGCGCCGATCTGTGGTTTCCGCTGGCTCGAATAATTTGTAGTACGCCATCTCCTTCAGATGCGAGACTGCAGTGTTGTGGCTGGCGATGCGGTTCTCAACCAAAAACTTTGCAAGGTTGGAAGCGGTTAACGGGAGGCAGGACGGGTTAAGCTTCCGCTCAAAATGCAATGCCAAGGCCGCTTGGCTGAGCAGCCACTTCTGCAGATCAGCAACATAACGCACTACTCTGGGCGCTCTGCGATGGATTGCCAGTAATTCGGATGCGGATTCGCGAAGAGCTGCGCCAAAGGAGGCGTCAGCCATGAGATCTTCGACACTATAGCTGCGGCATCTATTCTGAAATGCGGCTGGACGTAAAGATATCGACATTTAAAACCCAAGTGTAAGCAATGCTGACTCTGATAATAAAAAAACAGCGAATGGACAAAAAGTCACTGCAGGAGTCAGTGACTGGCTGACATTATCCATAATTTGCGCACAATTCGAGGAGGCTTTTCAGTAGGCGCCGGCCTCTATTAAAAGCCGGGCCAGACGGTTCCTGACCTTGCCAAGACCCAGAACACTGGCTGTCCGGCTCTATGGAGGTGTCGCCCGGAATTTCCATCGATCGCATGGCGGTTTCAGAGAGGAACGGCGCCAAGTTGCAACCTCACGCCTTTTGGCGCGGCGAGCGGGCCATCAGCCTGGCGTAGGCGATGGCGGAGAGCATGTTGACGTGGTTGGCTTTGCCGGTGCCGGCGATGTCGAAAGCGGTGCCGTGATCGACCGATACGCGGTCGATCGGCAGGCCGAGCGAGACGTTGACTGCGGTCTCGAAGGCGACGAGCTTGATCGGGATATGGCCCTGATCGTGATACTGGGCGATGACGAGATCGAAGGCGCCGTTATAGGCGCGGGCGAAGACGGTATCGGCCGAGATCGGGCCGACCACGTCGATGCCCTTTGCCTGCGCCTGCTCGACGGCGGGCGCCAGGAATTCCATGTCCTCGGTGCCGAATAGGCCGTTTTCGCCGCAATGCGGGTTGAGGCCGGCGACAGCGATGCGTGGGTTGCGGCCCAGCCGCAGGAAATGCCTGTGGCCGGCTTCGATCGTGGCGAGCACCCGCTCGGTCTTGGCGCGTTCGATCGCGCCCTTCAGCGAGATATGGGTCGAGACGTGAATGGTGTTCAGCCGCTCGGAGGCGAGCAGCATGAAGGAACTCTTCGAGCCGGTGAGATGCGCGAGTAGCCCGGTGTGGCCGTCATGGTGATGGCCGGCAAGGTTCATCGCCTCCTTGTTGATCGGCGCGGTGACGATGACATTGGCTTCACCAGACATGGCAAGATCGACGGCGCGGGTGATATAGCGCACCGAAGCATCGCCAGCGACCGGGCTCACCTTGCCGATCTCGGGCAGGGGCGCGCCGAGCGCCACTTCGTCGACGGCGATCCTGTCGTCATCGGCATCGGGAGACCCGAATTTCAAACCCGTGCCGCTGACGCGATCGGCGCGTTCTAGGGCCTCCACATTGCCGACGATGATGAAATCGCGGCGCTCTTCCCTGGGAAGTGTGGCCAAGGCCTTGACGATCACCTCGGGGCCGACGCCGGCCGGATCGCCGAGCGTCACCGCGACTTTCGCATTCCTGTCCATCAGTCGGTTCCTTCCGAAAAATAGTCGCCTAGAAGGCGGCTTCGTAAATCGTGCGAATGTCGGCGCGCGAGAGGTCGCGCGGATTGTTATCGAGCAGCCGGCGAATGGCAAAGGCGTCGTCCGCCATGGCGTCGAGATCGCTTTCCGGCACGCCGAGGCCGGAAAGCTTCATCTCGATCCCAAGGTCGGCGCAGAAAGCATAAGCCGCATCGAAGACGGATGCTGTGTTTTCCGAAGCTTGATAGCCGAGTGCTTCCATCACCGCTTTCGTCTTTTCCGGGGCGGCCGGCGTGTTGAAGGCAAGAACATGCGGGAAGATCAGCGCATTGGCGGCACCATGCGCCACATGCCAGCGTGTGCCGAGGGGATAGGCGAGCGCATGGCCGCCGGCAGTATTGACGGGGCCCAAGCAGAAACCGCCGTAAAGCGAGGCGAGCGACAGGCCGGCGCGCGCCTCGGCGTCGTTGCCGTCCTTGACGGCGCGGGCGAGATATTTGCCGACGAGCCGCGCTCCTTCGATCGCATAGATGTCGACCATCGGATGGGCCTTGCGGTTGGTATAGGCCTCGACACAATGGGCCATCGCGTCGACGCCGGTCGCGGCCGTCGTGCGGGCTGGCACGCTGAAGGTCAAGGCCGGATCGATGACGGCGATGTCGGCCAGCATGTGCAGGCTTTCCACGGCAAGTTTTGCCATCGTCGTGGGATCGGTGACGAGCGCGCGAATGCCGGCCTCGCTGCCGGTGCCGGATGTCGTCGGCACCTGGGCGAGCGCCACCTTGCGCGGCCCTTTCACCTTGTTCGGGCCGACGACCTCGTGCAGGGTCTGCTCGGAACCGGCAAGCACGGCGGCAAGTTTTGCCAGATCCATGGCGCTGCCGCCGCCAAAGCCGACGACCAGTTCGGCATTGGCGGTGTTGGCCGCCGCCAGGACTTTTTCAAGGTTGGCCGTATCCGGTTCAGGCGTCACTTCGGAGAAGACGGTAACCTCGCCCTTCAACTCCAGCATGTGGATGCGTGAGGCGTTGAAGGCATCGGAGATGACAAGCGTGCGCCGATGGCCTTGTTCGGCCGCCCATTTGCCGAGCTTTCCCGCTGTTCCGACGCCGAATTCGATCTGATGCGGCCGAACGATCGTGATTGGCGAACCCAAGCTGGCCATGAACCAGTCCTCCCTGCGGATCTGCGGCAATAGTGCTGCTCTCTTTAATGTAAAGTTGTAATGTCAATGTCAAGCCGGCATTCCGATGTGTGGGGATTTTTGTCGCCGAGCATGCGGCCAGTTATGTCTCAAGCCGATACTGCCGCTAAAATATATATAGATATATCAGCATGTTGCCTTGATGGTTTCGATGGGGGAGAAGATTTCATGCGTAAGGGATTGCCCGCCATTTCACCGCTGGCGACCGATCCCGACCTGTTATCAATTTCGACCATCTATCGATCAATATCGGCGTATCCTGGGTCCTTCTGCTCTCGAACGGACCCAGGTTTTACAATTGCTCGCTGCCGCTCCCTCACGGCAGGGATTGCGGGGCGAGGCTGATATATTTGATGGCACGCCGGTAGTAAGTGTAGGCGATATGGAGCGTGCCGTCGCTGCCTACGATCGACGGATAGGAGAATTCGCGGTTCAGCGAATCCTTGGAATTGTTGCTGAGGCAGAAGCCGTCGCCGGTATCGAGGTCGACGCGATGCGGAAAGCTCCTGCCGCCATCCCTTGATATCGCAAGGCTCAGGGGCGCACGCGGAACACCCCAGACGGCCTTGCGGCTGTTGTCGGCGACAACGGCCGTCTCGCCGGCCTCGCTGCCCTCGATTTCGTCATAGAGCGATTGGCGCCGCGCATCCGACATGCCGGCATTGGAATGGTTGTAAACCATTGCAATACCGCCATCATTCAGGATGGTGGCCTGGATCGAGGAGTTGTTGTTAGGGAGGTCAGTGGGCGCGGGCGCGCTCCAGGTCTCGCCGCCATCGGACGATCGGCTGGACAGGATATTTTCGGCGAAACGGTTACGATAGAAGGCGATCATGTCATCGCCGCCGAGCGGCAGGATGTTCATGTGTACCGCGCCGAGACTGTCCGGAATATCACGCATCTGCCAGCTCGCGCCGCCGTCACGTGATATCAGCACCGCCGATGTATCGGCATCGCCGCTCCAGCGCTGGCCGTTCAGGCCGACGCAGCGGAAGACCGGAAGCAGCCAATCTCCTTTACCATTCACGACGATCTGTTGGCGAACGAAGGTGCCGGGTCTGTCGCAGAGGATTCGGACCGGGCCGAAGGTCTCTCCGCCATCATCGGATATCCGGCATTTGACAACGGAACCGTCCTGATTGCCCGAGGTCTGCGAGGTATAGAGCAGCCATATCTTTCCGTCAGGAGCCTTGAAAATCAACGGGTTCTGCTCGGATTTCTCCGGATCGTCGCTCATCTTCTCCGGCTCCGACCAGCGCTGCGAGCCCGGCGCCAGCCGCGACATGTAAATCGAAATGTCGCCCATGCCCTCCATCGTGCCGCCGAACCACACGCAGGTCAGCGTGCTATCCGGCAGAAAGGCGAGGTTTGCCGCGTGGTTCTGGATGCAGGGGGAGGGTAGGTAGGCCTCGGCGCGGCCCTCGACAGTGGAGTGAGGGGCGATGGCTCCGGTCATCAGGGCCGGAACGGCTTCTGGAGGCAGGCCGGTAAAGGTCACGACGGATCTCCTCAATGCAGCTTGGCGTAGCTTTCGGCGAGTGCGGCATAGTCAGCATCGCTCAGCGGCATCAGCGGTGCGCGTGTGCGCTTCCAGGCGGGATTGCCGGTCTTCAGCCCTACCATCGCCTTGATGGTCGGGATCTGGACGTAGGAATTGGACAGAGTGCGATAGGCGTTGATGCGCGCCTGCGCAGCCTCGACGTCGGCAATTCGCGCCTCGTCATGGACATGGTCGTAGACGGTGCGCAGTGAATTCGCCACGAGATTGGAGGTTGCGGTGATGCAGCCGGCACCGCCCGCCTTCAACAGCGGCAGCAGCAGCGGATCGGCGCCCGCCAGCACAGCGAAGTTGGGGTAGGCGGCGATGATCGCCTGCATGTTATTGAAATCGCCGGCAGATTCCTTGATGCCGACAACTGTTTCAGGGAAGGCCGCAATCAGCCGCCCGATCAGCGGAATGGACAGTGGCACGCCGGAAACCTGCGGGATGTGATAGAGGATGACCTGCAGGCGGGTGTCCGCGACCTTTTCCAACACTTGCGAATAGGCGGCGAAAAGGCCGTCGTCCGAGACGCCCTTGTAGTAGAAGGGCGGCAGCATGACGACCTTGGTCACGCCGAGTGACAGGGCGTGCCGGGTCAGTTCCACCGTCTCTGGAATGGCGACGACGCCCGTGCCAGGCATTAGCTTGTCGGCAGGAATACCGGCCTTCAGTGCCGCTTCCAGAATGGCGCGGCGTTCGGCTCCGGAGAAGGAATTGGCCTCGCCCGTTGTGCCGAGCAGTGCCACGCCATGGCACCCCTCGGCCAGCAGCTGCCTGCAATGATCGGTGAAAAGTGCGAGGTCCGGTGTGTTGTCTGCCTTCAGGGGCGTTGCCGATGCGCTGAAAACGCCTGTAATTCTGGAATTGCTCATTCCGCCCTCCTCGGCGCGTCCCGTCGTCGGTCGGTGTTCGAACCGCTCGGCTGCGCATGCAATTGTCATTCGTCTGTCGCGATAGAGCGCCAAGAGCTTTGCCATTGCGGCGATTTTGTCAAGAAGACAAAATGATTTAATGCGATAGCGAAAATTTATCTTGTTGTAATTGCTATATTATTTTTCGAGAAAAACTTTCGTCGGTTCGAAATTGCGAATTTTTATTGACATATTTACAATAAAAAGAGAACGATATGGGGACGGATTGTGCTGCGCCGGGCAGGTGCAGGGAGAGCGCTGCCGAATTCACTCTGGGAGGAATGTATGTCTTTTAATCAATCGGATAAGACCAATATATCGCGTCGCAATGCGCTGAAGCTCGGCCTTGCAGCCGGCGTCGGCCTCACCGTGGTCGGGATGAATGCCCGCATCGTCCTGGCCGATGAGGGCCAGGTCCTGATGGTCGCTCATCCCGCCTTCGATCAGGATTGGTCGCCGCTGCGCGGTGGCGGCAGGACCTTCCGCTGGAATTCGATCTGGTGGGCCGCGCCCATGTATTTCGACAGCGAAGGCAATATCAAGCCTTACGTCTTCACCAGCTGGGAATCGGCCGACAACACCGTCTGGACCTTCAAGATCGACCCCAAGGCCGTCTTCTCCGACGGCAGCAAGATCACCTCGGCGGATGTCAAGGGCTCGTGGGAAGTCGCCTCGATGCCGAACACCAAGAGCCAGCGCGCCGACCAGGTGCTGAGCAAAGTCAAGGGTTACGCTGAAATCGCCGCCGGCTCTGGCAGCGAGCTGACCGGTGTCGCGACCCCCGACGAGGGAACTGTTGTCGTGACGCTGGCTGCCGCCGATCCGATCTTCTTCATGCGGCTTGCAAACCACATCGCGCCGATCACCAAGGCATCGCAGTCGCGCGGCAGCGACGGCGAGGAGATCATCGACTGGTACAAGCCCGACAATAGGCCGGCCTTCTCCGGTCCCTTCAAGCTGACGAGCATCGATATCGACGCCGGCAAGCTCTCTTTCGAGCCGAACGAGAACTTCTTCGGGCCGAAGCCGAAGCTTGCGCGCATCGACATCACCTCGATCGAGGACAATGTCAGCGCAACGTCGCTGATCAAGTCGGGCGAGTTCAATGCCCATACCGAACTCATCACCTCGACCATCATCCAGGATCTCGGCCCGGAATTCTCGGCCGGCCCGCTGATACCCACGAGCCAGCACTTCTGGTTCAACATTTCCCGTGCGCCGATGGACGATCCGAAGGTGCGCCAGGCCCTGATCATGGCGGTCGATCGCGACGGCCTGTTCAAAGCCTCCTATCCCGACGGGCCGCACAAGAAAGCCGACCAGATCCTCAACTCGGTTCCCGGCGCCGACAATTCCGGCTTCGAGCCCTATCCCTATGATCCCGAAGGCGCAAAGAAGCTGCTCGCGGAATCGAGCTACGGCGGGCCTGAACGCCTGCCGAAGATCCTGTTTGTCGGCATCTCCGGGCCGGCTATTCAAGCCGCCGCCCAGTTCATCGCCGAGCAGTGGCGTCAGAATCTCGGCATCACTGCCGTCGACATGAAGCCGCAGCAGGATTCCTATGCCGGTCCGGATCAGAACTCGGTCCAGATCTTCCGCGACGACGTCGGCACCCGTGTTCCCGATGCCGTCTCGTATCTCGCCGGCTCCATTGCCTCGACCTCGTCGAACGCCCAGAACAAGCTTGGCGGATACAAGAACGACAAGGTCGACAGCGCGCTTGCCGAAGCGACGACCAAGGCTGCCGATGATCCGCAGCGTATCGCTCTCGCCCAGCAGGCCCAGAAGGCGTTCCGCGACGATTGGGCCTTCATTCCATGGTATTCTCAGGCGATGTCGCGCTGGGCCACCAAGGAGGTCAAGGGCCTGGACAAGAACCTCGACTGGCAGATCGTTGAACCCTGGAACATCTCCATCGGCTGAATCGGAACGATCATTCCTGGCAATAAGCGCGCGAAGGCCGCAAGGTCTTCGCGCAAGTTTCAAGAAGAAGAGATGCGATCCGCCTGACTTCCAGGGATGGGAACGCATCGTACAACAGGTGGGAGGTGGCCTTGCTGCGCTACGTGCTAACCCGGTTTGCCATCTGGGTTCCGTCCGTTCTGGTGGTGATGCTGGCTGTCTATGCGCTGGCCTTCTATGGCGCCGGCGATCCGATCAAGCTCATCTTTCTGCGCGCGCCAGGTGATGTCGCCTATAATCCGCAGCGCATCGAAGCCATCCGCGAAAGCGCCGGTCTCAACAGGCCTTTCATCGAGCAGTTCGGCCTTTACATCTGGAACCTTCTGCACGGCCAGTTCGGCAATTCGCTGACCTCGGGCCGCTCCGTCTGGGCGATGGTCTCGGCCGCGACCCCCGTCTCCTTCCAGCTTGCCCTCTGTTCCATCATCCTGACAACAGTCGTCGCGATCCCGCTCGGCATGATCGCGGCGCTGAACCAGAATTCGCGCATCGACTATGCCATTCTGGGCTCGGCTCTCTTCCTCTGGGCGATCCCGGCCTATGTCGCCGGTCCGCTGCTGATGGTCGGCCTCATCGTGCTGCTGCCGGGCGCGAGCGTGCCCTATGGCTGGGGCGGCATCCTCGATGTCCGCATCTTGCTGCCGCTGCTCGTCCTTTCCTTCCAGCCGATCGCGCTGATCGTGCGGCAGACACGCGCCGCCGTCATCGAGGTGCTGTCGGAGGATTTCGTCCGCACCGCCCGCGCCAAGGGCGTGCCGGAGATCGTCGTGGCATTGCGCCATATCCTGCGCCCGGTGCTGACGCCTGTCGTCACGCAGCTCGGCCTGATCATGATCACCATCGTCAACGGTGCGATCTTCGTAGAACTTGTTTTCGGCCTGCCGGGTCTTGGCCGGCTGACCGTGCAGGCGCTGATCAATTCCGATTATCCTGTCATTCTGGCGATCACGCTGATCGGATCGTTCCTGGTGATGGTGTCGAACCTGTTGGTCGATGTGCTCTATCCGCTGCTCGATCCGCGCGCCAATGATACAAGAAGGAGCCGCTGACCATGTCCGCAATCCCTCTTTCCCCCGCAGAAACCATCGAGGAGCCGGCGGTCAGCCTGTGGCGCGACGCCTGGCACCGGCTGCGGCGCAACAAACTCGCCGTCTTCGGCCTGGCCGTCGTTCTGATCCTCGCCTTTGCGGCGATCTTCGGACCGTATCTGACGCCTTACGATTATCTGAGCCAGGACCTCAATGCCCGCAACGCGCTGCCGTCGATGAGCCACCTCTTCGGGACCGACGATCTCGGCCGCGACGTCTTCAGCCGCGTGATCTTCGGCACCCGGACCGCCCTCCTGGTCGCAGTCATCGTAACCTTTTTCGCGGTGCTGATCGGCCTCACGCTCGGTGCGGTGGCCGGTTTCTTCGGCAACCCTTTCGATCGCGCCATCATGTGGCTGACCGATGTGACGATGTCGGTTCCCAATTTGCTGCTCGTCGTCGTCATCAACGCGTCGCTGAAATCGCCGATCACCCGGTGGATGGAGGCGCGCTATCTCGAGACCCTCAATCCCTTCTACCGCCAGACGATATGGGTGGATTTCATCCTCGTCTTCGGATCGATGGCGCTGATCTCCTGGCCGCCCTATGCCCGTCTGGTGCGCGCCCAGGTGCTGTCGATCCGCAGCCGCCCCTATATCACAGCGGCCCAGGCGCTCGGCCTGTCGAACTGGATTATCATCAAGCGTTATGTCGTGCCGAATGCGCTCGGACCCCTGATCGTCTCGGTCAGCGCCGGTCTCGGCACGGCGATGGTGCTGGAAAGCGCCTTCAGCTTCCTCGGCGTCGGAGTCAATCCGCCGACGCCGAGCTGGGGCAATATGATCTCGGACGGCCTGCGCGTCTGGCAGCATTATCCGCATCTTCTCGCCGCTCCGGCGGCCGTGCTTGGCCTTGCCTCGGTGGCCTTCAGCTTCCTCGGCGATGGTCTCAACGACGCGCTCAATCCGCGGGGCAGCAAATGATGGACATGCAAAACAGCAAACGCCTGCTTGATGTCAAAGGTCTGACCGTCGAAATCGATGGCCGCAATGGCCCGGCCGTCGTCGTCGATGGCATTGATCTCCATGTCGACAGGGGCGAGACCCTCGGCGTCGTCGGCGAATCCGGCTGCGGCAAGAGCCTCACCATGCTGAGCCTGATGCGGCTGCTGCCGAACAAGATCAAGGTCACCGGGGGATCGGCCAGCTTCGATGGCCGCGACCTGCAGACGATGTCGAATGCCGAGCTGCGCAAGGTGCGCGGCGGTGATATCGGCTTCGTCTTCCAGGATCCGATGACCTCGCTCAATCCCGTCATGCGGGTCGGCGACCAGATTTGCGAGCCGCTGATCTATCACCGCGGAATGAAAAAGGCCGAGGCCCGCGCCCGCGCCGTCGAGCTTCTGCGTCTCGTTGGCATTCCCGCCCCGGAAGAGCGTTTGCAAGCCTATCCGCACGAGCTTTCCGGCGGCATGCGCCAGCGCGTGATGATCGCGATCGGCCTTGCCTGCAATCCGAAGCTCCTGATTGCCGATGAGCCGACGACGGCGCTTGACGTCACCATCCAGGCCCAGATCGTCGATCTGGTGAAGGATCTGAGGGCCAAGCTCGGCATGTCGGTCGTCTGGATCACCCATGACCTGGCGCTGATCGCCGGCCTCGTCGATCGTGTCGCCGTGCTCTATGCCGGCACGGTGGTCGAGGACGCGCCTGTTGATGAGCTTTATGCCCGCCCGAGCCATCCCTATACGCGCGGGCTGCTGTCATCGATCCCGAAGCTTTCAGATTCGCCGACAAGCCGGCTCTCGTCGATCGGCGGCACGCCGCCGGAGCCCGGCCGCCGGCCGAAGGGTTGCCCGTTTGCGCCGCGCTGCCCGCTCGCAGAAACGATCTGTCACGAGAAGGTGCCCCAGCTCGAACCGTTGAGCGGCAGCGCCAATCATCGCGCCGCCTGTTTCGTCGTCCAGAGAATGCAGGAGGCCGCTTGATGGCTGCTCAACCGCTGCTCAAGGTCGAAAATCTGGTCAAGCATTTCCACGTCAGGCTCGGCGCCTTCGGTGAGCGATCGGCGACTGTCTATGCACTCGACAATGTCGATCTCGACATCATGGAAGGCGAGACGCTGAGCCTCGTTGGCGAATCCGGCTGCGGCAAATCGACGACCGGTTTCACCATTCTCAACCTCTACAAGGCAACCAGCGGCAGGGTCGTTTACAAAGGCCAGGATCTCGCCACGCTCGACGAGCAGCAGATGCGGCCTTTCCGCCGCGACCTGCAGATCGTCTTCCAGGACCCGTATTCAACGCTCAATCCGCGCATGACGGTGGGCGAGGCGATCGGCGAGCCCATTCTCTTCCACAAGCTCTGCACCAAGGCCGAGCTGAAGGAGAGGGTGGCGACGCTGCTCGCCGACGTCGGCCTGCCCAAGCGGTTCGCCCAGCGTTATCCGCATGAGCTTTCCGGCGGCCAGCGCCAGCGAGTCGCCATCGCCCGCGCGCTCGCCTGCCAGCCGAAATTCATCGTCTGCGACGAGGCGATCTCGGCGCTCGACGTTTCGATCCAGGCGCAGATCATCAATCTTCTGCTCGATCTGCAGGAGAAATACGGGCTGACCTATCTCTTCATCGCCCATGATCTCGCTGTCGTGCGCCACATCAGCACCCGCGTCGGCGTCATGTATCTCGGGCGGCTCGCCGAACTGGCGACCCGAGAGGAACTCTTCGACAATCCGCTGCATCCCTATACCAAGGCGTTGCTGTCTGCCGTTCCGGAGACCGATCCGGAGCATGAGCGCACTCGCCAGCGCCAGATCCTGCAGGGCGATGTGCCGAGCCCGCTGAACCCGCCCTCGGGCTGCCGTTTTCACACACGCTGCCCGATCGCCATGGATGTCTGCGGCAAGGTCATCCCCGCCTGGAAAGAGGCCCGGCCCGGGCATCTCGTCGCCTGCCATGCCGTCAACACGGGTGAGACCGCATGACGCTGAAAGCCGCCATCATTGCCGACGATCTGACAGGTGCGCTCGATACCGGCACGCCCTTTGCCGGAGCCGGCCTTTCGGTTGTGGTCGCCGTCGATATCGAGGCGGTGCAGGATGCAATTGCCACCGGCAGCGATGTCGTCGTCGTCAACACAGCCTCGCGCGCGCTCGGCGAGCGCGAGGCTGTGGAAAGAGTTCGGATGGCGACGGAGGTCCTTCGTGGCGCCAAGCCCGCCGTCGTCATGAAGAAGATCGACTCCCGGCTGAAGGGCAATGTCGCAGCGGAAAGCCTGGCGCTGGCGGAGGCGCTTGGTCTGGAGACGATCCTCGTGGCGCCCGCCATTCCTGATCAGGAACGCGTGACCTACCGAGGCTGCGTCGTCGGCCGTGGGGTCGCCAAACCGCTGCGGATCGCCGACCTGTTCAAGGGCAGCAGGGACAATGTTGTCGTTGCCGATGCCGAGGACGATATAGACCTCGACCAGATCGTCGACGGTCATGACTGGCTGAGGACGCTTGCCGTCGGTGCACGTGGTCTCGGCGCAGCACTTGCCCGCCGGCTTGGCGAAGCGGGGCGGCCAGTCACGGAATTTGTGGCAAGCCCGCGCACGCTGTTTGCCTTCGGCTCGCGCGATCCGATAACCGCCGCCCAGATGAGCCGCCTCGAGGCCTCCGGTACCTTGCGTGTGGTGGTGGACGCGCCGTCGGGCGAGATCGAATGCGGGGAGAGCCTGGCGCTGCCGGTGCTGCTGCGTTGCACCGGCGACATGGCGGCCGATGCAGGCCTTGTCGCCCAGCGCTTTGCGGCGGGCGTCAAAGCGGTCATCGACGACACGAGGCCCGACATGCTGATGGTCGGCGGCGGCGATACGGCGCTTGCGGTGTTCCAGGCGCTTAACATCCGGGTGGTGGCGCCGAAGGGCGAGATCGAGGCCGGTATTCCTTGGTTCGATGTTACGGCCAAAGACGGGCGGCATTTTCGGTGCGCCCTCAAGTCGGGGGGCTTCGGCAAGCCCGATAGTTTGCTAAAACTGGTTCTTCGGAATCAGGCGGCATAGTAAGATACCGTCGGGGAGAATGACGTGGTTGAAGTGAATGGCGACTCTTTGAACGCGGAAGCCGGCCCGCCGGGCAAGCCCGAACGCGGCAAGGCCGTCAAGCTGGTCGATCGCGTCTTCGACCAGTTGCTCGAGCGTATCCGTGGCGGAAACTATCCGCCGGATTCACGTCTTCCCGGCGAGCATGAGCTTGCCTCGATGCTCGGTGTGTCCAGGCCGATCGTCCGCGATGCGCTGGCGCGCCTGCGCGACCAGGGCATGGTCTATGCTCGGCAAGGCGCCGGCACCTTCGTCAGCGCGCACGGATCGCCGACCACGCAGCTTGCTTATTCGCCGGTCAAGACGATCGCCGATATCCAGCGCTGTTACGAATTCCGCCTGACGATCGAGCCGGCGGCCGCCTATTTCGCCGCCAAGCGCCGCAATGAGCAGGCGATTCAGAAGATTGCCAGCGCGCTGGCGGATCTGCGCGAGGCAACGAGCCATCAGCTTCACCGCACCGACGCCGACTTCATTTTCCACCGCGCGGTGACGGAGGCTGCCAACAACCATTATTACACCGCCTCGATCGATGCGCTGAAAGCTCATATCGCCGTCGGAATGCATCTTCACGGCCTCTCCCTGCTTGGCCCCCGCCAAGGGCTGGAACAGGTCTACGAAGAGCACAATGCCATCTACAAGGCGATCGCCGACGGCCGGCCCGATGACGCGCAAAGGCTGATGAAGGCGCATCTCGAAGGCTCCCGGGACCGCCTGTTCGAGGGCAAGGTGCTTGATCTCTCCTTCTGAGATGCAATTTCTGAGATGAATTCGGACAGCAATTCAAAACGCTACAGCGTCCCTTTCGTCGGCTTTGAGATCGAGAAGAAACCGCGGTTTTCCGCAATCGGGGCATAGGCGCTCGTAGCTCTGCGAGAGCGACTGGTTCATTTGTTTTTCCTCGGGGCCGTGGCCGTATACATCGGATGTGCAGCGGTCCAGGCGTCTTCGCCGATCAAGGGAACGAAGACTACGCCGCCGAGATCTTCTTCCTCGAAGGTAGCGGCTGCGGTGCGCGTGATGCGCTTCAGACGCTGCGCGTCGCTGCAGCCGACGGGGATGATAAGCCGCCCTCCCGGACCCAGCTGTTCTTTCAGGGCGCCCGGCACTTCAGGAGCGCCTGCGGAAACGATGATAGCATCGAAGGGAGCGGCTTCCGCCCAGCCCTTGCTGCCATCGCCCACGCGAACGTCGATATTGCCGTATCCGAGCTTCTCGAACCGCTCCCTTGCCTGGAGCGCCAGCCGTTCATGACGCTCGATGGAATAGACGTACCTTGCGATGTGGCTGATGAGCGCTGAAGCGTAGCCAGAGCCCGTTCCGACCTCGAGCACCTTGTCATCGGCATCCAGATCGGCCTTTTCGATCATCAGGGCCACGATGAACGGCTGGGAAATGGTCTGGCCATCGCCGATCGAAAGCGGCGCATCTTCATAGGCGTACTCCTCGAATCCCGGATCGACAAATTTTTCGCGCGGCACCTTGCCCATCGCCCTGATAACGCCGGGATCGCGAATGCCACGGTGCGTCACAAGGTGCTCCACCATGCGATCTCGGATGCGCGTCATATCCATGGATCACCTTCACCCGTCGATTGATAGGTAGGCATGCTCCTTGGGCGCACGTCGTCATCGGCCGCCGAAGGGGGTGCCGCTTCTTGGGCTAACTGCCTCATCCGGATTTCGTTCCTTTCGTCCTGCCGGATCAGAAACTGCGTACCCGATGAGTACAATCCTCCTGCAAGGTGAAAGGGTCGTGGCGACCCACGAAAATTAAGGGGAGAACGAAGAATTTCTTAATTGTGCTCGGCTAAAATATTTCAAATGCGACTTTTCGCACCTGCGAAATATTTGGCGGCCGACAGGGCGGAAGAGTTGATCCGGCAGAATTAAGATCGTCACAGTACTTGGGGCAGGGGATGCTGTTTAAATCAACGACTGGTCGTAATTTGTTTTCGATTGCCGCTTGCGGCGTCATCGCCGTTGTTGCGGCTTCAGGTGTCCTATTCTACAGCTCGTACCACGCAATTCGTACGGAAAGCATCGAGCAGATGCGGCAGATCGCCCGGTCGGAGGCCGTGGTGGTTGAACGAGATATCGGGGGCACTGTCCACATTGTTGACAGTCTCGACACGGTTCTGTCGACGATGAGGCAGACCGGAGATGCCGACCGTGCGAGAGCCGACAAGATCCTGACGAATATGCTTGCAGCCAACGCGAACGTACTTGGGACCTGGACGGGCTGGGAGCCGGACGCCTTCGATGGAAAAGACAAGGAGTTCGTCAACAAGGACGGACATGACCAGACCGGTCGATACATCCCCTACTGGGTTCGCAGCGGCGGACAAATTACGCATGCCGCTTTGACAGACTACACGGTCGCCGGCGCTGGCGATTATTATCAGATCCCGTTCAAGACCGGCAAGACGACTGTCATCGAGCCTTATCTCTACGCGATCGACGGCAAGGACGTGCTGATGACCTCGGTCGCCAAGCCGATCGTCATCGATGGCAAAGCGGTTGGAGTGGCAGGGCTCGACCTTTCTCTGCAGGACACCAACAAGGCTTTTTCGCAGATTCGTCCGATGGAAACCGGCTTCATCAGCCTTGTGACCGCTGCCGGAAAGATCGTCAGCCATCCAAATGCCGGCCTGATCGGGAAAAGTCTCTCTGAGAGCGGAGCGGAAACGGCGGGCTGGGATCGTCTGATCGCCAATCCCGGTGAAGAGCATGAAGTCACAGGCCAGGATGGCACTGCGTCGTTGGCGGTAGCCGTTCCGGTGAAGCTTACGGAAAGCTCGAATTGGTTTGCGATCGTGTCCGTACCCAAGGCAACGCTCTTTGCCCAGCTGAACACGATCATGCGGGCTGCGGCGATCAGCACCGGCGTGGCCGCGGTCCTATTGGGCTTGGCGGGCTGGCTGATTGCGCGCCGCTTCGTCAACCGGATTTCGAACGTCATCGATGAGACCGCGGGGATTGCAGCAGGTCAACTCGACGTTCAGATCAGCGGCGTTGACGCACGTGATGAAATCGGGGATCTGGCGCGTTCCCTGAAGCTCCTCCTGGAAGGCAACCGCCATAAGGCGCAACTCGAATCCGAGGCGGAGGCTGGTCGCATACAGCAGGATCAGGAACGTGCCGAGCGGACACGGCTCAACCAGGCCCAGGAAGCGGACGTGAAGTTTGCCGTCGGCGAACTGGCGCTTGGCCTTGCGAGACTTGCGGAAGGCGACATGACCGTCACGCTGGAAAGGCCTTTCACGCCGGCACTCGATGAAGCCCGAACCAATTTCAACGACTCGGTCGTCAAGTTGCGTTCGGCAATGATGTCGTTCTCGCAGAATGCGCAGGTGATACAGGCTGGCGCCGACGAAATTCGTTCGGCCGCCGACGACCTTGCGCGACGGACGGAACAGCAGGCTGCCTCCGTCGAGGAGACCGCCGCTGCACTCGAACAGATCACCACATCGGTCAAGGATTCCACCGTTCGCGCCGAGGAGGCAGGATCCATGGTCACGCGGACCAAGGAGAACGCCGAGCGCTCGGGTCAAATTGTTCGCCGCGCGGTGGAAGCAATGCATGACATCGAGCAATCGTCCAATTCGATCTCCAACATCATCGGCGTCATCGACGACATTGCGTTTCAGACGAATCTGCTTGCCCTCAATGCCGGCGTCGAAGCCGCGCGCGCCGGTGAGGCCGGCAAGGGCTTTGCCGTGGTCGCCCAGGAAGTCCGTGAACTTGCCCAGCGCTCAGCCAACGCGGCCAAGGAGATCAAGGCCCTCATCATTTCATCTGGAGCACAGGTCAAGCACGGCGTCGATCTTGTCAGCCAGACAGGCGCCGTCCTGAATGGAATTGTCGAGGAAGTGCAGCAGATCAACCAGAATGTCCACGCGATCGTTCAATCGGCCAGGGAGCAATCGACGGGGCTTCAGGAGATCAACACCGCCGTCAATCAGATGGACCAGTCGACTCAGCAAAATGCGGCAATGGTCGAGGAGTCGAACGCTGCGTCGCACACGCTCGCAACCGAAGTCACCGTCTTGTCCGACCGCCTCGCGCAGTTCCGGCTCGGTGTTTCTTCAGGCGCCATCGGCCGCAACGCCGCCCAGCACCATGGCGAACAACGGCCTCGCGCAGGTCAGATTTCGCTCGTCCAAGGAGGAGCGGCCGCATCTCCTGCCCATGCCTTGAAACAGAAGCTGACGGTGGCGTTCGGCAACGGTTCGTCTGCCGCTGCGGCTGCGGATCGGCAATGGGAGGATTTTTGACGGCTGAAACCAGCGGATCCACCATCCTGCGGCAGAATTGCCGAACCGATTGACTTGCGTCCGCGAAGGACTAAGTTTTAAACATCGCTAACATGCGCCGCACGACAATGGCGGCAGAAGTGGCGAGTGGTTGGGCAAGCTTGAGGAGGATGGGTTTGCCGTGGATTACCGTGTTGTTCTGCTGATCGCCGCATCCGTCATTGTCCTTTCCCCTGCTGGCGCTGGAGCGCAGGAGGGCGATGCGACGGCGGGCGCCGAAGTTTTCAAGAAATGCGCGACCTGTCATATCGCCGATTCCGATACGAACAAGGTCGGCCCATCGCTGAACGGTCTGTTCGGCCGCAAGGCCGGGACGCATCCCAATTTCGCCTATTCGGCCTCGATGAAGGATGCCGGTAACGGCGGTCTCGTCTGGGACGAAGCGACGCTGCGGGATTATCTCCATAATCCGAGGGTGAAAGTGAAGGGCACGAAAATGGCCTTCGTCGGCCTGAAGGACGATCAGGAGATCACCAATCTCATCGCCTATCTAAAGCAATATTCGAAATGATGGGCGATAATCCAAACGCTGGGCAATACTCCGAATGGCAGGTCGCGGATCACGTGGCCTCTGCCTAAATCGCCGTAATTGCCGATATTTTCTATCTGTGCGATAATAAACACGGACTTTTTTGCGGAATGTGGTTTCACGGGTCAACCTGCTCGAGGAGGAGCGGACATGGCTGTCGTGCTGATCCTCGTCCTGATTGTCGTCGGCTCCGTGCTGTTCCATGTGCTGAGCCCTTGGTGGTGGACGCCCATCGCGTCCAACTGGACCTATATCGACAGCACCCTCGTCATCACCTTCTGGATCACCGGCATCGTCTTCGTGGCGGTGGTTTCGTTCATGGCCTATTGCGTTTATCGCTTCCGCCACAAGCCGGGCAACAAGGCGCATTACGAGCCTGAGAACCGCAGGCTCGAGGTGATGCTCGCCTCGGGAACGGCGGTCGGCGTCGCCGCGATGCTGGCGCCCGGCCTCATCGTCTGGAACCAGTTCATCACGGTGCCTGCCGATGCCGCTTCGGTCGAGGTCGTCAGCCAGCAATGGCTGTGGAGCTTCCGCCTGCCGGGGGCGGACGGAAAGCTCGGCCGCGCCGACACGCGCGACGTCACGCCCGAAAACCCGCTCGGCCTCGACAAGAACGACGCGACCGGCCTCGACGACATCATCGTCGAAGGCGGCGAGCTGCATCTGCCGATCGGCAAGCCAGTGCATATCCTGCTGCGCTCGATCGATGTTCTCCACGATTTCTACGTGCCGGAATTTCGCGCCAAGATGGACATGATCCCCGGCATGGTTACCTATTTCTGGCTGACGCCGACGCGCACCGGCACCTTCGAAATCCTCTGCGCCGAACTCTGCGGCGTCGGCCATCCGCAGATGCGCGGCACTGTCGTCGTCGATAATGACGCGGACTACCAGACCTGGCTCGGGCAACAGCAGACATTCACCCAATTGACGGCGTCGTCGGGAGAGCCGCCGCCGGCAAACTGACGTGGTGAGGACGGCCGGAGGCCGCATCGGGGAAAGGAAGGGAAGAGAGATTATGGTCGAGATTCCATCCGGCAGCATCCCATCCGCCGAAGTCGAGGATGTCGAGCTTTATCATCCGCACAGCTGGTGGACCAAATATGTGTTCAGCCAGGATGCCAAGATCATCGCCGTGCAATATTCGATTACTGCGATCTCGATCGGCCTGGTGGCGCTGGTGCTTTCCTGGCTGATGCGGATTCAGCTCGCCTTTCCCGGCGCTCTCTCCTTCATCGATGCCGATCACTATTACCAGTTCATCACCATGCACGGCATGATCATGGTGATCTATCTCCTGACCGCGCTCTTCCTCGGCGGCTTCGGCAACTACCTCATTCCGCTGATGGTCGGCGCGCGCGACATGGTGTTTCCCTACGCGAACATGCTGAGCTACTGGATCTATCTGCTTGCGGTGCTGATCCTTGTTGCGGGCTTCTTCGCCCCCGGCGGCCCGACGGGCGCCGGCTGGACACTTTATCCGCCGCAATCGGTTCTGTCGGGCACGCCAGGCGGCAAGGACTGGGGCATCCTCCTGATGCTCACCTCGCTGATCGTCTTCATCATCGGGTTCACCATGGGCGGGCTGAACTATGTCGTGACGGTGCTGCAGGGCCGCGCGCGCGGCATGACGCTGATGCGGATGCCGCTCACCGTCTGGGGAATCTTCACCGCGACCGTGATGGCGCTGCTTGCCTTTCCCGCGCTCTTCGTCGCCTGCGTCATGATGCTGTTCGACCGGGTGCTCGGCACCAGCTTCTTCATGCCCGCCATCGTCGAGATGGGCACGCAGCTCCAGCATGGCGGCGGCAGCCCGATCCTCTTCCAGCACCTCTTCTGGTTCTTCGGCCATCCCGAAGTCTATATCGTGGCGCTGCCGGCCTTCGGCATCGTTTCGGATCTGATCAGCACGCATGCGCGCAAGAACATTTTCGGTTACCGGATGATGGTCTGGGCGATCGTCATCATCGGGGCCTTAAGTTTCGTCGTCTGGGCGCACCACATGTATGTCAGCGGCATGCACCCGGCCTTCGGCTTCTTCTTCGCTACCACGACGCTGATCATCGCCATCCCGACGGCGATCAAGGTCTACAACTGGGTGCTGACGCTGTGGCGCGGCGACATTCACTTGACGCTGCCCATGCTCTTTGCGCTCGCCTTCATCGTCACCTTCGTCAATGGCGGGCTGACCGGCCTCTTCCTCGGCAATGTCGTCGTCGACGTGCCGCTGTCGGATACGATGTTCGTCGTGGCGCACTTCCACATGGTCATGGGGGTGGCGCCGATCCTCGTCATCTTCGGGGCGATCTATCACTGGTATCCGAAGGTGACGGGACGCATGCTGGACGAGACGCTCGGCCAGATCCACTTCTGGATCACCTTCCTCGGCACCTATGCGATCTTTTTTCCGATGCATTATCTCGGCCTGCTCGGCGTGCCGCGCCGCTATTTCGAGATGGGAGAGACGGCCTTCGTTCCACCTTCGGCCCATACGCTGAATATCTTCATAACCGTAATGGCGCTCGTCGTTGGGGCCGGGCAGATGGTCTTCCTGTTCAACCTGGTCTGGAGTCTTTTCCGGGGCCGGGAGGCGGGCGGCAACCCATGGCGGGCAACGACGCTGGAATGGCAGACGCCGCAGACGCCACCGGCACACGGCAACTGGGGCAGGGACCTGCCTGTCGTCTACCGCTGGGCCTATGATTACAGCGTGCCGGGAGCGGCTGAGGATTTCATACCGCAGAATGTGCCGGCAAGCGATGGCGTCACCCGCGAGGTTCCGGCATGAGCGTCGTGCTGATCTTTCTGGCTGCCATCGCCGCCATCATGATCTGGTGGCTCTCCGGGCAGCGGCTGACCTCGAAGCCGTGGCTCGAAACCGGCTCGGTGCTGCTGCCGGATCATCACGGCGTCGACCGGCCGCCCGTGCCGGCGGTGAAGATCGGTCTCTTCGTGTTTCTCGGCGTCGTCGGCGCGCTCTTCAGCCTTGCCGTCAGCGCCTATTTCATGCGCGCGGCCTCGGCCGACTGGTGGGGGATGCCGGTTCCGCGCCTCCTTTGGGTAAACACCACAGCACTAGCCCTCAGCAGTGCCGCGCTCCAATGGGCCAAACGCGAAGCGCCGCAAGGCCGTATGGAGAGCCTGCGGCCGGCGCTCGCTACGGCACTTGCCCTGGCAGTGTTCTTTCTCGCCGGGCAGATTCAGGCATGGCGGGAACTGACCGCGGCCGGCTATGTGCTCGCCGATAATCCCGCCAACAGCTTTTTCTATATGCTGACCGGCCTGCACGGGCTGCATATCCTTGGCGGACTTGCGGTGCTCGCGCACACGACGGTCAGGGCATTCGCCGCCGACGTTCAGCCGGAAAGGCTGCGGCTCAGCGTCGATCTGTCCACCATCTATTCGCATTTCATGCTCGCCGTGTGGCTGCTGCTCTTCGCGCTGTTTGCCGGCTGGGCCAATGATTTCGTCGATCTCTGCCGCACGTTGATTAGCTAGGGGGTGCAGATGGCACAGACTATCGAGACACACGGCGGGGCAGACCTCAGGCCATCAGGCCTTCGCGGTGTCGCCGCTGATTTCAGTTCGGATCAGCGCGCCTTCAAGACCGCCTCCTGGGGCAAGGCGATGATGTGGATTTTTCTGCTCAGCGACACCTTCGTCTTCGGCTGTTTCCTCATCGCCTATATGACCGCGCGCATGTCGACGCCTGTCCCATGGCCCAATCCGAGCGAGGTCTTCGCGCTCCATATCGGCGGCCGGGACGTGCCACTCATTCTGATCGCGATCATGACCTTCGTGCTGATCTCGAGCAGCGGCACCATGGCGATGGCGGTCAATTTCGGCTATCGCCGCGACCGCCGCACGACGGCGATCCTGATGCTGCTGACAGCGCTTCTCGGCGCAACCTTCGTCAGCATGCAGGCCTTCGAATGGACGAAGCTGATCACCGAAGGCGTGCGCCCCTGGGAGAACCCGTGGGGCGCGGCGCAGTTCGGATCGACCTTCTTCATGATCACCGGCTTTCACGGCACGCATGTGACGATCGGCGTCATCTTCCTCATCATCGTCGCTCGCAAGGTCTGGCGCGGCGATTTCGACGTGGAACGGCGCGGCTTCTTCACCAGCCGGAAGGGCCGCTACGAGGCCGTCGAGATCATGGGCCTCTACTGGCACTTCGTCGACCTGGTCTGGGTCTTCATCTTCGCGTTTTTCTATCTGTGGTGAGGTCGTCATGAGCGAGACAACGGCGCATGCACAAGTCCAAACGGCGCATGCACAGGCACATACCGGACAGCAGCACCCGATCGGGCTCTACTTCTTCGTCTGGGGCCTGCTCTTCGTCCTCAGCGCGGCCTCCTACATGGTCGACTATCTCGGCTTCCAAAGCTATCTGAGATGGACGCTGATCCTGCTGTTTATGATGCTGAAGGCTGGCCTCATCGTCGCCGTCTTCATGCACATGGCCTGGGAACGGCTGGCGCTCGTCTACGCCATCCTGCTGCCGCCGCTGCTGGTGCTGGTTTTTGTGGCGCTGATGGTATCGGAAGCGGACTACACGATCTTCACCCGGCTCGCCTTCTTCGGCGCGACGCAGTAGAGCGGCGATCGGGCGATCTCTGTTGCGATTCAACCTATCGAAGATGGGGGTTCTTTCTTGTCCCAGGACCGTAGAGCACGCCAGAGCACAGTGTTGTCCGCATAGCCCAGCACACGCGCCACCTCGGACATCGGTGCGGCTTGTCGGTCAGCGAGATAGTGGGCGGCGAGTGTCTGGCGGTGTTGGCGAACGAGATCGCGAAGCGACACGCCTTCCTCCGACAGCCGGCGCTGCAGGCTTCGCGTCGACATCTTCAGTTCGGCAGCCAGGTTTGCGACCATAATCGGCTTGCGGCCCAGATAGATGCTGATCAGAGCCTGGACCTTTTCCCTGACACTATCGTCCGCCGCTGGCTCGTTGACCAGATCGCCGATATGCCGCTCCAGGATTTCGATCAGGCTTTTGTCTTCCGCGCGGTGGACACGATCTGCATCCGCCTTGGCGATGACGATCCGGTTGCCGGATTGGCCGAAAAGGATGGGCGTCCCATAGATGCGTTCCAGCACACTGGCGTCGCGCGGGGCGTGATGCTCGAGCTGGATTTCGATCGGCCGCCAGCCACGGCGGAAGCACGAACGGACGAGCTGACAGGAGGCGGCGATCGTGAATTCGCTGTCCTGCCGGCGCGGCCACATGCTGGGATCGACGATCCGGTAGCTCCAGACAAAATCGCCATTCTCCTCGAACACACCGGAACTGGTCGCGCCCTGCACCGCGTTCACATATTTCGACAGCCGTTCGAAAGCGCTGCGAACAGTCGGCGAGAGCGCGAAAAGCATGCCGATCGGGCCGATGTCGGCGGGCTTGAATCCGGTGCCCATGCGAGCTCCCAGTACTGGTTCGCCGGTCATTGTCGCCGCTTCCTCGAACAGCGCGACATAACGGGCCATGGGCAGGACAGCATAGGGATCTTCCAGTTGCGAGCGCAGAATGCCGTGCGAAGCCAGAAGAAGGTCAGTTTTCCCGGATCTTTTATCGATTTGTTGGACCAGCGGGATCAAAACAGAAGCTCGAATTGAAGCAACTGCGGGCATGCGGCTGACCAAATGCGATGCAACTGCCATTTTCAGCGTCTCCGGTGACCTCAGTGGCGCGAATTATCGATTCATTGGCACAAACTGCAATTTCGGGGCCAGATCGCCGCGCCTACCTTCCTGCTAACAAACAAGCAAAGAGGGTTCTCCATGACACTGGAAGCAGGCATGCCCACACTATCATCGCCGGAGCATCGTCTGGCCAAGGACTCGGTGGGGCTCGCGCATATCGTGTTTTTCGTCGTCGCAGCGGCCGCGCCGCTCACCGCTGTCGTCGGCGCTTCGCCGGCCGCCTTTGCTTTTGGCAATGGCGCAGGCGTTCCCGGCGCGTTCGTGCTCGCCGGCCTGCTCTACCTGCTCTTCTCGGTCGGCTTTACCACCATGAGTCGCCATGTGGGCGGGGCAGGTGCCTTCTACACCTATATCACCCACGGCATCGGCAAGCCGGCTGGTGTGGGTGGCGCCTTCATGGCGCTGGTCACCTATAGCGCGGTTCAGGTCGCCATCTATGGGCTGTTCGGTTTCTTCATGGCCAATGCTATCGCGCCGCTTGGGCTGGTCCTGCCCTGGTGGGCTTGGGCCTTCGCAGCACTTGTCGTCGTGCTCGTCTGCGGTCAGCGCAACATCGCCTTCTCAGGCGCGATTCTGGGCGTCTGCATGATTGCCGAAATCGCCATATTGCTGGTTCTCGATCTCGCCATCGTCTTTTCAGGCGGCGGACCGGAAGGCATCACCTTCTCCTCCTTCGCCCCATCGTCGGTCTTTACGCCAGGTCTTGGTGTGGCGCTGGTCTTCGTCATCGGTTCCTTCATCGGCTTCGAGGCCACGGCCATTTTCGGCGAGGAAGCCGAAGATCCGGAAAAGACCATTCCCCGCGCCACCTATGTCGCCGTGCTGCTCATCACGCTCTTCTATGCCTTCTCCACCTGGGCCATCGTGCAATTCTACGGTCCGGGCAATGTGCAGGCCTCTGCTGCTGCCGGCCTCGACAGTTTCTACTTCGCTGCCGCCAATTCCGTGCTCGGTGCATGGTCGAGCCAGGTGATGAACGTGCTGCTTATCACCAGCCTGTTTGCTTGCATCTTGTCCTTCCACAACACGCTCAATCGCTATTTCTTCGCCCTCGGCCGGGAAGGCCTAGCTGCAAAGGTGCTTGGCAAGGTTCACGCCAAACATGGCTCACCCTATGCTGCAGGTCTGCTGCAAAGTCTGATCGCAGCCATCGTGCTTGCCCTATTCGTAACCTTCGGCGCGGATCCCTACACCGTCGTGTTCTCATGGATGTCAGCGCTTGCAGGTATCGGCATTCTGCTGGTGCAGGTGCTGGTTTCCGTCGCGGTCATCATGTTCTTCCGCAAGACGCCGAGCAGCTACGGTGCCTGGACCACGATGATCGCGCCGGCGCTGGCGCTGCTTGGCCTCATGGGTTCGCTGGTGCTGGTCACTTCCAATCTTTCTCTCCTTTCCGGAAGCGAAAGCCTGATCGTCAAGGCGTTTCCCTATGCGATGGTGCTGGTGGGCATTCTTGGCGCGCTTTTTGCGGTCCGGATCAAAAGATCCAGGCCCGTTCTCTACGCCTCCCTTGGAAAGGTTTTCGAATGAGTGCCATGGCTGAACTTGCACCCGTCGATCGCCTTCTGGTTCTCGCGGTCGCAATCCTCACCGGCGCAACGTTGCTGGTTGCCGTTGAGGCACACGCCTTCTGCTCGGTGTTTTGCATTCACGCAGGCTCGATGACGATCGAGACGCAGATCTGCTCCGGTCGATCCTGATCGCCGCGGCTTGCGACGCGCGATGGTGCGTCGTCTCTCCCAAAATTAAAGGCACAAAATCAAAGAGGTATGTCCATGGACGCCGTTGTCGCAGTCACCCATCCGCTCGATCCTCTGAGCCTTGCCGAGATCGCCTGTGCTGTTGCCATACTCAAGGAGACACAGAAACTCGAAGCCACCTTTCGCTTTCCGATAATCCGGCTGGAGGAGCCGACCAAGGCGGATCTTGCCGCCCATCGGCTGGGCGAGAGGTCGCCGCGGCTCGCCTTCATCCTGGCGATGGATATCAGCAACGGTGAAACCTTCGAGGGTATCGTAGACCTGACCGCCGCCAAGGTGTCCTCCTGCATAAGACTGCCTCTCGATGAACTGCCCTATGGCCAGCCGCCGGTCATGCTGTGCGAATTCGAAACCGTTGAAGGCACCGTCAAATCCGATCCGCGCTGGATCGCTGCCGTCAAGAAGCGCGGCATCACCGACGAGGACATTCCGCTCATCCAGATCGATCCCTTTTCCTCAGGCTATTTTGGCCGCGAGTTCGAGAAGGGAAAGCGCATCGTCCGCGCCGTGTCCTATTGGCGCGAGGATATCCGTGACAACGGCTATGCGCATCCGATCGAGGGCGTGGTGGCGGTGGTCGACCTGATCACCAACCGAGTGGTCGATCTCGTCGACGATGAAAAGATCATTCCAGTGCCGAGGAAGAAGCGCAATTATGGCCGCGAAACCATCCCGGAACCGCGGCCCGATCTCAAGCCGCTGCATATCGTTCAGCCGCAAGGGCCGAGCTTTGCTGTCGACGGCTGGAAAGTCGAATGGCAGAACTGGAGTTTCCGTATCGGTTTCACCCCGCGCGAGGGCCTCGTTCTGCATGAACTCGGCATTAGGGATCAGGGCAGGCTGCGGCCCGTCGTCTTCCGCGCCAGTGTCACCGAAATGGTCGTGCCCTATGCCGATCCGACCGCAAACCACTATTGGAAGAGCGCCTTCGATGCCGGCGAATATGGCCTTGGACGCCTGGCCAATTGCCTCGAACTCGGCTGCGACTGCCTCGGCCATATTCACTATTTCGACGTGCCGGCGGCGGACGATTTCGGCCAGCCTTTCATCATGAAGAACGCCATCTGCATGCATGAGGAGGATTACGGCATCCTCTGGAAGCACTACGAATTCCGCAACGGGATTTTCGAAGTTCGCCGTTCACGCCGCCTCGTCATCTCCTTCTTCGCAACCGTCGGCAACTACGATTACGGCTTCTACTGGTATCTCTACCAGGACGGCACGATCCAGCTCGAAGCCAAGCTCACCGGCATTATCCAGACGGCGGCGGTTGCGACCGGCGAAACCTATCCTTGGGGCGGCATGGTCGATGACAATCTCGGCGGTCCGACCCACCAGCATTTCTTCAATGCGCGCCTGCACATGGATGTCGATGGCGATGGCAATACCGTGACCGAGCATGAGTTTGTGCCGCGTCCGTGGGGTGAAGATAATCCCTATGGCAACGTCTTCGATACCAGGACTCGTGTGCTGAAGCGCGAACTCGATTCGCCGGCGCTTGCCAATGGCGAGACCGGCCGTTACTGGAAAATCTCCAATCCGAACATCCGGAACAGCGTCGGCAAAGCGCCGGGCTACAAGATTGTCGTCATGCCGTCGCCTGTCATGCTTGCCCAGCCGGATTCGACCGTTGCCCAGCGCGGCGGCTTCGCCAAGAAGCACATCTGGGTCACGGCCTTCGATGCCAGGGAAAAATATGCAAGCGGCGATTATCCAAACGTGCATGCCGGCGGCGACGGCCTGCCGGATTATATCAAGCAGAACCGCGAGATCGAGAATGCCGATGTCGTGCTCTGGCATTCCTTCGGCCATACCCATGTTTGCAAGCCCGAGGATTTTCCGATCATGCCCGTGGAATATGCGGGCTTCGCACTGAAACCGAACGGCTTCTTCGCATCCAACATCGCCATGGACCTGCCGCCGAATGGAAACGAGCAGAGTGTCGACAATCGTCTGCAGCGTTCACCCGGTAACAGTCCAAACGGTTCCTGCTGCCACACGTAGAGCGTGGCACTGGTCCGCAACTGACGTCTTCCCGGCGAGGCGATGACCCGGTAGAGTTGCCGAATGTGCGCCGATCATCCCACCCGGAGGCTCCGTATGGCTGAGGTCTTGTTGTTCCACCACGCACAGGGGCTGACCCCGGGTGTGCGTGCATTCGCCGACGATTTGAGGGCGGCCGGCCACACGGTGCATACGCCTGACCTGTTCGACGGGCGCACATTCGCAAGCATCGAGGAGGGTCTCGCCTATATCGGCGAGATCGGATTCGATGCCATGAGGGAGCGCGGCGTTCGCGTCGCCGGCGAACTGCCCGCCGAGCTCGTCTATGCCGGGTTTTCATTCGGGGTGCTGCCGGCCCAGAAGCTGGCACAGACGCGACCCGGTGCGCGTGGGGCGCTGCTCTTCTACTCCTGCATGCCGATCAACGGCGAGTGGGCCTTCGGACCCTGGCCTGATGGCGTTGCGGTCCAGATCCACGGTATGGACAACGACCCGATTTTCGCAGGCGAGGGCGATATCGACGCTGCCCGCGAGATCGTGGAGAAGGTCGAGGATGCGGAACTTTTCCTCTACCCCGGCGATCAGCACTACTTTGCCGACAGCTCGCTGCCGTCGTACGATGCGGACGCGACCGCGCTGCTGACTACTCGCGTGCTTGATTTCCTGGATCGCACGGCGACCAGCCGATCCACGCGTTAGCTCCGCGAGGTAAAGAGTTCCGGAATCATGGCGTGAGCGGTTTCCCGCAGCGTCTCTGCGTTTTGCCCGTCGATAGAGCGGTAAGGCCAGCGCAATCTGGTGCCAACCGGCCCCCAGTTGCCGATTGCGGCAAGCAATTTGTCGAGCGCGGCATTGGAAAAACCGTGATCCCGCCGGAACGGGACGACATGATCGTCCATGAAGGCGCAGATGCGTTTCTCGATCGAAAGCGCGGCCTCGATATCGGTCCGCATCATGTCCGTCCAGGCTTGTGCGCCTTGCGGGCTGAGGCAGGCGACATTGGAGAAGGCGCCGGCCGCGACGCCCGCATTCATTCCGGTTGCGAGATGATGGCCGGGTACGAAAAGGCTGAACTCGCTGAGGTGGGCGCGGGCCTCGGCATACCATTCCGCATCGCCATCGGCGAGTTTGATGCCGACCACCGACGGGCAAGACCGACACACTTCTGAGAGATCACGTGGCGATAGAACACGCTTCGCATGTGGCGGATTGTAGAGAATGAGCGGGATTCCGTCGGCTGCCTCCGAAACGCGTTTCAGGAAGTCGATTGCCTCCTGATTGGTCAGCGGCCACCAGTCGGGAAGGATGACCTGGATCGCCAACGGTTTCAGCGGTACGGCGCGACGCAGGCGAGCGAGCATGATGACCGGATCCGGCTGGCAGGCGCCGATGACGAAGGCCATGCCGGCTGCCTGGCAGCGGCCAGCCAGCATTTCCTGAATGCGGTCATATTCCGCCTCCGTCTGGTTATGAAATTCGCCGGCCGTGCCGTTCGAATAGATGCCGTCGACCCGGGCATCGATCAGGATGTCGATTTCCCGGGCGAGCGCCGTAAAGTCGATGCTGTCGTCATCGGCGATCGGAAGCAGCAGGGTCGCCCAGTTTCCGGCGATGGGATGGCGGCGGGTTTGCAGCGTCATGGATCGGTTTCCGGCGTCAGTTGAGGTCGTCGCGGATGCAGGCCTTGAAATGGCCCGGCGCGGTTTCCCTAAGGTCCGGGACGACCTCGCCGCATGCCGGCAGCGCGTTCGGGCAACGGGTGCGGAAGACGCAGCCGCTCGGGGGATTGGCAGGACTCGGAATGTCGCCCTTCAGGATCTGTCGGTGCCGTGGCGCATCGGGATCGGGCGACGGAATCGCCGAAAGCAGTGCGCGGGTGTAGGGATGCTGCGGCCCGGCATAAAGCTCGGCGCTCAGTGCTATTTCCATGATGCGGCCAAGGTAGAGCACGATCACCCGGTCGCAGATGTATTCGACCACCGCGAGATCATGGCTGATGAACAGCATCGTCAGGCGTAGCCGCTGTTGCAGATCACGCAGAAGATTGATGACCTGCGCCTGGATCGAGACGTCAAGCGCTGAGACCGGCTCGTCGGCGACGATGAATTCCGGTCCGAGCGTCAAGGCGCGGGCAATGCCGATGCGCTGCCGCTGGCCGCCCGAAAACTCATGCGCGTAGCGGTTGACCGCATCGGGCGGAAGATCGACCTGTTCCAGCGCAGTGCGGGCGCGCGCCGATCGCTCCTTCGGCGTGCCGATGCCCTGTATTTTCAGGCCTTCGGTCAGAATCTCCCCGATCGTCATGCGCGGCGAAAGGCTCGCGAACGGATCCTGGAAGATGTACTGCATCCGGGGCCGGGCGCGGCGCATCTCGGATGACGAAAGAGTGGTGATCTCGGTGCCGTCGAAACGGACGCTGCCGGCCGAGGGCTCGACCAGGCGCAGGACGGACCGGCCGATGGTGGTCTTGCCGCTGCCCGATTCTCCCACCAGTCCCACGACTTCCCCCTTGCCGATATCGAAGGAGATTCCCTGCAGGATCGTCAGTTGCGTGCCGCGGGACGTGTAATGTTTTGCCAGGTCGCGGACGGAGAGGAGTGGTTCGCTCATCGGGCCTAAATCTCCTGCCAGCGGATACAGCGGCTCTTGTGGCGCGGATTGACGTCGAAAAGTGGCGGCACCGCCTTGCGACAGTCCTCTGTCGCGAACCGGCAGCGCGGCTCGAAGGCGCAGCCGGACGGCATGTTGCCGAGGCTCGGGACCACGCCCGGAATTGCAGCCAGCTTTTCGCCCGCTTGCTTCATGCGGCTGGCGTTGCCAAGCTTCGGCATCGAGGCGAGCAGGCCCATCGTATAGGGATGCTTCGGATTGCGGAAAACCTCAGTGACCGGGCCGGTCTCGACGATCCGGCCGGCGTACATGACGGCAACCCGATGGGCGATTTCCGCGACGACTCCGAGATTATGGGTGACGAATAGCATGGCCATGCCGCGTTCGCGCTGCAGCTTTTGCAGGAGGTCGAGGATCTGCGCCTGAATGGTTACATCGAGCGCGGTGGTCGGCTCGTCGGCGATCAGAAGGGTGGGATCGCAGGCAAGCGCCATGGCGATCGTGGCACGCTGGCGCATGCCGCCCGAAAGCTCATGCGGATATTGGTCGGCACGGCGCCTGGCGTCCGGAATGCCGACGCCTTCCAGAAGCGTCACCGCAGCATCCATCGCGGCCTTGCGGCCCGCGCCGCGATGGATGCGGATCGGCTCGGCGATCTGATCGCCGATGGTATAGACGGGATTGAGGCTTGACATCGGTTCCTGAAAGACCATGCCAATGTCATTGCCGCGGATGGTGCGCATCTCCTGATCTTTGAGCGAGACGAGATTGCTGACTGCGCCGTTTTTGCGCTTCAGCCGGATGCTGCCGGCGGCGATCGCACCGATGTTGCGGGTGAGCAGCCGCATGACCGATAGGCTGGTAACTGATTTGCCCGAACCGGACTCGCCGACGAGCGCAAGCGTCTCGCCGGCTGCGACCGAGAAATCGATGCCATTGACCGCCGTCACCTCGCCGGAGCGGATGCGGAAGACTGTCCACAGCCCCTTGACGTCGAGAATGGTGTCGCCGATCTGGTGCATGGCGTCCATCAGGAAAGAAGGCCTGTCGCGCGCAGGATCTCGTCGATCCCCGCGGTTTCCGCTTCGTTGAGGGCGGCGCGGGGGCGGGGCATCAAGGCCGTGTCGATGATGCCGAGGCTCTTCATCGCGGCCTTGAAGGCGCCGATGCCGGAAGCTCCGCCGCTGACGCGGCCGGCGCCGACCCAGACGATTTCGAAGAGCCGGCACAAGCGTTCCTGCTCCTTGCGGGCAGCGGCCCAGTCGCCACGCTGGGCTGCATCCCAGAGCCTGACATAGCCATGCGGATCGACATTGGCGATGCCGGGCACCACGCCATGTGCGCCCATCTGCAGCGCAGTGTCGACGACGATCTCGGAGCCGGTCATCAGGAAGACGTCCTTGTTGTCTGCGAGATCGAGCAGCACATAACGGAAGTTGCCATCGTCGCCGCTCGAATCCTTGATGCCGATGATGGTTCCCTCGCTGGCGAGCGTCACGCTGGTCTGGCGCAGCAATTTCACGTGCACGCAGACGGGAATATCGTAGGCGATCAGCGGCACGTCCACGGCATCGCGGATATAGCGGAAGTGATCGATGATCTCGGCCTGGCTGGTGACCGTGTAGAACGGTGCCGTGACGACCACGGCGTCGGCGCCGGCCGACTTGGCGATCCCGGCATGATTGATGACGCGGTCGGTCGTCGGATCGATGACGCCGACGATCAGGGGAACACGACCGTTGATGACCTTGGCCGAATGCTCGATGATTTCCTGCCGCGTTTTTTCATCATGGAAGACGACCTCGCTGGTCGAGCCGAGCACGAAGAGGCCATGGCATCCGGCTTCGATCAGGTTTTCGAGCACCCGTGTGTAGGATGGGTAGTCGACGGTGTAATCCTTGTTCAGCGGGGTAATGACGGGGGGGACGACACCCTTGAATTTGCTCATTTTTGCTTTCTTTCGACGTCAGTTTAATTCGGCGCGAGGGTCGAAGGCATCGCGAAGACCATCGCCAATGAAGTTGATGGCAAGGACGGCGAGCACCAATGCGCCGCCGGGAAACAGCCATTGCCATGGGTACTGCTCAAGCACGGCGGTGGAACGGGCGGCATTCAGCATGTTGCCCCAGCTTGCTGCCGGCGGCGCGATGCCAAGCCCGAGGAAGGAAAGACCTGCCTCGAGCAGAATGGCATTGGCGATCTGCAGCGTCGCGAAGATGACCAGAATATCGATCGAGTTCGGCAGGCCGTGACGGAGGAGGAGGTGCGGGAGACCGGCGCCCATGCCTCGTGCCGCCATGACGAAATCACGCTCGCGAAGTTCGAGCAGCCGCGAGCGCACCATACGCGCCAACAGCGGCCAGGAGAGGAGCGAGATTACGAGGACCGTCGGCCAGATGCCGGTGCCGGCGATCGAGGCGAGCACCAGCAGAAAGATGACGGGTGGCAACGTCATGACTAGATCGACGAAACGCATCGTGACGGCATCCGCCCAGCGGCCGGCAAGTGCGGAGACCGCGCCGACCAGGAAGCCTATGATTGCGGAAATGACCGTCGAGGTGATCGCCACCAACAGCGAAATCCGCCCACCATCCATGACCCGGGCAAAGATGTCGCGGCCGACGCCATCGGTGCCGAACCAGTGCTTGGCCCCTGGTCCCGCATTCATCGCTAGGAGGTCGATGTCGTTGGGCTGGAAGCTCCACCAGAGCGGATAGGAAAGGATCGCCAGGATCATCAGCGCGATCACGCACAGGCCAAGGCATGCCGCGTTGTTGAGCGTGAAGCGGTGGAGGGATCGCGCGATCGGGCCTGGGCTGCGGGCAGAAGGTCGTGCCAGCATCGCTCAACCCACCCTGATCCGCGGATCGACCACCACATAGGCGAGGTCGGTCAGAAGGTTGACGACGATGACGCAGGCGCCGATCACCAGCGTCGAGCCCATGATGACGGGATAGTCGCGGCCCTCCACCGCGTCGACCATGAGCAGGCCCATGCCTGGCCAGTTGAAGACGCTTTCGATGAAGATTGCCCCGCCGATGGCAAGGCCGATGGTCGAGCCGATCAGCGTGATGACGGGGAGCAGCGCATTGCGCAGGGCGTGCTTGGTGATGACCCAGAATTCGAAGACGCCTTTGGCGCGCGCGGTGCGCACATAGTCCTGGTTCAGGACCTCAAGCATGGAGGCCCGCATGTAGCGCATGATCAGCGCCGTCTGAGCGACGGCCAGCAGTGCCCCGGGCAGGATGAGGTGATGGATGAGGTCGGCGGCCGAAAATTCCCGTCCTGGTGTCAGCATGCCGCCGGAGGGCATCCAGTTGAAATAGACGGAAAAGAGATAGAGGCCGACCAGAGCGCTCAGGAACGGCGGGCTGGAAATGCCCATAACCGCGAATACCGACAATGACAGGTCGGCGATCGAATTGCGGCGAACCGCGCCGACGATGCCGGTTGCGATCCCCGCGACGATCGAGATTGCGATCGCGGTTCCCATCAGAAGGACCGTTGGGCCGACGCGTGACAGGACGAGGCCGAGGACCGGCTGGTCGGGCCGCTTGATGGAGTAACCGAGATTTCCTGTCAGCGCCTGCTCCAGCCAAGCGACGAATTGGACCGGCAGCGGCCGATCCAGGCCGAGCGTGGCGCGCAGTTCCGCAAGGTCCGATGGCGACATCGGGACATTGGGATCGATATACGCGTCGATCGGATCGCCGGGGGTAAGGCGCAGCATGACGAAGATCAGCACGCTCAAAGCAAAGAGCATGCCCACTCCGATCAGCAGACGCCGGAGACTGTATCTCAGCATAAATGTCCGTTCCTGTGAGGGTGGCGGGGTCGGTGACGAGGCCACCCTTTGCTTCTCAGGACGGGCAACGCCCTATTCGGCGATCGCCCATTTTTCCGGATGCGCCTGGTAAGGTCCGCCGCCGGGGGCAGGGGTCCAGGTGAAGTCTTTCAGCTTGGTGGATGCGATGCCGTAACGGTTCGCCACCCAGAGCGTGCCCCAGGGAAGCTGGCTGTTCATCACCTTGCAGACGTCCTGATATCGGGTGTCCCGCTTGGCACCGTCCGTTTCTCCGAGGGCTGCATCGAGCGCCTTTGTCAGCTCCGGCATGCGCACCCGAGCGACGTTCGGGCCGGCCGGTGGAATCTGCTTCTCGTTGAGGCCGACATTGATGCTGCCCGGATCTGGGCCGTTCTGCAGGCCTGCATAGACCATCTGGAACTGCGCGACATCAGGCGACGCGTTGAGCACGATGCTGTTATAGGTCGGAGCGTCGACGGCGCGCGGCGTCACGTTGATGCCGACCTGAGCGAGCATCGCCTGGATCGCGGCCATGACATTGCCGGCAAGCGGCGTCGTGTAATAGGTCAGAAGGGTAATCGGCTTGTTGCCGTTGATCTGGTCCCAGCCGGCTTCCTTCAGGAGCTCCTTGGCTTTTTCCGGATCATAGGCATAAGTCTCGATGCCCTTCGGCACCACCTGATCGGCGACATAAGCGCAATTCGCCGGCTTGGCGGCGCCGCCGTATAGGCTCTGGATGATCGCATCACGATTGATCGCGTACATCACCGCCTGACGGACTCGAAGATCCTTCCAAATCGGCGAGTCGTGATTGAAGCCGAGATAGTTGACGACGAAAGAGTTGCCTTCGATGGCGCGAAAATCCTTGCTGTCCTTAAAGGCGGTCAGGTCGTTCGAATCCACGTAGGTGAATTGGATCTCGCCGGCGCGCAGCGCGGCGATCGCCGCAGCCGGATTGGCGAAATAGCGATTGATAACCTTCTCGAGCGCGGGTTTGCCGCCGCGGTAATCGGGATTGGCCGCGAGTTCGACGTATTGGTCGGTCACGTATTTGGTGAATTTGAACGGACCTGTGCCGATCGGCGAGGTGGACCACCAGCTGTTCTTGGCGAGCTGCTCGGCGGGGATCTGCGACAAAGCGTGTTCGGGCAGCATCATGACCTTGGTCATGGCGTCCATCAGGTTTGCGGAGGGCGCCGACAGCTTGATGACAAGCGTCTTGTCGTCCTTGGCCTCAACCGAGGATATCGCATTCAGACGGGCCGCAAAAACAGAGCCGGTCTTTGCATTTTGGGCGAGCCCTATCGTGAACTTGGCATCCTTCGCCGTGAAAGGCTTGCCGTCATGCCATTCCGCATCCGCGAGCTTGAACGTGTAGGTGAGTTGATCGGGGCTGACTTCGTAGGATGAAGCAAGCAGGCCGACCACCTTCTGCAGCTTTTCGTCGTAGGTGACCAAGGGCTCGAAATAGACGCTGAGCCAGGTGAAGCCCGCCGTCGCGGCCAGTGGGTTGAAATTGCCCTGGAAGCCGCCAGGGCCTACATCGAAGCCGCCCGAGAGTGTTGCCGCCTCAGCCGGGGTGGCGAAGGCTGGAATGGCGGTCGTAGCCATCATCGCGGCAAGCGCGATGGCGGATGACAATCCTGACAGTCGATTCATTGTGCTCCTCCCACATTTGAATTTGTCTTATTGGCAGCGATCACCCGAGAAATACCCTCGTAGTGGCGATCCAGGCGTCTTTGCGCCTCTGCAACATCCCTTGCCTCGATCGCATCGACGATCGCCGCGTGATCCCTCCAGGTCGCGACGGGATCGACGTTATCGAGATTGACGAAATCGGAGGCCTTGTAGAAGGCGAGCCAGAAGACATCGATGAGACGCGCAAGCGTTTCGTTGTTTTGGCACCGGAAGAGGAGGGTGTGGAACCGCTGGTCGTCGGTCGCAAAGGATTCGCCGCGCCGCGCATGTTCGCCCATGCTGTTGACCGTCGCTCGCAACTCGGCAATGTCCTCGTCGCTGATCTTTTCGACCGTCTTGCCGATCAGACCGACTTCCAGCGTCCGGCGGATCTCGATCACTTCCTCGATCTGACGGAGCGCGCCGCCGAGGCCGTAGGCGAGATTGTCGAGCAGCGGCTCGAAAGAGAACGCCTTGACGAAGATGCCGACGCCGCGGCGTGATTCCAGCACGCCGACCGACTCCAGAGCCTTGATGCCTTCGCGCAGCGAATTGCGGCTGACACCCAGCTGGTTTGCCAGCTCGGATTCTGCCGGCAGGAGCGTCCCAGGCTTCAGCCCATTGTCGTCGATATAGGCGCGAAGACTTTCCTGCACCGAAACGTGGAGAAGGGGAGCGCGGGTGAGGGGCTTGATCGACTTCAGCGGCATGCCGGTTTCGTTCCATCCGTATTTACGTCGATCGAGACATATCCACTTGTAGGATATCTGTCAATTGGATATGCGGAAGCCGGCCGCCCAGTGAACACAACACAGGTCTGAGAAATGATGGAGAGTTTTCCCGTGCCAGCCCGTTCGGAAAGGCTGGATTGTGAATTCCGGATCATCGTTTCAGGTCACTTCGGCGTGACCGATGGTCCTTAGGACTTCGGCCGAGGATGTCCCATCAGCGCGTCGTACTCTCTGTCGGTCAAACGTTCGATTGCCCGCAGCTGTGCGGGAATGTCCATCCGCTCATGCAAGACCGCGGCAATGACGAACGTCGTATCGTCAGCGACAATATAGACGGCGTAGTGGTGCTCGATTTTGTGGAGCCGGAAGAGCGAATTTCCGACGCGCTCGTCTTTCTTTGTCCTCACACGGGCATGCGCTTCGGGAATGGCTTCAAATCCCGCCCGCAGCAGGCGGCCGTATGCCTTTGCCTGTTCGATGGACCATTTCCGCGCCGTTTCGCGGACTGCCAGGCGATAGTTATCAAGGGCAGTCAGCAGAATGAGAACGCGAGGAGCCACTAGCGCAGCTCTTCATCCAGTTCCGCATCGACGGCGTCCAGCGCAGAAAGGGGCAGCATCTCTCCGCGTCGGAATTCCTCTTCGGCCCGCAGCAGCGAGCGGATGGCATAACGACGGTCTTCTTCGCGTGCCATATCCTCGCGAATGAGCGCGCGCACATATTCGCTCGGCGTCGTGTATTGGCTCTTCCCGTTGGCGCGCATATCGACGAAGGCGCGCATTTCATCGGGCAGGCTAACATGCAGGCTGCTGGTCATCACCGCGGCCTCCTTATCCAGATTGCTAGATGAATTGTTCTGCATCCCCGATGCGATGTCAATATTTGACATTACGGTTGATCCTGCCAAGCGCGATCAGCAAAGGATCATACCTAGTCACTGTGTTCGAGGCGATCGAGATGCCTTGCAGCGTCAACGGCCCCTTGCGTGGCGCATGTCGCACTCTCGTATCGATAGCCGCGACGCAGCTTGCGGACAGCCATGCGCTCATAGGCAACAGCAGCCTCCCCGGGCGTATCGAACAGTTCCACTGTCAGCCGGCCCTCGGTCCCGATCCGGCCCCAGTTGCGCACGAGAGAACTGCCTCCGAACAATGTCGGCTGGATTGATAGGCGATAGAAGCGCGCCATGTTTCGAGACGGATCGATCCGGTAAAGCAGCATGATATCGGCTTTTGCATCCATAGCCGGATCATGCGCGCTCACCATTTGGCGGTCCAACGAGTTTCCTGAATCGGTCGCGGCGGATCGATTCATGTCCGTGTTGCATCGCGCTCAGATGGCTGAATGAGGATCGTCGCTATACGGGTAGACCGGATGGCCGGGACCGATGACTTCCCGCACGCGATCGAACCAGGTGGTAACCGCCGGATAATCTGTCAGGACGAAGCCGCAATCCCCTGCCCGGTGGGCGTAGGCGTAAACCGCCAGGTCCGCGATCGAAAACTCCTCATCCACGAGATACGGCGTGTTCTTCAGCCCGCGTTCCAGTGCGGCAAGGGCACGCAGGCCAGCCGCGCGTTTGGCTTCGACCATGGCCGCGTTGAGCCCGAGGCGCCCTGTCAACGTCCAGAAGCGCAGCGTGCCGATGACCGGCTCGATGTGATACTGTTCGAAGAACAGCCATTGCATGACCTTGGCACGTTGATAGCGATCTGCCGGCAGAAACCGGGTTCCCTCGGCCAGATAGGCGAGGATGGAATTGGATTCGGCGATCGTCCGCCCATCCTCCAGTTCCAGAACGGGAATGCCTCCCGCCGGATTGAGGGCGAAAAAGGCATCGGTGCGGGCTTCGCCTTCGAAAATCGATAGCAAGCGGACTTGATACGGAATGTCCAGCAGCCCGAACAGGACCCTGACCTTCCAGCCATTCTGCGATGGGCGATAATCGTAAAGCGTAAGCATAAATTCCTCCTTTGACGGCGGATTGATTCTGCACGCTAGGTTAGCCATCGGCCACCCGATTTCTGCCAGGAGGCTATGGTGTGGCGGCCGTAGTACCGGCCGCATCTTAAATTCTTTCCTGGGATCGTGTCTTCTCTTCGGAACGAACCGCCTATTGCCTCTGTGGCGCCGGCACCTGCTCTTGGCGTTCGATCGATATCCTGTTTGTTCCCAAACTACTTTCCATCCAGCCACTCCTGCAGCTCTGCTTCAGCCCGCTCCAGGGCGCTGTAGTTCAGGAGTTTGCGCAGGAAAGCGACGGTAACAGCGCGGGCGCGGAGATTGAAGCGACCGTCCTCGTGGTCGTCGCCTGCGCTCTGGTAGACGTCGAGTTTGTCGTAGAGCTGCTGCAGGCGGTTCTGCACGCTGCGCAGCGAAAGGCCCCTCCGTTTGGCTATGGCCCTGTCCGTGAGGCCGAGGGCGATATCGACGAGGATTTCGTATTCGGAATCGGTGAAGCCGTTCGTCTGGCCCAAGCTCTTCTGCTGCAGGCCCCGCACCTCGCGGTCGATGACGCACTGGCTCTCGATGAAGATCGAGCGCAATGCGAGCCTCAGCCGCTCGTCCGAGGCGGATTTCAGCACATAGCCATAGGCGGCGCCATCCGGCACGATACGCGAGACGCCGCGCACATAGGCCTCGTCCGAATAATTCGACCAGAACAGGATGCGCGTCTCCGGTCGTTCTTTCCAGATCGTGCGCGCAGCCTCGATGCCGTTGCGGCTCGCCATTTGCAGGTCCATGACTATATGGGCCGACTTATGGTCGCGGGCGAGTTTTTCGCCGACGGTTCCGTTCTCCGCCTCGATCACCGTGTTGCATTCCGGCAGGGCCGCGTTGACCGCTTCGTGCAGATAGGACCGGTGCAGCGGGTCGTCCTCGACGATCAGAACCTTCATCGCGTCTTTCTCCTCAGTTTGGTCCGCTCGCCGGGTCGTGCGGGCCGAGCGGCAGCACGACGCGCACCGCAGTCCCGCGATTGTTGTGACCAGGCCCAGTCATAAAGCGTGCCGAGATCAGCCGCGCACGGGTCTTCATATTGTCGATGCCGCCGCCGATCCGTCCCCGCGCCTTGGCGAGCCCGGTGCCGTCGTCGGAGATTTCGATCGATAGCCTCTCGTCGTCAGCCTCGAGCCGCACCATGATGGTGAGCGGGGCGGCATGGCGCACCGCATTGTTGATCGCCTCCTGGGCGATGCGAAACAGCGCGACGCTGACGGTCGGTTCCAGTTGCTCCAGTGCGCCATGCGTCTCGTCAACGAGACCCCATTCGATGGCCGATCCCGCATCGCGGGTCGATCGGTCCAGATGATGCTCGATCGCCTGGGCGAGGCCGAAGAGCTGGAGTACGGAGGGCTTTGCCTGCTCGATGATCTGCCGCAGATCCTGCATGCAATGCTGCAGGGAACGCGAGACCGGCTCCAGCGCTTCGGGCGCCACCTCGCCGTTGCGTGACAGCCGATCGATCCGGCGGGCAAGCCGCGTCAGGTCGGCCAGCGTCTGGTCGTGAAGGTCCATGCCGATCCGCTGGCGCTCCTGCTCCAGAGCTTCGGTCAGCTTCAGCGCGCCTTGCCGCAATCCCTCCTCGCGGGCCCGAGCCTCAGCCTCGACGATCGCCGAGCGTTGTGCATGCTCGGCCGCCCTGAGCGCAAAGAAATAGGGCGTCAACAGGTCGGCTATGATGCGGGCGCGTTCGATATCCTCCATCGTATAGACGCCCGCCCTTTGCGAGGAACAGGAGAGTGCGGCGATGATCGTGCCCTGCACCTTCATCGGTACATGCAAGCGGCTCCTCAGCGACTGTTCGACGATCGGCCGCTTGAACGCGCCCTCGAAGTGGAAGCGCGGATCCGTCATAGCGTCGTCCGTCAGCATAAACTCCACCTCGCCCCAGAGCAGCGAACGGATGGGGCTGTTGACAACAGGCGCCCCTGCAATCTCGCCCCAGGCGGTCTCGATGCCTGTCTCGTAAGCCGTGTGGTAGTTGCCGCCTTCGAGCAGCACGCAGACATCGAGATGGTCGTGGGGGATGATATGGGCGACCTCGGCGGCGACGGAACGGATGGCCGAGCGGAAGTCGAGCTGGCCCGCGAGCAGCCGGGAAATGCCGAGATAGTGGTCGAACATGGCTGCGGGTGCGAGATGCAGCATCGTCAGTTCCTCCCATAGACGGCAGCGGGCTCCTCAACCCGCTGCGATCGCTTCGCAGTAAGCGCCCGAGAAAGCGCCGCCGTCTTGCGTAAACCCGCAGCTTGTTGCGCAAAACCCGCAAACGAATTGCCGCCTTGCCCCTGTACAGGCCAGTCGATCTCCCGCATCCTGCCCTTACTGAGAGGAGGAAGCTCAGTGCAAGAACAATTTTCACTCGAACCCCATTGGGGCAGGCAGGAGTGAAACGATCCGCCGACCGGCGATCATGAGGGAGGAAGACATGACAATCCGTAAGATGCTTCTGGCATCGGCCGCTATTGCTTGCGCCGCGATGCCCGTTTCTGCCTTTGCCGATACGTCGGCCAAGAAAATCGCCCTTTCCAACAATTATGCCGGCAACTCGTGGCGCCAAGCCATGCTGACGAGCTGGGGCAAGGTGACGGGCGAAGCCGTGAAATCAGGCGTCGTTGCAGCAGCCGACCCTTTCACCACCGCCGAGAACCAGGCGACGGAACAGGCCGCGCAGATCCAGAACATGATCCTGCAGGGCTATGATGCGATCGTGCTGAACGCCGCTTCGCCGACGGCGCTGAACGGCGCGGTCAAGGAAGCCTGCGACGCCGGCATTACCGTCGTGTCCTTCGACGGCATCGTGACGGAACCCTGCGCCTGGCGCATCGCCGTCAACTTCAAGGAAATGGGCCGAAGCGAGGTGGAGTACCTGTCGAAGAAACTCCCGCAGGGCGGCAACCTCCTCGAGATCCGCGGTCTGGCCGGTGTCTTCGTTGATGACGAGATCTCGGCCGGCATCCATGACGGCGTCAAGCAGTTCCCGCAGTTCAAGATTGTCGGCTCTGTTCACGGCGACTGGGCGCAGGACGTGGCGCAGAAGGCGGTTGCCGGCATCCTGCCGAGCCTGCCCGACATCGTCGGCGTGGTTACGCAGGGCGGCGACGGTTATGGCGCCGCACAGGCGATTGCCGCAACTGACCGGAAAATGCCGACCATCATCATGGGCAACCGCGAAGACGAATTGAAATGGTGGAAGGAGCAGAAGGACGGCAAGGGCTACGAGACCATGTCCGTGTCGATCGCGCCCGGCGTCTCCACGCTCGCCTTCTGGGTCGCCCAGCAGATCCTCGACGGCAAGCAGGTCAAGAAGGACCTCGTCGTGCCCTTCCTGCGCATCGACCAGGATAATCTCGAAACGAACCTCGCCAATACCCAGGCCGGCGGCGTTGCCAACGTGGAATACACGCAGGCTGATGCAATCAAGGTCATCGAGTCGGCAAAATAAATCTCCCGGCGACTGCCGCGCGGCCGCAAATGGCCGCGCGGCAGTCTATACGAGCAGGCATGGCGGGCAGCATGGATGACGTTTTGAAGGCGGTGATCGCCGTCGATGGCGCCAAGGTGAGCTTCGGCGCGGTCAGGGCACTCGATGGCGTGACGCTTAGCGTCATGCCGGGGGAATGCGTCGGGCTCGTCGGACACAATGGCGCCGGCAAGTCCACCATCGTCAGCGTGATCAATGGCGGCCTCACGCCGCACGAAGGAAGTGTGGCGAGCGACGGCGAGCGGCTGGAGCGCTATGGCATCAACGCCGCGCGAACCCGCGGCGTGCGCTGTGTCTTCCAGGAACTTTCTCTCTGCCCCAACCTTTCGATCGTCGAGAACACGCGCATCATGCACCGCGATCTCGGTGGTTTCGGCTGGCGCAGGCGCGCGGCAAAAATCATCGAGAAGAGCCTCGACACCGTCTTTCCCGGCCATGGCATCGACAGCAGCCGGGCTGTGGGGGATCTTTCGATCGCCGAGCGGCAGATGGTCGAGATATCAATGGCCTTCTCCGACGCCGGCATTGCCCCACGGCTGGTGATCCTCGACGAACCGACATCGTCCCTCGATGCGAGCCTTGCCCGTCAGATGCTCGACCATGTCCGCCGCTTCACTGCCGCCGGCGGCTCCGTCATTTTCATCTCGCATATCCTGCACGAGATCCTCGAGACCTCCGATCGCATCGTCGTCATGAAGGACGGCCGCGTCGTCGCCGAACGTCCGGCGAACGGTTTTGATCATCATGGCCTTGTGGAAGCCATGGGCACCGTTGCGAAGGAGGAGATCGCGCAGCGCTCGGTGCGCGAACAATCCCTCGCTCCGCTCATCCTGTCGCATCAGACGAAGGGCCTGCCCTTCGCGGCGCGCAAAGGTGAGATCATCGGGCTGGCGGGACTGGCCGGCCACGGGCAGACCGAGTTGCTGCTTGCTCTGCATGCGGCCCAGTCGAGCAATTGGCTGCCCGAGCGCGATCCGCTCGTCACCTTCGTTGCCGGCGACCGCCGCCTCAACGGCGTTTTCGAGCTGTGGAGCATCTTGCGCAATTTCTCCATCGCCTCGCTCGGTGACCTTTCGCGACGCGGCCTCATCCTCGCAAACGAGGAAGAGACGAAAGGCGCCGACTGGAAGCGGCGGATCGAGATCCGCACGCCCGATATGGCCAACCGCATCCTGTCGCTTTCCGGCGGCAACCAGCAGAAGGTGCTCTTTGCGCGCGCCCTTGCGACCCGCGCGCCCGTCGTGCTGATGGACGATCCGATGCGCGGCGTCGATGTCGGGACCAAGCAGGAGGTTTACGCCATCATCCGCGACGAAGCCTCGCGCGGCCGCACCTTCATCTGGTATTCGACTGAAATGGACGAGGTCCGCCTTTGCGACCGCGTCTACGTCTTCCGCGAAGGCCGCATCAAGGCCGAACTCGCCGGCGACGCCGTCAACGAGACGAATATCATTGCCGCCTCCTTCGAAGGGGTCGCTGCATGACGTTCAGGCTCTCGTCCGATGCCATGCGTCTCGCCATTCCCGCCTTGTCGCTGACGCTGCTGCTCGCTGCCGTCTTCTGGATGCAGCCGCGCGCCGTGAGTTATGTCGGGCTCAACCTGCTGTTCAACCTGGCTGTGCCCATCGCGCTCGCGACGATCGCCCAGATGCTGGTGATGGCGGTCAACGATCTCGATCTCTCGATGGGCACCTTCGTGAGCTTCGTCGCCTGCGTCACCGCGACCTTTCTGCGCGATGCCCCGGTGATCGGCGTCCTGATCCTTGCCGGCGCGATCGCGACCTATGCGGCGCTCGGCGTCATAATCCATCTGCGCAACCTGCCGTCCATCGTCGTGACCCTCGGCATGAGTTTCGTCTGGGGCGGCCTTGCCGTGCTGTTGCTGCCGGCTCCAGGCGGGCAGGCGCCGAATTGGGTGCGCTCGCTGATGACCGTCAAGCCGCCGATCGCGCCGATGGCGATCGTCGCCAGCATTGCCATTGCTGCCGTCGCCCATCTTCTCGTCATGCGGTCGTCGCTCGGCGTGCTGATCCGCGGCATCGGCGGCAACCAGCGCTCGGTCGAGCGCGCCGGCTGGTCGATTGTCGGGGCGCGCGCTACCGCCTATGGGCTTGCGGGCTTGTTCGCAGTGCTTGCCGGCATCGCCCTCGTCGGCCTGACCACCTCGGCCGATGCCAATATCGCGCTGCGCTACACGCTGCTGTCGATCGCCGGCGTGATCCTCGGCGGCGGCGAATTCATCGGCGGCCGCGTCTCCCCGATCGGCGCCGTCATCGGCGCGTTGACGCTGACGCTGGCCGGCTCATTCCTGTCCTTCCTGCGCATCTCGCCGGACTGGCAGATCGGCGCTCAGGGCGCCATCCTGATCATCGTGTTGGCGCTCCGCCTGATGCTGAACCGCCTGGAGAAGCAGGAGAAACGCCGATGACCCCATTGCTCCGCCTGTTCGGCAAGCCCTGGATCTGGTCGTGGCTTGCCGCTTTCACCGTCTGGTTCCTGACGGTCATGGTGACGCTCGGCGCCAGCACGCTCGGCCTGTCGCAGGCAGCACTCACCTTCGCCGCCTTCTCGGTCGTCGTCGGCATCGGCCAGATGTTCGTCATCACGCTCGGTCCCGGCAATATCGATCTCTCGGTTCCCGCCACGATGACGCTTGCCGGCACGGTGGCGCTGAAGCTGATGAATGTCGAAAATGGCTTGATCCTGCCCGGCCTCTTCGTCGCCATCGTCATCGGCCTCGTCGTCGGCCTCTGCAATTATGCACTCATCAAGGCGCTGCGCATTCCGCCGATCATTGCGACACTTTCGACGAGCTTCATCGTGCAGTCTGCAGCGATCTGGACGAACCGGGGATTGCGCATCAAGCCGCCGAGCGTGCTGGCGGAATTCACGACGTCGAACACGCTTGGCGTACCCAACGTGGCAATCGTCGCACTTCTCATCTCGCTCCTCGCCTGGTTCCTGCTCGAGAAGACGATCTACGGGCGCTGGATCTCGGCGATCGGCCAGAGCATGCCGGCCGCGCGCATGGCGGGCATACCGGTCGACGGCACGCGTTTCGTCACCTATCTTTTCTGCGCCGTGCTCGCATCGATTGCGGGTTATCTGCTCGCCTGCTTTTCCGGCGGCGCGGCGCTCAACATGGGCTCGGAATATCTGTTGATGTCGATCGCCGTCGTGGTGATCGGAGGCACGGCCGTCGCCGGCGGCGATTCCAACGTGCCGGGCATCTGGGGCGCGTCGCTCTTCATGTTCCTGGTCGTCTCCATGCTCAACACCTACGGGGTCGGCGCGGGCATTCGCCTGATCATGACCGGCCTCATCATCATCAGCGTCATCATGCTCGCCGGCGGCCGCCGGGCCGGCATGCGATAATTGGGAAGACCGCCATGGCCGAGGCCAGCATCTACGAAATTCACGACCCGCTCTTCCGGCAGTTGATCGTGACGAGCGCCGGCCTCGACGAACTTTATTCCGGCTGTCGCTGGGCGGAGGGGCCTGTCTGGTTTAATGATGCGAACCAGCTGCTGTGGAGCGATATTCCCAACCAGCGCATGCTGCGGTGGACACCGGAGAGCGGCGTCTCCGTCTATCGGCAACCGTCCAATTTCAGCAATGGTCATACACGCGACCGGCAGGGCCGGCTGATCTCCTGCGAGCATGGCGGGCGGCGCGTCACGCGCACCGAGATCGAGGGTTCGATTACCGTGCTCGCCGACCGTTTCGAAGGCACAAGGCTCAATTCGCCGAACGACGTGGTGGTGAAATCAGACGGCACGATCTGGTTCACCGATCCCACCTACGGCATCATGTCGGACTATGAAGGCTATCACGCCGAGCCGGAGCAGCCGACCCGCAATGTCTACCGCTTGGATCCGGCGACCGGCCAACTTGCGGCCGTCGTCACGGATTTCATCCAGCCGAACGGCCTTGCGTTCTCGCCAGACGAAACGATCCTTTACGTCGCGGATTCGGGGGCAAGCCACGACGAAAGCCTGCCACGCCACATCCGCGCGTTCGACGTGGTCGATGGCGAGAGGGTCGCGAACGGCCGCGTCTTTTGCCTTATCGACAAAGGCATCCCGGACGGGATCCGCACCGACGTGAACGGAAACCTCTGGTCGAGTGCCGCAGACGGCGTGCACTGCTTCGACCCGGCGGGCAAACTGATCGGAAAGATCCGCGTACCGCAGACCGTCGCCAACCTCACTTTCGGTGGGCCAAGACGCAACCGGCTGTTTATTGCGGCAACACGGTCGATTTATTCGGTGTATGTCGCAGTGAGTGGGGCTCAGGTGCCATAAGGCACGGTTCCGTATCACGTGGTGTTGGCCGGAGTCGCCAGCTACTGTCACTGCGAACGCTATCACTTGGAATGCGATTACCTCCAATGCCCTCAACGCGAACGCTCTTCCACCCGTTGGAGAGATCGGCGCGGGCAGCGTCGATGACGTCCTTGGCGTGGAACTGCCGAACGGCAAGACCATCACGAAATGAGCCGGGGAGGGGCGAGCGCTGTTCGCCCATTCTCCCCGTTTAACGGAACGGCAAGGCAAGCTGGAGGCGGAGGCCCTATTTCCCATTGGATTAGATTGCGAAATACTATTTTTTTCCTCGGCCAGGTCACAAGGGATTCGGGACCGTGGACAGGCGCTACGGCGTCCTGACTTTTGGGGATTGTTAATCAGGGGGGCCTAATATAGGATCCAAACGCGCTCAAGTTGCACTATACTCCACCTGCCCGCTAGGAGATTCGACTGGAGAAAGCCCGGGACATGCCAAGAGATCGTGCGGCTCGCTCGCCCCTCGAACAAACCGAGGCAAAAGCTTTGCACCCGGCCGATGGGCTTTTGTTCTTTGATCGCGAATTCAATCCCGTCGAGACTTTGCTGGGCAATCCACTGCCTGCTGCCGTTAGGCCAGCAGCATCGCTTTGGGAGCATTTCCCCGAGTTGGACAGGTCCGAAATCACGCTCGCGGCTCATTCGATCGGCGACGCCGCTCGGCCCTTGCGCATCTCGCTGGATCCAAACAAGCCGGGATCGCATGGCATCACGATTTATCGGATCGGAGAATTGTTTGCCGTGGTTCGGTCTGAGGAACGCAACGGCGCCGACCTCGCAACCCTTTTGCATCTGGCCACTCACGATCCGCTGACCGGGCTTCCCAACCGACGTCAGTTCGGCGACGATCTCGCCGCATCGCTGCATGAGGCCACGGCCTCGAATGAAGCTCTATCCCTGATGCAGCTCGACCTCGACGATTTCAAGCCTGTAAACGACACGCTCGGGCATCCGGCCGGCGACAAGCTTCTTCAGCTCGCCGCGAGCCGCATTCAAGGGTGCCTCACCGACGACGACAGGGCCTATCGACTGGCGGGTGACGAATTCATGGTCATTTCCATGGGCTCGGGGCATCCCGCCAAAGGGCATCGACTGGCAGAAGCCTTGGTGGACGCGTTCAAGAAGCCCTTCACGATAGACGGTATCGCGCTGTTTGTCGGTGTAAGTATCGGCACATCCGCTGCTCCGTTGGACGGAATAAGTCCGGAGCAGCTCATGAAGTCGTCCGACGTCGCACTTTACGCTGCGAAGAAAGAAGGACGCGGCCGCGCAAAACCGTTCGATCCTTCAATGCTTGAATCCCTGGAACAGCGCGAACTGTTGCGCCGCAGCCTTCGCATGGCGCTGGTCCAGCATCAATTTTTCATCGAGTACCAGCCCATCGCAGAAGCCGGCCGCATCTTCGGCTTCGAAGCATTGCTCAGATGGCGCCATCCCTTGCTTGGAACTATTCCACCTGCGGCATTTATTCCGGTGGCCGAAGCCGACGGATTGATGCCGGAAATTGGTGCATGGGTTTTGGAGCAGGCATGTCGCGAGGCGATGAAATGGCCGCAGAACTACACTGTCGCCGTCAATTTATCTGCGGCCGAATTTTTGACAAGCGGCTTCACCGACCGCGTGTCCCAGACATTGGACCTGGTCGGCTTGCCGCCCGAGCGTCTGGAACTTGAGATAACGGAAAGCGTGCTCCTTGAGCGAACCGTCAACAACATCGATACGCTGAATACCCTTAACGTGCTGGGGATACGAATTTCGCTTGACGATTTCGGGACCGATTATTCGTCCCTTAGCTATCTCAAGACCTTCCCCTTCGATACGATAAAAATTGACAGATACTTTATCACCGACCTCGAAAGCGATCTCAAAAGCCAGGCAATCGTCCGCTGCATTGTCAATCTCGCGCATGACCTCGAGATGCGAGTGACGGCCGAAGGGGTTGAGACGCCCGATCAGGCGACATGGTTACGCAGCGTCGGCTGCGACAGGCTTCAAGGCTATCTCGTCAGCAGGCCGCTTTCGGTCGAGGCGATCGGCGAGTTCGTCACTCAGGCGGAAAAATCCGCAAGTCAGCCACGCCCATAGTGAAGAATCATTTTTCGCCGTGTTTCAGCCGCGGCACCCATCAACCCGACGCCTTCGGCAAACGAATGGAGGGTGTATTGAAAGAAGAAGCATCCAAATTCGATGACCACGCATTTGCGCCCATGGTATCGATGGAAATGAACGTTGGGATGTTCAAATCCCAATGGCAATTTTGCGACAGGATTACGGAATATCTCTCAGACATTCTCGGCCAGGGTCACAGCGATCCCGCTCGCTATTCCAATTTTCTTTCCGTGGCGACGAACGAGCTCGTCGAACTCGCTTTCCGTTCGACTGGAGAGCCGGGGAGGATAAGTTTCGATCTCTATCGCAGCGCCACATTCAATCGGTTGAGAATTGCGTTCCCTTGCGAGGAAGGATCTGACCGCGAGCACGCACGTGCAAGATCAAGCGAACGCCAGCCTATCCTTGGGGCCGCGTCCGGATATCCCGTCGAGTCCGATGGGACGGTTCCGCTCGCCAATTTGGCAGCGATATTCCGCGCCGCCATCCGAATTGAGAAAGACGGCACGCGGGGAATACAAATCATCGCGGATTTCCCCTCGACCGAGGACTTCCAATGAACATGCTTCCTGTGCCCTTTGCTATTTATTTCGATCCGACCAATCAAGAGCTGGTGCTCTCAGGCAAGATGCGGCCCGAAAGCGCCGCTATGATTGCCGATGCTCTCAGGCTGGTGCAGCAAAGTTTGGAAAAATACAGCGGGGTCGTTTACCTCAATGTCAAACGTTTGACACACATCAACATGACTGCCTTCGCCGCCCTGTCCGACCTTCTCAAGGAGAGCTGCCGGAATAGGCCGGAACGGAAGATCGTCATTGTCACATCAAGCGTGGTGGCGTGGTCGACCGCGTTGTTCCAGACCCTCGCCGCGACGGAGCCGAACTTGGCGATCGAAGTCTACGATTCGGCATTCTATCCCGGCCAGAGCTTTGTCGAGGATGAAACCTTCATTCCTATTCTGCGCACCCAGACGAAAATGACATGGAGGCATGAACGGGAACTGTTGCCCCGCCACGGCCTGCGCAGCGGTCTTGTCGTCGCGGATATCTGCTGCGGAATTGGGGATTTCGCAGCCTTGGTTCAGCGGGAGTTTGCACCGGCACGCCTTGTTGCGCTGGATCATTCCGTGCGCAGCCTCGAATATGCCCGCCGGATCGCCGCCGACTTCGATCTGCAGGGAATCGAATACACCTATGGCGATGCCTCGCAAATGCTGCTCAGAGACAATCAATTCGACTTCGTGACCTGCCGCCATTCGCTGCAGATTTTCAATCGCCCCGAGATACTGCTGCGGGAGCTTTACCGCATCTGCAAACCAGGCGGGCGCGTCTACATCACAAACGAAAAAAATTCGCATTGTCTCGGGGAGCCACATGCGGAAACCATAAAATGGACTTACGAGGAAGTCGCCAAACTGTTCAGGCACTTCGACATGGATGTCGAGATGGGGCCGAAAAGCCGTCATCTCCTCGCCGACGCCGGCTTCGATGAGATCAAGGTCGACTGCTTTATGGTGACGAACCTTGACGGGGATCCCCAGGACTTCGCAGATATCATAGAAGCATGGGAAAACGTCTATGCCGGTGAGATGGCCGTCCGACGTGGCGACTCATTGGAATTCATTCGCAGGTTCCGGCAAGGATTCAGAGATCATGTCTTTGCTGCTCTTCACCCCAAGGGTTATGCAGGCTGGCCGATCTGGGCAGCTTCCGGCCGGAAGCCGCTGTAATGGACAGGAAACCATCGAAAAGACCGATAAGATTGGGCTCATTTCGAGCAAAGTTCATCCTGGTCGTCGGTGGAGCCGTTCTCTTTGACCTGCTGGTGAGCGGCGGACTGGCGCTTTGGAACGTTCAACGGTTGTCGCGTGACGCAACGCTGGAGGTCGGGCAGGGCCTTGAGGCCGCAAGCCAGGAATACGTACGCACATATGCCGATTCGACCGCGGCACAGGTGAGTCTGCTCCTGCGCCAGGTCCATAATGACGTCAGCGCCTTGGCAGGCGTGCTCCAGGCGCAGATCGACGATCCCGAGCGCAATTCCGAGGTGGGTGCCGCGGTTTCTCGTGCATCTCCGGGCAGCGTCAGCCTCTCTTACGATGAGAAGGGGAGATGGTCGCAGAACGCCGCGGGTTCCGTATCGGTCATGAGCGTCTGGGGGTATCTGCTCGGACCAGACCATAAGCCAAAGCCGGATGTCGAGCGCGATATCCAGACCAGCTCGGTTCTCGACCTCGTTGCGCCGAGCCTAATGCAACACGGCGCCTCAAAGCTGCAAATGTACTACATCGGATCGAAAGAGCGGCCGATCTTCCGGACGACGCCCTACACCGACCAGGCTCAGACCTTCGACCGTCTTTATCCGGGTCACAACGAGGCGAATCTCTGGGACTTCTTTTTTCCCGGGCTTTATGAATCCTGGCAGGATTGGGCCAAGGACAGCAAAACGCGGCCGGTCGCGGACGAGATAACGCAGACTGCTCCCTATACGGATGCGATCACCGGGAAGCTGATCGTAAGTTTCTTCCATCCCTTGTGGACCGCCGACAGGAAGGATGTCTCCGGGGCGGCAGGCGCCGATATCACGCTCGACCAGCTCGCGCAGACTGTTGAAAATGTGAAAGTGGCCCAGTCCGGCTTTGGATTTCTCGTCATGTCAGACGGAAACGTCGTGGCAATCAACAGCACAGGCGAAAAAACGCTCGGCCTTCGTTCTGCGAGCGATGCGAGCGGAACCGGCGTGACCGGGCTGCAACGTTCGCTGAAGCGAAGCTCGCAGCCAGCGATAGCGAGCATGGCTCTCGATCGCGAACAGGGCATCCAGCACTTGTTGTTGCAGCAGGACGGCGAATTGGTGCCCTATATTGCTATCGTAAAGAAACTCCCTGCGACCAATCTCTGGGTCACTGGGCCCGTTCGGCAAGAGGCGATGTCTCTGGGCGTGGTTGTGCCTGAGCGAGAAATCGACGCCTCCCTCTATGCGGCTCAGGCCAAGATTTCAGAGGCAACGAACCGGATCGTGATCTATCAGATTCTGGCGATCCTACTGTCGCTGCTTGTCGTGACGATCGCGGTACTCGCGGCTTCGAAACGAATAACGAGCGGAATCAGCGCACTTGCCGATGCCGCCAAGAGGATACAGGCGAAGGATTATTCGGTCAGGGTAGCCATAACAAGCAAAGATGAGGTCGGCGAGGCGGGTGAAGCATTCAATCGCATGGCCGAACAGATCAGCTACCACACCGAAAACCTTGAGCAACTCGTCGACGAGCGAACCGCTCAGATCGAGGATGCAAAGGAAGAGATTTCGTCACTGAACGCGCAGCTCCAGCGAGAAAACCGACGTCTTGGAACGGAGCTGGCCGTCGCCGAAAGAATCCAACTCATGGTCCTTCCGCTGCATCAGGAGCTCGAGGAGTTTCAGACCCTCGAAATCGCAGCATACATGCGACCTGCCGAAGAAGTTGGTGGCGACTATTATGACGTCTTGAAGAACGGGAACAGGCTAAAGATCGGCATCGGCGACGTCACTGGACATGGGCTCGAAAGCGGTGTGCTGATGTTGATGGTTCAGTCCGTGGCCCGTGCCCTGCAGGAAGCGGGAAACACCGATGCCGTCAAATTTCTCACTGACCTGAACAGCGCCCTGTTTAAAAACATCGTGAGGACCAAGATCGACAAGCACCTCACGCTGGCGTTTCTGGACTATGACGGAAAGGACATGATTCTCTCGGGGCAACACGAGGAAGTCGTCATAGTGCGGGCGAACGGCAAGGTGGAGCGCATCGACACGATGGATCTAGGGATACCGATCGGGCTGGAAGCCGATATCTCAGCGTTCGTAAAAACCCATAAAATAGCGTTTGAGACGGGCGACCTCATACTTTTGCACACGGATGGCGTAACAGAAGCCGAAAACGAGCTCGGGGAACTGTTCGGCATGGAACGGTTGTGCCGGGAGGCACGACGCTTGAACGGTCTAAGTGCCGACAAAATCGTTTCTGAAATTGTGGCGGCACTCATGCTCTTCATCGGATCACAGAAGATACACGATGACATTACGCTTCTCGCAGTGAGGCATAGGTGACACATGGCACCAAGGGTATACGGTATCGAGTCTTTGGCGGGCTTAAGACTGAATGTCGATACTCGCCTTACATTGAGCGACGGGCCGCTTCAGCTCGGATGGAAGCATTCGGGAATGACCTCCGACTTTATAGCTGAGGTGATGGCTCTTCCGTTCTCCCGCTCCAGGAAAGACTACAGGCAGGCGCATCACGACATCGGGTACCTCAGCAATGAGCTGATAGAAAATGCCGTTAAGTTTCGACAGCCTGGTGAAATCCTTGTTGAAGCCAGCATATTCGACGGCCGTTTTTTCATAAGGGTGAAGAACACGATCGATGGCGACAGCGCGGCGCGTTTTCAGCAATTGCTGCGTCACATTCAGTCGAAAAACGCGGAGGAACTTCTTCTTGAGCAAATCGAAATCAATGCCATATCAATGGGAAGCGGTTCGGGTCTGGGTTTGCTTACGCTTCTGAGCGACTATGATGCAAAAATGGCATGGGCTTTCGAGGAGCATGATGATCAGCATATCATACTGACGACGACTGCAGCCGTGGCGATGCCGCCCTTCTCCAATCAGTGAGCGAAGAATGGAAATCAGCGACGAAAACTTCCGCGTGTGGGCGGAACGAAACCAGGTATATTTCGACGGCGTGTTCCGGCTGGCAGGGCCGGACGCCTACGCGCCCATCTACTCGCTGATCTCAGGCATCCTCCACGGAGGCCACAAGCAGGTGACGTTCAACCTGACGGGTCTGGAGTTTCTCAATTCTTCCGGGATCAATCTGCTGGCGAAGCTGACTATCGAGGCCAGGAAAATCAGCGACCTCCTGCTTGTGGTCAAAGGCACTCATCAATATCCGTGGCAGGCTAAATCTCTCCCGAACCTAAAGAAGCTGCACCCGTCTCTCGATTTGCGATTGGCGTGATTGGCTCGGAATAATGCAGATGCTTCAGGAGATCGGAGACCATTGGTCGCGACCCCTTCAAGAGCTTTATTCCGCCTCGGACAGGGAAAATCACCCCGTGCGATCAACCTCCTGAAAGCCCCAACACACTTCTACGCAGGACAGCGAGGAGGAACGTGAGCGGGCCGCCTATGCCGGTGGGCGATCGCAGTCCCTTCACGATCACTCTTTCATCGCTGCACGCAGGGCATCGTTGACGCGCTCCTGCCATCCCGGACCCTCCGCCTGAAAATACGCGAGCACATCGCTGTCGAGTCTCATGGAGACCGGCTCCTTCACGTGGGGCAGCGCTCGCCGTTCAGCGGCTGGTGCCGCTGCGGCCTTCTTTGCTGGCTTGAACAAAGCCTCTGCCGCATCAAGTGGATTGGCGGGGCGGCGTGGTGCTCGTGTCATGCTTCTCTCCAATGGTCTTGGTGAATCTGTAGTCAGTCCGGGAACTCGCCAGCTGGTCCGACGCTTACCTGAAGGAAAGCTGGTTGCGGCATCTCCGGACTGATTCCGGGGCTGCGACCAAGGCCGCGTTTGCTGCGCGAGCGGCGTGCCAACAACGCATTATATCGATCGCGCACCTCACCGGCTTCGATGTCGCCAGAAACACATACCTCGACGATCGCCATGAACTCAACGTCTCCATCGATTGGCATGCCGCCCTGGTCGTCTGTACGGTCACCCGTTCGGCTATGGATCTGCGTGATGTCGTTCTGTCAGTTTCTGCTTCAAGTTGCGAGCATAGTTGATCCGATAGCAATCGCCTAAGGTTCCTGCCACTTCAGGCCACCGCATGCGAAGTTCATGCGAAGGCTAGCGCGCGCCATAACGCATTCTTTCCTGACTATGCAAGATCAATGGTCTATCGCACGTGAGACCTGACGGCGCCGAAATTCGTCACTTTAACTCGTTGGTCACCCAGCGCCGAACGAACTTAGCTTCTCCAGAAGCGTTTCCGAAATCTCGAACTGGCGCGCGGTTCCACGACCCATCGAGTTCTTGACGATCGTCTCTTCCAGCATTCCTCGTTTGACCAGCAGATCCACCGTCTCCTTGACGCCGCTGCGCGTCAGAGCCGTTATTTCCATAATGCTGGAAAGGGTTAGCTTCTGGTGCGCCTGGTTCATGCTGTACAAGATCGTCATCATGCCGACCTGCTTCAGCCTTGCCTGAGGCGTCTCATCATCACGGGGGTGGTCGAGGATCTCATGCAGGATGAGGCCCGAGAAGGCGAGATTATGCCATTGCGTCTTGAGCGCTCTTGTCATGCTATTTTACTGTGCTATATAAGTCAGTATAAACAGTTCGGGAGGCAGGCCGCCTCTTTGGCAATGGAATATCCTTGGAAGGGTCGTGCTCATGAAAAACCTTCTGTTCAACTCAGTCGTGGCGGCCTGCTGCCTACTGGCACCCTACCTTACTTCACCTGGCAGGGCGCAAGCAAATGATTGGGGTTGCGAGGTTATCCTGTGCCTCTCCAACCCCGGAGGGCCGACGCAGTTCGCGGAATGCCGGCCGCCGATCGAGAAGCTCTGGCGCGAGCTTGCCGAGGGGCATTCGTTCCCGACATGCAGCGGCGCCACCTTCCACAGTTCGCGCCCGGGTTATGAGCCCTATTACTGCGAAACCGGATACCGGCTGGAAAGCGATTATGGACCGCGCGGGCAAGAAGTAACCTGCGTGTCGACGGCCCTCCAGCCGGTGAGTGATGCATTCTGCCCTCATGTTGGGGACGAGTACAATTTTAGCGACGGCTCAGTTCTGTCCCCGCGATGGCAGCTGTTGGACGGACGGCGACAATGTATGGGCTATCCCACCGCCCGCCCGAACGTCAGATCGCAGCCTCACTATGTCGACGTCACGATCGACGGGGCAGCGAAGCAGCGGGTCTGGTACTGATCGATGGCTGTGGCATTCATGGATCTCGCCCAGAACTGCGCGCCCATGGTGGAAATCAGAACGCTCGCGGCTGTCATCAGTCTCGAGAGCGGCTTCAAACCCTTCGCCATTCGGATCAACAGCGGCCCGCCGCTTGAGCCCCAACCCACATCAAAGGCCGAGGCAATTGAACTGGCGACCTCCCTCGTTGCCGATCAGCAGGACATTCAGATCGGTCTTGGCGGCATCGGCGAGACGGAGTTGCGCAGGCTCAAGCTCTCGATCTCGGATGCGTTCGATCCTTGCCAGAACCTCAAGGCGACGGCCACTCTGCTCGACGGCTATTATCGTCTGGCCTTGCGCGCCGGCGCCGATGCGATCCAAGCCGAAAAGGTCATGCTTCAGTCCTACTACGGGCGTGACGATCCGTCTGTTGGCGAAATGATCAAATATGACGAGCAGGTCCGCCAGGAAATGGTCCGCCTGCCTTCCGACCTGGCGTCTCTCGCTATCGCCGAGCCGCGTGAAGAAGCCCCTCGCGCGGATCGGCCAGCCACAGGGGAGGCATCCCCGCCCGCACAGTTCCTTCCCCAATCTGGTGAAGCCGCATCGTGGGACGTCTTTAACGCCCGGCGGTCATACCAGGTTCTCGTGTTTAAGAACGAACGATCGGAGCAAAGTGAATGATCTCGAAAACAAGCCTTCGCCCTGTCGCGGCCTCTCTCCTGATAGCAGCGGCCATCATCGCCAGCCTGGTGGAACCGGCTTTCGCCCAGGCAGCTGGCGTCGAAACCGTCTTGCAGAATATCGTCGACATGCTGACCGGCAACATCGCCCGGCTGCTCGCCGTCATCGCCGTCATCATCATCTGCATTGCCTGGATGTTCGGCTACATGGATCTGCGCCGTGCCGGTTTCTGGATCATCGGCATCGGCGGAATTTTTGGGGCGACCGAACTCGTCAACACGATCGTCGGAAGCTGAAGGTCATGCCGACCACCGCCGCGATCGAGGAAGATACCTTGTTCCTGGCCTGCACCCGCCCGGCGATGATCGCCGGCGTGACGATGGAGGCGATGGGCATGAACGTCATGCTGACGACGATCCTCTACATCACCGCGGGATCGATCGGTTACGCGCTTGTCGGCGTCGTCTTCCATTTCATATTCCGCACCCTCGTCAAGCATGACCACAACATGTTCCGGATCCTGATTTCCTGGATCGAGACCCGCGGCCGGTCGCGCAACGCCGGCTATTGGGGCGGCGCCACCTTGTCGCCTCTGAGGCTCATCCGGCGCTATGACGAAAAGGATTTGAGCCTTGCCTAGCATCGCAACGCTTCGCTCGCGCGAACTCGGGCCGGAAACCTTCATTCCGTACGTCCGTCATGTCGACGAGACGACGATCGCGCTCGAATCCAGGGCGTTGATGGTGATGCTCGCGCTTGAAGGCATATCCTTCGAAACCGCCGATGTCCTGGACCTCAATAGCCTGCACCGCGATCTCAATACGCTCTACCGCAACATCGCCGATGAGCGCCTGGCGCTCTGGACACATGTCATTCGCCGTCGCGACAACGACTATCCGGACGGAGAGTTCGCCAATCGTTTTTCGCAGGGGCTGAACACAAGATACCGCGAACGCATGATAGGAGAGGATCTATTTCGAAACGATCTTTACCTCTCGCTTGTCTGGCATCCGGGCCGGGATCCGGCCGAAAAAGCCGCCAACCTCCTTTCGCTCCTGCGCAAGGCGCGCCGCAACGGTGTCGAAGTCGACGAGGGTGCGCTGAAGCATCTGCAGGACAAGGTATCCGACGTGACCGCCGGGCTGAAACGCTTCGAGCCCCGGGTGCTCTCCCTCTACGAGCAGGACGACATCTTCTTCTCCGAACCGAGCGAGGTCCTGCATCAGATCGTCGGCGGCCGGCGGGAACGCGTTCCGTTGACAGAGGGCAGGATATCGTCGACGATCTATTCGGATCGGGTGATCTTCGGGCGCGAGACCATCGAGATCCGTCATGAGGCCGAAAGCCGCTATGCCGGCATGTTCGGGTTCAAGGAATATCCGGCGACGACCCGCAGCGGCATGCTCGACGGCATCCTGACGGCGCCGTTCGAGCTCATCCTGACACAGTCTTTCGCCTTCGTCTCGAAAGCCGATGCGCGCACGATCATGGGGCGCAAACAGAACCAGATGGTGAGCGCAGGCGACAAGGCGGCGTCGCAGATCGAAGAGCTCGGCGATGCCATGGACGACCTTGAATCGAACCGCTTTGTGCTCGGAGAGCACCATCTGGCGCTTTCGGTCTTTGCGCCGTCGGTGAAAGAACTGACCGATCATATGGCCAAAGCACGGGCCCATCTCACCAACGGCGGCGCAGTCGTCGCCCGCGAGGATCTTGGCCTTGGGGCGGCCTGGTGGGGGCAGGTGCCGGGCAATTTCCGCTATCGCGCAAGATCGGGCGCTATCACGTCGCGAAATTTCGCGGCGCTCGCCCCCTATCATTCCTATCCGACAGGCAGGAAGGACGGAAATGAATGGGGACCGGCCGTCGCCATGCTGAAGACTGCCTCCGGCTCGCCCTTCTATTTCAATTTCCATCACAGCGACCTTGGCAACACCTTCGTGTGCGGCCCGTCGGGCACCGGCAAGACGGTGCTCTTGAACTTCATGCTCTCCCAGCTCGAAAAACATGATCCCCACATGGTCTTCTTCGACAAGGATCGAGGAGCTGACCTCTTCGTGCGGCCGCGGGTGGCACTTACCTGCCGCTTCGAAACGGTGTTGCCACCGCCTGCGCGCCGTTGAAGGCACTTGAACTCACGCCGGAGAACAAGGTGTTCCTCGCCCGCTGGGTCGGCCAGCTGGTCGGATCGGCAAAGCGCGAACTGACGGTCTTGGAGCTGCGCGACATCGCCTCGGCCATCGATGGCCTGGCGGACCTGCCGGTCGAAAGACGCTCGATCGGCGCCTTGCGCACTTTCCTCAACAACACCGATCCCGAAGGCATCGCCTCGCGGCTCAGGCGCTGGGAGAGAGGAGGGCCGCTCGGCTGGGTGTTCGACAACGAGACCGATGACATCGGGATCGGCGCCAGGTTCATCGGATACGACATGACCGACTTCCTCGACAATGAGGAAATCCGCACCCCGTTGATGGCCTATCTGTTCTTCCGCATCGAGCAGCTGATCGACGGGCGGCGCATTATCATCGTCATCGACGAGTTCTGGAAGGCCCTGCGGGATGTGGGTTTTCGCGATCTCGCCCAGAACAAGCTGAAGACGATCCGCAAGCAGAACGGCCTGATGTTGTTTGCGACCCAAAGCCCGCGCGATGCGATCGTCTCGCCGATCGCCCACACGATCATCGAGCAGTGCCCGACGCAAATCTTTCTGCCCAATCCGCGCGGCGACCATGCCGACTACGTCGACGGGTTCAAATTGACGGAGCGCGAGTTCGAACTTCTCTCGCGCGAGCTTTCGGTCGAGAGCCGGCGCTTCATCGTCAAGCAGGGTCACAACAGCGTCGTCGCTGAATTGAACCTCAGGGGTTTCGATGACGAACTCGACATCCTGTCCGGCCGCACCGCGAACGTCGAACTCGCCGAGGCGATCCGCTCGGAGATCGGCGACCGGCTCGAAGACTGGCTACCGGTGTTTCAGCAAAGAAGGAGGGCGGATTGATGGAAAGGGTCAGAAGAGAGTTTGCGCTGGCGATGATGGCTGCACTGTTGCCCGTTGGAACTGCATTCGCGCAGGGCATTCCGGTCATCGATGAGACGGCGATCGCCAAGCAGATCGAGAGCATCACCCAGCTTAAATCCCAGCTCGGCACACTCAATCAGCAGCTTCAGCAGGCCCAGCAGCTTTACGCATCGCTGAACAAGATCACCAATATGGCCGATGTCGCCGGTCTGCTGAACGATCCTTCGATCCGCAAGGCATTGCCGCAGGATTTCAATGCCATCGAAGGTCTGTTCAAGGGATCGGGTACCGGCGTCTTCGGCAGCTCCGCGTCGAAATTCCTGGAGGATAATTCGACCTATCGCACCGACGCCGATGATTTCTATGCGCAGGAATTGTCGCGCGTCCAGAACCAGAATGCCGGTGAGATGAGCCTCGGCCAGCAGATCTACGATGCCGCCACCAAGCGCATCGACGGCATCGATCAGCTGCGCCAGCAGATATCAGGTGCTGCGGATGCCAAGGACATCGCCGATCTCCAGGCACGGCTACAAGCAGAAACGGCGTTTCTGCAAGCCGACGTCCTGCGCATGCAGGCCCTGCAGATGGTCCAGCAAGCAGAGGTTCAGGTCGATGATCAGCGCAAGGCCGAGGATTGGCGCAAGCGCATGGATGCCATGGGAGAGGCGCTCAAATGAGAAATGTCCTTCTTGACGTCGTCACCCGCACCCTTTCTGGCTGCTCCGGCCAGGGAGACAAGACCTACACTGTCGACGAGCTCATGGCTGATGAGGCTCTGCTGACAAAGATCATCAGCGAATGCCGCAACAACCCCGGCGGGTTGCGCCAAACGCCCGATTGCCAAAATGCGGAGGCGGCGGACTGGAAGCTGCGACTTGAACGTATGAAAACATCGCTTGGAGGCTGAGCCATGTACCAGGTCTTCAGCTTCGTCGACGGCCAGTTCAAGTCGCCGCTAGAAAATTTCATCTCGTCGGGAACGTCGAACATCGCCAACTGGATCAGCGGCCCGCTCACCGCGGCGCTGACGCTCTACGTCGTGCTCTATGGCTACCTTGTCCTGCGTGGCTCGGTCCACGAGCCCATTCTTGAATTCGCGTTTCGGGCGATGAAGCTTGCGATCATCGTCATGCTGGTGCGCAACGCCAGTGAATATCAGACCTATGTCACTAACATTTTTTTCGAGGCCCTGCCGCGCGAGATCTCGCAGGCGTTGAACTCCGGCGCCGCACCGAGCGCTTCCACCTTCGACAGCCTGCTCGACAAGGGCCAGAAATGCGCCCGCGAAATCTGGTCGCGTTCCACCTGGCCAGTCGACATCGTCACCGGTATCGGCGGGATGATGGCAATCGGTGCGAGCTTCACCGTGGCGGCAATCGGCTACATCGTCTCGCTCTACGCCCGGCTGGCGCTCGCCATCGTGCTGGCGATCGGCCCGATTTTCGTAGCGCTTGCGATGTTCCCGTCGACCCGTCGTTTCACCGAGTCCTGGATCGGTCAGCTCGCCAACTTTGTCATTCTGCAGGTCCTGGTGGTCGCGATCGGTTCGCTGTTGGTCACCTGCATCGACACGACCTTCACGGCGATCGAAGGCTATACCGACGTCTTGATGCGCCCGGTCGCGCTTTGCGCCATCTGCCTTGCAGCCCTCTACGTCTTCTATCAGTTGCCCGGCATCGCCTCGGCGCTTGCGGCAGGCGGAGCGTCCCTGACCTACGGATATGGCGCCGCCCGAGACGCTCACGAAGGCACGCTCGCTTGGGCAGCCTCCCATAGCGCTCGAGCGGTCGGACGAGGAGCCCGCTCCGTCGGACGTCGCCTCAGATCTTGAGGGTCCGGATGACGACTTCTCCACGACAAATGCTTCAGAGGTTTGCGTTCCAATGATCCGCATCATCGTCTCGATTCTCCTTGCCATGGAGCTCACTGGCTGCGCTTCGAAGTCCCACCCTTTGCCCAAGTGCGACGGCTATTCGCGCCGGCCGCTCAACCGCTCCATGTGGCAATGGGAGGGCAACAAGCCCATCAAGCAGGACGGTTCCGACGCTGTCCCGGCGGCGGCGACCGCCCACGTATCTTCCTATGGAAAAGAGCGGCTGACGGAGAAGCCGGCCGCCTTCGCGGATTTCGATGCTGCGGGTTCCTATCGGCCGTGCGGGGAGGGGTGAGATGGTGAGCACGGACAGTCTAAAGAGCTATTTCGAAAGAGCGCGCCGCTTCGATCAGGATCGGCTGGTCCAGGTGGAGCGGTCGGCGCGCATCGCCTGGTCCATCGCGATCGCCGCGAGCGTGCTTGCCGCCACCTCGATCTTTGCCGTTGCCGGCCTCACGCCCTTGAAGACGGTCGAACCTTTCGTCGTTCGCGTCGACAATTCGACCGGCATCGTCGACGTCGTCTCGGCGCTGACATCTGCCGCCGGCGGCTATGATGAGGCGGTGACCAAATACTTCGCCGCCAAATATGTGCGTGCGCGGGAAGCCTATGTCTGGAGCGAGGCCGAGGAGAATTTTCGCACCGTCGCCCTGCTCTCGACCCAGCCGGAACAGACGCGCTTTGCGGTGATCTACCGGGGCGGCAATCCGGACTCTCCGCAGAATATCTACGGTCGCGGCGCGACGTCACGCGTCAACATCGTCTCGATCTCGCTGATCAACGCCAATGTCGTATCGGTGCGTTATACCAGGACCGTCACCCGCGGTGACGACGTCAGGACCACCCATTGGGTCGCAACGCTCACCTTCTCCTATGTCAACGCGCCGATGTCCGCGACCGACCGCCTGACCAATCCGCTTGGTTTTGCCGTCAGCGACTATCGTGCCGATCCGGAGGCCATCAATTGAAGAAGAGTTTCCTGATCGCCCTGACGCTGACCGCCGGCCTCTCCACGGCGGCCTTCGCACTCGATATACCGCGCGGCGCCGCGCAGGATAGCCGCGTCCGTTTCATCGACTACCAGCCCTACAACATCACCAAGATCGTCGGCACGTTGCGGTCCTCGGTGCAGATAGAGTTTGCCGCCGATGAGGAGATCGCCCACGTCGCGCTCGGCAACAGCGTTGCGTGGGAAGTGGCGCCGGCCGGCAACATCCTGTTCCTGAAGCCCCGCGAAAACCAGCCGGTGACCAACATCTCGGCCGTCACGACCAGGCGGGACGGCTCGACACGCAGCTACCAGATGGAACTGACGGTGCGCGACGGCACCGTCGAGGCCGGGCAGAACACTTACTTTTATGTGAAGTATCGCTATCCCGCCGACGAGGCCGAACGTCGGAGGCTGGAGGCCGCTGCGCGCGCGCAAGCAGCTCAAGCCGGCGAAGCGGACAAGGTTCTCGCCCTTCACGAAGCCTATGGACCACGCAACTGGCGCTATTCGGCTCAAGGAGCCGCGGCACTAGAACCGCAGGCGGTCTACGACAACGGCAAGGTCACCACATTCGCCTTTGCCGGCAACCAGGAAATGCCGGCGATCTACATGGAAAATTCCGACGGCAGCGAGAGCCTGGTGCCGAAGTCCGTCGAGAACAATCTGGTGCTGGTACACGCGATCAGCCGCAAGTTCATCCTGCGCAGGGGAGGCGACGTCCTCTGCGTCTTCAACGAGGCCTATGATCGTATCGGCATCAATCCCGAAACGAATACGACCTCACCCTCTGTCGAGCGCGTCGTGAAGACGCCGGCTGCGACAGGACAATAGGAGGACGTCATGGCCGAGGAAGACAGCACCCACATTCCGGGTGAGCGCGCCGAAACGACGACCGGCCGCGGCCTCGATAACAATCCGACGGTGAGACGTGGTGTGGTGGCGCTGGCAATCATCGCCTTCGTCGGCTTTGCGCTCTGGTCGATGCGCGGGCAGGATAAGCCCGCAGATGGCGTCCAGCCCGAACGCGTCGTCATCCGCCAGACATCGGATTTCGAGCCGGCGAAGGAGCCGGTCCAACCCATCGCCACGCCACCGGAAACAATCCTGCCGACGCCCGGCATGCCCGAGCAGGCGGGTGAGGATGAGAAGCTCCTCGACGCCGCCCGTCGCGCGCCGGTCATCGCTTATGGTGGCAAAAAATCCCCTCAGTCTCATCCTCGAGACCAGGATACCAGCACCGATGCCGCTTCGAATTACGTTTCACTCGGAAACAGCCCGGGCGGTCTCGGTGCCCAGGCGGAAAACGAGGACCAGCGCTTCAATCGGCTGTTGACACCGACACAGCTGCAGGGTTCGCGTGCCGGAACCCTTGGAAATCGCGACTTCATCGTCGCCATGGGAACCTCTATTCCATGCGTCCTGGAGACGGCACTCTCCTCCGACCAACCCGGATTCACGAGCTGTGTCATCAACCGCGACGTCCTGTCGGATAATGGCAGGGTCGTGCTGATGGAGAAGGGCACGCAAGTGGTTGGCGAATATCGGGGCGGCCTTCGCCGCGGTCAGAAAGGCCTGTTTGTTCTCTGGAACCGGGCAAAAACGCCGAGGGCCGTGATCATCACCCTGGCGTCGCCGGCAACCGATGCCCTTGGGCGTGCCGGTGTCGACGGCTACGTCGATAACCATTGGTGGGAGCGCTTCGGCAGCGCGATCCTGTTGTCGATTGTCGGCGACGCCAGCTCCTACGCCAACAGCCAACTGCAGGATAGCGATGTCGAGGCAGACAACACAACGAGCGCCGGCAAGCAGGCCGCGACCATCGCCGTTGAGCAGTCAATCAACATTCCGCCGACCCTGTTGAAGCATCAAGGAGAGCTGGTCTCGATCTTCGTGGCGCGTGATCTCGATTTCTCGAGCGTCTATCGGCTTCGCGTGACCGAACCGCGCAACCGCATTTACGATCGGGCGGTTCTTGGCGACTTCAGTCCAGCCTCGACCCTGGTCACGAAATAGCCCGCCATGACAGAGGGAGCTGATTCAGGCGTCGTGCGCGAGCTGCTGGTACCGCTGTCGCCCTTCCTGCGCGACAAGTCGCTTTACGAGGTCATCATCAATTGGCCGACCCAGGTGGTCACCGAGGGCACGGCCGGGTGGCAAACCCACGATCTGCCGGATCTGTCGTTCGACAAGCTGATGCGTCTCGCACGGGCTGTTGCCAGCTATTCCAACCAGTCGATCGACGAAACCCGGCCCATCCTCTCGGCAACGCTGCCGGGCGACGAGCGCATCCAGATCGTCATCCCGCCGGCGACGACAAAGGGAACGGTCAGCATCACGATTAGAAAGCCGTCGTCGGTGTCGCTGAGCCTGAACGATCTTGAGCAGGGCGGCTTGTTCGCCGAGGTCGCGAGGCAAGAGACGGCCATCTCTTCGGCCGACCGTAGGCTTCTGGAGTTCTTTAGAACAGGGTCCTACCCGGCATTTCTGCGAGGGGCCGTCCACGCGCGCAAGAACATCATCATCTCCGGGGCGACGGGATCCGGCAAGACGACGCTTTCGAAGGCGTTGATCCGCCATATACCTTCCAGCGAACGCATCATCTCGATTGAAGATACGCCCGAGCTCGTGATCCCGCAGCCGAACCAGGTCCGCCTTTTCTACTCCAAGGGTGGCCAAGGGCTGGCAAAGGTCGGGGCAAAGGATTTGCTCGAATCCTGTCTGCGCATGCGGCCGGATCGCATTCTTCTGCAGGAACTGCGCGACGGCACAGCGTTCTACTACATTCGCAATGTGAACTCAGGCCATCCGGGCTCGATCACCACCGTGCATGCCGACTCGGCCAGGCTGGCATTCGAACAACTGACACTGCTGGTGAAGGAATCCGACGGCGGTCGGGATCTGGGGCGAGACGACATACGCGAGATGCTGAAGATCGCGATCGACGTCATCGTCCAGTGCAAACGCATCGATGGTCGGTTTCGGGTGACTGAAATATACTATCGAGCTGCCGTATAAGGGCGTTCGCCAGCTGGGTGTGGCTTCAGCGACGGCGAGCGAGGACAAATCCGGCGGCGCCCAGGCAATCCAATACGGTAGATCTCCTCGCGGTAGACGCGTGACTTTGATCTTCCGTCGCCGTTCCAGATCTATGGTCTAACTGCTGAGATGCGCAAAAATCGAGAGGTTGAACTAGCGCTCTAGATGGGGGCGCGCGACGAAGCGGCCGAATAGCCCCCGATAGAGCGATCTTCCTCGGGCCCGGCCGAGCGGTTCGCGGAAGATGAAGGGCGTTCCAAGACCGATCGGAGCAAGGAGCAAGTCGAGGATAGGCCATGGGCCATACGCGATACCGGCGTCTGAACCACCTCGCGAATGCCAGCAACCTCAATGTCCGCTACATCGAGGTCGACGGTCACGTCGGTGATCGGGCTGGCCGAGGACAGATCGAAACTGTGGATGAGGGTTCTCGTCATAGGGCCAGCGCTCGCTGCAAATCATTGTGGTCGAACGCACTGGCCATTCGGTTGATCTCGGCCGACCGCGCACCGACCGCTTTTGCGGTCTCGCGCCACGTCGCGGTGGAGATGGCGACTTCCTTGATGATCACGCGAGCCTGGGAGAGCGTGAGGGCGAAGAACCCGGCAGCTTCTTCCAGCAGATCAAGCGAGCAGGTGCCTTCATCAAGATTGATGTTAGTTGTAAGGACGCGCGCTTTGACGTCGGTAGGCACTGGATTGAGGTCATAGGCAGGGGACAGCGACCAGCCGGCTTTGCCGAGCCACAGAAAGCCGTGATTTCGCAAGTGGTCGTCCACGTTGGAAATCAGCACATTGAAGGCGACGCGGCGATAAAGCGCTTGGGCATCGGTTTTTCCCTGCGCGCCGTGTTCGGCCAGTGCGTCTACGATCTCCGGGTAGCTGCCGCGCTCGCCGTCCTTTGCGCCCATCATCGCCATCGCAGACAAGAAGGGGATCCGGACGGCGCCATTTCGGTCGAAGCGACGCGAGAGCATGACCTTCTTTCCGGCGACGTCGATGAGCTCGTGGAGGGGCGTGACAATGCCGGCTTGTTCAGCCAGTCGCAGAGCAACCTCCTCCCATGTCTCCATGCTGTAGTCGTCGGTTTCCTTGGGAAACTTGGCAATCGAGAGATGGCCATGCTGATCGATGACAGAGGCCTTCGGACGCGCTCCACCAAGCGACGAACCAGGCGCGAAGATAAGTTGGAGGTCTTCGTCGGTTTCCTCGTCGCGCAGAATACGTTCGGTGATCTGCAGCAGATGGCCGAGCTCAATGAGGGCGGGGACGCCCGCGCGGATCGGGGCTCGGAATTGCTCTTCGCCGACCCAGCGAAAGCGGAGCGCACCAAGCCGGGTCTCGTCGGCGACGCCAAGCAGATAGTCGCTTTCCGCCAGCGTGCGCACGGCCCGGCGGTCGCGCTCAGCCGTACGCCGCTCCGAGCGCTGCATGAGGCGCCGGCCCCAAGTATCGGGTGCAGAGTCGCCAATGGAGCCAAAAGTTGCGAGGCCGGCGGGTGGCGCAAAGGCTCCTCGGGTCAGAGCTAGAGCGGGCTCTAGCGAGAAGCGGTCGGGGTCCTCAAGCCAGGCTCGGTCATACTCAAACATGATCGTCTCGGTGCCACGGACGCGGTTGCTCCGCGTCAGTCCAATCGGACGTGTGCGGCCGTGAAGGTCGAGATGAACTTCAAAATCAGCCATCGCGTGACGATCTCGGCGATCGCTTCGGGTGAGCGTGCTTAGGTAGTTCCGCACTGGCCAGAGACTGCCCGACGCTGTCGTTGGTGATGTCGGCGACTTGGCTTAGCCCATCTAGAAGGCCGAGTGCCTGGAGGACGCCGGCATAGATTCCGATGCTGACGTTGGTGTCGCCAGCTTCGATCTTCTGAAGCGTTGAGCGTGAGGTGAAGGCGCGTTCGGCCACTACAGCCATAGGCAGCCGGCGACGTCGACGAGCGTCGCGTATGTCTGCGCCCAGTTTGCCCAGCGCGCGCCGCACAGCGGCCGGAGGATTATGAGGTGTTGGCATTAGTCACCTTCGCACTACAGATTGGACGAATATGTATCACGAAGCTAACAATTTTTCCAGAGGAGACGTTCAGCGACCCAAGTCAAATTGCTTCGTCGTGCACATTGGTTCCGAAGGTTTAGTTTGCAGCGACAACGCCTCAATTAGCTGCATTGCGGCGTAAGTCCTTTACGCCAAATCTCACGCGGAGGCAGTCCGCCGAGTTGCAGGCCTACCATGGTCTCGACCTTTCGCCGTTGTGCGATCACATGTTTCGGCGCGCAAAAGTTCTGCCCTCAGCCTTCGGCTTCAAGTAATTGGCCATCGCACGCGGCCGCTCATTTCAAATCGAGAGACTGCTTTAGTTCGTCGATCCTCTTGGACGCTTCCGCCTTGGTCAGATCCTCGGCATAGACGTCGGCCTGGTGCGCCTGTTCGGACAAGGTCTTCAGATAGGACCGCTGCGCTCCCGTCATTGGCTCGTCGCCGCTCACCCAATCGTCGGGGTCCTTCTGCGTATTGGACGATGTCTTGGTTTTCGGATTGTTGCTCATAACGGCCTCCTGAGTTCGTTCTCTAAACGTTCCAGGCGCTACCCCGGTTCCAGCCGCATGTCGATCGTCGCGTTGGAGTCGAGTGGCCGGGCCAGTCGTCGAAGCCGTCCGTCATGCAGATGGACGAGCGCGCCGCCCGTGACGGGCCTCACCGACCTCGATCTCAACTATCCGGATCACGTCAACGAAAAATTTGGCGGAATTGGCTTGAAAACTCGGCGGTATCGGCCTTGCGAAAGGGGCATCCCTCTGAAGTCCGGCGTTGTTGACGAACACGTCGACCGTGCCGAACTCCTCGATGGCGAACATCGAGACCGAAACAGGGGTTCGATACGATCAGCAGATCGACTTCGCCGGTCAGTGCGCGGGCGAGCACCGCCCGCTGCACGTTGCCGCCCGAAAGCGCTGCGATCGGCGAAGAGGAAGAGGCGGTCTTGACCTTGAAGTCGGAGATCAGTGCCGAGGCACGCTTCTTCATTCTGCCAGATCGCGTCCTTGCCGTTCGCCTTCAAGTCGAAGGTGCGAAACGCAAGATTCTCGCTCACGCTCATCTTGGGTGCGCAGGCGTTCTGCAACGGCTCTTCCGGGATGAAACGCACCTTGTTCTTGCGCGTCTCATCGCGGGTGGCGCCGTAAGCCTCGCCATTGACCATGACCTTACCGGCATCGGTCGGGCGCTGGCCGGCGAGAATCTCCGTCAGCTCCTTCTGGCCGTTGCCCGATATGCCGGCGATGCCGACGATCTCGCCGGAGCGGACTGTCAGCGCGTCGATCTCGATCGTCTTCAGGCCGGAGCGATCGGGGCCTTTACTTGGCTTACGGTCAACACCGGTCTTGCCGCTTCGGCCACCGGCAGACGGCTGTCGAGCTCGGCGAGCTTGACGTCGCCGATCATCATCGCCGCCATCTCGGCAGTGGAGAGTTCACCGACCTTGCCGGTACCGACCAGCTTGCCGCGCCGAAGGATCGAGACGGCATCGGCGGACTTCGTCACCTCGGTAAACCATCTTCGCGGGGGTTCATCTGCGGCGTGAGTGACGGGCTACCGCTCGCGGATCTTGCCGCGTCTGCCTTCGTCAACAACCTCCCGATCGTATTGCGGCCATCGCGTCCTGCCCCGGCGTTTGGTCCTGCCAGGCTCGCGCCCCCGCAACGGCTCTGCCGTCCTCCACTTCGTTGCGGCCTTTGCAGGTGCAGGCGGCGCTTGCAGCCTGGCTTTCGGACCGCCGTAGCAGGTCGCGATGACCGCGGCCTCAAAACGGAGGTTTAAATATGGGCAGGCAACAATCTAACCAACGCTCCGACATCTACAGCCGCATCACCACGAAGATCATCGCCGATCTCGAACAGGGTGTGCGGTCATGGACCAAACCGTGGACGACGGGAGGTGCGACAGTCGAGGTCAGCCGGCCACTGCGCTACAACGGTCAACCCTACACCGGGATCAACGTTCTGCTCCTCTGGTCTGAAGCCATAGCGCGCGGCTTTAAGTCATCGAGGTGGATGACGTTTCGCCAGGCAAAAGAGCTCGGCGGCGCCGTCCGCAAGGGCGAAACCGGCACAACCGTGGTCTTTGCCAGTTCGTTCATCCGCACCGAGACAATCGACAGAGGCACTGAGATCGAACAGAATATACCGTTCCTCAAAGCCTACACGGTGTTCAACACCGATCAGATCGCCGGTCTTTATGAGCGCTTTCCTGAAATGGCAGCTGTCCAGGATCCGATGAGCCGCATCGGCGACGCCGCTCGCTTCTTTGCCAATACCGGCGCGCTGATCCGGCACGGCGGATCGGCGGCCTATTATGCCGCCGTTCGGGATTACATCCAGATGCCATGCTTGAATGCCTTCAGGGACGACGCCTCTTATGTGGCCATCCTTAGTCACGAGATAACACACTGGACCGCTGCACCGCGGAGGCTTAATCGTGACCTCAGCCGCTATGCTAAAGACAGGAGCGAACGCGCCCGCGAAGAACTGATCGCGGAACTTGGGAGCTGCTTTCTTTGCGCCGATCTTGGCATCGTCCCTGAACTGGAACCACGCCCCGACCACGCAAGCTATCTCGATGGCTGGCTCAAGGTTCTCGGCAACGACAAGCGCGCCATCTTTTCTGCGGCAGCGCATGCGCAGCGGGCCGTCGATTACCTGCATTCCTTGCAGCCGGACCTGGAAGAGGAGGAGGCGGCGTGAGCCGCCTCAGCCATGAGAGACGCGGATCACTGTAACAGCCCGATAGCCACGTGATAGACAAGGCTAATCACGGCTCCCGACGATATCGACGCTTTGGCAGCCGCAGCCAAGGTCCGACTCTTGCTCCCGTCGCCTCCGACATCCCCAGACGCGTCGTTCGAGGCGCCTGCAAGGATGGCGTTGACCATCGGATACATCTAAGCCTGCGCATTTTCGCGGAGATGAGGAAGAAATCGCCGCTCGACTTCTTCGTCTCGGTCGCGACCGTTCGGCAGCGTCGATCTCTGTGCGGGAGCAATTCCATTGTCAGTATTACTGAAAAAACTAGACATTTTGCCTCTTCCGATCATGGGAGCTTCGGCATCTCTTCCTCCGAAACACGCCAGATCCATGCTGTTATTTCAGGCCTCGCCTCGATCATTTCGGCCAGCGCCCTCTCGTAATCTTCACCGGCACCAGGAGGCACAATGAACATGGCGACGGGAGCCGGGTGTTGTTCCGGCAAGGTGACCGAGACGACCGGTTGCTCCCGAGAGAGATTGAAACGCAGGCCTTTCACGCTCTTGCGCTTCAATCTTGAGAGCCTTTCCAGAAGATGTTGCTCATGGATGCTCTCGAACGGGATCCAGTACTCGTTGACAACCATCATGGCGATCTCCTCGATAGAGGTGATCCCCCCAGCGGATATCGAGAACGTCGCAATCATGATCAGATGGAAGTCTTCACTCGACCGCCACAGTTCGAGCTCCGTCTCGTATTTTACGCTCAATCGCTTCCATGTCCCATCTTCAATCATGAAGGGGAAGGGATGATGACGAACGGCGATTTTCTGGCCACCGCGGGCAGCAATGAACTCCTTGATTTCCGCCACGCTCACCATCAGCTTCCGGGGCCCAGAACCGGAGGCATAGGCACCGGCCAGGGCCGCCGCCCGCCGGGCGGCTATACCTTCCCGGTCATCCTGATGAAACCCTTCCGGCACGAACAGAATGTCATTCAAAGCTCCACCGCGAGCGGTCATTTGTGAGGCGGCGTTGATGAGACTTGTCCGCACCCGGCCCCAGCCACGTTTGCCGGCCCACGAAGAGCGCCATTCCGTCAGTTCTCCCGCCTCCCAGAGATAGTGCAGGACGGCGCGCAAAGAGAGCTTCTTTGTCTCATTGCGCAGCGCCGGCAAAGATGCCTCTGGGCGAGATGCGGGTGTGCTGCGTGCGCCTTTCTTCGTCAGGGGAAAATCCAGCTGCAGAGCAGCCTTCCCACTCGCGTCGATCTGGATCGCGTTGCCGATCAAAGATCCCAAACCTGATAATTCGTAGGGCGGTTCGTAGGACGGACATGCGGGGTCATGGTCCCGCCCCGAAAGTGGCATGCGCTTGATGACATAAAGATCGTCGACGCGGGCGATGTACATGGGAAGCGGCGGCTCTTTGCATCGGCAAAGTGGCCGCAGCTTCTGCGCGTAGGCATGTTCGAGCCGGGCCGAAAGCTCGGGTGCGTCGCCATCGAACGCCTGCCCGCCAATCAGAAACTGTCGCACATCGCTCTCACAATCATCTTTCGCCGGAACGGCCGACCAAACCACGTGAGAATGCGTAGCACGAACCTTGACGGTTATACTATCTTAAAATAGGTAGTATATCGGTTGTAGGTCCGAGCGACTGGAAACGGCTAATCGCCAAAGGCACGAGGGGAGCTTCTGCAACCGGTCGCCGAGGGGACGACATCGGTGCTGTCATAAAGGACGACTCCGAAGGCGAACTTCTCCCCGCATGTTTCCGCCAGCTCCTTCAATCCTCCAAGATCGCTGGCCTTGACGGTGGCGCGTGCCTTCCGAAATAGGAATTCTCAACCATGAAAATTGGAAGTCAACGAGTTGTTGATTGGAAGTCATGGATCCGAAATCTGGAAGTTGGCAACCGCATGAATTTTCCGCTGCAGGCCAGCAGGACGCAGGTGCGCGGCCGTAACGGAAGAGTAAGAGAGGGGCCACGAAGCCAACATCACCGCGGCGATGATCGACTCCAGGGATTTCCTTTCCGCACGCCGCCGCGCCGAGACCGAGGTGCTGATCCCGGCCGGGACCAAGATCGCTTTCTCCGGCGGTATGGATTACAACGATCACCAACGCATCTAGGCAAAGCTCGACCAGGCGCAACTCAAGCATCCAGATATGATTCTGCTCCACGGCGGTGCGCCGAAAGGCGCCGAGCGTATAGCAGCCTGCTGGGCCGAGGCCCGCAACGTGACACAGATCACCTTCAAGCCGAACTGGAGGAAGCATGCCAAGGATGTCTGAACCTCGACCGAACGTATCTTCTCCCCGCCGTGTGGGCGTGCGGGAGTTTCGCGGTAATCTGACATCCTTCCTGAAGCAGGTTCAGGATGGGCAGAGGTTCCGTTTTGATGTCTCATCATAAGGTCGTAGCCGAAATCGGCCCTCCGTCAGTCGACGTGGCGGTGCGCAAGCCCGGCGCTTTGCGCGGCAAGATCAGAGTTTCCGATGATTTTGACAGCCTACCCGCAGATGTCCTGAAGGCGATGGAAGACGGGAGGTGAGGCTTCTGCTCGATACGCATGCGTTGCTATGGTGGCTGAATGACGACGACAGGCTGGGCAGTCATATGCGCAGCCTCATTAGCGATCCCGAAAACGATGTGCTCGTAAGCGTCGTTTCATAGGCTCGATATTGCCGACTCACATCTGATCGCACTTGGAAAAGCTTCCGCTCCATCATCGAGATCCCTTCGACCATCTCCTCATGGCGCAGGCGGCCGCGGAGGGAGCGCATTTTGTTTCGGAAGACCAGAATGTGCCGCTTTACGGCATTGAATTCTTGACCTGTTCGGATCCTTCAACTTCGCCGGACCCACGTGGGCAATAGTTTTGTCGTGCCCGCCTCAAGCGTGAGCAGGGTGTGGGCGGATCCGGCGTATTCGCCGGACCGGGCTCTATTCCGTCGGCGAGCCGGCTCCACGAAGCCTGCGGTGCAGTCTTCGCGCCTGACGGCCTGACGATCCCTTGCGTAGAGAGGGGCGCCTCGTTCTGGCAAGTGACTCGCGGATAGGTGTCCAGCAATCAGGCCGGATCACCGACAGCATCGCAGCCGCCGGTCGGCCTGTAGCCCTTCCGATGCTTCCGGCGGGCAAGATCGAGAAAATGCGCCACGGCTTCCTGTTCGGTGCCGAATACGTCGGTTCTCTCGCCGCCACGTCTGCCAATTCGTCCCCAGCTTCGCACGACCGCGGTTTCGCCGAACAAGGTCGGCTGGATTGCAAGCGTGTAATAGCGCGCCATGTTGCGGCTGGCGTCGATGCGCTGACAATGGAGGTGGAACGACTTTCGGCTCATGCCGGGAATCATTCCTGCTCGGACCGACGCTGTCCAACGAGAGTTTGGAATCCTTTGCAGCCGATGGATTCCGTTTTGTGATGTGTTGGCGCGTCCTGGGCCTGGCGAAGAACGCTCGACGAAACCGGTCTCAATCACGCGGGCTGGCCAGGGCGCTCAAGCTGGGTGCCTGGCGGACCACTGTCGGATCCGTCAGCCGCGCTGCTGGGGCGTGTCGGCTAACATCACGTATTCGATCTCGGAGTGAACAACCCACCCGGCAGTTGCACGGCCTGCAGCGCGGATGCGATCACCGTGTCGGTTCCGCCTGGTGCCGACATATGATGATGGAGCAGTGGGTGGGCGCTTCCCGCTTGCGGTGGTCAGGAGCGGCGAGGGCTTTGCGCGAAATGGCGGAGGGTATTCCAAGAGCTCCTGGTCTTTTCGCAAGCGCTGGACCGAGCGGCCATAATGGTTCGTCCCGACCTTCGGTCGCGCGGGACCATTCCCGTTCTCCATGTCGCCTTTTTAAGGGACCGGCCGCCACTAGCGTCAACCCGCAAGGGGTTCCCCTGCGCTGGCGCTCCGGTGACGCCTGCGGCTCGGCCCCTTCTTCGGGCGCCATCGGGAATGGTCCCGAGCAACCGAAGGAGACAATACCATGGCCACCACGATCGCAACCCTGACGCAGAAGACCGACGGCAGCCTCGAAGGCATCTTCGCCACCATCCGGGTCAATGCCCCGATCGCCATCGTCCCGAACCCCCACAAGGCGAGCGAGGAAGCTCCCGACTATCGCATCATCCATCGCAAGACCGGCTTCGAGATCGGCGCGGGCTGGAACCGTATCGCCCGCCAGACTGGCGAGGAATACCTTTCGGTGAAGCTGGAGGCCCCGGAGATCGGCGTAATCTTCGGCAACCTCGCGCAAGCCCCCGGCGGCGAGCCGAACCGCAAGGTCATCCTCTGGAACAATCCAAACTGAATGACGAGCTGCCGGCCTCGAGCGATCGGGGCCGGCTTCGGCGGTGACACATCTGAGGCGGCAGGCTTTGCCCGCCGCCTGTTTTCTGGTGCCAAACGAAACGTGAGCTGTCTGCTCAGATCATCAAGCCTGTCATGAGGACCGGGCCGCCTCAAGGTCGTGCGGCCCCTCCAATTTTGCCTCCGCTGCGTTGCACTCCGCTCCGACAAAATCGGCCCCTCCGCGCGCCGGCTCCGCCGGTCGCTGACGCGAACCTTGACCCGGCCCGATCCTCACGACTGCCGGCGTCATCTTTCACGTCAACAAGGAGATGACGATGACGAACGAAAGCGCCTTCAACATCGAATGCACCATCGAGGAACTGCGCCTTGAAGCCAGAGAAGCACCTACCGTCGAGGAGCGTCGCCGCATCAAGGCGGAGCTGGAAGCCGCGCGCGCCGAACTTGCCAAATACGCCGAGGAGGAGTTGCCGTGAGGCAGCTCTTTCCTCATTGTACACTTCCTCAATACCACTGAAACCCGGAGAGGCAGGCTTGCCCTCGCCATCAAGTCCGCACGAAGCGATTGGCCTTTGCTTGCGCGTCCATATCCTTCCGCCGGAAATAGATCGCCCGGCCGCAACGGATCGGGCTATGGCCCTGGACGATGATGATCTGTTCGTCCTTGCGCATCGACTGGGTGATCTCGTGCGGCATGATCAACGGCCGGCGCTGGAAATTGACGCTCTCGGATTTGCGCGCGCCGCCGCCTTTCGCGTCCCAGCCGATGTTCCGCGAACGCCCCTGCACCTCAACCGTCATTTCCCCGCATTGGGCGGAAAGATTGCGCGCCGTATCGAGCGCCTTGATCGCGGCGTAGGAGGCGAAAGCGCAGCCATCGATCCATGAGGTCGCGCCATCCTTCCCGAAGTGCCGCTCCAACTGCCCGACCGATTGATAGAGGAGCATCATGCTGATGCCGTACTTGCGACCGCGATCGCGCGCCTCTTCCAGCACCCGCATATAGCCGAGCAGGTCGACCTCATCGAGCATGAAGAGCGCTCGGCGGCTGAAGCCGCCATCGGCCTGGACCATGGCGTTGATCAGAGAGCCGATGATGACACGCCCGATGCCGGGATAGGAGCGCAGGATCGACGCCGGGATGTTGAGGAACACATCCTTCCTGGCCGATACGATATCATTCGACCTGAAGGCATTGCCGCAGACGAGCGCGGCGTAACTGTCCAATGAGAGCCATTGCGTATCCTTCGACGCCGTCGAATAGACACCGGAGAAGGTCTGTTCAGTCATGTTAGTGAAGACGCCGAGCGTTTCGCGGATGAAGGGAGATTCCGAGTGTTCCTGAATGTCGCGTAGCATGGCGAGCACGGAGGGTTCTGGCTCGGAAACGATCTGGCGCAGACTGCGCAGGTTCCGCCGGCCGGCATATTCCGGCGACAACATGACATGGGCAAGCAGTCCGGTCAGGAGATTGTGCGCCTGGTTCTGGAAGTAGGATCCTGTCGAGGATTCAAAACGCAGGCTTTCGGACAGAAGCATGTGGGCGATGCCGACGATATCCTCCTCTTTCCGCGTCGAGTGGTCGATGCCGTCGAGGACATTGAAGCCCATGATCGGGTTAGCCGGATCGAGCACCATGACCTCACGCCCGAGAGCACGGGTGCGATGCTCGACCACCATTGGCGCGACCTCGGTGGAAGGATCGAGGCAGATCAGAGGGCCGGTGTAACACAAGGCGGTTGGCAGTACGTTGCTGGTCGTCTTGTATCCGCCCGAGCCGGCAAAGAAGAGCATATGGGTGGAATCGAAATCTTGGCTGTAGGTGAGCAGTGGCGCCTTGCCGCCCTGTCCCCATGTGCTGCGATCCTTCGGATCGAAGGGCAACTGATGGACGATTTCCTTGTCGACGCGGTAACGCTCGCCGACGACGATCTCACCGTCGGGTGGAAAGAGCTTTGCCGCCGCCGACATTGGGAGCCAATCGGCATCGCCGAAGGTTCCGCCCCGTGCCCGTTTAACAGCCTCGGGCACGACGACAGAGATCCGGGCGGCGACCGCCACTGCCATGAAGCCCGCCAGCGCGCCGATGACGGCAACGAGATCCAGATAGGAAAGCGCCTGGTCCCATGTGACCACGCCGCGCTCCACTGATGGGACCAGGCGTCCATATTCGCGCAAGGCGTAGAATCCGGCGACGACGAGAAAGCAGAAGAGGCCGGCGATAGCGACAGGCCGTCGGCGATGCAGCGGCAACGCCCAGACGGCCAGAAGTCCGGCGAGCGGCCCAAACAGCAGCGCCGGCACGGGGGCTGCTCGCAGAAACCAATATTCGGTTTTGTCGGCTAGGCCGTGAGCCAGTGCCGACCATCGCCATCCGGTGATGTAGACGGTGATCGCTGTCACGGCGATCGGCACGAAGACCAGCAGCAGGCTTGCATGCAATCGACCCTTCAGCGCCATCCGGCGTTCTCCTCGACGTGCGGTGAAGAAGGATCGAGCGAAGGGGCCTTGAACGCCTCTTCACCGATATCGCGTAGCCGCTGATGTTCGGACGATCCCGGCATCACTGTCGCCAGCTCGATGAGTCCGCCGAGCAGAAACGCCCGGTCCGCCATCGACAGACCAGCTTTCACGACGATGCCGCCAAGCAGAAATTTCTCGCGTGCATCTTTCTTCCGCTCAGCCGTCATGTGAAACCTCCAGCGCCGTTCCAGCGCCACCAGCTGCTGGTCGACGCGCTTGAGGAGGCGGGCCGCCGGCCCCTTTCTTCTCCTCTTTGCGAAATCGAGCGGCGATCTCTTCGAAGATCCGCTCGACCTCCTCGTCGGTGATCTCCATTTCCGCCAGCCCGGATTTCGTCGCCGCGCGGGCAAATCGCTCGGCCGATTTAACTATCAAAACCCGCCGACGTTCTCGCAGCTTCTCCATCTGTGCATCGAGATCAGAAATCGATGATTTTACGGCCATTGGTGTACCTTCCTTTCCTGAAATTAGCCTCAGCATGATGATTATACTAACTAGAAAACGATAGTTAAATAGGCTATTTTGCACCAACCCCAAAACATCGCAGCCGGAAGACGGCCAATGGCCGTCTTCCGGAAAAGCGGCATCGGCCCTTCGGTCCGATCGGTTTGAGGGCGCAATATACGTCGCTGTAGCGACGTACTCGGGTGATGTGGAGGCGGCAGTGGCGATCATGTTCGTCAGAGCGCAGGTGCTCAGCAGGGGAGCGGGACGCAGCATCGTCTCGGCCGCCGCCTACCGCCACCGTGCCCGAATGATGGACGAACAGGCCGGCACGTCGTTCAGCTATAGGGGTGGGGCATACGAACTGGTTCATGAGGAACTGGCGCTGCCGGACCAGATGCCGGCCTGGCTGCGGACAGCAATCGACGGGCGTTCCGTCGCCGGCGCCAGCGAAGTGCTGTGGAACGCGCTCGATGCTTTCGAGAAGCGGGCGGATGCGCAGCTGGCGCGCGAGCTGATCATTGCACTGCCGGAGGAATTGACGCGGGCCGAGAATATCGCGCTGGTGCGCGAATTCGTGCGGGACAATCTCACCGCGAAGGGAATGGTCGTCGATTGGGTTTACCACGACAAGGAGGGCAACCCGCATGCCCATGTGCTGATGACATTGAGGCC